>JAQQAI010000026.1 GCA_028532915.1 Sphaerochaetaceae bacterium
GTACTAAAGAGAATCTGGTCCGGTGGCCATAGCAGAGGTGTTATACCCGTTCCCATCCCGAACACGGAAGTCAAGCCCTCTAACGCCGATGGTACTGCGTTCGCGCGGGAGAGTAGGTAGCTGCCGGACCTTTTTTTTGCCTATAACACCACATATTGAAATATTTTCGAGATGTGATGTGATACATATATAAATTTTTCCGGTGACTATAGCAGAAGGGTCATACCCGTTCCCATCCCGAACACGGAAGTCAAGCCTTCTTGCGCCGATGGTACTGCGTTCGCGCGGGAGAGTAGGTCGTTGCCGGAATTTTTTTTGTCTTTTTCGCAATCCAGATGGATAATTATGTATTGAATATGTAAGATTCGGCATATTATCATTCTGATTATTCGAAAAATATCGATTGTCGCTTGAAATCCTCTGATAATTTATTCTATTATGTGATACGTTTATCATAATTTAAGGCAAGGAGTAGCGGCGCATGCAGATATCTTTACATGGACTCGACAGATCCTACGGATCGTTACACGCTGTTCATGATATCTCACTGAAGATTCCTGATAACACTATTTACGGTATCATCGGTAAAAGTGGGGCAGGAAAATCTACCCTTGTGCGCCTTGTCTCACTTCTTGAATCTCCCGATAAGGGAGAAATCTATTATGAATCGAATCGTGTCGATAATCTCTCAAAAGACCTGCTGATATCTCAGAGGAGAAAGATCGGTATGATCTTTCAGAACTTCAATCTATTTTCTTCAAGAAATGCAGGGGAGAATATTGCCTATCCGCTGGAGATCGCAGCAGTTCCATCAAAAGAGATAGATAAACGAGTTGACCAGCTTCTTGAACTTGTGGGCCTTACCGGGAGAAAAGATGCTCCGGTCAGTACACTCAGCGGCGGTCAGAAACAGAGGGTTGCCATAGCAAGAGCTCTTGCGAATAACCCCGATATCCTGTTCTGTGACGAGGCCACCAGTGCCCTCGATCCGCAGACTACACGATCTATCCTTTCTCTGCTTAAAGACCTTCAACACAAAATGAATCTCACAGTCGTGATGATCACCCATCAGATGGAGGTCGTCAGGGATGCCTGTGAATATGTTGCCGTGCTCGAAGACGGCAAGGTTGTCGAGGAAGGTAAAGTCGCTGATGTATTTGTCACCCCCAAAAGTGATACAACGCGCGATTTCCTTGCAAATCTTGCGCCTCTCGCTGAAAGCGAAGATTCGAAACATCAGGACATTGTAAGGTGGTCGACCGAAGGCGGAAGATATACTCTACGTTTCAGAGGCGATCTTACAGGCGAGCCGGTGCTCTCACGTATCCAGAAGAACTATGATGTCGAATTCAATATCAGAGCAGGAGGAGTGCAGACGGTATCTGATGAAGATGTCGGCACTCTCATCTGTGACATTATCGGAGAGAGCGACGAAGTAGATAAGGCTGTTGCGGCTTTGAAACTGTCCGGAATAATCGTAGAAGAGGAGGGTCATTGATATGAATCAGCTTATACTCCTGGTTTCTACAGCAACATGGCAGACTCTGGTGATGGTTTTTGCCTCCACCTTGTTCTCACTGGTTCTCGGACTGCCTCTCGGTGTTCTTCTGTGTGTTACAGGCCCTATAGAGCAGGGCGGGATCATTCCCAAACCGTTATTGAACAATATTCTCGGGCGTATTGTGAACGTTCTGAGAAGTTTTCCTTTTATCATCCTCATGATATTGCTGTTCCCTCTGTCCAGAGTGATAGTAGGGACAAGTATTGGAACAAGTGCAACTATAGTGCCACTTTCAATCGCTGCAGCTCCCTTCGTTGCACGTATTATTGAAACGTCACTAAAGGAGGTGGATCCGGGGGTCATTCAGGCCGCCCGAGCTATGGGATCCACTACTTGGCAGATCATCTACAAAGTATTACTGCCTGAGGCGATGCCTTCGCTCGTTTCAGGGGTGACGCTTACAATCATTAATCTGATTGGATATTCGGCGATGGCAGGAGCCATCGGCGGAGGCGGACTTGGAGATTTGGCAATACGGTATGGATATCAGCGGTTCAGAGGAGATATCATGTTTGTCTCTGTTGTCATTATCCTCGTATTGGTCGAACTCATCCAGGTCCTTGGAAATAAAATCAGTGCCCGTATGATGGGCCGAAGATAGACTATACAGAATCTTCCGACAGGAAGATCCGGGGAGAAATACACATGAAAAAGACAATAAGCATTCTATTGATCGTTTTGGTTGCATCGTCAGCGCTATTTGCTGCCGGTGTGTCGGAACAGGAAAGTACGACTTTGAAGGTCGGAGCGACTCCGGAACCCCATGCGGCGTTCCTCGAACTGATCAAAGATGACCTGCTGGAGCAGGGTATCGAGCTCGAGATCGTCGAGTTCACCGATTATGTCACTCCGAACAAGGCGTTGGAAGACGGCCAGATTGATGCCAACTTCTTCCAGCATATTCCTTATCTTGAATCTTTCAACGAAGAACAGGGGTATCATCTGGTAAATGCCGGAGGAATCCATATCGAACCGATTGCTCTGTATTCAAAAGAATACAGTTCAGTCGATGATCTTCCTTCAAATGCCACCATTGCAATACCCAACGATCCCACCAACGGCGGACGTGCGTTGCTGCTGCTGCAGAGTTACGGACTGATTACCCTGAGTGAAGGTGCCGGAATCACGGCAACTCCGTTCGATATCACATCGAATCCGCATGATCTCAAGTTCACCGAGATCGAAGCCGCATCGCTTCCTCGTGTGCTCTCTGATGTGGACGCGGCTGTCATCAATGGTAACTACGCCATTCCCGCAGGTCTGAAGGCGAATGTCGACGGACTGCTGATCGAAGGTTCCGATTCTCCTTACGTGAACGTTGTCGCTGTAAAAGAAGGCAATGAGAACAATGAAGATATCAAGGCACTGGTGAATGCATTGCAGAGTGATACAATTAAAGACTACGTCGAACAGCACTATCCTAACGGAGAAGTCGTCGTAGTATTCTAATTTCGTAACGATAGAAAAGAAGGGAAACAGAGTCATACCCGATGGATAGAATCTTGGATAGTTCAAACAGTCTGCTTTTCTCAGTACTCATCGTGGTAGCTGTTTCCCTTTCTTCTTATATTGTCGTCACGATAGCGATCAGGCGCCTGGAGAAGAACATGCGTTCAGCTGTGGATGAACAGCTGAACAAGAATATCCAGACTCTGACGAACATCGCCCAGCTTACTCAGAATCAGCTTCATCAGATAAATGAGACGATAGATACCAAGCTCACGACACTGAGGACCGATAACGAGAGAAAACTGGAACAGATTCGGCATACCGTAGATGAACAGCTTCAGCAGACTCTTGAAAGACGTCTCGGAGAGTCTTTCAGACTGGTCAGTGAACAACTTACAACAGTGAATAAATCTCTGGGAGAGATGAGAAATCTTGCAGATGGTGTCGGTGATCTCAAAAGGGTCCTCTCCAATGTGAAGGCGAGAGGAATCTGGGGCGAGTTCCAGCTTCATGCAATATTGAAAGAGATGTTGACCTCCGAGCAGTACGATACAAATGTTGCGACCAGGAAAGGGAGCAACGAACGGGTCGAGTTTGTTATCAAGCTTCCCGGATCAACTCCCAAAACACATGTTCTTCTTCCAATCGATGCCAAATTCCCGAAAGAGGATTATGAACGGCTGATCGATGCACAACGCAATAATGAAATCGATCAAATAGATTCTATCCGGAAAGCCATAAGGCTGAGAATCAGAGGGGAAGCCAAAGATATCAGCAGCAAATACATCAATGTACCTGTCACAACGGATTTTGCCATTCTCTTTCTTCCCCTTGAAGGTCTCTATGCGGAGGTCCTTCAGCATCCCGGTTTCGTAGAGGAACTGCAGACTAAATATAGAGTGACGATTGCAGGGCCCACTACTCTTATGGCCCTTCTGAACAGTCTGCAGATGGGATTCAGGACTTTGTCGATACAGGAGCATTCAAGTGAAGTCTGGCAGATTCTGTCAAAAGTGAAATCAGAATTTGTTCAGTTCGGAGTGTTGCTGGATAAGACAAAGAAACGGCTTGATCTTGCCTCGACAGATCTCTCTCTTGCCTCTAAAAGAAGCGAGAAGATACAACGAACATTGGTTTCAGTGGAAACAAACGGTGCAGAAGCACACGAAGAAATAGAGGAGAATACCAAATGAATTTGAAAGGAAGAAGTCTGCTAACGTTGAAAGATTTCACCCCGCAAGAGATCACCTATCTATTGGATTTGGCTGATACTCTCAAAGCTAAGAAACGATCAGGAAAACGGGATCTTCTGTTGGAAGGAAAGAATATTGTTCTGATTTTCGATAAACCCTCTACCCGAACACGCTGTGCTTTTGAAGTTGCTGCTTTTGATGAGGGAGGAAATGTGACCTACCTTACCAACAGTCAGATGGGAAAGAAGGAATCTATCGAAGATACGGCCAATGTTCTCGGCAGATACTATGACGGTCTTCAGTACAGGGGATCAAGTCAGGATCTTGTCGAGCAGCTTGCACAACACTCCGGTATTCCTGTATTCAACGGTTTGACCGATATCGATCATCCGACCCAGGTTCTTGCAGACTTCATGACCGCAAGAGAGCATGTGGACAAACCCCTTTCCGAAATGAAGATGGTGTATGTCGGAGACGGAAGGAACAACATGGCCAATGCTCTTATGATCGGAGCGGCAAAGGTCGGGATGAACTTCGTTGTCGCAACTCCGCAAGAACTGAACCCGCCGCAGTCATTCCTTGATTCTCTGCAGGATGATCTGAAAGAGTCGGGAGCAAAGATAGAGATTGAAAGTGATCCTGTGAAAGCCGTCGCCGGTGCAGATATCATCTACACCGATGTATGGGTGTCTATGGGTGAAGAGGATAAGATGGCCGAAAGAATCAGTCTTCTCACCCCCTATCAGGTGAATCAGCAGCTCATAGAGGCTTCAGATAATCCTGATGTGATCTTCCAGCACTGCCTTCCTGCTTTCCATGATACCGAGACTTTCATCGCTCAGGATGTGGAGAAGCGGTTCGGACTCAAAGAGATGGAAGTGACCGATGAAGTCTTCAGGGGAAAACATTCGGTCGTCTTCGATGAAGCCGAGAACAGAATGCACACGATCAAGGCCGTGATGGTCGCCACGATGAGCGATAAACTCTAGAACGAATCGTTTCTGATCAGGGTCGTATAGAATAGTATCGCATTGGAGAGGTTCTCTTTCGAGAACCTCTCATTCGTATTATGCATTCTGTCAAGTTCCGAGTTGTCCATCAGAGCCGGGGTGAACCGGTATACATTGTCACATACTTTTTCATAATGGAGAGCATCGGAGCCTCCGGTCATCACATATGGAGAGACCACACATTCGGGAAATATCGTGCTGATTGTGTTTTTGAGATGAGCGAAACCTTTTGTATCGATGGGGGAGACAGTGGATACTGGGCTTTCATATTCGACTGTGAACCGGACTCTATCGTCTTTCAGATCCTTTGTGATCGAATCGATAACGGTCGCGGCCTTCTCTCCCGGCAGCATGCGGATGTTCATTATTCCGTATGATGTTGTGGGAATGATGTTCGCCGCTTCGCTTCCTTTAACCATCGTGACTGTGGTCGTGGAACGGATCAGAGCATTCATCGTCGGGTTCTTTTTGAAGATCGAGATGATGATCGGAGCGAAGAGCCAGCTGTTGAGTACGATGTAGGCGAAGGAGAACGGTGCGTGAAGTCCTAGGTGATGGAGCATCTGTTTCACCGGAGCGATCAGACGGGGGCTCTGCGGATGGTGTTCGATTTGTGATACAGCTTTCGCGAGAATCCCCATCGATGTGGGGTTCTTCGGTGTGGAGGAGTGTCCTCCAATCAGCGATACTTCCATGGAAACATGCGCATTCCCTTTTTCGCAGACGCCCACGACTGCAATGGGAGCTTTGATCTGACCGATGAATCCTTTTGCCACAACCCCTCCCTCGTCAAGAAGAAAGCCGAAACGGATACCATCTTCTTCGAACCTCGATGCTATCAGGGAGGCTCCATCGCTTCCACGTGTCTCCTCGTCACATCCGAAAGCGATATACCACGTTCTTTTCGGAACGAAGTTCTGTTTCAGAAGATATTCTACAGATTCAAGAATCGCGATGAGAGAACTTTTATCATCAAAACTGCCTCTTCCGTAGATGTATCCGTCGTCATCAATTACGGCTTCGAAGGGGGGATGTTCCCATTCACCCTCATCGGCCGGGACCACATCCTGATGAGCGGTGAGAAGTGCTGGAGGAAGGGAAGGATCTTTCCCTTCGTATACGAACACGAGATTGTCGGTATCAGAATACATCCGGGAAAGTTTCGAGTGTACCAGAGGATAGTGTTCACTGAGAAACTTGTGAAAAGGAGGAAAGTTCTCTTTTTCAGAGGCCACCGTTTTGAAGGAGACGGCTTCGGCAAGGTTTTCAGCTGCGTCTTCGAGCGGGATATCGGAAGGGATCTCATAACTTTCCTGCAGTTTTGATGCCGCTGTGTGCCTTATGATTATCGTCCGGATAAAGGCTGTTGATAATAAGGTGACGATGATTGACAAAATAACGATAAATGATGGCAGAATCATGATATATGCTTCCCCTTTGGCTTTCTAGGCTTGGCGATTTGTACAAATACGTGATATATTGTAGCATATAGAAGCAATAATAACACAGTAGGAATAAGAGGATGCCGAAAAGAATCAACCATGAAGAGAGAAAAGAGAAGATCTTGCAGACCGCACTGAAAGTGTTCGCCCGTGAAGGATATAAGGACTCTAATCTTTCTCTGATCGCTAACGAATGCGGTATCTCGCGCCCTACGATCTATCAGTATTTCAAGGATAAGGAACAAATCTACTATTATGCGGTAAAGCTGGTTACCGGCAGGATGTTCACCAAATATGCAGATTATGCATGGAATACGGACGATCCTGTTCTGGTGAGAATCCAGAACATCTGTAACGATATCATAGATATCTCAAAGGCCCATAGAGGCGAACTCACTGCCCTGATGGATGTGATGCTGCAGCTCAAGAAAGAGGGAACCGATTTTTCCGATATCATACTGCGCAGAACAGCTAAACTCCATATCCTTTTCAAACGGTTGCTCAGAGTAGGGATCGTCAGCAAGGAAGTGGTTCCCTGCGATGTCTTCAAGATCACCCAGCACCTGGTGATCCTTCTCGAATCGTTCTGTTTCCAGCTGGCTTTTCTGGATGCGTTCGATATCGGGGGAAGCAAACAGCTGGTGGCTAACTATCTTGAATCTCTGAGGCTGGTGGATACCCATCATTTCATCGTTTCCTGAATGAGGTAAATTGCCGCTTCATCCCCTTATTTGTATCTTATACGTAAGATAGATTCAGTTATAGGGGGATATAATGAACATCGAAAACATGACACTAAAACTGCGTGAAGCTCTCTCTGCATCAGATTCGATCGCATCAACATATAATAATCCGGTGATAGAGACCGAACATCTGTTTCTGACTTTGCTTACACAGAAGGATGGAGTATTCTCTCCTCTGTTCGACCATCTTGGAATTTCCAAGGAATTGCTTGAACAGGAAACGACTGCCCTCATTCAGCAGCTGCCCAAGACCTACGGATCTCAGCAGAGAACAATCTCTTCAGCTCTTTCCGACGTGCTCTACAGAGCAGAGAAAGAGAAAGAGAATTTTAAAGACGAATTCATCAGTGCCGAGCACATTCTTCTTGCGATGCTTGAATCTCCGACGAAGGTGGGAGCTCTACTGAAACGGTATCAGGTAAGGCGGGATTCTGTGATGGAAGCTCTCAAATCGGTGAGAGGAAACAACAGAGTCACAGATGAGAATCCCGAATCAAGATATCAGTCGCTCGAGAAATACTGCAAGGATATGACCCTCCTTGCAAAGAATCAGAAGCTTGACCCTGTGATAGGCAGAGATGAGGAGATCAGACGGGTTATGCAGGTCCTCTCCAGAAGGACGAAGAATAATCCCGTACTCATAGGTGAGCCCGGGGTCGGAAAGACAGCCATTGTCGAAGGACTTGCACAGAGGATCGTGGCGAAGGACGTTCCCGAGTCGCTTGTCTCCAAAAAGCTGCTCTCACTCGATCTCGGTGCACTCATAGCAGGAGCGAAGTTCAGAGGCGAATTCGAAGAGCGGCTCAAAGCGGTCATCTCCGAAGTCGTTGCATCTGAAGGGCAGATCATTCTATTCATCGATGAGCTTCATACTCTTGTGGGAGCGGGAGCCTCCGAGGGGTCGACCGATGCTTCGAATCTGCTCAAGCCTGCTCTGGCCAGAGGAGAACTGAGGGCCATCGGTGCGACCACTCTTGATGAATATCGTAAACATATTGAAAGCGACAAGGCTCTGGAAAGACGTTTCCAGCCCGTATTCACAAAAGAGCCTACCGTCGAGGATACGATTGCCATTTTGAGGGGATTGAAAGAACGGTATGAGGTACACCACGGGGTCAGGATCAAAGATGAGGCACTCGTATCTGCAGCAACTTTATCTGACCGGTATATCACTTCCCGTTTTCTCCCTGATAAAGCCATTGATCTGGTCGATGAGGCGGCAAGCCAGCTTAAAATGGAGATAGAGAGCCAGCCGGTCGAACTTGATCAGATTGAAAGAAAAATCCTCCAGCTCAATATCGAAAAACAGGCCCTTACCAGAGAGACCGATGCAAAGAGTGAGAAACGGCGCCAGAAGATCAATAGTGAACTTTCTCATCTTAATTCCCTCAGGGATTCTCTGCAGCTTCAATGGGGAAATGAGAAGACTGCGATCCAGTCAATCAGGGAAAACAAGGCGAAACTTGAACAGCTGAAGCATGAAGAGGTCGTCAGCGAGCGAAACGGGAACCTCGCAAAAGCCGCCGAGATCAAACATGGTCTTATCCCGCAGTTGATGGGAGAGATAGCTTCACAGACAAAGATATTGGAGAGTGTACAGAAGGGAAAACAGCTTCTCAGAGAGGAAGTCACAGATGATGATATCGCGAAGATCGTATCAAAATGGACCGGGATTCCTGTCTCAAAGATGATGCAGTCGGAGATGGATAAGTATTCGAATCTCGAATCCATCCTTTCTCGGCGCGTCATCGGACAGAAAGATGCCATCGTCGCGGTGAGCAATGCGATACGCAGAAACAAGGCCGGAATAGGTGATGACCTGCGTCCTTTGGGTTCCTTTCTCTTTGCCGGACCTACCGGTGTCGGAAAGACGGAACTGGCCAAAGTCCTCGCATCCTTTCTGTTCGATGATGTCAAAGCTCTGACCAGGATCGATATGAGTGAATATATGGAGAAATACTCGGTCAGCCGGCTGATCGGTGCTCCTCCGGGGTATGTAGGATATGATCAGGGCGGTCAGCTTACCGAAATTGTCCGCAGAAGGCCGTATTCTGTGATTCTGTTCGATGAAGTTGAAAAGGCTCATCCCGATGTGTTCAACATTCTGCTTCAGGTTCTGGATGACGGAAGGTTGACAGACGGACAGGGCCGGGTTGTAGATTTCAGAAATACCATCATCATTATGACAAGCAATCTCGGAAGCGAGTTCATATTGGAAAACGAGGATTTCGAAACAAGCAGACTCAAAGTGGAACAGGTTATCAAACGGTCATTCAGGCCCGAATTCATCAACAGGATCGATGATATCATCATCTTCCACCGCCTCGGCAGGGATGCTCTGACTAAAATCGTATCTCTGCAGATCGACCTGCTGAAAAACAGACTTGCTTCGAAGAATATCTCGCTGCAGATATCACAGGAAGCTTTGAAATTCGTCAGTGATGCCGGTTATACGCCCGAGTTCGGAGCACGACCGATAAAGAGGGCCGTACAGAATCTGATCGAGAACGAAATCGCCAAAAAGATTCTTTCAAGAGAGTTCGCAGCAGATGATACTGTCGTTATCGATGTATCCGGCGGTGAGCTGCAGTTCTCAAAGAGATAGGAGTTTCCGGTAGGCGGGCATCGTGTCGACATCGAGAATCCAGCTCGGGTCGTCGCTTTCGATGTTGTTGATATCCTTTCCGACGAGAAAACTTCTCATTGTCGAATGGATATCCTCATGCTTTGCCTGCTGTACAAGATCGGCGCTGCACAGCATGGGGTGGCCGGGAGTGCTGCGGTGAAATACTCTCACTCCGTCATGGCTCTCCAGATGCTCTTCGAGAAACAGATAGTGTTCCTTTCGAATCAGCGGAGAGTCCGAAAGTGCTATGGCGCAGCAGTCATCCCCGCTGATCTCTTTCAGTCCAGTCAATGTCGAGCTGAACTGTCCCTCAGAGGGCCTGTTGTTATGGACGATGTGAAGTGCCCGGTGGTGTTCATACCGGTATTCTTTCAAGATGGAAAGAGTCTGCTCTCGGTAGTATCCGGTGACCAGGACAACATGCGATGAGAAATCGAGGGCGGCTTCAAGAGAATGGATCAGCAGCGGCTTATCTTTATAGAGAAGAGCAAGTTTGTTGGTTCCCATCCTGCTGCTCTTTCCTGCCGCGAGTAAGACTATCTGCATCTTTTATCTCCTTGATTCATTCACAAGGGTACCATATTTTCCCTTCTATTACCTCTGTTTCTGATGATAAAGATTGAATAGAGCAGATCATATGATTATACTCAATCACATGATTGCCACCTATATCAATGCCATTGCTGTCATCATCGGAGCCCTCATCGGCCTGTTGATCGGTTCCAAGCTGAGTGAACAATTCAAAGAAGTCGTATTTGCCTCCGCAGGTCTTGTTACTATCGTCATCGGACTGCAGATGGCGATGCAGACACAGAGTTTTCTCGTCCTTCTCTTTTCTCTGGTTGCCGGAGGGGCGATCGGGTATGCACTGAAAATCGAAAAGAGGATACTGAATCTCGGTAATGTGATAGAGCGTTTCAGCTCAAGAAACAAAAAGACCGACAGCACTGCTTCGGGTACATCGCTGTTCGCTGTCGGATTTCTGAACTCTTCAGTTCTCTTTTGTTCTGGTGCGATGGCTGTGGTCGGCTCGATAGCCGCCGGAACCCACGCCGATTATAATCTGATTCTCATCAAGTCGGTGATGGATGGTGCCATGGCGATCATATTCGCTGCGGCCTATGGTCCCGGAGTTCTCGGCTCGGCTGTGACGATTCTGGTGTATCAGGGGATATTCACCCTCGGTGGGGCTACCATCTCTCCGCTTCTGAAAGAGAGCGGTCTTACGGAGCTGTCTGCTGCGGGCGGGGTTCTGCTTATCATGATCGCATTCAATCTTCTCGGAGTGAAGCAGTTCAAAACGGGGAATTTCCTTCCTGCCCTTGTGCTCGCACCCCTGTTTGCGGCTCTAGCCGCGGTTATTACCGAAATAGTTCCCTTCATCTGATGATAAACGGAGAGGAGCCGCTTTTCAGCAGCTCCTCGATACTATCATCCATCATCTTTTTCTGGCGGTCTTCATGGTCGAACTCTCGGAAGAGTCGATATCGATCGGACATCGTTTCGCCTTCCAGATATCAGTGGTATATTCCATGATCGTTCTGTCGCTGGAGAATTTGCCGGAATGCGCGATGTTCAGTATGGCTTTCTTCGCCCACAGTTCTCTGTCATTCGCATACATGGCCGAGGCCGCGCTATGTGCTTCGCTATATCGTCTCAGATCGGCGAAATGGAAGTACTTGTCCCCTTCGGCAAACAGCGCCCGTTTCAGCGGTTCGAAGATCTGGGGTTCCATGATGTTGAAGAAGTTCGAGAACAGCAGCTCCACACACTGCCTGATCTGTTCATCTTCCTGAACCCATCCATAGGGATTATACGACGATCTCATCTGTTCTATCTCGTCGGCATTGTGGCCGAAGATGAACATGTGCTCTTTCCCGACTTCCTGTGCCATCTCGACGTTTGCTCCGTCCATCGTTCCGATTGTAAGAGCTCCGTTGCACATGAACTTCATGTTTCCCGTACCGGAGGCTTCGAACCCTGCAGTGGAGATCTGTTCTGAAAGATCTGTCGCGGGAATGATGTACTCGGCCATGGTTACCCGGTAGTTCGGAAGGAAATGTACTTTGAGATATTTGTTTACATCAGAATCGTTGTTGATGATCCTGGAAACGGAATTGATGAGTTTTATGATCAGCTTCGCATTCACATATCCCGGAGCGGCTTTCCCTCCGAAAATGAATGATGTGGGCGGCAGGTCTTTCGTCTTTCCTTCTTTGATCTGCTGGTAGAGCATAATGATGTGAAGTACATTCAGCAGCTGCCGTTTATATTCATGGATTCTCTTCACCTGAACATCGAACATGGTCTCAGAATCCAATGTGATTCCGCAGTCTTTCAGAATGAATCGCGCAGCCCGTTCTTTCGCCTTGTGCTTGATAGCAAGGAAATCTCCTCTGAATGCGCTGTCTTCTGCATATTTCTCAAGGTCTATGATCTTGCTGAAATCCGTGATCCAGCCGTCTCCGATTGCCTCGGTGATCTTTGCTGCGAGAAGAGGGTTCGAATCGAGCAGCCATCTTCTCTGCGTGATACCGTTGGTCTTATTGTTGAATCTCTGGGGGAAGACCTGGGCGAATTCGGGGAACATCCTCTCGGTCAGAAGCCGGGAGTGCAGCTCTGCTACTCCGTTCGTGGAGTGTGTCCCTATGATCGAGAGGTTTGCCATCCTGACCTGTTTTGTCTCTCCCTCTTCGATGATGCTCAGCTTCCTGAGAGCCTCGGGTTTCAAAGGGAATGAAGAGACCGCCTGCTGAAGGAAACGGTGATTAATTTCGAATATTATCTGCAGATGACGGGGCAGAATCGATTGGATCATAGGCAGAGGCCATTTTTCCAGGGCTTCAGGCATCAGAGTATGATTCGTATAACCGAGAGTCTGGACCGTGATGTTCCAGGCTTCTTCCCATTCGACTTGTTCGAGATCGACGAGAATGCGCATCAGTTCAGGAATGGCCAGTGAAGGGTGCGTGTCATTGAGCTGTATCGCTGCGAATTCGGGCAGTTTCTGCCAGGAGGTGTTCTGCCGTTTGAATCTCCGGATGATATCGGCCAGTGAACATGCTACGAAGAAGTACTGCTGTTTGAGTCTCAGTTCTTTTCCCATATAGAGAGTATCGTTGGGGTAGAGTACCTGAGTCAGATTCTCGGCAAGAATCTTCGAACGTACTGATTCGATGTAATCTCCCTCGTTGAATTCCTGGAAATTGAATTCTTCGGTGGCTTTTGCACTCCACAGCCTCAGGGTGTTGATCGTCTTTCCGCCGTATCCGACGACCGGCATATCGTAGGCGACTCCTCTCACCTGGTCTTCACTGATCCATTTGTAGAGGTCCCTTCCACCTTCCCTGATCACTCTGACTTCACCTCCGAAATTGACTGTATAGGTGATGTCATCTCTCACGATCTCCCAGGGATTTCCGTGACGGAGCCAGTTGTCGGGTTGTTCCGACTGCCATCCGTTTCTCAGCAGCTGTTTGAAGATTCCGTAATTGTAGCGGATTCCGTAACCGTATGAGGGTATATCCAAAGTGGCAAGAGAGTCGAGGAAACAGGCTGCCAGCCTTCCCAGTCCGCCGTTTCCCAGTCCGGCATCATTTTCCACATCGGCGAACTCCTCATAGGAATATCCCAGTTCGGCAATCGCGTCCTTCACTTCGTTTTCCAGTTGAAGGTTGATGATATTGTTCGTCATCGCCCTCCCCATGAGAAATTCGAGTGACAGGTAGTAGACCCGTTTCACCTGAGCCTTTCTCTGTGTTTCACGTGATTTATGCCACTGATGAATGATCCTGTCTCTTATGGTGTAGGCAAGCGCTGTATATCTGTGTTCTTCGGTGTTGTGTATTTCATCAGCATCGAGAGAATATTTGAGATGCTCTGCGAAATCAACTTCGATGGCCTTTTTGTCGGGAGAAAAACGGGTATGTAAATCTGTGTTTGACATATTACTCCTTTGGTTTATCAATAAATGATTCGATGTTGTGATTTCAAAAAATCTGTAATCATGATATAATCGGGTTTAAAATGAATCAACCTCTTGAGATATACTCCCGGTCAAAAAACGGGAAATAGTAAAAAAGTCGCTCTGAAGGTGATTGACAAAAGGAAGTTGATTTGTTACGTTGACATCTGCTCGGTTTTAGTGGGGGTTTCCCCGCGTTTCGATATATACGCCCTTGTAGCTCAGCCGGCAGAGCACCACCATGGTAAGGTGGGGGTCATCGGTTCAAATCCGATCGAGGGCTCTTCTCTTCTTACTTGAGATCGTTGAGGAGATAATACGTCGGTGTACTGCCGGCAAGGAGTTTGGTATGGCTAGCAAGAAAAAGGGGCCGGTAGAGAAGATCGCCCTCCAGTGCACTGAGTGCAAGCAGAAAAACTATACAACTGAAAAAAACCGCCGGAACACACCGGGGAAACTTGAGTTGAATAAGTATTGTCCCTTCGAAAGAAAGCACACGCTTCATCGTGAGACAAAAATAAAATAGTCTCGAATTTTGCTCAAGAGGTGAACAGGTCAGTAGCTCCAATGGCTAGAGCGCTGGTCTCCAAAACCGGATGTTGTAGGTTCGAGTCCTACCTGACCTGTTGACCTCTTGAGTGGAGGGGGGAATGATGAAAAAGATTATTAAGTATTTTAAAGAATCTCATCTTGAGTTAAAGAAGGTGGTATGGCCCTCACGCGATGAAGTAGTTGCCTCAACAAAAGTCGTGCTTGTCTCTACGGCTATATTTGCTTTGGTCTTAGGGTTGGTTGATTTCCTCCTTGTTCAAGGTGTCGACCTGATTTTCTAGGAGAATTCATGGCGAAGAGCTGGTACGTAGTGCATACCTATTCAGGGTATGAGATGAAAATTGAAAAAACTATCCGCAAACTGATGGAAACAGACCTTTCTTTTGGAGAGGTCGTTCTTGATGTAAAAATACCGACCGAGGATGTTGTTGAGGTTAAAGACGGGGTCAAGAAGACCGTAAAGAGAAAGATCTTACCTTCTTATATCCTTGTTCAGATGGATCTGCCTGAGTACCAGTGGGAATTGTTCTGTTCACAGATCAAGCGGGTTCAGGGTGTTACCGGTTTTGTCGGCTCTCTGGAAGGGAGAAAACCTACTCCGTTATCAAGTGAAGAACTCAAAGGGATTCTGCAGAAGACCGGAGAGATCAAAAGTGAGAAAGTGCTCAGGCCGAAGCAGAACTACAGCGTTGGCGAGCATGTCAAGATTATCGAGGGTCCTTTCGAATCGTTTACTGGAACGATCGAGGAGATCAACCTCGAAAAAGCGAAACTCAGGGTCCTCGTCGGGATCTTCGGTCGCTCTACTCCAGTAGAAGTTGATTTTTTACAGGTCGAGAAGATTTAGATCTTCTCTCTATTAATCTGTATATAATACTTCCTGCCACCTCTGATTGGTGCCAGGTGGGAGCCTTATCGTTGATGAGGCGTTAATACCAACGCGGAGGGAATGTGAGTTCCGAGCCGCGTAAGGAGAAATACTATGGCAAAGAAAAAGGTTTCTGCTGTTATAAAATTGCAGTGCCCGGCCCAAAAAGCTACCCCTGCACCACCAATCGGTCCGGCTCTCGGTCCTCATGGTGTCAGTGCACCCCAGTTTGTCCAGCAGTTCAATGACAAGACAAAGAACTTCGAAGCTGGATTGATCGTTCCTGTTGTAATTACCGTCTATACCGACCGGTCTTTTACATTCATCCTCAAAACTCCCCCAGCAGCTGTGCTCATCAAGAAAGCATGCGGCATCACCAGCGGTTCCGGAGTTCCTCATACTCAGAAGGTTGCCAAGCTGACACAGGCTCAGCTGACTGAGATTGCTCAGACCAAACTTCCTGATCTTAACGCCAACGATATCGAGGCTGCAAAGAAGATTGTTGCCGGTACAGCCAGAAGTATGGGCGTCGAAGTGGAGGCCAAATAATGAAGCATGGAAAAAAATACCTGGAAGCAGTCAAACAGGTCGATAAGACCAGACAGTTCACTTTCGTTGAAGCTGCGGACCTTGTAAAAAAGGTTGCATTCGCCAAGTTCGACGAGACTGTGGAAATGTCTTTGAATCTGTCTCTTAAAAAGAGCCAGTCTGTCCGTGATACCGTAGTTCTTCCTCATCAGTTCTCTGCAGAGAAGAGAGTTCTGGTCTTCGCCAAAGGTGATAAGGCCCAGGAAGCTCTCGATGCCGGTGCAACCTATGTAGGCGATACCGATCTTGTCGAGAAGATCAGAGGCGGATGGATGGAATTCGATGTTGCAGTCGCAACACCCGATATGATGAAGGATGTTGGGCGTCTCGGTCCTATCCTCGGTCGTCGCGGTCTCATGCCAAACCCCAAGACTCAGACAGTCACTTTTGATATCAAAGGGGCTCTCGAAGAGTTGAAAAAAGGTAGAGTTGAATTCAGATCTGACAAGACGGGTGTCGTTCACCTGGCAGTCGGTAAAGTGTCGATGGACGCGGACAAGATTGCAGAGAATGCACAGGTCGTACTTTCAGAAGTTTTAAGAAAGAAACCGAGTGATGCTAAAGGTGATTTCCTTAAGAGTATCGCTCTCAGTTCGACAATGGGCCCTGGTGTAATGGTCTCAGTGAAAGAGAACTAGGAGGATTGACAGATGGCAGAATATCAAGCTCGAAAAGCTCAGTATAAGGTTGACGCCGTTAAAGAGATGACTTCAGAGTTCTCTCAATTTGATGGCTACATTTTCACTGATTACCGTGGAATGACCGTTGAGCAGATTACTGAATTACGTAATCAGCTGAGAAAACAGGAAGCAGCATACCGTGTCGTCAAGAATCGTTTTGCCAAGATTGTGCTTAACGATCTCGACCACAAGGGAACCGAGGAGAATCTCGTCGGACCTACCGCTGTGGCTCTTACAAAAGGTGAGGATGCTTCAAACGCAGTTTCAAAGATTCTCTTTGATTTTGCAAAGAATGCTCCTCTGGAAGTCAAAGGTGCTTACCTTGACGGCAAGCTGTTCAATAAAGAAGAGATCGAATCTTACAGCAAGCTGCCGACACGTCTGGAACTCATCGCTTCGTTGATGGGTACTATCAAGGCGCCTCTGAACAAACTGGCAAGGACCTTGCAGGCAGTTGCCGACGCAAGAGAAGAATAATCAATCAGAACGGTTTTAGTCTTCGTACAGACGTAGACATGCTATTACCGTAAAAGATAAGGAGAAGATAATATGGCTACTAAAGAAGAAATTTTGGAAGCAATCGCAGGAATGACTGTCATGGAGATCTCAGATCTCATTTCAGCTATGGAAGAGAAGTTCGGTGTTACCGCTGCTGCTCCTGTTGCAGTCGCCGGTGGAGCTGCAGCTGCTGCTGAGGAAGTTGAAGAACAGTCGGAATTCGACGTTGTTCTCAAAGGTGTTGCTGACGGTAAGACAATTCCTGTCATCAAGGCTGTCCGTACTATCACAGGTCTCGGCCTCAAAGAGGCAAAAGATCTTGTTACTGCAGGCGGAACAATCAAAGAAGCTGTCTCTAAAGAAGATGCTGCATCTATCAAAGAGACTCTTGAAGCTGCAGGCGGAACTGTTGAAGTTAAATAGTTCGATTTTTTTCATGAAGATACAGGCGAAAGCCTAAGGGGCTAGCCACCGGATTTTCTCCGGTGGCCAGTCGTGTCCTTAATACGATGTGAAAGTGTTTCTGAGAAATCTTTGATTCTTTTACAATTTTCGACCTTTGGAGGGTAACAATGGTTGCCAAAGGCAATTCAATCAATAGAACATATGTTGGAGCCCACTATGAGAAAGTGTGTGAGTTACCAAATCTTGTAGGAATTCAGCTCGATTCTTATGAGCGGTTTCTCCAGTTATCAAGAGTGCGGCAACACCTAGAACCAGATCCTAACTGCGGCTTAGAACAAGTGTTTCAATCGACATTTCCGATCGAGAGCCAGAACGGAGAGATGTGTCTCCATTACCAGGGCTACACCATTGATTATGACAACATTAAGTTTTCTGAGCTTGAATGCAAGCGCAAAGGACGAACTTATTCGGTGCAGATTAAGGCCACAATCGCTCTAGAACTCACTGGAACCGGTGAAATCAGGCAGAGAGAGCTCTATTTCGGAGATATCCCTCTGATGACTGACCGCGGAACGTTCATCATCAACGGTGCCGAACGTGTTGTGGTAAGTCAGATTCACAGATCTCCCGGTGTTATCTTCTCTGATGATAAAGGTGTCTATTCTTCCAGAATCATTCCCTACAGAGGTTCCTGGCTGGAATTCGAGATTGACGACAAAAAGAAAGAACTTATCTATGCGAAAGTTGACAGGAAGAAAAGAATCCTGGGAACTCTCTTTCTGCGTGCAATCGGACTTGATTCCAGAGAGAAGATCGTCTCGCACTTCTACAAGAGCAAAGAGGTTACCCTCTCCAAAGAGCTCAACGAGAATAACGATCTCGTCGGTGCTATCGCCTATACAGATATCTATTCAACGAAGGGCGGAAAGAATGCTCCTAAACTTCTGAGAGCAGGAGATGAATTGTCCCCGACCTTCATCGAGGCGCTGGTTCATGACGGAATCACTTCTATTCAGGTGATTGACGAAGATCATCCTGAATCACTGCATTCCAGAGTGATCATCAACTGTCTGGATGTCGAAGATGCAAAATATACTCAGGAAGGGTATGATGAGCCGATGAAGGAGGACGTTCTGTCCCCTATCTATGCGGTTCTGCAGCCCGGAGAGATGATTGCGATCGAACGGGCGGAAAAGGATCTTCCCGACATGTTCTTCTCAAGCAGAAGATATGATCTGGGATCTGTCGGCCGTTACAAGTTCAATAAGAAATTCGGAACAGATGAGGAAGCCGAAGATGAGGATGCCAGCACTGATCTGACAGTACTCACACCTCAGGACATCGTAAATACGATGGGCTTTCTGATCAAAGTTTATATCGGTGAAGAGAATGTCGATGACATCGACCACCTCGGAAACAGACGTGTCCGTTCTGTCGGAGAGCTCCTTCAGAACCAGCTCAGTGCGGCATTCGCCCGTATGGAGCGTATAGCACGTGAGAGAATGAACCTTGAGTCCAATCAGGTAAAACCTCAGGATCTGATATCGAACAAACCTGTCGTCGCCGCGATCAAGGAGTTCTTCGGTTCAAGTCAGCTGAGCCAGTTCATGGATCAGGTCAATCCTCTTGCAGAGCTGACTCATAAGAGAAGATTGAATGCACTCGGACCGGGCGGTCTTTCGAGAGACCGTGCAAGTTTCGAAGTCCGTGATGTTCACTATACCCACTACGGCCGTATGTGTCCCATCGAGACTCCTGAAGGTCCGAACATCGGGCTGATCGTCTCGCTCGCAAACTACACCAGGGTCAACAAGCACGGATTCCTGGAGAGCCCGTACAGAAAGGTCATCGACGGAAAGGTCTCAAAATCTTACCGTTATCTCGATGCCAATGATGAAGAGAAGTATTTTATTGCGCAGGGTAATGCAAAGTTGAATGAAGACGGTTCTTTCCAGGAAGAAGACATTCCTGTTAGAAGAAGCGGTGACTATACGACCAAGAGCGCTCATGAAGTAAAATACATGGACGTCTCTCCTATGCAGGTAATCAGTGTCGCCGCATCGCTTATTCCGTTCCTGGAGCATGATGACGCCAACCGTGCATTGATGGGATCAAACATGCAGCGTCAGGCTGTGCCTCTCCTCTTCCCGGAAGCTCCGTTCGTCGGAACCGGTATGGAAGCGAAGACGGCATACGATTCCGGTGTACTCATCAAAGCGAAACGGGGCGGAACGGTCTCCTATGTCTCTTCCACGAGAATCGAAATCACCGTGGATGAAGGCGATATCGAAGGCGAAGTCGATGTTTACAACGTGCAGAAATTCGAGAGGACCAACCAGGATACCTGTTTCAACCAGAAGCCTGTAGTTTTCAAAGATCAGAAAGTGAAAGCGGGAGAAGTCCTTGCCGACGGTCCTGCGACTGAGAACGGTGAACTTGCTCTGGGAAGAAATATCCTGTGCGGATTCGTCCCTTGGAACGGATACAACTACGAGGATGCTGTCCTGATAAGTGAGAGAGTCGTGAAGGAAGATATCTATACTTCCATTCATATCAAAGAATTCTCCACAGATATCAGAGAAACGAAACTCGGTCCCGAGAAGCTTACACGTGATATCCCCAATACCAGTGAAAAGAATCTGGAACAGCTTGATGAAGACGGTATCGTCCGTGTCGGGTCGGTTGTCAGATCGGGTAATATTCTTGTTGGTAAGGTCACTCCGAAATCGGAATCTGATACGACTCCGGAATTCAAGCTCCTTAATTCGATTTTCGGTGAGAAGGCCAAGGAAGTCAGAGATACTTCCCTCAAGGTTCCTCACGGGACAGAAGGAACTGTAATCGATATCCAGCGTCTTAAACGTTCGGAAGGCGATGAGCTTCCGCCGGGAGTCGATGAGATGGTCAAGGTGCTCATCGCGACCAAGAGAAAGCTCCGTCAGGGTGACAAGATGGCCGGTCGTCACGGAAACAAGGGTGTTGTAGCCCGTGTTCTTCCTGAAGAGGATATGCCGTACATGGCAGATGGAACTCCGCTGGATGTCTGTCTGAACCCTCTCGGTGTTCCGTCACGAATGAATATCGGACAGCTGATGGAAACGCAGCTCGGCTGGGCGGCAAGTGCTCTGAACGAGTGGTATTCCTCTCCTGTATTCCAGTCTGCGAGCGTTGAGACTATCGAACAGAAGATGAAGGAAGCGAATCTTCCTGTTACCAGCAAGACGACATTGTATGACGGAAGAACCGGTGTGCCGTTCGTTAATCCTGTATTCTGCGGGTATATCTATTATCTTAAACTTCATCACCTCGTTGATGATAAGATGCATGCCCGTTCGACAGGACCTTATTCTCTTGTCACTCAGCAGCCTCTCGGAGGTAAAGCTCAGTTCGGCGGACAGAGACTCGGAGAGATGGAGGTGTGGGCTTTGGAGGCCTACGGTGCCGCCAACACTCTGCAGGAGCTGCTCACCATCAAGAGTGATGATATGAACGGCCGTGTAAAGATTTATGAAAGTATTGTGAAAGGTGAACCTGCCACCAACGCCGGTATGCCTGAAGCATTTAATGTTCTTGTTCAAGAAGTTCGAGGTTTGGCTCTTGATATGTCTGTCTATGATTCGAAAGGTAGACAGGTGCCACTTACCGAACGTGATGAAGAGTTGATCAATAAGAGCAACTCGAATAATTAAGATGGGAGATTTCGGATGAAGGAAATTCAGGATTTCGACAGCATCATGATTAAACTGGCCAGCCCTGAGCAGATCAGGGCATGGTCCTACGGTGAGGTCAAGAAGCCAGAGACAATTAACTACCGGACACTGCGCCCCGAACGTGATGGACTTTTCTGTGAGAAGATTTTCGGAACGACTAAAGAATGGGAGTGTTACTGCGGTAAGTTCAAATCTATCCGTTATAAAGGGGTTATCTGTGATCGCTGTGGTGTTGAAGTGACTCACTTCAAGGTTCGGCGCGAACGGATGGGGCATATCGATTTGGCATCTCCGGTCTCTCATATATGGTATTACCGCTCAGTCCCTTCACGGATGAGCTTACTGCTCGATATTCCCCGTGCGGCACTGCAGTCGGTTCTCTACTATGAGAAATACGTAGTCATCAACAGCGGAGATACAGACCTGAAAGAGAAGCAGCTTCTCACTGAAGATGAATATTATCAGGCGAGAGAGCAGTACGGTGAATCGTTCCAGGCGATGATGGGTGCCGAAGCGATCAAGATCCTTCTCGAGAATCTAGATCTGGAAGCCATCAGTGCCGAACTGCGGTCCACGATGATTGCGAAAGGGGAAAAAGCCGACAAGAGACTTCTGAAAAGGATCGAGGTCGTCGAAAACTTCAGAGACAGCGGAAACAAGCCGGAATGGATGATCCTCTCGGTGATTCCCGTGATACCGCCCGAACTGCGTCCCATGGTACAGCTTGACGGGGGCCGATTTGCAACAAGTGACCTTAACGACCTGTACAGAAGAGTGATCAACAGAAACAACAGACTGACGCGCCTGATGAGTCTGCATGCTCCCGACATCATCATCAGAAACGAGAAGAGAATGCTTCAGGAAGCAGTCGATGCTCTGTTCGACAACTCCAAGAAGAAGAGAGTCGTCAAAGGATCTTCCAACAGACCTCTCAAATCTCTTTCGGATATGCTTAAAGGGAAACAGGGCCGATTCAGACAGAACCTGCTCGGTAAACGTGTTGACTACAGCGGACGTTCGGTTATCGTCGTAGGTCCGGAGCTGAGGCTGCACCAGTGCGGTCTTCCTTCAAAAATGGCTCTGGAACTCTATAAACCGTTCATCATGAAAAAGCTTGTTCAGAAAGACATCGTATACAACATCAAGAAAGCGAAAGCTCTGGTCGAACAGGAGACTCCTGAGGTGTGGGCGATACTGGATGATGTGGTCAAGGAACATCCGGTTCTGCTTAACCGTGCTCCTACGCTTCACCGTCTCGGTATTCAGGCGTTCGAGCCTGTTCTCGTCGACGGAAAGGCGATCAAGCTGCATCCTCTCGTATGTCATGCCTACAATGCCGACTTCGATGGTGACCAGATGGCTGTACACGTGCCTCTGACCCAGGCTGCCCAGATAGAATGCTGGACGCTCATGCTCTCTGCAAACAATCTGCTGGACCCGGCTAACGGAAAACCGATCGTATTTCCTTCGCAGGACATGGTTCTCGGGATCAACTACCTTACCCGTGAAATGAAAGGTGCTAAAGGAGAGGGCAAATATTATGACAATATTAGCGAACTCTTCCTTGCCATCGACAGCGGTGCCCTCGCATACAATGCGATGATTAAATATAAACTGGAAACCGGTGAAGTGGTCGAGACCACTCCGGGAAGAGTCATCTTCAATTCGGAGATGCCCGAAGAGATCGGATTCCAGAATATCTGTTTCGGTGATAAAGAGCTCAAGAAACTCGTGGGAAGCGTTATTCAGGACCAGAAGACATCTGTTGCTGTAAAAATGCTTGATTCGATCAAGGATGTCGGATTCAAGTACGCCACACTGTTCGGGGCGACAATCGGTCTTTCCGATATGATCATTCCTGATGCGAAGGCTGAACTTGTCGCGATCGCGGACAAACGGCAGAATGAGATCAAAGAACAGTATCGTCAGGGTCATATTACTCAGGATGAACGGTATAACCGCGTCATTGAGGTGTGGAGTAAGACCACCGAAGATATTTCCAACTCTCTCATGGATGAACTGAAGAAGAGCCAGAGCGGATTTAACCCGTTATATCTCATGGCAGATTCCGGTGCAAGAGGTTCCAAGACTCAGATCCGTCAGTTGGGCGGTATGCGCGGGTTGATGGCGAAACCTTCCGGTGACATCATCGAATTCCCGATCAGATCCAACTTCAAAGAAGGTCTTTCGATCATCGAATTCTATATTTCTACAAACGGAGCCCGTAAGGGACTTGCCGATACGGCGCTTAAGACCGCCGAGGCCGGATACCTGACCCGTCGTCTGGTTGATATCGCGCAGGACGTTGTAATCAACGAAGATGACTGCGGAACTATCAACGGTATCGAAAGAACTGCGATGAAAGACGGTGATGAGATCGTAGAATCTCTCTCGGACCGAATCGTGGGAAGATATACTCTGGAGAAGGTCATTCATCCTGCTACCGGAGAACTTATCCTGGATGTGAACGAAGAGATCACAGCTGCGAAATCGATCGAGATCGAGCAGTCCGGTATCGAACGTGTTCTGATCAGAACGGTTCTTACCTGTGAGGCCCATCATGGCGTGTGCAGGAAGTGTTACGGAAGGAATCTGGCGACGAACCGTCCGGTAGATATCGGTGAAGCCGTCGGTATAATTGCGGCGCAGTCGATCGGACAGCCCGGAACCCAGCTTACGATGAGAACATTCCACGTCGGGGGAACTGCAACGAGCGCTTCGGAAGAGAATCGTATCATTTTCAATTATCCGGTATTCGTCAACTCTGTTGCAGGAACGATCGTTACGACCGAGGATGGGGAAAAGCTTTTCACAAGAAAAGGTTTCATGTTCTATTCCAAGGTTCTCGAGCACTTCAAGAAAGATGATTACAAGAAACTTCTGATCGGTGACGGAGATGTTGTGGCTATCGGAGCTCCTCTGTATACTGACAAAGACGGCCGCGACTTTACATCGGATGTCATCGGAGTCGCGAAGATCAACGGTAACGGTCTGTTTATCGTCTCTCAGGAACAGCGCATAGATATCAGAAACGGATCGCAGCTGAAGATTGAAGTTCCCTCATATGTTGAGAGCGGAACGCCGATCGCTTTCTTCGACCCGTTCAGCGAGCCTATCATCGCAGAATTCGATGGTAAAGTCGAATTTGTCGACATCAAGCTGGGAACGACTTTGAAAGAAGAGGTGAACGTCGAGACCGGATCTATCGAGAAGAAGATCACCGAGCACATCAGTGAGACTCTTCAGCCCCGTATCTCGATCCTGAACAATCAGGAAGAAGTCGTTGCAACCTACTTTCTGCCTGCATCATCGTATCTGAGTATCGATGATCACGCACAGATCAAGAAAGGGCAGATCCTTGCCAAGATTCTGAAAGAAAGTGTAAAGACGAAAGATATTACAGGTGGTCTGCCTCGTGTCGGAGAATTGTTCGAAGCTCGAAAACCGAGAAACCCGTCCGTACTTGCGAAAGTCGACGGCGTGGTGAAATTCGGTGCGGTCACCAAAGGTAAGAGAGTCGTTGTCGTTGAAGACGATTTCGGTCATCAGTTCAAGCATCTGGTTCCGATGAGCAAGCATATGCTGGTTCGTGACGGAGACCGGGTCGAAGCCGCTGAAAGACTGTGTGACGGGCCTATCGCTCCTCATGATATCCTCGAGATTCTCGGAGAGAATGCACTGCAGTCCTTCCTGCTTGATGAAGTTCAGGAAGTCTACAGGCTTCAGGGAGTTGATATCAACGATAAACACCTCGGTGTCGTCGTCCGGCAGATGCTCCGCAAAGTCGAGATCATAGGAGTCGGTGATACTTCCTTCATTCAGGGACAGCAGGTCGACAAGTACCGGTTCCATGAGGAAAATGCCAGGGTGCTGGCACAAGGAGGGCAGCCGGCCGATGCGAAACCGATGCTTCTCGGTATTACGAGAGCTTCACTGAGTATCGACTCGTTTATCTCCGCCGCATCCTTCCAGGAGACGACGAAGGTCTTGACAAACGCGGCGATTGCTGGTAGTAGAGACGTTCTGAGGGGTTTGAAGGAAAATGTGATTATCGGACACCTGATTCCCGCCGGAACCGGAATGAAGCGGTATCGGGGCATCAGGGTGAAAGAGGATAATCCTATAGATCTTGAATCTCAGGTTGAATCTCTGATGGAATCACGTAAATCAGGCGCATATGAAGATGAACTTGAAGACGTTGTTCCTGAACAGGAAATGTTATCCGAAGGTGAAACTGTCGATGACGGGGATGATGAATAGAGATATTCATCATGTCCCTCTGTGAATGAATCGTTTCACATGCTGACTTTGGAGATGATATAAAATGGGTAGCGAACTTTCGCTATGATGAATGAGAACATTGCTATGTGTTCTCACTAAAACGAGAAAGGGAGTGTATCGAAAGATGCCTACAATTAACCAATTAATACGTAAAGGACGCAGGACGAACGTCAATAAGACCAAGTCTCCGGCATTGCAGGGGTGTCCTCAAAAACGCGGGGTCTGTACGAGAGTTATGACAGTGACCCCCAAAAAGCCGAACTCGGCATTGAGAAAAGTCGCAAGAGTCCGTCTTTCAAACGGAATCGAAGTAACCGCATATATCCCTGGTATCGGACATAACCTGCAGGAGCACAGTGTTGTACTCATGCGCGGCGGAAGAGTCAAAGACCTTCCAGGTGTTCGTTATCACATTGTTCGTGGTGCAAAAGATACCCTTGGTGTGAGTGACCGAAAGAGATCCCGTTCCAAGTATGGTGCTAAAAAGCCGAAGGCATAAGGGGAGAATAGTACAATGGCAAGAAGAACAGTAGCTCCGGTGCGAGAGATTTTGCCCGATGCAGTCTATAACAGCATCGTTGTGGAGAAATTCATTCGTCGGATGATGATTGACGGGAAGAAGTCGATCAGCACGAAGATCATCTATGATGCTCTCAAGACTATCGAAAACAAGAGTGATGAAAATCCTCTCGAAGTTTTCCTGAAAGCTCTTGAGAATGTAAAGCCTGTCGTGGAAGTTAAATCGAGACGTGTCGGTGGTGCAACCTATCAGGTTCCCGTCGAGATCAAAGAGAGCCGCAGAGAAGCTCTCGCAATGCGCTGGCTTATCAACGCTGCAAGATCAAGAAACGGCAAGTCCATGAGTGAGAAACTCGCTGCAGAAATTACCGACGCTGTCGCCGGTACAGGTTCAGCATATAAGAAGAAAGAGGATACACACAGAATGGCAGAGGCCAACAAGGCATTCTCTTCTCACAACAGATAGGATTTTCCATATTTTGAAAAGCGTCGTTCGTCGGCGCTTTTTTTTCTGGTTGCCCGATTCGTGTCCTGCTTCCGGCGGTATCTCATTTATTTGGATTTATCGTAATATATGTGTTGACACAAATTAGCAAACCCTCTATATTAGCAAAGGTGTCCTTTAGGGAGCAGTATGCTCATTAAGGACATTTGTAGAGCCAAACCGATTGTCCGGACTTAATGTACTGGGATGATAAGGTGGTTCCAGATAGCAGAATTTTTGAAATCTGTACTATGTCGTTGGCTGAAACATGTTTTTCGACCTCTGGATCCCTCTTTTCGTCTAGTGTAAAAAAATCCCGAATCAGTTTGTCTCTCTAAATCGAAAGGTAAAGGCGTCTTGCCTTTATGGAGCACGATATATTTTTTTCTGTGACAAAGATTGTCACAAGGAGGAACTGATGGCTAAAGAAAAATTTAACAGGACAAAGCCACACGTAAACGTTGGCACCATCGGTCACGTAGACCATGGCAAGACCACCCTCACCGCCGCAGTAACAATGTACTGTGGACAGAAGAACGGTGACAAGGTTCTCAAGTATGACGAGATTGACAATGCCCCAGAAGAAAAGGCAAGAGGAATCACGATTAACACGAGACACGTCGAGTATCAGAGTGATGCACGTCACTACGCTCACGTTGACTGTCCGGGACACGCCGACTACATCAAGAACATGATCACCGGTGCAGCTCAGATGGACGGTGCTATCATCGTTGTAGCTGCTACAGACGGTGCTATGGCTCAGACAAAAGAACACATCCTTCTTGCACGTCAGGTTGGTGTACCTTCAATCATCGTTTTCATCAACAAGACTGACCAGGTCGATGACCCGGATCTTATCGAGCTTGTTGAAGAGGAAATGAGAGACCTTCTCAACTCCCAGGGTTTTGACGGCGACAATGCTCCTGTCATCAAGGGTTCCGCTTTTGAAGCTATGGAACATCCTGAAGATCCTGAGAAGACAGCTTGTCTCCAGGAGCTGCTCGATGCAATGGATGCTTACATTCCGCTTCCAGAGCGTGCTGTTGACCTTCCTTTCCTGATGCCGATCGAGGATATCTTCTCAATCAGCGGACGTGGTACTGTTGTTACAGGTAGGATCGAAAGAGGTGTTCTTCACGTCAACGATCCTGTTTCAATCGTCGGTGTCAAAGAGACAAAAGACACTGTTTGTACCGGTGTCGAGATGTTCAACAAACTTCTTGACGAAGGTCAGGCCGGTGATAACGTCGGTGCTCTTCTCCGTGGTGTTGATAAGAAAGAAGTTGTCCGCGGACAGGTTCTTGCAAAACCAAAATCAATCACACCTCACTCAAAGTTCAAAGGTGCTGTATACGTATTGAGCAAAGAAGAGGGTGGTAGACACTCACCGTTCTTCGCAGGTTACCGACCGCAGTTCTACTTCAGAACAACTGATATCACAGGTACTGTGAACCTCCCTGAAGGCAAGCAGATGGTATTGCCCGGTGATAACACTGAGATCGATGTTGAATTGATCCACCCGGTTGCTATGGATAAAGGACTTCGCTTCGCTATTCGTGAAGGTGGTAAGACTGTCGCTTCAGGACAGGTTGTAGATATAGTCGAGTAACGACTAGTTGCTTGCTCGCATCGCATAAGGTGCGGGCAAGAATTGTTTTTTGGAGGAATAATGGCTAAGGATAGAATTCGGGTGCGGCTGAGAGGTTTTGACATTGAGCTCGTAGAACAGAGCGCTAAGGCGATCGTGCAGACAGTAGTGAAGGCTGGTGCCAAAGTCTCTGGCCCCGTACCTCTCCCAACTCGTATCAACAAGTATACTGTACTTAGATCGCCACACGTAAATAAAAAATCGCGTGAACAATTTGAGATGCGAACACATAAAAGGCTGATCGACATTCTTGACCCTACATCTAAAGTAATGGATGCCCTCATGAAGCTTGAGCTCCCTGCTGGCGTAGATGTAGAGATTAAACAGTAATAGTTGAGGTAAGAGATGTTAGGGCTTATCGGAAAAAAAATAGGAATGACACAGGTCTTTGATGCTAATGGTATTCTGACTCCTGTGACTGTAATTAAGATAGAGGACAATGTGGTCATCGAGAATCGGACTGTTGAAAAGAACGGTTACAATTCTTGTGTATTAGGCTCATTTGATAAGAAGAAGAGTCAAACCACTAAACCATATGCTGGGCAATTCACTGATGTATGTGCACCTAAGAAGACATTGGTTGAGATGCGCGACTTTGATAAAGAAGCAGCCGTAGGTGAAGTCCTGAAGGTTGATGTATTCAATGATGTCAGTTTTGTTGATGTCGTCGGTACTTCAAAAGGTAAAGGATTTCAGGGTGGTATGAAACGGCATAATTTTGCCGGTGGTCGTGCTACACACGGGTCTAAGTTCCATCGTGATATCGGTGGTACTGCGATGTCTGCCTCTCCATCAAGAACTTTTAAAGGGAAAAGGATGGCAGGACGCATGGGAGCTGATAAGGTGACTGTGCAGAATCTTCGTGTTGTCCGTGTTGATGAAGAGATGCAGGTTCTTTTGGTGAAAGGAGCGATTCCTGGACCCGCCCAGAGCGTAGTCATCGTGAAGAAAGCGAAGAAGAAGTAGAGGCGAGAAATGGAAACAAAGGTCTTTTCAATTAAAGGGGAAGAGTTGCACGCAATTACCCTCAACGATGAAGTATTCAATCGTGAAGTTAGTGATGGTTCGATTTATCATGCTATTAACAATGAATTGGCAAATCGTCGTGTAGGGACTGCCTGTACAAAAACCAGAGGTGAAGTCAACTATAGTAACTCAAAACCATACAAACAAAAGGGAACTGGTAATGCCCGTGCCGGTGACAAGAAGTCTCCGATATGGGTGGGCGGAGGAACCATTTTCGGTCCTAAACCCCGTGATTATAGCTATACACTTCCGAAGAAGGTTAAACGGCTGGCTATGAAATCACTGCTTTCCCTTGCTGTGAATGAAGAAAAATTGGTGGTCGTTGAGGATTTCACCATCGAAAGTGGTCGAACAAAGGAGCTTGCATCTATTGTGCAGAACTTTGTTACTGATAAGAAGCGGACTGTACTTATTCTGAAAGATGATGATGTTATGATGCGTAGAGCAGCAAGAAACATCCCCTTTTTGAAAGTGCTTTCCTACAACAGACTTTCCGCAAAGGAACTGCTGTACGGAAGAAAAGTTTTGATGCTTGAGAGTGCCGCTATGAATCTCAACGAATTCTTCGGTGATAAATAAGGGGTGTAATGTGAGAGCAGATCAAGTAATCATACAACCTGTGCTGACTGAAAAGTCTAATATTGCCAGGGAGTTGGAAGAGAAGAAGTACACATTCAAAGTGGCTAAGGATGCAAACAAATTCCAGATCGCAAAGGCGGTCAAGGAGTTGTTCGATGTTACTCCGGTCAAAGTCAATGTTGTGTCTGTAAAAGGTAAACCAAAATATACCCGCGGTAAAAGCGGTTATATAGCTGGGACAACCGGTGACTGGAAGAAGGCGATAATCACTCTTGCCAAAGGTGATGTCATTCAGGCCGTCGAAGGACTGTAGGAGGAATACATGGCACTAAAGAAATATAAACCATACACTCCCGGGTTGCGCCAGAAGACCACATTGGTATTTGATGAGCTTACAACCAACAAGAGTGAAAAGGCTCTTACCACAAAACTTTCGAAGCATGCGGGACGTGATACATTCGGTCGCATCAGTGTTAGAAGACGTGGCGGTGGTCATAAAAGAGCTTATCGTGTAATCGATTTTAAACGCGATAAGATCGGCATTCCGGGTGTTGTAAAGACAATCGAATACGATCCGAACAGGAGTGCAAATATAGCTCTCGTCTTCTATGCTGACGGAGAGAAAAGATATATTCTGGCACCTAAAGGAATCACAGTTGGTACACGCGTTGAGAGCGGACCTCAGGCTCCTTTGGAAATCGGGAACACTCTTCCGCTGAGAAACATTCCCCTCGGTCTGACAGTTCACAACGTTGAATTGCAGCTGGGCCGCGGCGGGCAGATGGTTCGAAGTGCCGGATTAGGTGCTACCATCGTCGCCAAGGAAGGAGATTATGTTACTCTTAAACTTCCTTCCGGTGAAATGAGAATGGTATTCGCCGAGTGTTCGGCAACCTTGGGCAGATTGGGTAATGACGATCATATGAACGTCACTCTCGGTAAAGCCGGCCGTTCAAGATGGTTGGGTAAGAGACCGAAAGTAAGAGGTGTTGCCATGAACCCGGTCGATCACCCTCATGGTGGTGGTGAAGGAAAGACCGCATCCGGTCGTCATCCTGTTACTCCCTGGGGCGTACAGACTAAGGGACATAAGACACGAAAGAAGAAAAAACCTTCGGGTAGTTTCATCGTGAAAAAGCGTAAGTAGGAGTAGAGAAAGTGGCTAGGTCAATCAAAAAAGGTCCTTTTATTGAGAAAAAACTCTACAAGAGGATTACAGAATCCAACAAATCGGGTAAGAAACCTATGATCAAGACGTACTCACGCACTTCGACGATCATCCCCGAGATGGTTGGATATACTATTTCTGTGTATAACGGCAAAACATGGGTTCCGGTATTCGTTACTGAAAACCTCGTAGGACATAAGCTTGGTGAATTCTCACCGACAAGGCTGTTCCGCGGACACGCCGCATCAGACAAGAAAGGTAGAAGGTAGTAGGTGTAGAATATGGAAGAAAAGAAAGGTTTTAAAGCTGTTGCCAAATATTTACCCTCTTCTCCCTCCAAAGTCCGCCCTGTTGCCGACTTGGTGAGAAGCAGATCCTATGTTGATGCTATGGCAATTCTTGACGCTCTGCCTCAGAAAGGGGCGATTCTTCTCAAGAAAGTTGTCCAGTCTGCTGCAGCAAACGCAATGAACCAGAACAAGAAACTTGATGAAGAGCAGTTGGTGATAGCACAACTCTATGTAGATGATGGTCCTCGATTGAAAAGAGTTTGGCCGAGATCTCATGGAAGACGTGATATTCTTCTGAAGAGACAGTGTCATATCACAGTCGTGCTCGATGAAAAGGTGGGTAAGTAAATGGGTCAGAAAGTTAATCCAATTGGACTTCGGTTGGGAGTCAACAAGACCTGGAAATCAAAATGGTATGTTGATCCCAGAGAATATGCAGCAACCCTTCATGAGGATTTGAAACTCAGAAAGGTTCTCCTTACCTGTCCTGAGGTTCAAGGTGCTGAGATCGCTGATGTTGAAATTGTCAGAAAACCACAGCGCGTTTCCCTGACGATCTCTACCAGCCGCCCCGGTATCATTATCGGAGCAAAAGGTTCAAACGTTGAGAAGCTTGGTGCAAGACTTCAGGGACTGACGGACAAGAAGGTTCAGATCAAGATCAAAGAGATCAAGAAACCCGATGCTGATGCTCAGCTCATTGCAGGCAATGTTGCCAGACAGCTTACCAACCGCGGTTCACACCGAAGAGCACTCAAGATGGCGATCAGCAAGGCTATGCAGGCCGGAGCTCAGGGAGTCAAGATCAAGGTTTCCGGAAGACTCGGCGGAAAGGAAATTGCCGGTTCGGAGTGGTTGAAAGATGGAAGAATTCCACTTCATACTCTGAGAAGCGATATCGATTACGGGTTTGCCCAGGCAAACACCTCCTTCGGGGTCATCGGTGTTAAAGTATGGGTGTACAACGGTGAGATTCTTGATAAATCAAAGAAAGACGACGCTGGCTTATTAGTGCGCAAGAGTGCACGAGAACGAGCACAGAATGTTGATAATAGGAGTTAGTACATCATGCTGAGTCCAAAGAGAATAAAATTCAGAAAGAAACATAGAGGTACTAGAGACGGTGTTGCACATCGTGGAAATTATCTCGCATTCGGTGAGTTTGGCCTGATGGCGTTGGAACCAAAATGGATAACCAACCGTCAGATAGAGGCTGCTCGTATCGCGATGACCCGTCATATCAAACGTGGTGGTAAGGTATGGATCAGAATTTTCCCCGATATGCCTTATACCAAGAAACCCGCTGAAACCCGTCAGGGTAACGGTAAAGGTAACCCTGAAGGCTGGGTCGCAGTAGTTAAGACCGGCGCTTTGATGTTTGAGATGGGCGGCGTTGATGAAGCTCTGGCTCGCGAAGCGCTGAAGCTTGCAGCTTCGAAACTCCCGATCAAGACAAAATTTGTCACCAGAAGGGAAGTGGAGTAGGATATGAAAAATTCATTTAACGATTTAACATATGCAGAATTGGTCGCCAAGAGAGAGAAGCTCAGAAAAGAAGCATTAGATTTGAGAATGGCTAAGGTTCTTGGACATGTTGAGAATCCTTTAGCAGTGAGAACTACTAAACGAGATATCGCACGCCTTAACACCCTCATCCACGAGTATGCCCTGGGCATACGACAGAATTCTAAATAAGTGAGGTTCACATCCAATGGAAGTTAATAAGAAACGATATACCGGTGTGGTAACCAGCGATAAAATGGATAAGACCATTGTTGTGTCAGTCTCAACAAGAAGACTGCATCCTCTCTACAAGAAATATGTGACTCACACAAAGAAAGTGAAAGCGCACGATGAGAGAAATGATGCTGCTTTGGGTGATACTGTCCGCGTTGTTGAATGCAGACCTATCAGCAAAGACAAGAGCTGGCGTCTTGAACAAGTCATTGAACGGGCTAAGTAGGAAGGAGCAATTTCATGGTACAAATGCAAACATATCTGAATGTAGCAGACAACAGCGGTGCCAAAAGAGTTCAGTGTATCAAAGTTCTGGGTGGAAGCCATAGAATGATTGCTGGAGTCGGTGACATCATTGTTGTAGCAGTGAAGGACGCCCTTCCTAACGGCGCCATCAAGAAAGGTGACGTGTTGAAGGCGGTTATCGTCCGTACTAAAAAAGAATACCGGAGACCTGACGGTACCTATATCAGGTTCGATGACAACGCTTGCGTAGTCATTGATGCCAACAATAACCCGCGTGGAAAGCGTATCTTCGGGCCTGTTGCTCGCGAACTTCGTGACGGCGGCTTTGTGAAGATCGTCTCGCTCGCGCCGGAAGTGTTGTAGGAGAATTAGAGATGAAACTGAAGAAGAATGACAATGTCAAGGTTCTTGCAGGCAAAGACAAAGGTAAGACGGGTCGTATCCTGAAGATCGATCAGGTCAATCAGAGAGTCGTTGTCCAGGGCGTTAACATGGTGAAGAAAACCATGAAGAAGCGCTCACAGCAGGACCAGGGTGGAATCAAGGAAATCGAGGCTCCGATTCATGTTTCTAATGTAGCCCTTCTGCTGAAGAACGGCGAGACATCTAGAATCGGCTTTAGACTTGAAGAAAACGGAGATAAGGTTCGTTTCGCTAAGAAAACCGGGGAAGTGATCTGATGGCAAAATTCGTACCCAACTTAAAAAAAACGTATCTGGAAAAAGCAGCTCCCGAATTATTGAAGGAATTCGGCTATAAAACCAAGATGCAGGTGCCGGCTATCGAGAAAGTCTCTGTCAGCATCGGTGTCGGTGAAGCTATTGTGAACAAAAAGCTTCTGGATTCAGCAGTTAAAGAACTTGAACAGATTACTGGACAGCATGTCGTGAAGACAAAAGCAAGAAAGTCCATTGCTAACTTCAAAGTTCGTGCCGGACAGGAAATCGGGGCCGTAGTAACACTTCGTGGCGATAACATGTGGTTCTTCCTTGAACGTCTGATCGGTATTGCTTTACCTCGTGTTAAAGACTTCAAGGGCGTAAAACCGAATGCGTTCGATGGTCACGGGAATTATGCGCTCGGTATCACTGAGCAGATCATCTTCCCTGAAATCGATTATGATAAAATTGAACGTGTGAGTGGGTTGAACGTTGCTATCGTGACTTCGGCCAAGAGTGATGAAGAAGGGTATGCCTTACTCAAAAAGCTTGGCATGCCATTCGCTAAATAAGGTGGAGTGAAGAGATGGCAAAAAAATCGATGATCGTTAAGGCGAACAGAACGCCAAAATACAGTACCAGGAAGGTCAACCGCTGCAAAGTTTGCGGTAGACCACGCGGGTATATGCGGAAATTCGAGATGTGCAGAATTTGCTTTCGGAAGCTTGCTAGCGAAGGGCAGATTCCCGGCGTCACCAAATCTAGCTGGTAGGAGATTAACATGGCTATAAGTGATCCTGTTGCCGATATGCTGACAAAAATTAGAAATGCAAGCATGGCGAAGCATGAAAAAGTTGAGATTCCGACATCCAAAATGAAACTTCAGATCGTTAAGATCCTGAAGAATGAAGGATTCGTCAAAAATTTCAAAAAAGTAGTGAATAAAGATGGTGTGAATACTATTAGAGTATTCTTGAAATACGATGACAAGCAAAATCCCGTTCTTCACGGTATTGATAGAATCAGTACTCCTGGACGACGTGTCTATTCCGGATATCGTGATATGCCGAGAGTGTATAATGGCTACGGAGTAGTCGTTGTTTCTACCTCTACCGGTGTTATTACGGGGAAGAAAGCTAGTGAGAAAAAGGTCGGTGGTGAACTGATCTGTACAATTTGGTAAGGTGGTGAACTATGTCTCGAATAGGTAAATTACCGATAGAAGTACCTAAAGGTGTGAAAGTTACTGTTGCAGACAGTGTGATCACTGCTGAAGGTCCAAAAGGGAAACTGGTTCAAGATTACCGTCCTGAAGTTACAATTGCTGTCGCTGATAACACAGTCACAGTGACAAGAAAAGACGACAGCAAACCTGCTCGTGCTTTTCACGGACTGTATCGCCAGTTGGTTCAGAATATGGTTATTGGTGTTTCTTCAGGATTCACCAAAAAGTTGATTATCAACGGTGTCGGTTATCGTGCGGAAGTAAAAGGAAAGATCTTGTATCTCAACCTTGGTTTCTCTACTCAGATCGAATTCATGATTCCTTCTGATGTCGAGATCACATGCGAAAACCCTTCAACTGTTGTAGTCTCGGGAACCAGTAAACAACGCGTTGGGCAGGTGAGTTCTGAAATACGTTCACTGCGTACCCCCGAACCTTATAAAGGTAAAGGAATCAGGTACAGCGATGAAGTCATTCGACGAAAAGTCGGTAAGTCTGGCGGTAAGAAATAGGTAGGATGAGAAGATGAACAGAGTTTTAGATAAGAATAGAAAGCGCGCAAGACGTAAGGTTCATATCAGAAAGCATATCTCTGGTACTGCAACCAAGCCTCGTATGAGTGTGTTCAGAAGTAATTCACATCTGTATGTCCAGGTTATCGATGATGTCGCGGGTCATACTCTCGTCTCGGCAAGCAGCATGGAAGCATCATTGAAAGATTTGAAGAATACAGTCGAAGATGGAGCCAAGCTTGGTGAAATTGTGGGAAAGAGACTTCTTGAGAAGAACATCGACACAGTCGTGTTCGATCGTAACGGGTATCTGTTTCACGGTATTGTTAAGAGTATTGCCGATGGGGCCAGAAAAGCCGGAGTTAAATTCTAGGGGGATATGGTGGACAGGTCAGATAGAAAACAAGAAAATGATTTCAGCGAGAAGTTAGTTAAACTCAACAGAGTTTCAAAAGTTGTGAAAGGTGGTCGAAGATTCTCTTTCTCAGCACTTGTCGTTGTCGGTGATAAAAACGGGAAGGTAGGTTACGGTTCAGGTAAGGCTAACGATGTCGCCGAGGCGATCCGTAAGGCTGCCGAGAAGGCGAAAGAGAACATGGTTACCATTCCTCTTTCAAAATCTACCATTCCTCACGAGATTGTCGGGAATTATAAGAGTGCTAGTGTATTGCTGAGACCGGCTGTTCCCGGTACTGGAGTTATTGCCGGCGGTGCAGTACGTCACGTGATGGATGCTTGCGGAATCAAGGATGTACTTAGTAAATCTCTGGGTTCTAAAAATAGTGTGAACACGGTAAAAGCTACCTTCACTGCTCTTCAATCACTTTTTGATGCTAAGGAACTTGCGGAATCCCGCGGGAAAACCTTAAGCGAGATGTGGGGGTAATGAATGGCTAAAGCTAAAGAAAATAAGATCAAGATAACATTGGTGAAAAGTGTTATTGGCACTATTCCTGCTCAGAGAAGGACTGTTAAGGCTCTTGGACTCAAGAAGATCGGATCTTCCGTGGAACATGAAGCAAGTCCTGCTATCAAGGGTATGGTTAGAGCAGTTGCCCACCTTGTGAAAGTCGAGGAGATTTAATATGGGACAGATTAATGCACCTATCGGTGGAAATAGAAAAAAAACGATCGTCGGTCGCGGTGCCTCTTCAAAAGGAAGAACCTGCGGTCGCGGTAACAACGGTCAGAACGCCCGTAGCGGCGGTGGTGTAAGACCCGGATTCGAAGGCGGGCAGATGCCTTTGTACCGTCGTGTTGCCAGACGCGGTTTCTCAAACTATCCGTTCAAGGAAGAATATCAGGTGGTTTCTCTTGATGCGATCTCTTCCTGTTTCAATGATAATGATGTAGTTACTCTTGATGCATTGAAAGATAAAAAGCTGGTAAAAGGCTTCGATGCAAAAGCAAAAGTACTTGCCAATGGGGAACTCACCAAAAAGGTGGTGTTTGAGGGACTCAAGATTTCTGCTGCTGCGGTCGAGAAGATCAAAGCTGCCGGTGGAGAAATCAAATAATAAAAGAGGATTGCGATGTCTAACTCCTTAGTGAATATGTTCAAGATCGAAGAGCTTAGAAAGAAAATCTCATGGACTGTCCTGTTTCTGGTCGTTTTCAGAATCGGGGCGTTCATTCCTATTCCCGGAATCGATCCTGAAGTGTTAAAACTCTATTTCCTCTCTCAGAGTAATTCTGCGACTATCGGCCTGACGGAGTACTTGAACTTCTTTGCCGGTGGAGCCTTCTCCAACTTCTCTGTGTTCATGCTAGGCATCATGCCCTACATCTCGACACAGATTATCTTCCAGCTGCTGATGCTGGTGGTTCCGAGTTTGAAGAAATTATCTGAAGATGCTTCTGGAAGGAAAAAAGTACAACAATATACACGTTACGGAACAATATTGGTCTGTCTTATTCAGTCTTATGTGGTTACAGTGTATGCAAACTCGATACCAGATGTGATGACGATGAATGTCCTTCCCTTCACCATCATAGCAATGCTCTCGGTTACGACCGGCTCAATGTTTTTGGTGTGGGTAGGAGATCAGATCACAGCTCGTGGCATTGGAAACGGAATTTCACTTCTCATTTTTGCTGGGATTGTAGCACGAATTCCTAACGCATTGGTGACACTGTTCAGCAGTGTTCAGTCCGGTGTGTTGAATCCAATAGTTGTGATCGTCGTATTTGCGATGTTCGCAGTTGTTGTTGCATTAGTTGTATATGAACAACGTGGTCAGAGAAAAATACCGGTACAGTACGCAAAGCGTGTTGTTGGAAGAAAGATGTACGGCTCACAGAGCTCCTACATCCCTTTCAAGATTAACCCCTCCGGTGTTATTCCTGTAATATTCGCATCCGCGTTACTTTCATTCCCGCTGCAGATCGCTGCATCGCTGGGACCTGAAGTACGGTGGCTGCAGGCAGTAGCGAATTGGCTTGACCCGCAGGGAGGCCCGTATCTAATTATCTACACCCTGTTGATTATTGCCTTCGCTTTCTTTTATACCCAGGTGTCGCTGAATCCGATCGAGATGGCTCGACAGATCAGAGAGAATGGCGGATCGGTCCCAGGTGTGCGGACAGAAAGACTTGAGGAGTATCTAACGAAGGTCTTGAACCGTATAGTATTGCCCGGATCCATATTCCTCGCATTCATTGCTCTGATTCCTACAGTAGTTCAGAAGTTCTTCAACTTCCCGTCTGCTGTGGCTATGCTGCTCGGTGGAACCTCGTTGATCATCATGGTAGGAGTCGACCTTGATACGATGAGCCAGATTGAGGGCGTCATGAAGATGCACCACCAAGATGGTATTACTTCTAAAGGGCGAATCAAAGCTAGGAACTTATAGGAGACGATTGAAATGAAAGTGAGAGCAAGTGTCAAACCGATGTGCGACAAATGCAAAGTCATTAGACGTGCCGGGGTCGTTCGCATTGTATGTGAAAACCCAAAGCACAAACAAAGACAGAGATAATTGCTGATAAAAGCAGGTGAGAGGAGGCCAGTTAATGGCGAGAATTGCAGGTGTTGATTTACCTAACAAAGCGGTAAAAATTGCATTAACCTATATTTACGGAATCGGCAGGGTCTCCGCAATGGAGATATGCCAAAAGAGCAACATTAATCCCGAAGAGAGAATGAACAATCTTTCAGCGGAAGATGTGAACGAATTAAGAAAACTTATTGAAAGCGAATATAAAGTAGAAGGTCGTTTACGAACAGAGGTTGCACTTAACATTAAACGTTTAATGGATATTGGTTGTAACCGTGGCTTACGTCACAGAAAAGGTTTACCAGTACGGGGTCAGAGAACAAAGACCAATGCAAGAACCCGTAAGGGTAAGAAGAAGACCGTTGCCGGTAAGAAGAAATAAGGAGAACTGATTGTGGCTAAAGCAAAACGCAAAGTCAAAAAAACAGTATATGAGGGCAATGTCTACATTCAGGCGACATTCAACAATACTATTGTGACCGTGACTGATCTCAATGGTAATGCAGTGTCCTGGGCGAGTGCAGGCGGACTCGGGTTCAGAGGGGCAAAGAAATCTACCCCTTATGCAGCTCAGACAGCCGCTGAGACTGCCGCAAAGAAGGCTATGGATTATGGTCTTCGTGAAGTGAATGTATTTGTCAAAGGCCCTGGTGTAGGACGAGAGTCTGCTATTAGAACCTTAGGCGGAATTGGCTTGAAAGTTCGAAGTATTCGTGACGTAACCCCCATCCCTCATAACGGATGTCGTCCTCGAAAGACACGAAGAGTCTAATTTTAGGAGTAGGTAGAGAAATGGCAAGATATACAGGCCCGAAATGCAGATATTGCCGCACAGAGGGGACAAAATTATTCCTTAAAGGAGAACGTTGTCTGACCGGCAAATGTCCGATTGATAAGAAGAAAGGTGCTCCGGGAAAAGATCCTCGTGCACGAAGTAAGAAGAAAACTGACTATGGACTTCAGTTACGCGAAAAGCAGAAATTAAAAAGAATGTACTGTCTTCTCGAGAAGCAGTTCAAACTGACCTTCAATGAAGCTTCCCGTGTTCCTGGAAAAACAGGTGAGAACCTGATCATGCTGCTTGAACAGCGGTTGGACAATGTGGTGTACAGACTCCACTTCGCCAATTCACGTAATCAGGCCGCACAGATCATCAATCATGGTCATGTCCTTGTAAACGGTAAAAGAGTGAACATCCCTTCATACCGTCTCAAAGTAGGCGATGAGATTTCGATTGGCACTCATGGACAGAAAATGCTTCTGATCAAAGAGAACCTCAAAGCATTCTCTAAAAATGGATTGGTTCCATGGTTGTCTCTCGACCCTGACAATATGAAAGGTTCTTTCCTCGCAGTACCAAGACGTACTGATATAACAGAGGTAAAAGATATCAAAGAGCAGTTAATCGTAGAACTCTATTCTCGTTAAGGAGTAAACATGGCACGTAAAAACCTTTTGAAAGGATTTAAAAGGCCGAAAGGAATCACCTTTGAGCATAGCCTCGTCGAACCCGACAGCGGGCGGTTTATCGCCTACCCCTTTGAAAGAGGGTACGGAACGACTGTAGGCAATACATTACGAAGGATTCTTCTCTCCTCCATTCAAGGATATGCTGTTACTGCACTCAAGTTCACCTCCTTCAATGAAGAGGGATTGCCTCATCTCATTAGCAGTGAGTTTGAAGCACTCCCGGGAGTTTTGGAAGATCTTCCGGAGATCATTGCCCGCATCAAGAAACTGCAGATCAAGATGCCTGAAGATGTTGAAGGTACCGTATTGCTCATCGAGTGCAAGGGTCCTGGTGTGATAACTGGTGCTGATCTCGAGAAAAACAACGTAGAGATCACCAACAAGGATTTTGTACTCTTTACCATGATGGACGATGCGAACATTGATATGGAACTGCAGATCGATCTTGGTCGGGGATATGTTCCATCTGAGATCAATGAGAAATACATTGAGGAAGTAGGAACGATTCCTATTGACGCAAGTTTCTCGCCCGTTACCCGGGTGAAGTATGAGATCGAGCCGACCAGAGTCGGACAGAGGAATGATTATGATAAACTCATTCTTGATGTCTATACGGACGGGACGATCTCTCCCGAGAACGCGCTGGCTGAGGCAGCAAAAATCGCCAAAGACCATTTCGCGATATTCATCAACTTCGATGAGAGTCTGGTGAATAGCAGTGATGAGGTAGATGAAGGTGAAGAGCGGATCAAGAAGATCCTGAACACAAATGTCATGGAACTTGAGCTCTCAGTACGTTCAAGCAACTGTCTGAAGAACGCTCATATCCAGACAATCGGTGATTTGACAAGAAAAACCGAAGAAGAGATCGGAAAGACCCGAAACTTTGGTAAGAAGTCACTTTCAGAAATCAAGGAGAAACTGAAAGAGTGGAATTTAAGTCTTGGTATGACAGATTACTCGGTCTTGAAGAACTCAATCAGAATCCCGGGGGACAAGGAAGAAGAGAATGAAGCATAGAATTGGTTTTAATGCACTGAGCCGGCGTTCCGGCCAGCGTAAAGCGCTCAAGCGCAATATGGTGACTTCGCTGTTTAGATATGAACGAATCGAAACAACTAAAGCGAAGGCAAAGGAAGTTCAACGTGTTGCTGAAAAGATGATCACAAGAGCAAAGGTTGATTCTGTACACTCACGGAGAATGATTGCCCGTGATATCAAAGATGAAGCTATTCTTGCGAAGCTTTTCACTGAGATTGCACCTCTGTTCACAGAACGCAACGGCGGTTATACCCGTATCCTCAAGACAGGAAACAGAAAGGGTGATGCTGCAGAGATGGCGATCTTGGAGCTTGTAGAGAGAACTGCAAAATCTAAGAAGAGCGATAAAAAGGAAAAGGAAGCTAAAAAAGCTTAAATTTTCCGGGTGTTAACCTCATCTTAAAACACAAGTAGATCTGATAGCCGTCCACTTTTGTAGACGGCTATAATTGTATACAAAGTAAAGAGATGAGTTTTATTTCGTAATGATAATAATTCTACGTTCACTTGACAATCATTGACAACACACGTATTATAATTAAATTACAAACGGGGGAATATATGAATATTTTTATTATAATCCCTCTTTGTCTTGGCAGTATTATCCTAGGATGGTTAATTCGTTGGACGTATGCGAGGTTCAAGCTAACTTCGATCGAACAGAAAGCTGTACGATTGAATGAAGAAGCTATAAAAGAAGCAGAAGCAAAAAGTAAAGAACTGTTAATTGAAACTCGGGCATTGTTGCTCAAAGAACAACAGCAACAGGAACGAGAAGCAAGAGAACGGAGAGGTGAACTTCAGAAAACAGAACGAAGATTGTTAGTAAAAGAAGAAAATTTAGAACGTAAACAATCAGAACTAGATGTCCAAAAGAGACAGCTGGCAGACAAAGAGGCTGAGCATGTCCGCAGAGAGAAGACTCTCTCGGAAATGGAGTCCAAATGGCTTAGTGAACTCGAAAGAGTCGCTTCGATGACAAGTGATGAGGCAAAGAACCTCATCATAGAGAGTCTTCAGATCGAAGCGAAACGGGATGCGCAGGTCATCATAAACAAAATCGAACAGGAAGCTCAGCTGAAAGCTGATAAACTTGCTCGAGATATCATAGTCACGTCGATACAGCGGTTGGCAACAGAGGTAAGCTCTGAGGTCACCGTCACTACAGTCTCTCTCCCCGGAGATGAGATGAAAGGACGTATCATCGGACGGGAAGGAAGAAACATCCGTACTCTCGAAACTCTCACAGGTGTTGATATCATCATCGATGATACACCGGAAGCTGTCGTGATCTCATGTTTCGATCCCGTGCGTAAAGAGATTGCGAGAGTATCCCTTGAACGATTGGTACAGGACGGAAGGATTCATCCTGCCCGGATTGAAGAGGTAGTTTCCAAAGTAACCAAGGAGATCACCCGTGTTATCGTGGAAGAAGCCGACAAGGTCTTGTTTGACCTGGGCATCCACAATATCAGTCAGGAGATGATCAGAGCATTGGGGAAACTGCATTTCAGAACGAGCTATGGACAGAATGTTCTGAATCACTCGAAGGAAGTAGCGATCCTGGCCGGTATGATAGCCAGCGAGGTCGGTGCGGACAGAGAGATAGCCCGTCGCGGAGGACTGCTTCACGATATCGGTAAAGGGATCGAATCGGATGGTGATGCGAACCATGCTGAAATGGGAGCTGATCTGGCTAAACGGCTTGGAGAAGATCCGAGAGTCGTCAACTCGATTCTCTCCCACCATGATGATGTGGAACCAAGCTGTATCGAGTCGGTGATCGTTCAGATTGCGGATGCGATTTCAGCAGCCCGTCCCGGTGCCCGACGGGAGACATTGGATAACTATATCAAACGTCTTGAAAACCTCGAGCAGATAGCTGAGAGTTTCAACGGCGTTGATAAAGCTTTTGCGATTCAGGCCGGTAGAGAGCTTCGTATTCTCGTGAACAATGAGAATGTGACCGATGACGGTGCAAAGGATATAGCAAAAGGGATCGCCGGAAGAATCGAAGCCGAGCTTCGTTACCCAGGGCGAATCAAAGTAACAATTATTCGTGAGATGCGAGTAGTTGAATATGCTCGATAGATAAGGATTGTATGGCAACACAGCGTACACTGACGGCTCTATTACTTGGTGATGTCTGCGGACAGCCCGGGTGTAGAGCCCTTTTTATAGGACTTCCTCAGCTCATTAAACGGTATCGGGCCGATATCGTCATAGTAAATGGTGAGAATGCAGATAACGGTTTCGGGCTGACCGAAGAGATTTCACGTCAGTTCTTCTCGCTCGGGGTCAATGTGATCACGAGCGGAAATCATATCTGGCAGAGGGAAGAGTTTATCGAGACACTCGATAAAGATGAAAGGATCCTGCGTCCGGCGAATTATCCTTCAAGGGTACGGGGGCACGGATATACCATCGTCGATCTCAAGTTTGCGAAAGTCGGAGTAATCAACCTTCAGGGGCGGCTTCAGATGACCGCGATCGACTGTCCCTTCAATTCGGCAAAATCGATTGTCGACAAAATAAAGAAACAGTGCGATGCTCTGATAATCGACTTCCATGCAGAAGTTCCCCAGGAGAAGGAGGCTTTAGGCCTCTTTATGGATGGAAAAGCTTCTGTGGTCGTGGGCACTCATACACACGTACAGACAATGGACGAGAGAATTCTGCCGAAAGGCTGCGGCTACATAACCGATTTGGGAATGTGCGGTCCCTTCGACAGCGTGATCGGATCCGATCCCATGATCGCGATCAAACGGCAGCTCACTCAGATTCCGTTCAAGAACGAGATTCTGGATGCTCCTGCAACACTGCAGGGAGTCGTCGCGAAAATCGATCTTTCAACAAAGAAGTGTCTCTCCATTGAGCGGGTCAAAGAGAATTTCCATCTCTAGCGGAGGCTGCTTTCTATGAAGAAGCATCAGAAAAAGATGAAGGCCGTCCAACTGCTGATGGAGCAGTTTCCCCTTTACAGCCGTTCTGAACTCCTTTCCATCATCGCCGCAAAGCAGGCAAAGATCGGCGGGGAAGGAGTGAGCGATCCGAATCAGCTGTTTTCTTCCGATTCAGAAGGACAGATTAATATTCCGAAGTATGTATCGAGAGGGGGCTTGAAACTGGAGAGCGCTCTCGAGGGGTGGAATATTGACGTGAGGGGTATGACTTTCATTGATGCCGGGTCTTCGACGGGAGGATTCACCGACTGCCTGCTCCAGCATGGAGCTGAAAAAGTATATTCGGTGGATGTGGGATATAATCAGCTCGATTACAGACTTCGTGTCCATCCTGACGTGATCGTCTACGAGAAGAAGAATATCATGCACCTGACAGAGGAAGATGTCTCGGCGGATGCTGCGGTCGCAGACCTTTCGTTCCGGTCGATCTCTCATGCTGCATCCCATATCCTCAACCTGACGGCACAGCAGTGGATGATCTCCCTGATAAAACCCCAGTTCGAGATAGACCCTTCTATAGGAACGTTCAATGGTGTGATCCGTGACAGAGATGTTCTGTTCGATACATTGTGCAGTGTGCAGAAGAATCTGAAAGAGGAGAACGTCCATATACAGAGGATCAAACTTTCTCCCATTCATGGAAGGAAAGGAAACCGGGAATTCCTTGCTCTTCTCTCATTTGAGGAGGGAATGGACAGCGACTCGTTCTCAAAAGAGGTTTCAGCTCTGCTCGACGGAGAGGATTTCTCCTTCGATCATAATAACAACATCATCCAGTGAAAAATTTTCGGTCAGATTCTTTCTGACCTGAGCTATCCGCTTCTCATATCCCGATTCGAACGGTGTGTCAGAGATAAATTCAGACGAAAGATCAATATATCCGATGGATCTGGATATCGTGAACCCGATGAGGGCGGTATTCTCCGGGATGAAGGACACGGCTCCTTCGATGAGTGCTCCCTGAGGGACCTTTGCAAGCAGTTCTTCAATGAACCTGTGGTAGGTATAAGAATCCTTTTTGACTTCAACGGAAATCGACGTGAATCTATATGAATCATCGACCGCAGACACAATCGGAAAGTAGAGGGTGAGACTTGAGAATGCGGCTTCATTTTCTCTGTTTGAAAGGTGTTCTTTTATCAGGGGGATCATCCGGGATTCTTCGACAGAACTTCGGATTCTGTCGAGGGAGAAAAGGACCAGTATGCCGCTGAATACGATGAAGGTCAGTATGATTATGAGGATATACAGGGTATGTTTCGGGTTGTCACCATTTTTCATCAGTGTATAGCATACACTCTATCGCCTTCGATGATAAGCTTCTATTTACATCGGTGATAAAACCACGTATGATATTTTTATCTATGAGAATTTTAAAAGGTATCGCAGCATCGGCTGGCATTGGCATCGGGAAGACTTTTCTCTATGTACATGAAAAAATCGTAATTCCTCACAACACTGTCGAACAGGAGAATATTGCGTTTGAGATTGAACGATTTAATCAGGCCCGCAATAAGGTCCATGTCGATCTGTCTCTTCTGCTTGACGATGCGACTGCCGAGGATCACCAGAAGATTCTCGAGACTCATATGATCATGCTGCAGGATCCGGAATTTGTCACTTCAGTGGAAAACCTCGTTGAAAATGAAGGAATCGGCAGTGAATGGGCTGTAGAGAAAGTGATAACCTCCCTCATTGAGATGCTTGAAACCTCTGCCGATCCTCTGTTGAGAGAAAGGAAGGCCGACATCTATGATATCGGCTGGCGGGTGATAAGATCGATGATGGGAAAATCGAGAGCCAATCTTTCAATTATCAATGATGAGGTCGTTCTTGTCGCAGATACTCTTCTTCCCTCGGAGGCGCTCACTCTCGATCCGGCAAAGATCAAAGCGATTGCGCTTGACCGCGGAGGTCGAACGAGCCATGTCGCCATTTTGGCCAGAGCCCTTCAGATCCCGACCGTCGTCGGACTCGGAAGGATTACCGATAAGGTGCATATGGACGATGAGATCATCGTCGACGGAAATATCGGAGAGGTTTCGATACGCCCGAATACAGCATCGGCTATGAAGATGCGCCAGCGGTTTGAAAAATGGGTCGCTCATGAGAAGGAACTGCAGGAACTCAAGAATCTCTCCGCCCGGACCAAAGATGGTCACGGCGTGATTCTCAAGGCAAATATCGAGACTGTCGAGGAACTTGACGCCGTCATCTCCCACGGTGCTGACGGCATCGGTCTTTTCAGATCGGAATTTCTTTTTCTCAAACCCGGCGGAGCAACTGAGGAAGAACAGTTCGTTGCCTATAAATCCGTCATTGAGAAGATGAAGAATGTCGGTCCTGTAACCATCAGAACGATCGATGTCGGCGGAGATAAGGTCATTCCCGGAATGGAGGGGTTGAGCGAGGAGAATCCCATTCTTGGATGGAGAGCTGTCCGCTTCTGTCTTTCGAGAAAGGATATTTTCAGAATACAGTTACGTGCGATCCTCAGGGCAAGCGCCTTCGGAAAGGCTAAGATAATGTTCCCGATGGTGAGCGGTCCGGAAGAACTCGATAATGTGATGGTCATTCTTGAGCAGGTTAAGGATGAATGCAGGAGGAATGGTATAGAATTCGATGAGGATATCGAGGTGGGAACGATGATTGAAGTTCCTTCCGCGGCTCTGGTTGCCGATCTGCTGGCCCCGAAGACCGATTTTTTCTCCATTGGAACAAATGATTTAATTCAGTATACTATTGCGGTCGACAGAGGAAATGATAAGATTGCCTATCTCTACCAGCCTTTTCATCCGGGAGTGCTCAGACTTGTTAAGATGATCATTGAAAAAGGTCATGAATTCAACCTTCCTGTGGCGATGTGCGGAGAAATGGCAGGAGATCCTCTCTCTGCAGTATTATTGGTCGGACTCGGTCTTGATGAACTGTCAATGAGCCCTCAGAGCTTATTGGAGATGAAGAACATCATCCGGTCCATCACACTGAGCGAAGCACAAGAACTGGTGGATAATGTGATGAAGATGAATTCTCATATAAACATTAACACCTTCATAAGGGAATGGATGCATGATAGATTCGGAAGTATTGTCACTGCGTAAGCAGGGCTTACCTATAGTAGCGATCGTTGGAAGACCCAACGTCGGAAAATCTACTTTATTTAACAGACTGGTTCGTAAAAGACGGGCCATCACAGATTCTACCCCGGGAGTCACCCGTGACCTGATACCGGAGAAATGGCTTTTAGGCAATCACAGCGTGCTGCTGGTTGACAGCGGCGGAGTGAGACTCGATCAGGAAGGGATAGATTTTATCGTCACCAAAAAGAGCCTCTCCGTCCTCGAGATAGCCGACGCTATCGTGATGCTCATGGATTGCACGGAGGTCACAGCTGAAGATGAGATGCTGATTCAGACACTCAGACGCTTCAGCGACAAGGTCATCATAGCCGTCAACAAGGTTGATGATGTGGCCAGGGATGTCCTCGTTCACGATTTTTACCGTTTCGGATATCCCCGTCTGGTCTCTCTCTCATCTGCACACGGTATCGGTATAGATCTGCTGGAAGAAGAGCTGATGGATCTTATGGATCTTGAAGAACTGGAGGAGCCTGCCGAGGAAGAACCCAGACTGAAGATAGCTGTTCTGGGAAAACCCAATACGGGAAAATCAACTCTCACCAATGCTCTGACCGGAAATGATACCTCGATAGTGAGCGATGTGCCGGGAACTACCCGTGATGTGATCATGGGGGAATTTTCCTACAGAGGGACCGACTTCACTATTCTCGATACCGCTGGTATCAGAAGAAAACGAAAGGTCGATGAAGACATCGAATACTATTCGGTGAACAGAGCCATCAAGACGATCGACGAGGCGGACATCGTTCTTCTGATGATCGATGTGCAGACAGGTCTTGTGGAACAGGACAAGAAGATCGCTCAGCTGATCGTCCGCAGAGGAAAGGGGATCATTCTGGTGTTCAACAAGATAGACACCCTTACCGGTATAGCCAACGAACTTGAGGCCATAAAAGACCGGACAAGATTTCTCTTTCCGATTCTCTCGTTCGCCCCGATCGTACCGATCAGTGCAAAGAAAGGGATCGATATCACCAAGATGCTTGATGTCATCTGGTCGGTTCATAAGCAGCTGAACAAGCGGATCGAGACGGCACAGCTGAACAATTTTCTCCGCCAGTGGTCCGAAGCCTATGAACCTCCCAGAGGTTCAAAAGGACATTTCAAGGTATATTACGGAACTCAGGTCAGTGCACCTCCGGTCAGATTTCTCTTTTTCGTCAACCGAAGGAAGGATTTTCCCGAAGGCTACATCAAATATCTGCAGAACTGCATCAGACGGGATCTCGGATTCTCGGTCGTTCCCGTGGTGGTTGATCTGAAGGAACGGCGGCGTAATACTCCACAGACACGGTTATGATGGACATTAAAGCTGTATGTTTTGACATCGATGGAACGATGTACCCTAAATGGATGACACACCTCTTTCTGGTGCCTACGTTGTTCGGCTCTCCTTCTCTGATGCGCTCCATCCAGAAGTTTCGTGCCTATATGAGAAGCGGTGGTGACATTCAGGTGACACCCCCGACGCAAGAGGGGTTCAGAATGAAGCAGGCTGAATTCGTTCTGAAGCAGCTCAATAGAGATCCTGATGCCTCTGAGATAGAAATGATGGAACGGCGTATCGAAAAGAGTTTTTACCGGAAGATGGAAAAACCCTTTACCCGGATTGTGGCCTACAGAGGACTCGAAAAGACGCTGGACTTCCTTTGCAAAAGGGGGATTTGGATAGGAGCTCTTTCAGATTTTCCGATAGAGGAGAAACTGAAGACGCTGAAGGTCGCTCATCTGATCGATTTTGCTGAATGTACGGAGGTTTCAGGGTTTCTGAAACCGCACCGGGCTCCGTTCGAATATCTGGTGAAAATGGCGAATTGTCCGCCTCACCAGATTCTCTACGTGGGAGACAGTTACCGAAAGGATATCGTGGGGGCTCACGAAGCCGGGATGCGAACAGCCTTGCTCTTACCTCACTCGCGTGGTAAAAAGAAGGAGAAGTATCCTCTATCCGATATACTTTTTTCTGATTACGACCAATTCAAGAGGACCCTTGATACTCTTATCACTTAGGAGGCTGCCATGCGAGAATTGTTGCCGATGATAGTTTCTATTGTCCTCTTCTTCGTCACCCTGATAGTTATCATCACTCTTCGAAAGGCCGATCGTAGAGATCGGAGCCTCGATCTTGTCAAACGATATGTGACTCAACATTCCGAAAAACTGCATCGGGCAGGAGAGGAGATGACGACGAAGATAGCGGAGGTGGAATCCCGTTTCTACAAGGCTCAAAGCGATGCCGATGTCGTCATTACCCACATCGCTGAACAGAAAAAGGAACTGTTTTCCCATCTCGAGGATCTTCAGGAACTTCAGGGGACAGTCGTACAATATCATAAAGTGCTCACGAACCTGTCTCAGATGACAGGTGAAGTGGAAAAGAGGACACAGAAAATCAAAGAGGAGATGGAAAGAGTCAAAGAAGTTGAGCAGATGATAGCTGATTTCAATGCTTCTGTCGCCGAAACCCGTCAGGAGATCGATGAAACCCATCAGCAGCTTCATGAATCGATGAGCGTCTACAAGACGAAGATCGAACAGCTGATCGAAGATGCTCTCGCTTCACTTAGAGAGTCATTCGAGTCTGAGAAGCAGTCTGACATGGCAGCGATGGAAGCGGTCTTCCAGCAGCTGAAAGAGACGAGTACTTTTCTTCTTAAAGAGATCCGCAAAGACCTTCTGGATGCCGAAAGGAGCAATGAACTGCTTCTTCAGACCCGCAGCAGTACACTCTATCAGATCCAGCAGAAGTGTTCACAGCAGCTTGAAGAGATCAAAGTGCGCACTGCCGAACTCGGTGAGTTGAAAGAACAGATTGATTCTTTGGGTGAAAAGATCTCGTCTTTGGAGATTGAAAAGAAAGAGAAGGAGAATCACCTCACGGAGATTCAAAATGAACTGACCTCATCCCGTGAAGAAAAAGAAGACCTTGATGATCAGAAGAAGATCCTGGAAGAACAGATCGAAGAAGCCCTGCGGATCCAAAGACAGCTGAGAGAGGAAGAAGAGCTTTCTTCTCTCATCGAAAGAGAACGGGTCGATTATCCGGACATGGAAGAGGGTGATGATGAAGCCGATGAATCCAGTGGAGAACCGGAAGAAGATTCACTGGAGGAAAATATCTCATCCGAGGTGATGTTCGATTTCGAAGAAGAATCTGATGAACAGCTGAAAGAGAAGAAGAGCACTGTGATGGATCACCAGAATGGTATCGATGAGATCGAAGAAGGCGAGGAAGAGATCTCTCTTGAAGATGATGAAAATGATCTGTAACGCCTTAGAGGTCTTGTCATTCCATCATACCTCGTGATATAGTCCGTAAGTACCGACTCATTCGGCGAGAATATGACTGTATTCTAGAACTTCTACCGACTTGCGGTGCACTTGAAAAGGCATAGGAGTTGGTTTCCCCAAATTATGTAAAACAATCTCGTATGCGAAATCCATTATTACTGTAATAGGAGTAACATTGTGGCAAAGTTTATTTTTGTGACCGGTGGTGTAGTTTCATCTTTAGGGAAAGGTATCACCGCAGCTTCGTTGGGCACCCTGCTGAAAAGTCGTTCTCTGGATGTCAGCGTCGTTAAATTCGACCCATATATCAACGTTGACCCGGGGACAATGAGTCCTTATCAGCATGGAGAAGTCTTCGTTACCGTCGACGGCGGGGAGACCGATCTTGATCTTGGTCACTATGAACGTTTTCTGCACACATCTTTACGCAGGATCAACAACATCACTGCCGGAAGAATCTATCACAATGTCATTCAGAAGGAGAGAAAAGGGGATTATCTCGGAAATACAGTTCAGGTCATTCCGCATATCACTCAGGAAATCAAAGATCATCTCTACCTGGTAGAGAAGGAGACCGGAGCGGATGTGATCCTGGTCGAAGTCGGAGGAACTGTAGGTGACATTGAATCACTTCCTTTCCTGGAGGCTATCAGACAGATGAAGAAGGAGCTTCCGAGACAGTCGACCTTATACATGCATGTCACTTTGGTTCCATATATCGCAGCTGCGAAGGAGCTTAAGACAAAACCTACCCAGCATAGCGTGAAGGAGCTCCGTTCCATCGGTATACAGCCTGATATCATCGTGTGCAGAAGTGACAGAGACCTCCCCGACTCAATGAAGGAGAAGATCGCTCTGTTCTGTGACGTTAACGAGAATGATGTGATGAGCAATCCCGATCTTCCGAGTATCTATGAAGTTCCTCTCCTGTTCGAGAAGGAGGAGCTCGACCTGATCGTACTGGATAAACTGGGTCTGCCGGTGAATCCTATCGATATGAGCAGCTGGAAGGAGATGGTGAACAACATGAATTCTCCCACCGACGAGCTTACGATCCTTCTCGGCGGAAAATATGTCGATCTGAATGATGCCTATATCAGTGTAAGCGAGGCTGTCAGCCATGCGGCCATGGCCGAACATATCAAAGTGAATATCAAGAAAGTCGATACCGAGAAGCTTGAATCGTTTGATGAGCAGCAGTTCAGCGAACTGTTTGACGGTGTGAGCGGAATCGTCATTCCGGGAGGATTCGGATCCAGAGGGATCGAAGGAAAAATCAGGATCATACGCCACGCGAGAGAAAAGAATATTCCGTTCCTTGGTCTCTGTCTGGGAATGCAGTGTGCGGTGATCGAGTTCTCCCGGCATGTCGCGGATCTCAAAGGAGCGACGAGTACCGAATTCGACAGCAGCACTGTCCATCCTGTATTCGATCTGATGGAAGGTCAGAAAGGAATAGACAAAGGCGGTTCGATGAGACTCGGCTCATATCGCTGTACCATTCAGGATGAGAATACGCTGATGTACAGAGCCTACCGCGAAAAGCAGATAGATGAGCGTCACCGCCACAGATATGAGTTCAATAACACCTACAAGAATCTTCTGGAGGAAAAAGGGCTTGTGTTCTCGGGTATCTATGAAGAAAAGAATCTTGTTGAGGCGATTGAACTTCCTTCACATCCCTATTTTGTGGCAGTTCAATACCACCCTGAATTTGCCAGCCGTCCTCAAAAACCCCATCCGCTGTTTCTCCATCTCGTCAAAGCTGCCATTTCATATAAAAACACTTGACGAGTCGAATTGCCTATGAGTATGTTTGGTCTGGTCACTAATACCTCATGTTCAGACAAACAGCACTATAGGTATGTATGTTTGACCGATATTAATGTTTGCACAGGTATTCCATGAGTAAGAAAGAGAAGAAAGAAGAGAAGCTAGAAGAGAAGACGGTCGAAGAGGCTGTCGAACAGACCGGTGAAACCGTTGAACAGATTCAGGACCAGCCTGAAGAGACAACCCCTTCACCGCAGGAGATTCGTATTGCAGAACTGGAAGCAGATTTGGAAGAGCTGAAGAGAGCTCTCAATGAAGAGAAAGAGACCTTCCTCCGCAAGACTGCCGATATGGATAATTATCGGAAGCGGTTGATCAGGGAAAAAGAGAGTGCGGTTCAATATGCGAACGAGCGTCTCATCAGTGATCTAATCCCGATCATAGATGATTTCGATCGTGCCCTTGAGGCTTCCGGTACTCAGGATACTGCAGGTCATGCAGACGGTATCAGGATGATACGGCAGCAGCTTCTGGATGTTCTTGACCGGAACTGGGGTCTCAAACCGATGGAAGATATTGTCGGAAAAGAGTTCAGTCCTCATGAGCATGAGGCTCTTATGATGGAGACCGGGGATCAGTATGAATCGGAGATAGTCCTTGCCGAATTGCAAAAGGGTTATTATCTTCATTCTAAGGTGTTACGCCATGCTAAAGTGAAAGTAGGCAAACCTTCATAAGCTGACGGCGATGCGACGTAAGTGACTATACAACAGTATATTGAATAAAATTAGGAGAACTATTATGGGTAGAATAATCGGAATTGACTTGGGGACAACAAACTCTTGTGTTTCTGTGATGGAAAACGGAGATGCTGTTGTAATCCAGAACGCGGAGGGACAGAGAACAACCCCTTCAATCGTCGGCTTCACTGCCAAAGGTGAACGCCTGGTGGGACAGCCTGCCAAGAACCAGATTGTAACAAACGCAGAGAACACTGTTTCTTCAATAAAGAGATTCATGGGCCGTCGTTTTACCGAGGTTCCTTCAGAAATCGGAAAAGTATCATATAAAGTGAAAGCCGGTCCTTCTGATGATATCAGAGTGTCGATCAGAGATAAAGAATACTCACCTCAAGAGATTTCGGCTGCAATCCTTCAGAAAATGAAACAGACCGCAGAGGACTATCTTGGTGAGAGTGTTCTGGAAGCTGTCGTAACAGTTCCTGCATACTTCAACGATGCTCAGAGACAGGCCACCAAAGATGCCGGTAAGATCGCAGGTCTGGATGTGAAAAGAATCGTCAATGAACCGACCGCTGCCGCTTTGGCCTACGGACTCGGGAAAGATACTACGAAAGAAGAGAAGATCGCAGTCTACGACCTCGGTGGAGGTACCTTCGATATTTCGATTCTCGAACTCGGCGACGGTGTCTTCGAAGTAAAATCCACCAACGGTGATACTCACCTCGGCGGTGATGATTTTGACCAGAAGATCATGGATTGGCTTGTTGAGACTTTCAAACAGGAATCAGGTATTGATCTCTCAAAGGATAAGATGGCCCTCCAGAGATTGAAGGAAGCTGCAGAGAAGGCTAAGATCGAACTTTCAAGCACCAAAGATACTTCGATCAATCTCCCTTACATCACTGCCGATGCTTCGGGACCTAAACACCTTCAGGTCAATCTGACCCGTGCAAAGTTCGAGCAGATGGTTTCAGACCTTGTCGAAAGAAGCAGAAAGCCCTGTATGAATGCGCTGAAGGATGCAGGTCTCTCCCCTTCCGATATCGATGAAGTCATCCTCGTCGGCGGAAGTACAAGAATTCCCGCAGTCGGTGCGATCGTCAAAGAGATCTTCCAGAAAGAGCCTCACAGAGGTGTGAACCCTGATGAAGTAGTTGCCATGGGTGCCGCTATCCAGGGTGGTATATTAGGTGGAGATGTCAAAGATGTTCTTCTTCTCGATGTTACACCGCTCTCATTGGGTATCGAGACTCTCGGTGGTATTTCGACCAAGCTGATCGAAAGAAACACGACGATCCCTACCCGCAAGAGCCAGATATTCTCAACTGCGGCCGACAACCAGACAGCTGTCTCGATTCATGTTCTTCAGGGTGAGAGAGAAATGGCGAGCCAGAACAGGACGCTCGGAAAATTTGATCTGATCGGTATTCCTGCGGCTCCACGCGGTGTACCTCAGATCGAAGTCGCCTTCGATATCGATGCTAACGGTATCGTGCATGTAAGTGCCAAAGACCTTGGGACAGGGAAAGAGCAGAAGATCAGAATCGAATCTTCATCGGGAATATCTGAAGCAGATATCGAGAAGATGGTGAAAGATGCCGAGATGCATGCTGAAGAAGACAAGAAAGAGAGAGAAAAGATTGAAGTGAGAAATGAGGCTGACAATCTTCTCTACTCTACCGAGAAGTCTCTGAAAGAATATGGTGATAAGATCAGTGCAGACGACAAGTCCAAGATAGAAGAAGCTCTGGAAGCATTGAAGAGTGCCATCTCTTCGGACAATGTTGATGAGATGAAAGCTAAAACTGAAGCTCTGCAGCAGGCTGCCTACAAGCTGGCTGAAGAGATGTACAAAGCGAACGCAAGTCAGCAGGGTGAAGCCGCTCCTCAGGGAGAGCCTCAGGCAGACCAGGCAGGTTCATCAGAAAAGAAAGATGATAATGTCGAAGACGCAGACTACGAAGTCGTTGACTGATAATCTTTGAGTAAGGAAGTGTTGCACCGTGGCTAAACGGGATTATTACGAAGTTCTCGGGGTCTCAAAAGGGGCCTCGATGGACGAAATAAAAAAAGCGTATCGTAAACTGGCTGTAGCGAATCACCCGGATAAGAATCCGGGTGACAGTGCCGCTGAGGAAAGGTTTAAGGAAGCAAGTGAAGCATATGAAGTGTTGAGCAACGAACAGAAGCGTCAGGCCTATGACCAGTACGGTTTTGCAGGCCTTGATGGCGCGGGCGCTCAGGACTATTCAAATGTCTACAGAGATTTCAGCGACCTGTTCGGCGGAGGAGGGCTGGGAGATATCTTCGGCTCTTTCTTCGGTGGCGGCCAGCGGTCTCAACAGGGAAGAAGGGGCCCCTCTGCGGGTTCTTCTCTCAGATATGATGTAGAGATCGATTTCAAGGATGCTGTCTTCGGTACGAAGGTCGAGATCTCGTTCGCCCATCATGTTCACTGTTCGACATGTTCCGGTTCCGGTGTGAAAAGCGGATCGGGAAGAAAGGTCTGTCCGACGTGTAATGGTGTCGGGCAGGTAAGAAGGAATTCGGGCTTCTTCTCGATCGCATCGACCTGTCCCACATGTAACGGCGAGGGCTATGTGATAGAGAACCCCTGTGATGACTGTCATGGGACAGGATTGAAACGAAAGCAGCAGAAAGTCAAAGTGACAATCCCTGCAGGAGTCGATACAGGAAACAGGATATCGCTTTCCGGTATGGGAGATGCCGGTCCGAACGGCGGTCCATCAGGCGATCTGTTCGTCTATGTGAATGTACGCCCTCATTCCTATTTTGAGAGGTCGGGAAACGATCTGTACTGTCAGATCCCGATATCATTCACTCAGGCTGCTTTGGGCGCTACGATCGAAGTACTGACCATTGATGATGTGAAAGTTAAAGTTGCGATTCCGGCAGGCACACAGAACGGAAAGGTCCTTCGTCTCAGAGGTAAAGGAGTTCCGCATCTGAGAAGTTCTTCGAACCAGAGAGGGGACCAGTATATCAAACTGATCGTCGAGACACCGAAACGACTCAACCGGGAGGCGAAGAAACTTATGGGACAGCTCGCTGAAGTGTTGGGTGAGAATGAAAGGCCTACACCAGTTCCTTTCAATGATTAAGTAAAGGAAAGAAACGAATATGGCCGATTTTATTATAGGATTTCATGCGATTGAAGAAGCTTTGAAGAACACCAGTGAACGTGGTGTTCTTTATATCTGCAGAAATATGGAAAAAAGGAATACCCGCCTCGAATCGATGGGGCGGACGAATCCGAAGATCACTGTTAAAAAGATCGCAAAGGCGGAAATGGACAAGATGGTTCCCCGAACGGACCATCGGGGTGTCCTGCTTCAGCTGAAAAGCTCTTCCTCATCACCTCTGAAGAAGAACGAGATGAGCGTGAAGGAGTTTCTCGGCAATCTGAAAGATGACCAGAGTGCCACTGTTCTGATTCTTGACGGAATCACGGACGTGAACAACCTGGGAGCGATCATGAGAAGTGCCGATCAGTTTTCTGTTTCTCTGGTGATAGTTCCTACACGAAGAAGTGCACAGGCGAACTCGACAGTGGAACGCATCAGCAGCGGAGCGGCATCGTATGTTCCGACCGCATCTGTAGCCAACATCGTAAGAGAGATAGAAGTACTTCAGTCAAACGGATTCTGGGTATATGGTGCCGATATGGATGGTGAAGCGCTTCACAACGTGAAATTTCCTCATCGTACCGCTATCGTCATGGGGTCCGAAGGAAGCGGCCTGAGCCAGCTGGTAGAAAAGCGGTGTGACCATATCGTGTCTATCCCGACAGAAGGTCATATCGATTCATTGAATGTATCGGTCGCTACCGGGATTCTTCTATATGAAAGAAGCAGGCAGTTAAAAGTACGATCTTAAAGAGATGCGGGACTATTTCCTCCGCTGTTCGTTATTTACACAAATATACAGAAAAGTCATGATGCTGCGGGCAATGCAGAGGCTGCCACCGCGGCATTATTTTTTCTTTGAAAATCTTTACACCTGATAAACTTTTTTGTGTGATGGTTATCACAAGATAATATAGGTTAACTATGGTAAACAGGGGCAAGAGATGGTAAACTGTCATAGTATATTTCATCTGGAGGCCACTATGAGAAAACGAGTGATTGCAGCTGTTATTCTTGCAGTTTGTATCGCGACATTCGCGTTTGCACAGAATGTAAACAATGAACAGAAGATCTATTCCATCGACAGCCCGGTATATGAGGCACTGACTCAGCTTTATATCAGCGAAGGACTTGCACTTCCTTCTACAACAGGTCCCTGGAGTGAGAATGAACTTCTTCTTATGCTCGATAGGATAGATGAAAGTTCATTGAATTCTGTTGAGGATATCACATACAATTTTATTTATGAGACACTTCACATGGATGATAAGGCTGTGGATTTCGGCCTCGATATCAATCTTGAAGGGTATTATCATACGAACACGACAGATTTCACGATGCCGGACGACTGGATCTACACCTATGAAGACAGAGCTCCTCTCCTCGATATCGTTCTTGAGACTTCCTTGAGTGAGCATTTCTACGGGTATTCATCACTGGCAGTCACAGCAGCCCAATACGAAGATGCAGATAATGATGTGGGGCCGATTACGAGTCTCTATGGAGCAAATGCCTTCACTTCAAATGTTTTTCTTCTTAATCCTTTGACGGACGGTAGTGCCGGATTTAATCATCTCGATTTCGGTATGCCCTACAGAGCTTTCGGTGCCTTCGGTGGGGATGGATGGAGTGTTCAGGTGGGACGTGAGCAGCTTTCCTGGGGACCGGGAACGAGCGGTAATTTCGTCCTGGGAGATCATATCCATTATCATAATGTGGGAAGAGTGACAGCTTATGAAGATAATTTTAAATATACCTTCCTTACAAGTTTCTTCCCTCATCCAAAAGAGTATTACACTGATCCAGCATCTGCCTATAATTATGGTGGATATGTAGATTATTCAACAAATCAGACCACGGGTGTAGATGGTCTCAATATGTTTATGGCACATCGTCTTGAATGGCGTTTTTTACAGCAAAAGGTGAATCTGGTACTCACCGAGGGGATTATGTATCAATCAGAGGACAATACACTTGACCTTCGTATCTTAAGCCCGACAGCAATCTTCCATAATTATTACATCAGGTCGAATGCGAACTCGATATTGTCTTTAGAGGTTGATGTAACGCCAATTGACCATCTCAACATCTACAGTCAGCTTGTCGTCGATGAATTTGCCCTTCCCGGAGAACCTGTGGCAGGGGAAAGCGGTGCGTTGCCGACGGCTATGGGCTATATGATCGGAGCTCAAGGAAACTATCCTGTGATGGACGGGTTTGTTTATGGTTCGTTCGAGTGGGCGAAGACCGACCCTTATCTATATCTAAGAGACAATGGAAATTATTCTCAAGACGCCGGAGAATATGGGATCAACTATGTGGTAGCTGTTCGTGAATATATGAGAAAGGGCGTAATCTATGATGAAAACTTCCTCGGTTACGAATACGGCGGAGATGCGATAGTCCTGAACGGACAGGTCGGCTACAAAGAGTTCGGAAAATGGCATGCTACGGCAAATGTCTTTTACATGATGCACGGTACACACGATATGTGGACCTTGTGGGAAAAAGAAGATGGCAGTAACGGAACCTCAGAACAGACAACCCCGACTACGGAGCATGTGACTGACAATAATCTTGACGATGATGTCAGCGACCGGGACAGCGTTGAGACAACATTGGTCATCGGTGTTCAGGGCGGCTATACCATCGTTCCTGGATTCGATGTGTTCGCTCAGCTTGATTTCGTGAATATCACGAATCCGGGTAATGTGAGTACGAATGCAGATCAGCAGGATATTCAACTGACAGTCGGTGTCAGTTATGAACTGTAGGACATATATGAAAAAACTATCTGTAGTCACTGCCATCTTGATGATGGCAGTCTCTCTTTCTCTGTATTCCTCGAATGAAGTCAGGATGATTCCCCTCGATTCTTCCGTCTACGGGGATATTGAGGCACTCTATCTGGTCGCAGGCTATGGAACGCCCTCGAACAAGGCTCCATGGAGTGTTGCCGAGGCCGATTTGATCCTTTCTAGAATAGATGTGAATTCTCTCTCCTTTGAGATGAAAGCTTTCTATGACCGGATAGAGGCCGAAGTGAATTCTCCTCTGCGCTATGATTATGATGAGCTTGTCGATTTCGGCTTCAACGCCGATGTCTACGGGGAGCTGTATGCCCATTCGAACGGTGATGAGTTTTCCAACGAAGCTGATTGGACTTTTGGGTTTCCAGAAAGAAAGCCGATGATCCTTCTGCGACTGGATATGGCGTTCTCCGATTTCCTTTACATCTATTCCGATCTGCAGTACGGAAGAAACAGATTCACCGATGAGGACTCTTTCGATCAATATGATATCGACGAGGATGAAGGAATCATAACCTCAAGCGGCGGTGGAAAATACTCCACGCTTTCTTCAATCTTCAATCAGGCATTTTTGACCAACTGGATGAGCGCCACCTGGGACCTTGATTTTCAGACTCCGAAGAGGGCACTGATAGCAACCGGTTCGTCGAACTGGAACCTTTCTCTCTCTCGCGACAAGATCCGCTGGGGCAACGGTCATTCTGGAAACTTCGTCATCTCAGATCATGATGATTACCAGGAGTATCTCCGGTTTGTCACCTTCAGTGATAAATTCTCGTATGACTGGACGAACATGTTCTTCGAGACCAACTACAACAGCGGAGAAGGAAGCAGTGCCGATGAACAGTTCAAGATGTTCATGGCTCACCGGCTGGAGTTTCGACCGATCGATTCAGTAACCTTCGCTCTCTCGGAGAATGTGATGTATCAGAATGATGTGTTCTCTCTGCGTCACTTCAATCCGGCGAATATCTATCATAATCTGAACAGCAGAACGATGTTCAATGCGATAGCCCATGCGGAATTGGATGTGATGGTTTCTCCCGGAATCAATCTGTACGGGCAGTTCGCTCTTGATCAGGCGAGAGCTCCGAACGAAGGGGATTCTCAGGCTGACGCATCAGCCTACCTGTTCGGGATCGAATATGCTAAGGAAATCTCCAGCGGGATTCTCTTCTCTTCATTAGAGTTCGCATCGACAAGTCCTGCGATGTACCGTCGTGAGCTCGTCGATTTTATCACCATCAGACGATACCACGGAAACGGCACTTCGTTTGTCACCCATTTCGATTATCTCGGATACGAGTACGGCGGTGATGCCAAGGTGATACAGCTGGATGTTACCTATCGTCTTCCGGAAGACAGGAATATCGCTTTTCAGCTGTTCTACATGAGGCACGGGGAAGTTGATTTCTTTACTGATAACAGTATTGTGAATGACATTACCGAGTCATCACCTTCTGGAGAAGTAGTAGAAGAGACCTTGAGTGCTACTCTTTCTGGAGAGTATACGATTGAGAACCTGATTTCCTTCATCGATTCATCACTGTGGGCGAATGTTTCATTTGTTCAGAAATGGGATTACACGAAGGCTACCGAAAGTGTAAGTAACTATCACACTGATGTTCAACTTACTGTCGGTATGGGACTTTCCTTCTAGTTGTCGAAGAATTTGTTTCCGATATCGGACCGGTACCATGCTCCATCGAACTGAACTAGGTCTATATATTCATACGCCTGCTTGTTGGCTTCGATGATGTTCTTCCCGATACCGACAACAGTAACGTTTCTCCCTCCGTTGGTGAGAGCCTTGCCTTCGTTCTCACATACCGCTCCATAGAAAATAAACGGTTTGTTGAGAAGGAGATTATTGCGGATGATCAGAGGCAGAGGCGCCACTTCCTTTCCGATTTCGGGATGACCGGGATATCCTTTGCTAGCGACGACTACAGCGACCGAGGAGTGATGGGAAACTTCCAATGCAAATGTGCTCAGTCTGTCTTTGGCCATTGCCTGGAGAATCTCGATGATGTCAGATTTGATCAGTGGGACGATAGCCTGAGTCGCAGGGTCATTGAATCTGACGTGGTAATCGACAAGTTTCGGGCCATCGCCGGTGAGTATTACACTGAAAGTAAGAACTCCCTTATATGCTATCTGTTCAACTCTCATGCCGTAGAGAGTCGGTTCGATGATCTGTTCCGTGATAGCCTTTTTTTCTTTTGAACTGATAGGAACGGGGCAGATAGATCCCATACCACCGGTCGCTGCACCCTTGTCACCTTCACCGCTTTTCGTGTAGTCGGAGCAGATCGGCAGCATCATATACCCGTTGTTGTCAGTGAATACAGTGATTGTCACATTCAGTCCGGAAAGGGACTGTTCCAGAATCAGAGTGTCTTCTTCAAGGATCTCTTCGGCGAAATTCATGAGAGTATCATGATCTGCCGAGTTGACCATGATTCTGCTGGGAGCGAGAGCATTCTTTTTAAGGACGAACCGCTCACCTTCATGCCGGTGCAGATAGGCAGACAGGCTTTCGGCGTCCTCGAACATCTTGTTTGCCGGGGTGGGGATATTGTGTCTGCTTGTGAAACTTCGGGCGAACTGACGGTCACCTTCGAGAGGAAGAGCATATTTCGGAGCTCCGAATGTATCGATGCCTCTCTCATTGAGGTAGTCGATGACCCCGGTGAACAGAGGAGCTTCCGTTCCGACGAAAACATATGAAATACCGTGTTTTCGACAGGCATCGTATACTTGCTCAGGAGAAGATGGATCGATATCCACCAGGTTTGCTGCAATCGCACCTGTTCCGACATTCCCTTTTGCGACATAAAGCCCGTCAATCAATCGGCTTTGTGAAAACAGCCATGTGATGGCATGATCTTTTGCTCCGGAACCAAGAACTAGTACTCTCATGAGCCTTCAATCTCCTTTATTCATACTGGGATATATGCTATCACGGAACAAACATGGAGGTCAATTGAGCGGTATCAACGTCCCGTTCAACAGGCTGTCACATACCCTTTCGTATTCATGGAATGTCGTTGCCTGAACCAGTGCCTGCTTTGCTCTTGCTCCGTGGGGGAGGCCTTTGAGATAACTCGCAGCATGCTTTCTCATCTCTCTGCAGGCCAGCTGCTCACCGCTGTAGGTTCCCATAAGATGGAGCTGTCTCAGCATTACCTGAAGTCTTGTTTCAAGCGGCGGTTCCTCTTGCGGTTTTCCGGTAAGAAGGGCCTTTGTCCTTTCAAAGATGAATGGATTGCCGATAGCTCCTCTTGCGAACATAACTCCGTCGATTCCTGTCTGTTCGAGCATATCTTTAGCCGATTGCGGTGTGAACAGATCACCGGAACCGAAGATGATGACCGAAGGGGCCGTTTTACGGGTGTAGTCTTTTAATTCTTTCAGCGAGTCCCAGTCCGCACTTCCTGAATAGTACATGCTTCTGGTACGGGCATGCATCGTGATCATATCCACTCCGGCACCGACTGCTGCCGCGGCGACTTCCCTGAAATTGACCGATGTCTCATTCCAGCCTTTTCGTATCTTTATCGAGATGGGGATATCTGTATGTTCTTTCAATTCCTCAACCATCTTTCGAATTTTTTCAGGTTCGTTCATCAGGGCGCTTCCGGCTCCGGTCTTGACGACTTTCGGTACGGGACATCCGCAATTGATATCGATGATTGAAGGGTTGTATTTCAGCAGTTTTTCAAGAGATCTCATCGACACCGAAGAGTCGTTCATGAAGATCTGAACCCCCAGGAATTCTTCGTTTCGGGCCCGGATAAGAAGCTTTTCGGTGTTGGCGCTTTCTCGTGCCAGCCCCTCGGCACTCACCATCTCGGTATAGGTGAAAGATGCTCCGTTTTCGATGCACACAGAGCGAAAGGCCCTGTCCGTGTATCCTGCGAGCGGAGCCAGAAAGAGATTGCCGTCAAAGGTCATATTTCCTATGGTGACGCTGTGGTATAAAGATGAGGTTTTTTCTTGAGAATTCATGACCCCGCGGTTAATCCTCTTCGGGCAGTTTGAAAGCTCTCAGACTGTTTTTGTACAGTGCATCGGCGGTCTCTTCCAGATCCAGCCCTTTTATATTCGCCACTGCCATCGCCGTCTCCTCAAGGTACGCCGGTTTGTTTCTCTTTCCCTTATATGCGGAAGGAACCATGAACGGGCTTTCCGATTCGATGAGGATCCTGTCCAGAGGGAGATTATAGATCGTCTCATGAAGATGTCGGACATTCTTGTAGGTGATGTTTCCTGCAAAAGAGAAGAACATCGGCAGATCCAGAGCCTCACGTGCGAAATTCCAGTCTTCGCTGTAGCAGTGGAAGATTCCTCCATCCTCCCCTAATCTTGTCTTGAGAATGCTGAGGATATCTTTTCCGGCATCTCTGTTGTGGATGATCACCGGGAACTTCAAAGAACGGGCGATATCAAGCTGTTTGATGAACAGTTCGACCTGAGAGTTCTTGTCTCCGTAGTTTCTGTAGTAATCGAGGCCGATTTCTCCTATGGCGATGACTCTTTCCAGTTTGGAGAATTCATTGATCTTCTGCTCCCAGTTGAATCCCGGGTTCGTGACTTCAGAAGGAGATACTCCCACCGCATGATATACGCCGTCGGCAGTTTTCAAATTGTTGTAGACAATCTCGAAATCTATAAGACTATTACATATACTCACAATGTGAGATACGGCTTTTCGTTTAGCGCGCTGGATGATGAGCAACTGCTCCATCTGATCTTCATGTATTAACCCGATGTGGGCGTGAGTATCAAATAATTTCATGATTTTTCCTGATTTAGTGAACATTTACATCTATAATGGATGTACGTGTAAGATATCATGAACCACCGTTGGCGTCAAGGAGGATTTACTGTTTGACAATTTTGACGCTACATGGTAATTTAATTCAAGTTAAAGATTTGTAGTGGTTTTCGCATTAAGGAAATAAGGACATAGATGAAGAATAACAAGCCTCAGATACACACTAGGCGAGAAGATAGTAAGCAGCAGACACCTTCAAAGCATGAGAAATACGGATATATATATCTGGTCAAAAGCCCAGCAAGCAACGAATTAACTGTTTGTGCCTTCCATCGTAAATTGAAGAAAGATGAGAGGGTTGTATACCCTTCCCGTTTCGGACTCGACTATGGGATTATCGCCGGTTCGGCAATGGAAATCGGCCAGTATCAGCCGGGTTCGGTCGAATGTCACGGAGCCCGTTTGCATGGAGATTGTGTCAATAAAGCTGAAGATGAAGAGAATGATCTGCTTGCATCCAGTGACGAACTGGGAATCGATATCCCTAAAGAGAATCTTCCCTTACATAACAGTGAAGAAGCCGAAGATGTCGAATTCGAGAAGGATATGGTGGAGATTACCGGTGAGATAGACTGGATCGACCACATCGTTACCGAAGAAGATACACGTAAGCATGATGAATTGAGTATGCAGGAAGATGATGCGTTGAGACTGTGCAGGGAGAAGATCGCGGCACATGGCCTCGATATGAAACTTGTCAATGCACATTATCTTTTCGGAGAACCCAAGATCATCTTCTTTTTCACCAGCGCAAATCGTGTTGATTTCCGTGAACTGGTGAGAGACCTGGTAAGTATCTTCCGGATAAGAATCGAGTTGAGGCAGATAGGGGTTCGCGATGAATCCCGGGTGCTCGGCGGTCTTGCAGTCTGCGGACGTGACTACTGCTGTCACTGTCTGGCCGACAAGATGAATCCTGTCTCGATAAAGATGGCCAAGGAACAGAATCTTTCATTGAATTCCACGAAGATTTCCGGACCGTGCGGCAGATTGCTGTGCTGTCTGTCCTACGAGTACGATTTTTACGTCGAAGAGAAGAAGGGACTTCCTTCAGAAGGGAGCAAGCTCAGAATCCTTCATGAAACCATGCGTGTCAGCGATGTAAATATTCTCAGCAGAAAGATTACTGTGACGAGCATAGATGGAAGAAGCATTGTGATCCCGTTCAGAAAGCTTACCTATGATACTCAGCATAAAAGATGGGATGTCGATAAGGCATATTTGGAAGAAATTCTTTCACCGTGATGCAATACTTTGTAAACTATTGTATTGACCGATTTTACGGAGTATGATATTTTGTGTATCCGTTGGTTCATATCACCGGAATAATTCCCTTGAACTTATATAATTGATAAACCGTTGGAGGTATAACGTGTTCAATAGTAGCTCGGCCGCTAAAAGAGAGCGCCAGAACGAAAAAAGAAGATTAAGAAATAGAGAAACAAAAAGTGCAGTGAGAACTGCAATTAAAAGTTTTCAGAATGCAGCTAGTAGTAATGATACTTCTAACGTGAAAGAGAAGTTCGATCTGGCAATCAAGTTGCTTGATACTGCAGGGTCGAAGGGTGTGTTCCACGCCAATACAGTTTCTCGTAAAAAATCTAGACTTCAGGCTCAGTTTAATGCGGTGGACAAAGCGTAATTAGTGAATTTAATTGACAGGAGTAGTTCATGGCATCAAATAAATTAACAAAAGCTGAGATCATCGAGAGCATTCAGGAAAAACTGGGCATCAACCGCCCGGAGGTTCATGCTGTCATCGATGAATTCTTTGAAGAAGTAAAAAGAGGTCTGGAACAGGATCGTGTGATTGAATTGCGTGGATTCGGCACCTTCGAAGTCCGTACCAGAAAAGGCCGGGAGAAGGCGAGAAATCCCAAGACTGGCGAACTGGTTGCAGTCGATACACATGGTGTAGCGATTTTCAGACCTGGAAAAGAGCTGAAAGATTTTGTCTGGGACCTTAGAGCGTCAGATTCAAACAAGTAACATGATGAATATCAGTCATCAGCGAAGTGTGAAGACCTACGTAGTTGAGGTTATTGCTCTTATTGCGACGGCGATAATATATTCGTTTGCTTTTCCGGGCTTCCTTTCAACTTCCGGGTTCGGCTTTATTGCGTTTTTCGCACTGATCCCTCTCTTCGCGATCATTAAGAGGACAAGCTGGAAATCGATAGCCTTTTACGGCTTCATTTTCGGCTTTGCCTTTTATACATGTTTCAATTACTGGCTGACAACCTTTCACCCTCTCGCCATTTTGCTGGTTCCCATCATCAAAGGCGGCGAGATGGTTATTCTTTTCCCCCTTCTGAAAGCGGCCTCTTCTCTCGACAAGAAAAGAGGATACCTGCTTCAGGCAATCATCTGGGTGGCATATGCCTACCTGAGCCAGTCCTGGTTCGCCGGATACCCGTACGGCACTATCGCCTATGCGATGTATCAATATCTTCCGTTCATTCAGATCGCATCATTTTCCGGAATCTGGATTCTCACTTTCCTGCTGATAGTCCCCCAATCGTTTATCGGAGCATATCTTGCAGATAGTTCTCATATAACGCCAGCCTCATTTTCAGCCTATCTCAAAAAGAACCGGCTCTTTGTGATAATCTTCTCAGTCGCATTTGCTGCAATCTGGATCTATGGTGTCTTCTCTCTCTCTCATTGGAAGAAGGAGGAACCTCAACAGACCTGGCGTGTGGCAACAGTGCAGCATAGTGCAGACAGCTGGAAAGGGGGCTATACGACCTACAAGAGGAACTTCAATACATTGAGGACACTCAGTCTGGAAGCATTGCGGGAAGACCCCGATATGATCATCTGGTCCGAGACGGCATTCGTCCCCTCGGTCGCATGGCATACGACCTACCGTCCGAATGAGGAGACTGCCGATTTGGTTGAAGAGTTCATTGAGTTCGGCAAATCTTTACCTGTTCCTCTGCTGACGGGAAATCCCGAGGGTGTGCTTGATGATGAGACCCTTCCTCCGGTCTTAGCCGACGGAGAGTGGAACAGAAAGGATTACAATACCGTTATCATGTTCGAAAACGGTGAGATCAAGAAAACATACCGCAAACAGCATCTCGTTCCCTTCACTGAGCATTTTCCATATGAAAAACAGCTTCCCTGGCTGTACAACCTGCTGCTTGCCAATGATTACAACTGGTGGGAGACGGGTTACGATCCTGTAGTATTCGAGACCGACAGCGGTGTGCACTTCTCGACTCCCATATGCTTCGAGGATGTCTTCGGGTATCTGAGTGCCGGCTTCGTCCGAAACGGAGCAGATGTCATCGTGAATATGACCAATGACAGCTGGTCGGGAGCCGTTTCCGCAGAGATGCAGCATTTTGCAATGGCCGTGTTCAGATCTGTTGAAACACGAAAATCAACGATCAGAGGCACTAACTCGGGAATAACAGCTCTGATTATGCCTTCGGGTAAAGTCATCGATCCGATGGAGCCTTTTACGAAAGGATGGAATATTTACGATGTACCGGTGTATAGCGACGGACCTGATACGTTATATACCACCTATGTCGACATTTTGGCTCAATCTAGCATATATATCTCTCTTGTCTGGCTTATCTGGTTATCTGCCGCAGCTGTCTACAAGAAGATCAAGGAATAACGATCATGAACGAACATAAGAAAACTGTCTCAATTTTTATTATCGGTACAGAGATTACCCGCGGTATAATCGGAGACAAACATGCAAAACTGATTTCGAAGGAACTGAAGAATATCGGGCTCTATGTCAACCGGATCACGATAGTTCCTGATGATGAAAGGCTTGAACGGGAGTTCCTTTCGGTCATCAAAGACACAGATATAGTCATCCTCACCGGTGGACTCGGACCAACGAGTGATGATATGACCCGTACAATAGTCGCCGAGGCCGCGCAGGTGCCTCTCGTAAGAGATGAGAAAGAGTATCAGAAACTGTATGCGAGAATCGGTGAAAGAATAAATGGAGCGAATATCAGACAGGTTCAGATTCCGCAGGGATTCAGGATCATCGAGAACAATAACGGAACAGCTCCTGGATTCTATGGTGATATTCCCGTCAAAGATGCGACGGTCAAGGTATTCGCTCTGCCTGGACCTCCTCATGAACTCAATCCGATGTTCTTCGATTCGGTTCTGCCGATACTCGCCCTTGAAGAAGATCATGCGAATGTAAAACGGGATGAGTATTCGATCTATCTCACTCCCGAATCAAAACTGGAGGAGATCGTAGCAGCACATGCTCCCGAAGGGATCGTGTGGGGAACACGTGTTCAGGAACATAAGATAAGCCTGTATATCAGCGGGAAGAGTGACAAGGAAAGAGATGCTCTCATAAGTGCTCTTAAAGCGGACCTGGGGAAAGATCTGGTGCAGAAGGGGAATGTCGAGGTGATCAGCCGCTTCACATCGTTTCTGAAAGACCGCAATCTCCTGGTGAGCTGTGCCGAATCATGTACAGGGGGGCTCGTTGGTAAGCTCCTCAGTGATGAAAGCGGAAGCAGCGCATATTTTCATTCTTCTCTTGTTACCTATGCCAATGAGGCGAAAAGTACTTTCCTCGGAATCGACTTGAAACTGATCGAAGACAAAGGAGCGGTTTCAGAAGAGGTCGTCACAATGATGGCCGAGAATGTTCTGGCGAAAAGCTCAAGTGATGTCTCTTTGGCGATCTCAGGTATCGCAGGCCCCGCCGGAGGAAGTGAAGAGAAACCGGTAGGAACTGTCTGGTTCGGTTTTGCCTCTAAAAGCCTTCCTGCAGCATCAATCTGCCTGCAATTTTCATCTTTTGGAAGAGCCTCTGTGAGGAGAAGGGCGGCGATTGCGGCTCTTTTATTGTGTTACTTATACCTAAACGGGGGTAACTTGCTTGACATACCTTCAAGCTGGCAATATATTTAACATATCCTATAGGGATCTCTTATCTGGAAAGAAAAGAACATATTCCTGTAAAATTACCAACAGTAGATATAAATAATAGCAGATGTATCCCTACGTAATAGTGATTCTTTTGGAGAATATCAATGACATCAGAGTATGAAAATGGGCCAGAATTGTTTGACGGCAGCGTAATGCAGGAGAATAATTCTTCGGAGCCTGTCAAAACCGAAAAGAAAGTGATGGTAAAAAAAACCGTCGAAGTGACTTCAACCCGTAAAAAGCGTGTGAAAAAAGAAGAGAATAAAGACGAAACAAAGACTGACGCAGCGGCGAGTGAGAAGACTCCGGCTCCGAAGCGTCGCGGCAGACCTCCTCGTAGCGAAAAGAAGGTCACTGAAGAAATAACGAAAGAGGAGAAAACTGAACCGGCACAGACGACGGAAGTGGTGAAATCAGAAAATCCCAAAGAGCCTGTACAGCAGCCTCAGAATACTCAAAGCAGCAACAGCGGACAATCTAATCAGAATCACAACAGAAGCAGATCCCAGAATAAGAGTAATAGACAGAAAAATAATTACCAGAAAAACAATTATCAGAACAGGTCGAACAAACGGGGAAACGGGAATAACGAGAATATGAGTGTAGAAACCTATATTGAAGATCCCTCAGTGCCTTCACTGGTCGTAAATGATCTGACAATGTTGACTCTTCCGGCATTGAGGAAAAGAGCATTGGAATTCGGAATCACCCATGAGCAGATCCTCGATCTAAAAAGGCAGGAACTGATCGTGGAGATTCTTAAATCTCACACGAAGATGGGTGGTGTGATCCTGGCGTACGGAGCACTGGAGATCCTCCCGGACGGGTACGGTTTTCTCAGGTCCCCTCAGAACAACTATCTGAGCGGTTCTGAAGATGTCTATATATCGATCTCGCAGATAAAAGTCCTGTCTCTGAAGACGGGAGATACTGTGCGGTGTCAGATCAGACCTCCCAAGGATGCCGAACGCTATTTCGCGATGATCAAAGTTGAGACGATCAACTATGATCCGCCCGAAGCTTCACGTGCTCGAGCAAGTTTTGACTCGCTCGTTCCTCTCTATCCTGATCAGAGATTGAATCTGGAGGTGGCTGACGGTGATATCTCGACGAGAATCATCAATCTGTTCAGCCCGATCGGAAAGGGGCAGCGTTCTCTTATCGTTGCTCCCCCCAGAGCAGGTAAGACGATCCTGATGCAGAAGATCGCCAATTCGATCACGGAGAATCATCCTGAAGTCTATCTGATGGTACTCCTCATCGATGAACGTCCTGAAGAGGTCACAGACATGAGGCGGACAGTCAAGGGTGAAGTTATAGCCAGTACCTTTGACGAACAGGCTACAAGACATGTTTCTGTTGCCGAGATGGTGATAGAGAAGGCCAAGAGACTGGTCGAACACAAAAGGGATGTAGTTATACTTCTTGACAATATCACCCGTCTTGCCCGTGCATACAACCAGACTGTTCCCGCTTCGGGAAAGATTCTCAGCGGTGGTGTTGATTCGAATGCCCTTCATAAACCTAAACGTTTTCTGGGTGCGGCAAGAAATATCGAACACGGCGGCTCTCTTACGATCATTGCTTCGGCGCTGATCGAGACCGGTTCGAGAATGGATGAAGTTATCTTCGAAGAGTTCAAGGGGACAGGTAACAATGAGATCGTCCTTGACCGGCGGATGGCTGAACGTAGACTTTATCCCGCCCTGAATATCAAAAAATCAGGGACGAGACGAGAGGATCTCCTTCTCAAGCAGGAAGAGAGTGCAAAGATCTGGGCTCTCCGGAATGCGATTAATCCTATGGAAGATATTGAGATGACCGAATTCCTCATTGACAAAATGAAGAAAACAAAGAATAATGAAGCGTTTTTACGCTCTATGAACACAGGTTTTTAACTGAGCCTGTCCTGAAATTGAAAACGATCTACTGTCAAGGTCTGCCCGTAGCAGTAGATACCAGTATAGATATGGAGGCATAATATGAAAAAGGGAATCCATCCCAAGTATGAATTGACAAAAGTAACATGTGCATGCGGAAATACTTTTGAGACAAAATCAACCACGAAGAATCTCGACATCGAAATCTGCAGTGCTTGTCACCCGTTCTTCACCGGAACACAGAAACTGGTTGATACTACCGGAAGAGTTGAAAGATTCAAGAAAAAATATGGTATCACTGATAAATAGAAAATCTGATTATCATGATGGAAAAACCGCTTCTGAATTGAGGCGGTTTTTTTTATTGCAAAGAAGTGTGCATTCACATAAAATGTGAATTAAAGGAAACTATGAATCAGATTAACAATTTACATTTCAAAGAGTTCGGTGATAATCCTTCTGTTCGCATCTCAGTTCCCGGTGTCTATTCGATACTGGGTGAATATGCCGATTATTGTTCCGGTTATACTCTATATGCCGGGTCGGGAAATTCTTTGAATGTAGTGTTGTCTCCGAGAAAGGATCAGAGTGTCCGTATGTTTCTCGCACCGCTGGGTGAACGCAAAAGAATAAATCTGCTGAATATCAAGTATCGTCGGGAAGACCGGTGGGCGAATTATCTCAAAGGTGTGTTTGCGATATTCAATACCCGCGGGTATCATCCCGCAGGCTGCAACATCACTTTCAGCGGAACACTGCTTTCAGAAGAGACCGAAACGCTTCGCAGCGCTATGGCTCTGGGGGTGGCTCTGGGGTGCAACGAATTGAATCATCTGGAGCTTTCGGTGGAGGATTGTGCACATGTCGCCTATTCCTCTCTCTCTCAGTTCGTGGGAGAGCCGAGTCGACTTACCAGGTTTCTGGCAATGCTTTTCGTGAAAGCTGATTCGTATCTGTTTTTCGATGTGCTTCAGATGAATCATGAATATATTCCTTTCAGAACCGATAACAGGTTTGTATCTCTTGTCATTGAAAGTAATATCTCCCCTCAGGCATTCAAAGAAGAGATTCGGAACCGTAGACAGGAATGCGCATCGGCTTTCCAGAAACTCTCTTCGCTGTTCCCTTCCAGAATTCTTCGGGACTTGAAAGAAGAGGAGATCAAGGAGGCTCGTCCCCACCTCAGTGAGGATGATAAACGTCTGATCAGTTATGTGCTTGCCGAATCCAGGGCAACGAAGGAGGCTGCAGCTCTTCTTGAACAAAATGAGATGGTAATGTATGGTAGGTTGCTGTCGAGAGTTCAGGTGGGATTGCGGGATGTCTTCGAGATAAGCTGTCCGGAGATTGACTGGCTGACCAAACGCTCGGGTGAGACTTCAAGAAGTTACGGTTCTGCCATGATCGGCGGAGGTTCAAGCGGATCGATCATCGTACTTATTGATAAAGAAGCCATTTCCATCTATGCTGACCGTATGGAGGAGTACGAACATATTTTCGGCTTCAAACCTCTTCTGAAAGAGTTTTTTCCTTCCGGTGAGCTGAAAATTGATTTGAATATATAATGATAATATTACTGACGAATGATGACGGGTATCAGGCCCGGGGAATAAAGATATTGGAAGAAGTGCTGCATAAAGCCGGTCATGATGTATGGGTATGTGCACCCAGTGATCAGCGCAGTGCGCAATCTCATGCCATGACGCTCAAGGGAAAGGTCCGGATCCATCGCTACGGGGACCGTCATTACCATTGCAGCGGGTCTCCCGCCGACTGTATCCTGTACGGTCTCGGAGGGAATTCGATCCCGGTTCATCCCGATGTAGTCATCAGCGGAATCAATCATGGTTATAACGCATCTACCGATATTCTCTATTCAGGGACCGTAGGCGCCGCCAGTGAAGGGGCTCTGAGAGGTTATCCCTCGATAGCTGTCTCTGCACGTTCGGCCGGTGAAGACGATCTGGGACCTTTTTATACGGGAGCTGAATTTATCAGAGACAATATGGAAGCTCTGTTGCCGATCTGTTCGACTGATGTCCTTGTGAATATCAACGTACCTCCCCGTCCGAACGGAAAGTGGAGAGTAGGAAAGATCGGCCAGCTGCAGTATCTGGATGTCGTCGAGAAGAATGCTTCCCAGCAGAACACAAACTTTGATGCCGCACACACGCAGATAGGTCTCGCCTACAGTGATGCTCCTTTTGATGAGGTCAAGGTGGGAGGAGAAGTCTCCCTCTCCCTCAATACAGAGGTCTTTCCCGAACTGAGAGAGAAGATGGGAGAAGCCGACTTCGCTCTGCTTGAAGAAGGATTTATCAGTGTCTCTCCGATCAAGGTGAATCCGGTGGTCGATGAAGAGAGCTGTGCGGCTCTTGAAAAGATTCTCGGTGAGGGTAGGTAGATGCGTCTGTTTGCGAAGGCGAGAGAATCGTGGGAGAATAAATGTCACCGCTGCGGTCTGTGCTGTCATGAGAAAGTGATAGTAGGCGACAGCGTCGTGTACGACCTCGATTCATACTGCCCGCACTACGATCCCAAAACCCACCAGTGTAAGATCTATCTTCAGCGGCTGGAGATCGAACAGAGGTGCCGCCGGGTCACCAGGTTCACCGCAATGTTTGCGTCATACCTTCCGGAGACTTGCGGGTACGTTCAGGATGCCCGTAAAAAACATATCAGATTCGCTCCCAGGCGAAAAATTCATTTTGCCCGGTCATCTCTTCCTTCAGGTGATGAAGACTCTCTTTCTATACAATTTTAGCAGCAATATCTATATGTCCCGGTCGCTTGACCATGAGACAATTGACTCGTATGTTTTAGAAAGAGAGAGAAATAATGAGAGAAGTTTATTTAGATAATAACGCCACCACTCCTGTTGCCCCGGAGGTTATCAAGGTGATGGCTGAGAATGTGAACCTGTACGGGAATGCCTCAAGCATGCACGGTTTCGGAAGAAAGGCCGCCAGTGCGATAGAGAAGGCCCGCGGTCACGTGGAAACTCTGCTGAACGCACCGGGTGATACCGTGATGTTCACCAGCGGCGGTTCGGAGTCTGACAATAATGTGTTTCATACTGCCAGAACTCTGATCGACGAAGGATCACAGAGAAAGACGATCATAGTCAGTACGATAGAACATCCTGCCATCATCGAAACATGCAAAGACCTCGAGAAGAACGGATATGATGTCAGGTATGTCGGTGTCGACCATTTCGGTGTCGTTCAAGTTGAAGCCCTCGAGAAGATGATGAATGATCAGGTTCTTCTTGTTTCAGTGATGAGTGCCAATAATGAGACCGGAACGATTCAGCCAGTCAAAGAACTGACGAAGGTCGCCCACTCCTATGGAGCTCTGATGCATACCGATGCCGTTCAGGCTGTAGGAAAGATTCCTATCGATGTTCAAGAATGGGATGTTGATTATCTGAGCATATCCGGGCACAAGTTCTATGGTCCCAAAGGTGTCGGAGCTTTGTATATAAAGAAAGGAGTTCCATTTGAGACCTTCGTCAGAGGCGGTCATCAGGAAGGCGGTAAACGGGCCGGTACCTACAATACAAATGCCATTATCGGTATGGGTGAAGCAGCCCGCCTGGTGATGAACGAACCGGCAGAATCGAGGGAGAAGGAATGGGATTTGAGAGAGAGACTGCGAAAGGGACTGCTTGAAAATATTCCTGACGCGGTGGTCAACGGGCATCCTTCATTATGTCTTCCCGGGACTCTGAACATATCGTTCCCCCAGGCGGAAGGAGAATCGATCCTTCTCATGCTCGATTTCGAAGGAATCGCGGTTTCTACCGGTTCCGCATGTGCAACAGGATCGCTTGAACCGTCATATGTGCTGCTTGCCTCCGATCTTGATATAGAACTCGCACATGGTTCCATCAGATTCAGTCTTGGTCGATACACCACACAGGATGATATCGATTATGTAATTTCAAAAGTACCGCCTATCATTAAGAGGCTTAGGGAGATATCGACACGATGAGTACAAATAATTCAGCTTGGGTTTATACAGATACAGTAAAAGAACATTTCATGCACCCGAAGAATATCTGGGATGATGATACATATCAGCCGGAGGGAGAGGGGCTTGTAGGTTCTATGGCATGCGGAGACCAGATGAAAGTCGGGATCACCGTCAAGGATGATAAAATAGAGACTCTCAAGTGGCAGACCTACGGATGTGCGAGTGCGATCGCCTCTACTTCGATGATGTCCGAAATCGCTATCGGCATGACTCTTGAAGAAGCCTATAACCTTACTCCTGCCATGATCACCGAAAAGCTGGGAGGTCTTCCCCAGCACAAGTTCCACTGCTCGGTTCTCGGAGATAAAGCTCTGCGTGCAGCGATAGATGATTATCTGGAGAAAAACAACAGGGAAAATCCGTTCAGAAAGAATGTGGCCAAGATCATCTGTGAGTGCAAAGGTATCACCGATCAGCGTATCGAGGATCTTGTGAAGAACAAAGAGGCAACCACGCTTGATGAATTGAGAGATATCACCCAGTTCGGAACCGTATGCGGAAAATGCAGATTCAAAGTACAGCAGCTTTTTGATGAATATAAACATATCTACAACGTGTAGTTATGTTACATTGAACTCGCTCCCTCCGATGAATTCCCTCAGTAATGATTCTGAGGGAACGTATGTCGCCGGTATGGGATAGACATTCTCGAGAAAGTCCAACAGCCTCCGTGCTGTAGAATATGCCGTATTCGAATCGTTTTTCACCGTTTTCAGCAGCGGTTCGGCATATGGTTTCAGCACAGCAAGTTCATACTCCAATGCAGAATTGATCATTGCATCAGCTTCATTCTGATAGGGGAAGATATGTTTTCTTTCCCCACGTTCCACAGAAGGCCACATCTCGAGAGTCATTCGGGCGGAGGTTCCGCGGGTTTTATGGTCTCTGACGATCCGCCGGAGGATCCGGTTGTCAGTCGTAGATATCCTGTTATGATCATCCAGATTGAGCTGAGTCAGAGCCGAGATATAAATCTTGAAGGTCGTACGGCTGTTGATTTTCGGTATCAGATTCGGATTCAGACCGTGAATCCCTTCAATTAGAAGAATTGTTTCGCCTGTAAGGGAGACGGGGGGAGAGTCGAAATGTCTCACCCCGTTTCCGTTGAACTCGAAACGGGGAGGGATAATCTCCCTGCCTGCGTACAGATCATCAATATTCTGTCTGAATAGAGAGAGATCCAGAGCCTCAAGAGCTTCCAGATCAGCTTTTCCGTCTTTGTCTCTTGGAGCCTGATCCTTGCTGCGGTAGTAGTTATCCAACGATATCTGAACGGGATTATAACCGAGCATTCTCAGCTGAAGTGATAATCTTCTTGTGAATGTCGTTTTACCTGAAGAAGAAGGCCCTGCAATAAACACCACTTTGACCGCCCCTTTCTCTGATATCTGGTCTGCTATCGCGGCAATCTTTCTCCCCTGCAGATTTTCGTTCATCCTGATGAACTGCTGGATGTGAGGAGAACCGCAGATATCATTCATGGCGCCCAGACAATCGACTTTCAGGATATTTCCCCATATCTTAGATTCTCTGAAGATTGAGAACAGGAGGGGATTGTCGGTGAAAGGTGCAAGACGTGTAAAATCGGAACTCAGAGGATAGCGAAGAAGAAGTCCCCGTTCCTGGTATCCCATCAGCTGCCACAATTCACACAGATGAGATGATGGTAGAAGAGGCTCAAAGGAAATATCGATAAAATCCTCGCAGGCATATAGGGGAAGGTACGGGTCGTTCCGGTAGTTGAGAAGTTTTTTAGTCGCTGTATATCCCATCTTTTCAAAATAATCGGTAGCCTGCTGATAAGAGACCATATACAACCGTATAGGAAGGCTGCTTTTTACGATCGTTTCTAGAGCCTCTCTGAGCTGGTTCACTTCATCTTCTTCAAGAGAATACAGACCGTCATAGTTGAAGTAGAGACCATCTCCGAGTGCATGCCCGATCACCAGTCTCCGGTCCGGGAACACTTTCTGAGATGCGTAACTGAGAAGGAAGGAGAGTGTATGGCGGTACATTCTCTTCCCGATATTCGAGAAGGCTTTCACCATATCTGCAGTACCGTCGGTTACAATGGGGTCACCGAAACTCATCACATCATTATTGAGCTTTATCGCGACTATGGGATTATCCTGATAGCGATCATCATCTTTTATGATCTTGAGTGTGCTGCGGAGAAACTGTTCAACAGTCGTTCCCTGTTTTACTTTGAAATCTTCACCGTTATAGGTGATCGTGATAAGGTGGTTTCTGAAATCTTTCAGGTGTTCGGCTCTGTTCATGGTGCCTCCTGTCGGCCCTGGTAGCCCCAGTATGCTCTTTCCATCAGATCAATGATCTCCTGTTTTGTGAATAAGGTCGAATAGGAACAGACACAGCGGCTTTCGGCTGTAATCTTCGCAATCCTTTCCAGCGATGGTATAGAAATCTTCTTTTCAAAATCCCTGTCGTCCAGATCGTACAGAGAGTATGGTATCTGCTTTGCTATCGGCGACACAAGAGTGTTTGTGAATTTCAGCAGCCATGCGCTGCATGAAGAAGGAGAGAACGTTCCTTCATTGAAGAATGAGTAGAATGATGCAAAGATATCAGGCTGTCTTGAAATAAGGACCTCAAGGATATAGGGAAACAGAATCATAGCGGCAGTCGAATAGGGAATCTGTCCGATATGACTGAGCGCCGTCGCAGCCGTATCAAGGATGGTGGAACTCAGATCTCCTTTTGCAAGTGAGAGAAGATGAGACGCGGTTGCTATCTGCTGCCTGCTGTCGTGGTCATGTTGTGAGTGTGCAGCAGCAGTTCCCGCTCTTATGCAGAGTCTGAAACCTTCAAGGCAGAGATCGTACTGATACGAGCCGATCTCGCATACGGCTATCGCATCGATGAGAGCTCCCGATAGAGCATATATCTCGATTGATTTATTTTTCACCCCGGGCAGACCTGTAATGGACTCGTCGATCACTGTTGCACGCGGAATCATCGATTCGTGACGGATCTGGTGGAGACGGTCATCTTCGACAAAGGATACTATGTCGTTGGAACTGTTGCAGGCTATGAAGGAGGAGGGGATCACAATAAGAGATATCCCGGTTTCCATTGCTGTCAATTTCGCATAGTTGATCAGATTCTGATCGCCTATGACAACAAAAGAGTCACATGTTTCGTCATCTTTTATCATTTTCAGGCTGTCGATGATGGCTTTTCCGGGAAGAGAAACATCGATATGTCTCACAGGTGAATTCTGGCGTGATACATCGACATGATTTATCTGCCGGTCAAGCAGTATTACCCCTTTTTTCAGTTTTAATCCTTCAAGAATTGAAGACAGTTGTTCCATTGAATTGAATGTACAAATCGTCCGGGTTCTTTTCATTGACCTGCTGATGTTCATGATGATACCTCTTTAGAATCTATGAAAGTCAGAAACTGATGAAATGAGGATTTTTCTTCCTCTTCCATGATCACCGTGTATATCTGTACTATTGTCTGCTGAAGTACTTCTTTTATAGGGCCTGCGGGGGATATGTTCAGAATTCGGGTGCTGAGGTCTTCTATGGAAGTATTACCTGTACTCTTTTGAATCTCAGCGTATAGAGAGGGAGAGGTCTCTCTGATGAACCGGATAAGCGGGTCTATCAGAGATGCTGCGCTCTGATAGAGATTCGAATGATTGTCGATCACCATATGCTCCATCAGTGAGATGATGAAAGAATGGGCGCTGTTCGAATTGATCTCTCCTACCGGCGGGATCAGCGTAATTACCCTATAGGTGGCTTCTTTCAGATTCCGTCGGGAATGGAGTGCTTCGACTGCGGCGACGATCTCTGAAAGAACGTGCCGCATGGAAAGTCGTGTGAGAGGATGTGCCGTCTGCAGTACACTCGCAAGCAGGTAGAACAGAAGTATTGTCAGCTGCTGTGCGACAGTCTCTTTTTTCTCCTTCGAGACCAGAGACCTGTCGATGATAACAAGATCGTTTATACCTCTGCCGTGGATATACTCATCTGCTTCGAGAGATCCTTTGAGAATATGAAATGATGCGATCCTTTTTGAGACTGAAGTAAGAATTTTATCCGACAGTTCTATCTCCCGCTTTCCCCCGTACACGATGAGGAAATCGAAATCTTCACTTTCCAAGTGATCTGTCTTCTCTGTGATGATATTGAAAGGAGTGTTGAACAGGGCTCTATGCAGTTTATTCGGTCTTGTCTCAGACCCGGCTATCCAGAGAGGCTTTGTGAGCTTCATCCGGTCAGCATAGTCAGATATGACTGAAACGATAGTATCTCCTTTATAGATCGTATTATAATGTTCGTAAGTGAAAGAGAGTGCATCGCCGTTCATACAGATCTCCTTTGGCTCTTTCGTGTAAGGTAGAACCACCAGTATTTCAACAGTTGCAGTATTTCAGGCCTGTCTGATGGTGCTGCAATAGATCTGTAATCGAAGGAACGGTTGATCAGTGCAAGCAGAGTTGTCAGCTCCTTTTCACCGACTGTTGAAGATATTTCACTTGAATTCAACGTTCTAATGACAAGTTCTCTTTTTCTGTCTCTGAACAGACGGGGGAAGAATGAAGGAAAGGTAATCGTACGATTTCCTTTTTTGGAGATATTGAAAACAAGGCCGGTATGTTTATCTTCGTTTCTGACGGAACAGAGATATGATTCTTCGCTGCCGGATATCGAAAGAGAGAAAGATTCTGTATCTTCAAGTTCCCTCACCAGAAACTGGCTGTACTGATCGACTCTGGAGACGCATGCAAGGTGACGGGTAAGCTGAACTATTGTAGTTTTTCTTATATTCACTGATGCCCATCCTTTAATTATGTAGTATTGTACTCAATAGGAAGCGCGGTAGCAAGATGATATTGACTTGAGAAGAAACGCTTCGTTACGGTATGATAGAACTGAGGACACGCATGAAGAAATACAGACCTACACAGCAATATCTTCTGATCGATATCACACAGGAAAAATGGTCTGTGCACCAGCTTTCTCAGGATGTGCACGGGAAATACCTCGGAGGGAACCCCCTGGCACTGTATCTGTATGATCTGTACTGCAACGAATATGGTGAATCGTATGAGACCGAACCGCTAGTCTTCGCTCCTTCCCTCTTTTCCCAGATGAACATTTTTAACGCTTCTTCGATTTCGATCGCGGGGAGAAGTCCTTTTTCCAATGAGGTGAGAGTTACTCAAAGTAATGCCCTTTTTTCAACATTTATCTGTTCCTGCGGCTTCAATGCAGTTGTTCTGGTCGGATCTTCGAGAAGAACGATCTCCGTCGAGATCTGTGAACATTCCGTATCGTTTCACCCGAATGAGAAACTTTACGGAAAGAGTGTGAGTGAGTCATTGGCTCAGCTGGATCTGGCCAAGGATAAAACGGCTCTTTTGATAGGACCTTCCGCCGAACGGAAAGTAGCGTTCAGTTCCATTATCTCCAACTACAGGGGTATAGAGAGGGAAGGTTTCGGAGCCGTTATGGGTTCAAAGAGGGTAAAAGCCCTCATCGTGCAGAGAGGTGACTATCTGTATGAGAGCATGGATCAGCAATCATTGAACTCGCATTATTCTGGGATTCAGAAATCTATCGCTTCGAGCTCCTTCTTTTCGTTACAGAAGAAGGAATTCAATCTTGCACCGGCCCGGTTTGCTCTGGAAAACGGATATGCGGGCGTTGCCCATTGCACCAGAAGACGAGATCCGAGAGGAATCCATCTTCAGGGCAGTTTCCATCCGGAGTTCTACCAGACTGAAGGCTATGAGAATTGGGAAGCGGGGGTGAGGGATACAGCGAATAAACTTGTTCCGATGGACAGCAGCACCATGCTCGCTTTCGGGTCGAATATCAAGAACTACAATCCCGGGATAGCAGCCTTCTACACTTTTCACTGCATCGATATGGGTTTGGAACCTGTCAGTACGGCAGCAGTCATCTCCTGGGTCATGGAGGCCCGTCAAAGAGGTGTTATGAATGATATTCCGATCAGCTATAGTGATTTTTCACATATCACTGAAGCTATTTCGAATATAGCCTCCAATACAGACTACGGCCAGCTTCTGGCGAAAGGAACAGCACATCTTGCCCGGTATTACAACGACGGGCAATTCATACTCAGTATCAGAAACAAGGAGATGCTTCCGTTCGACCCCCGCGGTGCGTACGGACAGGGGCTGGTTCAATCCCTTGGCTATGATTTCTATTTCGCCCCGGAGCTGCTGAGTCGAAAGGTTCCCTCAAAGAAGATCAGAGGAACAGGTGAAGCTGTCCTGCACAGCGAGATACTCTTTCATCTCGGAGGTATGCTGGGTCTTCATTCCCTTTCTCTCGGAGCCTATCTGTGTTCGAATACTTTCGGACTTTCTCCGATCAGAAAAAGGAAAACATCGATGCTGCTGAAATCTCTTGCCGAGATCACATCAGAGTTCACCGGCGATGTCTGTGATGAGCGGACGCTGCTGCAGTCGGCCCGGAGTGCGATCATCCTTGAGCAGAACATAAATAAAAAGGGAAGAGAAGACGATGCTTCGCTGCCTCTTCAATTCCTCATCAATGGAGAGAGCAGTCTTGACGATGACAGCACGGTTCCTATTACCAAACTGCTGCAGGAATATACTCTGAAAAAGGAACTGCTCGGACTGCGCCTATGAAAAGTAAGAAGAGACTCTTGCCGATATTTCTGATTCTGCTGATGTTTTCTCTTTCTTCAGTCTTTTCGTATCCTGTGAGCCTTGCGCTTGATATGCTCAATGACGGTATATCATTCGGTATCGGTGATAATCCTGACGACCTTCGTTCATATGGTGCCTCTGTTTCTATAGAAACCCCATCAAAATGGATAGGTAATATCGAACTGACTGGATTTACTCTGAGGAACAATGAAGATTCGAGTCTCGGACGCAGGTTCGATGAGATTCTGGTCAGTGGTGGAAAAGAGTTTTCTCTCAGCACAAGACTCCTTCCCAATATTCTCATCTACACGGCATCGATTCAGGGGGGAGTCGCTCTGGCAGGCAACCTGGGCTTCAGTACTGTTCAGAATGTCTGGCACGAGATGAACGGCATCGAGACTGTTCATCTTGCATACTGCTCAGGGGGCAATATTATTGTGCATCCCTACATCCCTATCTCTCATTCCATTTCTGTTCTGGCTCCGCTTTCTTTCTATTCCTCGACCGAATTGGTTTTCAGGATAGACAACGATATATTTTTCTCGCCCGGATACAGAAGCGGAATTTCCGCGGCGCTGACACTGGGGCATGTAACTTCCTATGACAAACATTTTACCGTATCGCTGGGTATTGCTGATTACGATGTCCTTAATTCATGGCCGCTCCATTCTGTCGTGACAGACAGTGAATCGGGACCATTTTTCAAGATTGACGGACGGATGGGGATGATAGATGTGTTTTATCAGTATCATTTCACATCATACAAAGGATACGGGGGTATAGGGTTGAATCTCGGATTCGACGATCACGATTCTCATTATTACAGTTCGTCCGACCTGATTCTATCGCTCGGTTTTCAGCCGGTTACCAGAATGCTGAACATCAGGTCCCGCTATGCGATAGACGAAGGAATCGGAATTTATCTTTCAAATACCTTCAAAAGCAGGCTGCTCGTATACAACGAGAATCTGAGACAGATCATCTCTAAATGGCACATGGGAATAGATTATCAGGTCCGGCAGTTGGAAACAGGCTATCTTATTCCATATGCTTCGCTTGGTGCCGGTCTTAAAAGGATCATCGTGACTGCCGATATTCCCAACACTATTGGACGGCGGGATGTCTATGCAGACAGGCTTGCCTTCCTGATGTATGGAGAGCTCGGGGCACGATTCTTCCATGACGGCCGTTTCCGTGTCGGTTCTGTCTCTTACGGTCTCGAGATAGCTGTCGGTCTGGGGTATTCTTCAACTTCTCATCTGCAGTCACTGATTGATGAATATGATCTGGTTCTCACTGATGATCTGTATCCTTCATTTAGAATTGCGCTGTTCAGTGCAGGAAGTCTTTAAAGGAGTGTCACCGCACCGGTTCAAGATATAAGGTGAACGGTTCCATCGGCAGTCCCGTCTCAACGTCTTTGATCTGAATTGCCTGCGAAGTGATGACTGCATAGCTTTCCTGATGAATCGAACGGGATTCCGTGACAGAACCCGGATTCAGTTCGATAGGCTGATCGGGCAGATGACGGAGAACGGGTATGTGGGAATGGCCGGTGATCACGATGTCATCAGATCCCAGTTCGATCGGAATGTCTTTCCATGATCTGAAAAAATCACCATGAGTGATTACTATTGTTCTCTTTTCGAACGTTATCGAGTCGTACAGAAGAGGTACTTCATACCCGGCATTCATAAAGACCCACGGAGGATCGATATTTCCTCTGATCGTCGTATATGGCTGCACGAGCGACTGAAGGATTTCAACATCAGGCCCTAATTGATTGACTCCGAGATCTCCGCCGAAGAATACATGTGTTGCTTTTTCAAGCTCTATGAGCCGAAGAACCTTCTGTAACTGGTTGAGACTCCCGTGCAGATCGGAGAAAACAAATAATCGTTTCATGTAGTTCATCTTAATGCCCTGTCGTTCAACTTGCAAGTCAAAGATAATCTGTCGCAAAATACCAGAGGAAGATATATGATAACCTCCAGAGTTTAACCATTGCCCACTTGATTGGGATGTTTTAGAATATAATAGAGAAATGCATAGGAGGCATAAAGTTATGGAACGTCATCATATTACCCTCTCTGATAATAAAGATTTGTTTTACAGAATATGGAAACCTGAGAACGGTAATGTGCTGATGGCGGTACATCTTCTCCACGGGATGGCAGAGCACAGCGAACGTTATGACAGGTTCGCCGCATATCTGACGACCCTGGGATGTGTCGTCTATGCTCAGGACCACCGTGGTCACGGCATGAGTGCAAAAGATGAAGATCTCGGCTGGTTCGCCCGATCGAACGGATGGTCCCGGGTGGTGCAGGATACGGTGGAAATCAGTGAGATGATAGTTCGAAAGTATCCTGATATCCCTCTTTTCCTGTTCGGTCATTCGATGGGATCTTTCATCGCCAGGAGCGTGATACTGGAAAAAGATTCCATGTACCGGGGTGTCATAATCTGTGGAACGGGAGCCTCAAAAGGCTTTGTAGGGAAGGTCGGCCGGCTGATAGCTCTGGTAAGATCTATGCTGAATGGAGGAAAGAAACCGGATACACTTCTCGATACCCTCAGCTTCGGTTCATTCGCCCATCAGTTTCCGGATAGAAAGACAGAATTTGACTGGCTGAGCAAGGATGAACAGCAGGTCGCAGCCTATATCAACGATCCTCTATGCGGGTTTATCTGCACCTCGCGTTTCTTTGTGGATCTTCTCGATGGGGTAGCACTTGCGAATAACAGCTCAAAGGCGAAAAAGATCCGTAAGGATCTAGCGATACTTATCATCAGCGGAGAAAACGATCCTGTAGGAGATTTCGGTACGGGAGTGAAAAAAGTGGAAAAACTTTATGAAGGAGCCGGACTGTCCCGGATAACGACACATCTTGTGAAAGGGGGCAGACATGAGATTCTCAATGAAACCAATTATGAAGATGTGTATTCCTTTATCGGCACTTGGCTAGTTGCACTCAGATAGGGTACGATACGAACTAATGTGAGGATGTTTACTTGAAAATTAAACGATATTACGAAGTCCTGCTGACAAAATTCATGAAGGATCAGATAACCATTCTGGCATCGGGGATTGTCTACAATACCCTGATATCGGTTATCCCGTTCATCTCGTTCCTCGTCACTTTTCTGGCTCTGTTCGATGCGCTGCAGCCGTTCTATCTGACTCTGACCGAATTGTTCACCTCGATCTTCGGAACCGCCGCCGGCGGTCAGCTGGTCTCAATGATAGAACAGTACAGCTCGAATGCCCGCTCTCTCGGTGCCGTCGGTCTTATTTCATTCGGGATTACCTCTATACTGCTGATCAATAAGGTGTGGTCAGTGGTAAATTACATCTACCGCAGTTCTCCAAGAACAACCGGAGTGATGAAAAGGACAATAGGTTTCATTACCACGCTGATTCTCGGCGTTATTCTTCTGGCTTCCTATATCTCTGTGAAATCTATCTTCAGCAACTGGTTTCTCTCCATCCTGCAGTGGGAGTTCTACAGCGCTATCGTCAAGCTTATCGTGCAGTACCTTGCTCCGTGGGCGATCGCATGGCTGTTCGTCTTTATCATTATAATGATTGCCCCTAGTTCAAAGGTGACCGGAGCAAGTGCCGGTATAGGTGCTCTATGCGCTACCGTCGGGATGTACATAACCAATTTCATATTCTCTTATCTTGTGAATGCAATGTTCGGGTTATCACTCATCTACGGGTCTTTCGCGGTCATCTTCCTTTTTCTTCTATGGGTCTACAGTGTATGGCTGGTGATTCTGCTGGGAGTGGAAATCTCCTATATTCATCAGTACCAGCCGGATAAGACTTCGATCGTTCATCCGGTCTCTCCGGCAGAGCAGATGGCGAACGGCATCAATGTGATGATGGTCATCGGGGCGAATTTCAGAGACGGTCAGGGGGAGACAAAGATCAAGGATATCAGTGACAGGCTTCTGATGAACGAGAAGCAGCTGTTTGGAGTACTGGAGCAGTTGGAAAGGAAAAACTACATCATTGCGACCAACCAGATGAGGACCTCATTTATTCCGGCGCAACCTCTGGAGAATCTCATGATAGTCGATCTTGCCGAAGCTCTGTACGGCAAGGTATATCTCGAACAGAATCTCGACACGATCGGAGATTCTATTTCCAGCCAGATCGATATCAAAGGGATCAGAACGCTCGGGAACCTGAGTGTCTCTCATCTTCTCGAACGGGTGTGAATCATCCCAGAGCCACATCCAGGATCATCATGATCGTAAATCCTATGACTGCTCCGAATGTCGAAAGGTGAGTTCCCTCATGGTCTCCTCCCGACTGACTTTCAGGGATCAGCTCTTCCACGACAACATAGATCATTGCGCCGGCGGCGAACGATAGAGCGTAGGGAAGAATCGGCTGCATTGTTGTTACAAGAGCTGCACCCAGAACTCCGGCGACCGGTTCTACGGCTCCTGATGCCTGACCGTACATAAAACTTTTAGTCCGGCTCAAACCTTCCCTCCTCAACGGTATAGATACTGCTGCTCCTTCAGGAAGATTCTGTATCCCGATACCGATAGCTACAGCAGTCGCCGCCATGATAGAGATCGTGGAGGCTCCGGAAGCTGCAGCACCGAAGGCGACTCCGACGGCGAGTCCTTCAGGGAAATTGTGCAGTGTTATTGCAAGAACAAGGAGGACGCTCCTTCTCAGATGAGACGGGATCCCTTCTGCCTCATCACCTTCTTTCGAATCAAGATGTATGTGAGGGATCAGTTTATCGGCTATGTAAAGAAAACCTGCTCCTGCCAGAAAACCTATAGAAGCGACAAGAAATGCCGGAATCTGAGAATCGGTTTCAGCCATTTCGATCGCCGGTGCGAGCAATGACCAGAAACTTGCAGCGATCATGACTCCGCTGGCAAATCCCAGCATCAGATTCAGCACATGCTGGTTGATTTTCTTGAAAAAGAATACGAAGGCTGCTCCGGCAGCTGTGGTTGCCCAAGTCCCCATCGTAGCGATGAAGGCCAGCAGAATCGGCATTGATGAAATTGACTGCATTGCTCTGTCTCCTGAAAAAATGATTATGATGATAATCATAGCCTAATATTCGAGAAAATTGTATTCTTATACCATAATTAACTGATTCAAGGAGGAGAGAAATGAACACATACTCTTTCAATCCTGTCGCGATAGACCCGCTGCTGTATCCGATGATGGCAGATCCGTACGACAGATATATCGATGAAGGATATTATCTGTTCGAAAATGAGAATATTAAAGGATATGTTCAACAGAATCCGAAGCCGCAGCACCCTGACGGCTATCTTATATTCCCGTATGCCATGGCTTGTTTCGATGAAAACGATCATCATATTCTCTCAGCCGTGATCGAGCAGACCGATTACAGGATACTCAGTGACCTGACACGCACTCCGTTGAGTGAACTGAAAGGAGATACCAAAGGGTATCTTTCAGCCTGTTCACTTGCACTTTATCACAGTGAAGCTCATCAGGTACTGCAGGAAATCTCCCGGGATTTTTCAAAAGAGGATGCTGTCGAACTGCTGATCGATATCGTCTGTGATGCTCTTGATACCCCGTTCACTCCCCGTTTTGTCGGCACGAACGGCAGATCCCGCTGAGAGACAGATTATGGTGAAGGACCTTGATATCGAGATCTTTCGTGTATGATTCGATCAGAGTATCAATTTTACATGAACCCAGATCGATGAACTGGTGGCATTTTTCGCAGTGGAACCAGTGATGATGTTTGCAGTGGTTTCCTTTTTCATCGACGAGGGGCACATAATACCGTTCGGTTCCGTGCTTTGTACAGTGAAGAAGAAATGATTCACAGTATCCATTATTCTCCAGATAGTGGAGAGTCCTGTAGACTGTGACCTGATTGATCTTGTCGGCCACTAAAGAGGATATCTGCTGAGCCGTAAGCGGATGCTCGCCGCCGGTCAGTATCTCCAGCACATTCGTTCTTGCCTTTGTCATCCTTTTCCTCCCGCCGGCTTTCGTATCATTCTGACAACAGAGAAGGCCAGAAACACTGCTCCTGAAACAAGCACGACCATCGCTCCTACGCTCATATCAAGATACCATCCCGTTACGAGTCCTGCCATGCTGAAGATACTTGAGTAGATTGTGGAAAAGATCATCATCATTGCCATGTTTCTCGCATGGAAACCTGCGGTTCCCGCAGGAAGTGTGAGCATCGCGATCACCATCACGATTCCTACAAACGTCTGCAGCAGGACTATCGCGATGGCTGTGATGATCAGGAGGATGACGAACAGAGTCTGAGTATTGATACCGCGGACCTGAGAGAATTCATCATCGAAACTCGTGGCTTCGAGTTGAGGGTAGAATCTCCATACCAGAATCATGACGATAACATCGAGGACTGCAAGCAGGATGAGATCGGTATTGCTTATGAGGAGTATGTTTCCAAATAGATACCCCAACGGGTCGGTATACCCCGGTGTCTTTGCCATACTGACGACACCGATACTCATACCAATAGCCCAGATTGCGTTGATGACGGTATCATTTCTTCCCTTCGCCTTCAAAGAGACCATCGCTATGATAAGCGCAGCAATCACAGCGAATATGATCGCT
>JAQQAI010000027.1 GCA_028532915.1 Sphaerochaetaceae bacterium
AGACAAAGATCACACAGTACATCACTTTGTTTTGTTTCATGAGATTTTCCTCCATCATATGATTTTTTAAAAAAATTAATAATGAATTTTCTATCCGTCAAATTTTTCTGCAATAACATTTAAAGTCAATTTTTGTGTCACAGGAAATGGACATAATTCCACCAAAAAGAATTCTAAACAGAAGATATCAGAGAGAAAGATTTCACTTGATTTCAAAAATTAAAGAAAAATTCAGAAGAAGAGTCCGGTAATGAAAGAAGACATGATTAACATCAATCAATTCTTATCATAAGAAAATCCCTACTACCCCCATAGATTCTGTTCGACAGCCAGACAGATTGAGTGGTAAATGGGCAGATGAAGTTCCTGAACTTTGTAGGTTTCATCCCGGGGGACGCAAATGCATACATCACAGAGAGATTTCAGCTGCCCGCCTCCGCTTCCTGTGAAACCCACAATTTTCATCCCCTTTGCCTTTGCAGCAACTGCCGCATTGAGAATATTTTTTGAATTCCCCGAAGTAGTCAAAGCCCAAAGAACATCACTTCGTCCTCCGTATACGATAACCTGCTGAGCAAAATTGAGAGCAGGGTCCACATCGTTCGCGAAAGCTGAATTGAGAGCTTGATGGGAATTGAGGTTGATCGCACTCACTCCCGACTGAAGGCTTTTCGCCATGAGAGGACCTTTTTCAGGGTCAATCCGCTCAAGTTCCGCCCGAAGAGAGTCTTCCAGCGGACGGGGAAGGATAAACGATTTTGCCAGTTCACCCACAATATGATCGGCATCCGCACAGCTTCCTCCGTTTCCGCAGACAAGAATTTTCTTCTGCTTACGGGCAGCTGTAATGAGAATGGATGCTGCAGTTTCAATATCATCTCGAATGGGAGCAAGTTCTCCGTAGCGGTCAATCAGCTGATTTATCAGAATGTTTGTTTTATCTTTCATGATATTGTACTCAATTTCAATGTAACAATCTCGAACGGTTTCACATCTTTTTCAAATGTTGTCCCCCTTTGGGGTTCTGAGACCGGCTGTTCAAGCAGGTCAACTTCACACCAGTTGAGATCTCCGATACGGGAGTCTATCTTCACCCGGGTGCGACCCCCGTAAAGCTCATGAAAACGAATGATGACATCATTTCCATCTTCACTTTTCTTGATGGCATCAATAGCGATCCTAGAATCCTCCATGTGAAGTGGAAGCTGATGTTCCATAGTTCCTTCAATAGCTGTCAGCGGTGAATTGAGATCCCAGGCCAGAGGGATGAGATCACTTTCATACCACACTGAATCGTGGACAAACAGCGAATAGGTGAAATCATGTTCTTTCAGATCGGCTTTAACATCAGGGTGTTCTGCACCTTTGAGAAGGGACAGGCGCATCACACTATCTTTGATGTCGTATCCGTATTTGGAATCGTTCATCAGAGCTACACCGAAGTCTTTTTCCTGCACATCGGCCCACTGATGCCCTACAACCTCGAACTGGGCCTGTTCCCAACTTGTCGAATTACCGGTAGATCTTTCGAGCGATCCGTACTGTATATCATATCGCGCGTTGGACGCATGAATATCCACCGGGAAGGCAACCTTGAGAAGCTTGTTTCTCTCTTTCCAGTCGACATGACAAACAAAGTCGATTCTCTTGTGATGGGCATAAAGGACTAGAGTTTCCATGATGGTTGAATCTCTATACTTCCAAACAAACTCGATTTTTGTGCACAATTGTCCGTTCTCTTTTACAGTAATCGATTGCAGATCATCAACAATTTCTTTACGGTCATCGATTGATGCTTCTATTTCCCATGCATCATGGTTTCTCGGCCTGTCTTCAAAGATCTGTAGCTCGTTGCCTATACCACTGAGAACCTCTCTTTGCGCTTGTTTGTCGAACAGAGAGGTAATCTGCCCTTCATCATTCAAAAGCAGTGTGTAATATGGAGTCTCGATCTTACCTTTCTCTACTTCGAATGCTCTCTGCTGTACCGTCTCTCCTCTGCTCCTGCGCATCAATGTAAGAGACTTCATGGCTTCCATCGAAGGGAGATAAATCATAACGTTACCGTCAGACAGACTCTGGCTAAGATAGTCTTTACCATCGGCATCAAGATAACAGGTATCTACATCTGATTTGCACAATACATAGCCGGAACGTTTCCAGGGTGTTGTATTGGTCACAGTTATACTGTCACCGGATGCTGAAACCATCTTGTCCAGGGCGTTTTCTACAACAGACAATCCTATCTCGTAAGCTGTCTGATGCTCTTTCGCTGTATCTTCATACACTTCTGTGATGGAAGAACCCGGAATGATGTCATGGAACTGGTTTTTCAAAATCAGTTTCCATCCCCTTTGCAGAGCCTTCCAGACATCTGCGTCCCACTTCCCGTTCTGCAGTGAGTTCAGTGATTCCATCAGTTCGGCTTCCCTGTAAAGCAGTTCCAGTTTTCTGTTCATCTTCTTGACATCTGCCTGTGAAGTGTAGGTTCCTCTGTGAAATTCCAGATAGAGTTCTTTGCTCCAGCGGTGAAGGTTTCTTTTATCATTATGCTTCGCTACAGTCTCGTGCAGTCTTTTCACATAATCAGTGACGGTGGTCGTACTGACTTTCGGCAGAGAAGGAATCTTGCCGGTCGCCCTGATATTCTCGAGCATATCCCGAGTGACACCACCGCCGCCGTCACCGTAGCCGTAAGATAGCAGCAATTCCTGATTCAACCCTTTGTCCTGATAAGTGTCCCAGATACCCTGAAGAGTTCTCGGGTAAATATGACCGTTGTAGGTATAGAATTTCTGAACCCCCGCCTCATCAGGTGTCGTAATGAAGTGAGTCAGAACTTCAGTTCCGTCTATCCCTTTCCAGATGAATGTATCATGCGGCATTCTGTTGATCTCGTTCCAGCTGATCTTGGTTGTAATAAATGTGTCGATTCCCGCCTTTTTCAGAATCTGTGGAAGGGCCCAGCTGTACCCGAATACATCAGGAAGCCACAGGAAGGTGTTCTCGACTCCGAACTCGTTTTTGAAATAGCGCTTGCCATAGAGGATCTGCCGAGTGAGAGATTCTCCCGAAGGTATATTACAGTCCGCTTCTACCCACATGCCGCCAGAAGCTTCCCACCGGTTCTCCTTAATTTTCTTTCTTATCATTTCGTAAAGCTGCGGATAATCTTCTTTCACGGACTCATACAATTGTGCCTGAGTCTGGATGAAAATGTATTCAGGATACTTTTCCATCAGTCGCTGGACTGTCATGAATGACCGCTGAGCTTTTTCTCTCGTATGTTTGTATCTCCACAGCCAGGCGAGGTCGATGTGGGTGTGACCGACGCAGCTTACAGTGACATCCTTTTCCTTTTTCAGCATTTCCAGCTGTTTCTCACAGTATAAAAGCGCTTTCTCAGCACTGAGAGCAAATTCCTCAGAATCAAGATGTTCATTGAAATTGACAATTTTGTATGTTTCTATGAGGACATACTGAAGGGCATGACGTGTATAATCATTATCAGACAGAATCCGGATGCTCTCAATGATGTTTGAAAGAAGATAATACAAAGCATCAATCGAATGATCCAATGTTGTAAGTGCTGCAGTATTGACCTGATGATACTGGATTTTGTGAGCCCCGCCGCCTTCAAGGCCGCTCCACAACCTAAAATCGAAACTCACCTTCTTTCCGCACAATGAAGGGTCTAGAAAGACTTCCATATGGTTAGTATCGACTCCCTGATACGGCTCTCCGTTCAGAAAGAGAAGAGATTCAAAGCCTCTGTTGTATCCGGCTCCGGTCTTTCCAAGATCGAATAATCCTACAACGGTTTTATCTTTCCAGTTCCCCGGAATCACCGTTTCGCAATGAATCCACATATACCGGTCACGACCACTCCAGAATTCTCCTTTTCTGATCTCTTTCGAGCTGGTGTCAGGGGTGATGAAACAGGGATAAGCTGTCCCCTCAGGTTCTTCAGTTGCCGTAAGATTATCTATCTCCAGCATATCTCTGTAACGAACATTCTTCAGTAACCGTACCTGACGTGCTATCTTATCTATTGCAAAATCGTTGAACATATCACTCATCCCTCCTTTTCATTCCTGAAATTCAGCCGTTCAAGAAGATCGGTCTCCTTCACTGTACCTCCATCTTCAATATAGAAGGTCTTCATCTCGAACGGTTCGAAATACAATTTCTGTCGGACCGACTTATTCTCGAACCTAAATACTCCCTCCGTCTTTATACCGCACGTTTCGTACAGCCTGACAATGAGGCCGTCTTTGTCCTCAGATCTTTTGATAGTCGACAACATGATAGAATCTCCCCCCTCTATCGCTGCAAACGAATGAGATAACGGTAAGGATCCGTCATGTACCGATTCAATCTGCACAATCGGTCTCTGATTAAACACAGCCGACTCACGGGCAAAGCGGATCTTATCCTCCTTAGAAACGGTCGGGAGAATACGGAAGGAAAAATCATGTTCTCCGAATTCCATGTACTTGTGGGTGATATCACTTCTCGGATGTGCAGGTTCATGATGAGCATAGATGGGTGATCTCAGGCAGGTGAGATGCATTACATTCGACCTGGAATTCGCACTGTAAACACCATTGTTGATGACACACAGCCCTTTTCCTTCGCTGGTCCCCACATGAGTCCATCTCTGCACTGGGTATTCGTCACCGTTCGCCTCGCGCACCATTGTTCCACCGGGAATCTCAGTAGAGAATACAGCAGAATCATCAACAGCAGCTGCACATCTGAGCGCCAGAATTTTATGCTGTTCATTGAACTGCACTCTCATCGAAATATCGATTACATCAAGGTCTTTAATCAGAATCAACCGGAGAATTACACGACTGTTGTTGTACAGATATACGAGTTCATACTCGGTCGACACCTTTCCATCAGATACCATCGTGAACGAACGAAGGTCCATCTGATGGACTCTCCCATTGTAGGCATGTAGAGCATGGGACCAGGTATCCGAATCATCATCTATCATGACGGGAGAAATACCCTCACGTCCAACATATTCGATACCTGTCTTGTGGTCTTTGATTGAACTGATCACTCCCCTCTCCCTGTCGATTGTTACTGTAAGATTATTGCTTCGCAGGGTATTCTTCAGAGTTCTCACGTATTGTGCTTTTCTAAGAGATTCTCCGTTCAATCTAGTCGATGGGTTGATAACATGGAAACAGGTATATCCTAATGGGGGAACTGTGACTATGACTCTCGTATGATGAGTGAATGAATTCCCTATAGAATCGCTGGGAACAATTTCGAGGTCAAGAGAGTTTCCTTGAAGATCAATTATCTTTTCACACAGTATATTCAGTTCAACCATCTGAGAGATTTCCAACGGATGAGGATTGAATATGATCAGTGTAGATCCTTCATCGAAAGTCTTTATGCGAGAAACAAGTTGTTGCAGTGAGAAGGTGGTTAGTTCGTCGGCACATTCCAAAGCCGATCCATAACTGTTGATGACCTTATCGTAGGCCTGCGGGATGCTGCATCCACCCAGAGCATCATGGAACTGGTTCACCAGGACCTTTTTCCAGCTTTCTGTCACCATATCGAAATCTGACTGCGGAGCGTTCGTCACCGAAAGAATCTTTTCTGTGCACACGAGAGCGTTCTCTGCCCTGTTGTTGAGCTTTTTGATCCGGCTGTAGGCACTATAACATCCAATCGCATGAAACTGCAGATCATCTTTCACCTGATGCAGCTCAAAGCAGTCTTTCAATTGATCGAAGTACTTGCCTACATCACTGTAAAAGATTGAAGGATCCTTTTCACAGTAGCTGTCGAGAATCTTCAGGTTCTCCTTTGTTGGTCCACCTCCGTGATTTCCTACTCCATAAAATGCCATAAGAGGAAGCTTTTCATCCTTTATATATTCTCTCATCATAGCAATCTTGTCATCGAGTAGTTCTCCCCAGTCGCTGCTGTTGTTGTAGTTGGGAGGAATTCTGAAAGCCCTGACCTTCGACCCATCGATCCCGACCCATTCGAAAACACTGGAGGGAAGCTTCTTCTCGCTCTTTCCTGGACGCATGAAAACATAATGGTTTATACCCATTTTCTTTAGGATTTGAGGTAGATTCCCGTTGTGACCGAAGGAGTCGACATTGTATCCGGAGGTAGCGATCTTATTAAACCTCTTCAGATAATAGCGTTGACCGTAGAGACCCTGACGAACAAACGACTCCGCAGAAGGAGCATTACAATCAGGCTGAAGCCACCATCCCCCTGTAATATGCCATCGTCCGTCATCTACAGCCTTCTGAATCCGTCTGAACAGAGGAGGGTCCACCCTTTCCACCACCTGATAATAATATGCACAGGCAGAGGTAAAGATGAAATCGTCATGTTCATCTATACGATCGAGAGCCGAAGCGAATGTAGACCGGATCTCCTGGATTCCCTCATTCCAGTCCCACAGCCACAACACATCTATGTGTGCATTCCCTATAAGGTGAATATGATTCTTCTTAGTTTCCATGGCATTTCTCCCCTGTTCTAGTGATTTCTAGCCTTTGATGGATCCTGCAAGCAGTGCCGATACGATGAATTTCTGCAAGAACAGGACGATGAGAACCGCCGGCAGCAGACCAATAATCGCAGCGGCTGCGACGTACTGGATACTGATATCCTGAAACGAACCCTGTGCCATCAGGATACCTACTGCGACCGGATACATCTTGTCTTTGTTGATAAGGAAAAACGGTATAATGAACTGTGACCATGCATTGATCGAAATAAAGATTATCGCACTCGATATACCTGAACGGGAGACCGGGATTATGATTCTGGTGAGTACCTGAAATCGTGTAGCACCATCTATGAACGCGGATTCATCGAGATCCTTCGGAACTCCGTCGAACACTCCTTTCATCAGATAGGTGGCAAACGGTGTCTGGATTGCCACATAGACCATCACAAGTCCGAAGTAGTTGTTCAGAAGATTAAGCTGAGAATAATATCTGAACAGAGGGATTGAAATAACAACAGCCGAAATCATCTGAAACAGAAGGATGAGCAGCAGCATCCCGCTCTTATGTTTGAACTTGAATCGTGAAAATGCGAATGCGGCAGGTATAGCAACAGCGAGTGTTCCCAGAACAGTATAAATTACCAGACGGATCGAATTCCAGATGTAAACAGGCATTCTCGTGCGGGTAAAAACATATTTGAAATTTTCCAGTGTCGGGTTCCTCGGAATCAGAGTAGGAGTCGAGAAAAGCTCCTGTGGGGATTTGAAAGCTATCGACAATATCCAGAGGATTGGTCCCAGGAAGAAGACAATCATTAGAAAGTATAGAAAGATCACACCTGTATCTTTCGCAGTCCGTGCCGTTTTATATTTTGATACTTGTAACTTCATTGTTCTATTTTTCCTCTGAATCTAACAATCGTATATAGATGAGCGTGAATACAACAGACAGAAGTGTCATAAAAATTGCATACACTGATCCCCGTCCCAGCTGAAGATAAGAAAACACCGATTCGTATGCCTGCAGAGAGATGACGGTTGTAGACCCGCCGGGACCTCCTCTGGTAAGTGCATAGATCGAATCGTATGTGTTGAACGAATAGATCGTAATCAGAACAACATTGATCATCAGCATAGGTTTAAGCTGAGGTAGTGTGATCGCCCAGAAACTCTGCCAGGCACTCGCACCGTCTATCTTCGCCGATTCGTACAGCTCATTCGGTATTGCGCACAATGCGGCATACTGCATGATTCCGCTGAATCCTGTACCTCTCCATACGTTTGCGATGATTGCAGCGGTCAGAGCCAGAACAGGGTCCGACAGAAACGGAACAGCTGAAAAGCCCAGTTTCTGAATGACGTAATTCAGAATACCCCAGCTATTGGAACTGTAGATCATCTGCCACATAATACCGGTGATGATTCCGGGAACGACCCAGGCGAATACCATTGAAAGTTTTACCAGGCCGGCTCCGAACAAATCTTTCTTGATAAGCAGTGCCGTGATAAGACCGAGAAACAATTGAAAAAAAACCGAACTCAGAGAGAATATCAGAGTTACTTTGAGAACCCTCCACAGAGTTACATCGGTTAGAACCGCTTTATACGAAGATAAAGTATATGAGAAATTAGGGTTTCCCACCCTGCTGTCGGTAAAACTCAGGCGGAAAATACTGAGAATCGGATAAAGGTAGAATAATCCCAGTATAAGCAGTAATGGCAGGACCCACACCCACCATTTCCCCTGGCGGTCTAAGGTCGCTCTTTTTTGTAGAAGCATGTATCCTCCCCTTCAATAGATGTACATAATTGTCGACATCTTAGCTTATAAGAGAGCCAAGATGTCAACTAATTTTCAATACTGCTCTAGTTTTGAGTTCCTAACCATTCTTCCCACTCAACCAAAGCAAGGCGCTGAAGTTCATCAACAGCTTCGGCTGGAGTCTTATTACCGATAAGGACTTCACCCATCATTCTTGCGTTCAGTCCCGAGATTGTGGGATAGAGAGAAGAAGCAGGACGGGCATGTCCATTCTTCAGTTCTTCGAAGAATCTCTGCTGGATTGGATCATCACTGAAATATGAATCTGATTCAAACACATCGGATCTGGTCGGGATGTAGTTGAAAGCTTTTGCACGTGCAGCCATCGCATCCTTCGACCCTACCATGCTCATGATATAACTCATGGCAACTTCCTGTTTCTCTTTGTCTTCAGTCAGTACAGCCCATGTCCATCCGCCGTTACTGTTCGCATAGGTATCGGCATCCATCTGAGGATAAGGAACAAAATCCCATTTCTCATCGGCGTCCTCTACGATATCATTGATCTGGGAAACAGCCCAGGTACCCTGGATGATCAGGCCGACATTATCTGCTCTCACTTCACTCATGATCGGGTCGAACCCTGTCATGCTGATGATATCTTTCGGAGAAGCGCCGGTATCGATCAGACGTTTCATGAAGGCATAGACGTTGATGAGTTTCTGGCGGTTCTCGCCTTCACCTAAGACAGGTCTTGAATTCTCACCGAATATCTCTCCTCCCTGTGCCCAGAAATATGCCCATGTATTCTCATTGGAAGCAGATTCGGACTGACCGGCAGGTGTGAGGAATCCTTTGATTCCGTACTTGTCCTGTACCATCAGAGCGGCTTCGATCAGATCGTCCCATGTTCTTGGAGGAGTGTCGATAAGGTCTTTTCTGTAATAGAGAAGACGTGCATCGGTCTCACCCCAGATAGCATACTGTTTGCCGTCACGCATGGTAACACCCTTTGTCCAGTCGAAGAAGGCGTCCTTATCAGCCTGTGTGATATACGGATCGATTGGCTGTAAAAGTCCTGCATCGAGGAAGTTACCTACCCAGAACGAATCCAGGTGAATAAAATCTGGAGCTACGCCCTGTTCAGCTTCGGTAAGGAGTCGAGCCATATCCTGGGAGATCTGACCGGGTGTGAGAACTTTCAGTTCAATTCCCCATTCAGGATGTGCCTCAGCCCATTTCATTGCAGCTTCTTCGATGTAAGCCACACGAGATTCGTAAGGACTGCGAATCGTATCATCACGGTTGATCGCAACTGTGAGAACCTTTTCAGCATTAACATTACCAACGTAATCTTCTGTAACTACGATGGCATCCTCTTTTTCTGCCTGAGCAAAAACCACTGAAACCAGGCACAGCAGCATCACTACGGAAACCAACATTTTTTTTGCCATATAAAACCTCCAATAATAGTTATGTAACCGGTTACATATATGAAGAATAAATTCCAAATAATCATTTGTCAAGAAAAATTTATATTAATTAGCAAGCTTATCTTAATTTAAAAAATAATTCATTAATAATTTTCTATATTATAAATGTTAACTATTATATACATCAATCCTCAGGTTGATAAAATCAATGAATCTCAAGGTAATAAAATTATACTAAATAATTTTGTAAACGGTTACATTTAAACTGTTTTTATCCTGCAAGATATGCTCGTCATCTACTTTTATTAACAGCGACACTAACCGCTGCAACATCCCCTAGAGAATCAGCCAGACCGGAGATGACGATCTCACAGCAAGCTGCCGACTGTCGCAGGGATTCCCTGGTGACCACAGCCATCATCTCCTCTCTGAACAGGTCCTCATTCTTTGTGTATACGCTGCCGATGATTATCTTTTCGGGATTGATCAGATCGATCAGGATCGAGACTCCGCGCCCCAGCATCGCGGCACTGTCTTTGACGATCTTTAGAGCAGCACCTTCACCCCGCCTCGCCAGCTTGCAGATTTGTTCAGTAGTGAGCGTCTCCCCGAAATGCTGCCGGTAGAGCAGACTGATCCCTCCTCCACTGCAGTACCCTTCCAGAGAACCACGTTTCCCGTAGGAATCAGGTCCATCCTCCGCGATCCTTACATGCCCTATCTCACCGGACAGTCCGATTGTCCCCTGATAGAGCTCTCCGTTGAGAATCATTCCGGCCCCGAGACCTGTACCGAAGGTGAGAAAGATCAGGTTATTGCATCCTTTTCCGTTACCGTAATACCATTCTGCAAGCACACATGCGTTCGCATCATTTTCAATGAAGGTCGGAATATCGAATCTTTTCTGCAGAATATCGACGATTCGCACATTGCTCCAGGAAGGGAGATTGGGTGGGGACAGAACGATTCCGTTACGGGCATCAAGAGGACCGCCGCAGGCGATGCCTATCCCTCTGATAAACTCCTTTCCGTACTTCAGCACCAGATGCTCAATACTTTCGCAGATATTCTGCAGCGCATGCTGCAAAGAAGGGTCTGTACCGAAAACACTCTTCTCGATGATAGTTCCGGAATCATTCCCTACACTCACGCTTGTTTTCGTTCCTCCGATATCAACACCGATAAACATCACTTCACCGCCTTTTCAAGTTCATCAAGGTCCCTGTATAAGCTAACAAGAAAATCACGATTATCCGCAGAGAGATAACTCACACGTCCTCCCATTCTGTTGAAGGTCTTCATGAATCTCAGATAATATTCAGCGGAAGAAGAAGGCGGCTCTCCCTTCGACCAGTCCCAGGAGGAAGGCTGAAGGTCCACAACGTGGATATCGAAATCACGGATGTCTCCTTCATGCTGCAGACTTACATTCCTGGCCATGGACAGAGATTTTTCAAAAATCATTGGAGACATGACTGCTGACCCTACAGAAAGATAGACCCCTTTTTCAAGATTGCTGACACTCTGTGCAAACGAAAGGAAATCTCTTTGTGCAACCCTTCCTATAACCGACCCCTTGTTCGCATCGTGAGTATAGATGATATCGTGACCGAACATCGGGTGACTGGTAAACGGCAAGCCCAGTTTATAGGCTGTCGACTGTGCACTGTAGAAACTGAACGGATGTGCGACAGAAAGAAAACCTTCCTCGAGTTCGAAGCGATCGATGAGCTCAAGAAGATCGGCGGCAGCTGATATGATTTCAAACCGATGCTTCGATTCCAGTGAAGAGGTTATAGCCGATCCAAGTTCCTTTTTTGAAGGGATATCGATCCCGTCATTGCTGATGAAAGCTCCGATTGACTCTCCGTACCCCAGATTGCGGTATGAACCTACTGCCAGAGCGAGGTTAATGAAAAACCCTGTCTCGCGCCAGGTGCCGAACCTGCCTTTCTGCACATTCGCTTTCACATCCTCACTGCTTCTGCCGAGATACGAAAACTCCCAGTCATGAATCACTCCGGCACCATTGGTTGCAAGGTGAGTTATCCAACCTCTTTTCATCATGTCGCCAAGAAGTGAACCGAGACCGTTTTTGATTGAATGAGCCCCGAAGGCCATAATCACCGAAGATTCATTCTTTCTGGCTCTCACGATCTGCAAAGCCACTTCCTTTGTTCTTTGAACGACTTCTTGCGGTATCGGACGATTATAAGATTCAGGATCTATCACTTCCTTTACTATCTCGACTTTGCTGTAACGTTCACTCAGAGGAAAGTATCTCATCTGTGATCTATCAAAATATCGGCTATCCATCATTGCCACCCGCATATTCTTATCAGATTATCTGCATCTGAAAAATCACTGATCAGAAGATTCGCGCCTCCCAGAATCAGTCTCTCTCTCTTATCCAAGTTTTTCCCGTACCGCTGCTTCTCATCGCTTAAAACTCCTACAGCGGGGATATGATGCTTACGAGCCTCTCTCATCTCGACAGGACCGTCACCGAACACGATACAGCTGACACCTTTTTCCGTGGCACCTTCAATCAGTCCTGATTCTGTCAGAATCTGATCAATGACCTCTTTCTTAGGATCCGATGCAACATTGCCTACAGAACCTTTGATTCTGCCTTCAAAAAGAGTATCGTATCCGAGAAGACGGGCTTCGGCTATTACATCCTCCTGATCTGTTCCGCTTGCAAGATAGAGTTTCGTCCCCTTTTCATACAGATGACGAAGGAAGGATACCGCCCCTTTCATAGTAACATCCTCTACTGACAGCAAACCTTTCCGAACAAGAGAACTCTTTTTCTCGATATGAGACAGAAGAGCTTCATTGTAGATAGTTTTGTATTGTTGGGGAGTGAGTATATCCTTATCTTTGACATAACCGGACTTTGCAACCAGATTACGAAGGTACTGCATTTGAACAATTGTCTGTATTCCGGTAGTTTTTTCAATAACTGAATCGACCTCATCGTAAATACGTGACAGCATTTTCATATCGAGCTGATCATAGACACCACCGGTGATACACTGCACCATTACAGTCCTCATCACCTCTTCCCATCCCTGTCTCAATGTGGAGATCGTACCGTCATGATCGAATATTGCCATCGCCGGGTAACCTGTCATCCGGGGAATGTCAATGATTTCTATATCGTTCTCATACCTGGCTTTTCGTATATCCTTTGCAAGAACAGGCGAGTATCTGAAATCGGGATCATACGATAAAGAGAGGACCTCATCACAGGAAGGATGCCCGGTCTCATACAGTTTTGTACAGCTTACTGCGGCAGAAAGATTCCCGATATATGCTCCTTCGTATAAAGAGGCGCCCCTCAGAGAAGCAGCGGCCATGGCAGCGAGAAAGGCATCTCCCGCGCCAACAATGTCTATATCGCTTATAAAATGAATTCCATTGACAGTTCTAACCGTATCACCGTCACACACCAGAGCTCCGTTTTCTCCTCTGGTGAGAATTACCGGCCTTTTCCAATGTTTTGAGAGCCATAAGGCTAGAGAATCTACATCTCCCGCATTAGCATATCCATGCGAAAGGGCGATCGAAAGACCTTCACTTTCGTTGAGCTTATGTATAGTCCGACTGTAGATGTCATGTAGTTTTCTGCAGTCACTGAACCATATGATTTTATCTTCACTTCGCATGATGACTTCATTCAGTCTTTTTTGCATATAAGGCGAGTGAAGACCGGAGAGAACCTGTTCATTGATAATGATACATTGATAAGAAGAGAGATTTTTTTCCAGAGTGCCAATAAGTTCATCGATCGAAATCTCAGAGGGAATATTCATGTTCCCAATGTCATATCGGGGAAGCTCCTTATTCCGCTGATAAACTTTGTGATATACATGTGTCTGCCAATTCTCCTTCTGTTTGACAATTCCTCTGCTGCTGACACCTTCTTCATTCAACAAATCCAGAATTATCCTGCCATAAGGATCATCTCCGATAATCCCGTACATATCAACAGCTTTGATATTGAGGCGCCTGCAGTTCACGGCAACATTCCCTGCCGCTCCCAATTCCTGTTTCGTCCGGGAAACCGAGTAGGTCGGTAATCCTGTCTCTACAGAGATTTCAGCAGGCTCACTACCTGTAAAATAATAGAGATCCAGACAGATATCACCGATGACCGCGATTGATGTATCCTCTTTTTCAGCAAGATACTGATCAATTTTCATGAAAAGCTCCTTGTTTGATGTATGATATGTAACCGGTTTCATTTAGATATCATAGTCTCATAATCATTAATTGTCAAACAAAAAATATGTATGGGATAAATAATCGTTATCTTTATATATTTAAATATTTTATCATATCCCCAACTAATATATTAGCTTTAACATATTGATGCAAACGGTTTCTTTTATTTAGAAAACCCACTAACTATTTTATTGACAGACATGTAGATAAAATACATAATTATTGTAACTCGAGAAAAAAGGATGCGACAAGAAGATGAAACCCAAAGGGAAAAGAATAACTATCACTGATATAGCCCGGGAATCAGGGGTATCAAAGGCTACGGTTTCCAGAGTTCTTTCCAATCCGGACCTTGTAAACCCTAAGACGAAACAGCACATCCTCTCGATCATGGAAAAGCACAATTACATCCCAAATCATCTTGCACAGGGCCTCGCGGGGACTCCGACGAAGACCATAGGTGTTATCATCGACGAGCTGTCAAACTTCTTCTTCATTGAGATGGCAGAAGGAATCGACAAGATACTTGATGCGCAGGGCTATTCCATGCAGCTTTCCTCTTCCCGGTGGATTCCCGAGCGGGAAACCACACTGATCAAATCACTTATCAGTTCAAGAGTAGAAGGGATACTTCTTGCTCCCGTATCTCCTTCTTCAGAATCGATTAGCATTCTTCAGAAATCAGGTATTCCGTTCACTATCATGAACTGCATACCTGACGATGATTCAGTTTCGTATGTTGCAGGAGACAACAGAAGAGGAGGACAGATTGCAGCCGAGTACATCAATTCTCTCAACAGGGAACAGACTATACTGATCACCGGATTCTCCCATCAGACAGTCACCCACCGGATCGAGGGGTTGAAATCCAGGCTTGACCCGGCTATTCACCTGAAACACTACTGTGACATAAAGACTTTTGAAGAAGGTTATGCTCTGGTCCCCCTGCTTCTTGAAAGGGAAAACATCAGAGAGACCAGGACCATGCTCTTTGTCACAAACGACAATGTTGCTATTGGAATCATTACCCATCTCAAAGAATATAATGTGGACATTCCCGGTCAGGTGTGCGTCCTGGGATATGACAATATCAGCATCGCCCGGATGTCGAGGGTTCCCCTTTCGACCATCAGTCAGTCAATCTATGATATGGGAAGAATCGCCGCATTAGATATCATGGAAACCTTACACTCCGATTCATGCACACCCAGAAAACACCTGCTGACACCCGAGCTCATCATTCGTCAGTCGACCTGACCTCTGACAGTAAATACGCCATCACTTATTCTTTTTCGGATGAGAGGATCTTCTATCCCGGCTATTTCCCAGATTTTACTGATCAGAAGGTCAATACTTTCTCGGTCAAGAGGGATGTTCAGGTCAGCCAGTGTCACTGGAAGATCAAGTGAGATAAAGAAATCTGCAATTTTCTCTATCTCTTTCTGATCATACCCGTTCACTCTGAGCTGCACTCCTATTGCGCAGGCAATGATTTCCCCGTGGAGGAAGGTGTCGCGCTGTGTTCTGTAACAGTGGGTAAAAGCATCATAGAAGGCATGCGCCACAGCAAGTTGTTTCGATCCCATCGCATAGCATGAGACTAGACCCGTCATCACTATATTCGTATAAATCAGATCGGAAACTGCTTCAGGATCATCCGGATGAGTACTGAGATACTTGCAGTTGTTCATCTGTGCAAGATGCAGGCCCAGTGAGGGGAGGTTCATTTTCTCTGCCTCGGTCATATGCGATAGAGAAAAATACATTTCACCTTCTTTTGCCATTGCATCGGCAATTCCCGCTTTCAGGTAGCGCACAGGAGAACGAGAAATAATCTCAGTGTCGATGATGACTCCTGCCATCTCATCTCTGAGAAAAACCGGACCCATAGCGGCACCCTTTTCGTCATAGAGAACTGAAAGCGGCGCATATGCTGCGCAGGTCGCCGCTGAAGTCGGAACGGTAAGGACCCGTGTATGAGCTTTCATCGCTCCCAGCTTTGCAGCATCGAGTCCTTTGCCACCTCCGATCCCTATCACCAGTGCAGTATGCTCTCTTTTCACAACAGAAGCTATCTCATCTGTCGTCTTTTCAGTACAGTATCCGGTAAACCTGTAACGTACCATTTCGATATTAGCAGCATCAAAAGAGTATTTCAGGTTATCTTTAACCAAAGCCCATGAGGTATCTCCTGCGACGCACAAGACCCTCTTTGCGAATCTGGAAGCCTCTTTTCCGATTTTTCTTATACATCCTGCACCTTTCAATACTCTGCCTCCACCGAGCAGAAGCGGTTTAATATCTTCCATAAAGACCGGCCTCCCTCTACCTTAGGAAACCTGCAGTATAGAGAGCTTCTTTGATTCTTTTTTTATCATCATCGGAAATATGCCAGATAGGTGACCGAGCGCATCCGCAATCTCTTCCTAGAAGAGAAAGTGCATACTTGATTCTGATAGGAAACTGATTCCCAGCAATCGCCTGCCATACGAAATACATTCTGTTTTGGAGTGCAAGAGCCTCTTGCTGTCTACCCGCTTTCGTCAGATTCCACATCTGTACACACTCGGAAGGGAAAACAGTCAGAATTGCGGAGATCGCACCATCTGCACCCAGGTCGAAGGTGGAATAGAGCATATCGTCTGTTGCACTGAACACCTTTCCTTCCGTACCTGAATATCTGCGCATTTCATACATCGCCTGAATACCTCCGACGCTCTGCTTAATCCCCACAACCTGTTTTATCTTCAGAAGACGACAGAAAAGAGGTGCATTGATGGTATTCTGCGGAACGACATTGTAAATAACTATCGGAAGGTCGACATGGCTTCCTATCTCTTCGTAGAACCGAAAGTTGCCTTCTTCATCCGGGACCAGAACATTATACGAAACAGGCGTGATCATCAAAGCATCCGCCCCTGACTGCTTAGATGCAACAGCAGTCTGTATTGCCGCTTTTGTGCTGTTTCTGATGATTCCCGCAACCACAGGTATATCCTTGTCAACCGAACGGATCGTTCTGATAAGAGAAACCAGCTCATCATCTGTAAGTGCCGCCCCTTCTCCCGTAGAACCTCCCGGGCTGATAGCATCAACATTTGCATCTAGAAGAATTTCAATCTCCTTTTTTGCGCGAATGAGATCGACGTTTCCTTCACTATCGAATGGAGTCACCAGCGGTGCGATAATACCCTTTAAAAAGTCATGATTCATCGTACAACCTCCCTATACTTATCATATTGTCTGACAGTCAGATATTGTATGAGAGCGGTTTCATTATGTCAACAGGAATCAATGATTCTATTTGATATTGTTACGTGGTCAGTGTCCGATGACCTGTTTCATGTCTTCTTTGGTAAGTTCGAGATGTTCGGTCATGGTATTCATCCCCTTTGCCACATCACGGTCACAGATGGCGCTGATGATTTTCTCATGGGCGACTTTTGCATGATCGACATTCTCCGAGATCGAAAATGAGCGGAGTCTGAAATCGATCATCTGCTCGGAAACCAGTTTTCCCACTTTGATGAGAAGGCGGTTACCGCTTGCTTCGACGATCGCCGAGTGGAATGAATCATCGAGTGTGGCAAGGTGGATCGTGTTATCGGGAACATCACAGGCGGCCTTGAACTCTTCGTTGATATCTCTGATGAGCTGTATT
>JAQQAI010000028.1 GCA_028532915.1 Sphaerochaetaceae bacterium
AAGGCTCTGGATCTCCTTGTAGGTTATGAATTCACCCCCTGTGAGGGAGGAGAGCATGCGATCAGTGATGAGTATCTGTATGCGAAAGAGAAGATAGCGCTCTCTCATTATGAGAAGGGAGAGTATGAGAAGGCGATAGAAGTGCTCAAATCAGCACTTACAATTCCCGAGAATCTGGGAGGCGGGGTATGGCACCAGGTAAAGCTCATCGCCTTCTGGTACTATCTGGGATGCTGTTACAGGAAACTTGATGATTCGCTGAAAGCAAAGCAGTATTTTCTCAAAGCCTCTTCGTTTCCGATAGACTATTTCACCGATATGTATTTTCTGCCTCACAGGCTCTATCTGGGAAAAGCACTAATCGCTTTGGGAAAGAAGGAAGAGGGAGAAAAACGGATAGAAGAGTTCAAAAAGATCATCGAGGAAAATCTTGCACAGAAGGATTTTGGATATTTTGCCACGACACCGTTTTTCGACTCTTTCATTGAGAATCCATGCGAAGCGCGAAGGAAAGTATTTGGTCGGTATAGGCGAATGTGTGATACCATTATCGAATAGGGGATAGAGGTGAGAATCATCAAGGCGACATTGAAAGGCAAATCGATATCTACAAGAATGATCTTCACCATGGGATTTGCCTTTATCATATTGCTTCTGTGTTCGACGATCTTCTATTCCTATGCTCTAAGACAGGAGGTCCTTGCAACCGTATCGGCCGATACCCAGAAGTTGGTCGATTCCTCTCTTTCCTCTTTTCACAACCTGAAGAATTCGGTTTCGTCGATATCGTTTTACGTATCAGGAGATCAGGTCTTGAAGAATCTTCTCACCGACTATCCCGAAGATTCGGTCGAAGTGCTTCTGAGAAAGAACGAGATCCGCGATTATCTTCTTCAGCTGTGGATAAGTCGACCCGAGATCGTGGGAGTCTTAATCTATGTGGACAAAGAGAAGAATATCAGCTCTGATTCGATCGGAGTGAGTTCCACATCGTTCATTGAGGATAACGGGTGGGTTGAGACTCTCGGAGCCCAGAAAGGAAAAATCCTGAAAAGCGATACGCTCTTTCAAAGAGGGAACAATCAATTCAACTTCTTCTCGCTGATAAAGATCGAAGACAGTGCGAAGAATCTTCTGGGCTACCTCTCTTTCGAGATCTCACCCGAAAAACTCTATTCAAAATGTCTTGAACCGAATCTCGCAACAGACGGCTCATTGATCTATGCGATCAACGGAGCCGACAGAGTAGTGTGTGGACCTGATCTGTCCGAGATAGGAATGCCTGTTGAAGAGATCCTTAATATTGAAGATCTCGAATCTCTTTTGAATTCGAACACAGCTCGAATAGACGGGCAGCAGTTTCTCATTGTCCATAATTTCGACAGCAGCGATGAATGGAATATTATCGAGCTTATTCCGGTCGATGATGTGCTCGATATGAAGCGGATCGCACTGATCAATTTCCTTATGCTGGCAGTCGTATTCTCTATCCTATCATTGATCACAGTGATCATCACAAAGAGTATCAACCGGCCGATAGTGCAGCTGTGTGATGCGATGAGTTCAGATTCTCCCCATTCAGAAGAATTGGTGAACTCCCATCCGGGGTTGTGCATTGAAGTGGATCGTCTGTATGAGAGTTTTTCGGGCATGCAGCGTACGATCAACAATCTTCTGCACAAGCAGCAGAAGTTCATGGATGAACAGAGACTCAGTGAGATCAAGGCTCTACGGGCGCAGATCAATCCTCATTTCATGTATAATTCACTCGATTACCTCAATTGGAAAGCTCAGGATTTCAATGCTCCCGAGATTTCCAATATGCTCACACTGCTGAGCAGATTCATGAGAATCAGCCTCTCTTCATCCAAGCTGATATGTCCCCTGCGATCGGAAATAGATCATGTAAAAACCTATCTTGAGATCTTCAAAGTCCGCACAGGTTCAAATTTCTCCTACAGTATCGAATGTGACAAGACGATTTTGGACTGTCAGGTCCCCCAGTTCATGCTCCAGCCTTTAGTCGAGAATTCGATCATTCACGGATTCGGGAAACATCTCAACGGCGCTGAGATCTCCATCGACATCAGAAGAGTAGGTGAACGGATCGTTTTCGATGTGAAAGATAACGGGTCCGGAATGGATGAGATCACCCTGCTGAATGCTCTGAAGGCACCGCAGGATAAAACTGGTGAACAGGATGGGTACGGTTTGAAAAACATCTCTCAACGACTCACCTATATCTGCAAGGATGAGAATTTTTCCGGTTTTACTTTGAGATCTGTTGAAAAAGGGACCTGCATACATTTCGAGATCAATGAGAGAGTATTAGGAAAAGAATATGAATGAGAAGTTTACGATCGTCATAATCGACGATGAAGAATATGTGATCGATGGTCTTAAACGCCATGTGAACTGGGACCGGCTGAATGTGAAGATCATCGGGACCGCCTCCGATGGAATGATGGGTTACGATCTGATCACAGAGGTCCATCCTGATGTCGTGATCACCGACATCTACATGCCGGAGATGAACGGCATGCAGATGATCAAAAAGATCAATGAAAACAAACTCTTCCCAAAATTCATAGTATTCACCGGATATGATGAGTTTGAACTGGCAAGAAAGTCGATTCTCTACAAAGTGAGTGAATACATTCTCAAACCTTCCCTTCCGAAAGATATCGAAGAAAGTATTGAGAAGGTACTGAATGAATGCAGAGCAGAACGTGAACAGAAGCACGAAATGGAGGCTCTCAGGGAAAGGTTCGAGAAGGAGAAAAAAAATCTTATACCTCGGTTCATAAACAATATACTCAATGGAAGACTGAAAAGATATGAGGAATTCACTCAGGAGAATTCTTTCTTCGAGCTCTCTTTAGATGCGCCCTGGTGGTGTGTTCTGAGTCTCAATCTGAACGGCACATACGAAACTTTCGGGGAGCTGACAGTCGAGGAGCAGGTGTTCAAACTTTATCAGATATTCTCTTTTGCAGTGAGTGTACTTCCTTCAGGGACGGTCGGGAACGGATTCGAAAATAATATCTGTTCTTTCATCATCCCCCTTGAGAACAATGACGAAGAGAGTTCCAGAAGTATCTATGAAGGTGCCAAGCAGATCATCTCCTACTGTGAGGAAGTTCACGGGATATCGGGGGTTATCGGCATAGGCAGTGTGGTCAAACTTTTTGATGAGATTCCTCAGGCTTATCAGGAATCTAAAAACTGTGTGAAAGATAGCTGTCAGGAAGATCCGATAATCCATATCACAGAGTTTCAGAAATTAAACCCCTCCTGTGCGAATTTCCCCTTCCCGGAAAAGAATCGGATCATAGATGCCCTGTTCACAGGAGATTCAAATGAGGCACGGTCACAGATTCAGCACCTGTTCGAACGGATCGCAAAGATCAAATCGGCAAGAGATTCTTATGTTATCCCTCTTTTGTTCGAATTGATCGGCACTACCTCGATAGAATTGTTTCAGAAGGGAATACTTATTGAACCAGCGTCGCTTCTCGAGGTCGTAAGGGAGAATCGTACTCTGGCCGAGACTTGTGCGAAAGTCCTCGAATTCTTCGAGTATCTTTTTGATCAGCTGCAGAATCGGCAGACTTCAAAGAATTATCAGATCGTGAAAAAGGTCATTGAGCAGATACAGAGCGATTACATGAAAAACCCTTCGCTCAATGAGATAGCTGAAAAACTGCAGCTTACGCCAAACTACCTTTCAACAGTCTTTTCCAAAAGCCTGGGAATGAGCTTCTCCCATTACTGCACCCGCTTCAAGATGGAGAAGGCAAAGAAACTGCTGGAAAGCGGAACATATAAGGTCTATGAGGTCGCTCAGCTCGCAGGCTATAACAATACCGAATATTTCTCAAAGATATTCAAAGATACGACAGGAGTCGTTCCCTCAGAGTATATGAGAAAATACCTATAAGTTTCTCATGGTATTTTGTAGATTTTTCAAGGTATCTAACCCCATTCAATATTGATACCATTCTAATAGAATTTGAATTCGCATCAAAAAAGAGGAGGAATAAGATGAGGAATTTAAAAAAACTCGTCATGGTCACATTGCTGGTAGTCCTTGCTGCTTCAATGGGGTTTGCTCAGGGAGGAAAGGAGCAGGCTGCCGATGAACAGAAGGTAAAAATAACAGTTTGGGGACCGCTTGAGAATTATAGTGAAGCTGAAAAACAATCCTGGAATTATTGTGTGGAAGAATACAGACGCAGGTATCCCGAAGTCGAGATCGTCAGCGTGTTCTCTCCGGCAGGAACCGATTATCGTCAGCAGTATGATAAGGCTTTGATGGCCGGTGATGCTCCTACAGTGACGAATCTGCTCCCTTATGTTGATGTTCAAACCCGCGCTGCAAACGGAACAATCGCTGACATCACTAAATTCGTCGAGAATTGGGATCTTAAAAAAGAAGGTAAAGTTAATACTGCGATGGATGCAGCGTTGAACTATAAAGGTCGCTGGTATGGTGTGATGGATTATCTCTATCTTGCCGGAACCGTTTATAGTAAAGCTTCATTGGAAGCCGGCGGAGGAGATCCTTCCGACCTTCCTGATACATGGGAAGAGTTCACGGCCCTAGGCGAAAAAGTTTCTGATATCAACGCTCCAAGATTCGGATATCTGTTGCTGGGAATGGACTGGAATGCATGGCCGTTTACACCATGGGTATGGTCTGCAGGCGGTGAAATGGTCGAGCCGAATAATGATGGAACCTACAGAGTCGCGTTCTGTGACGATCCCGGAGTGAAAGTCGCTATGCTGTGGCACGATATGATCTGGGAATATAAGATGACACAGAAAGATGTGCTCAAATCATGGAACGATCTTCGTGATGACATGCAAAGCGGTCGAGGAGTATTCGCCTTTGGTCGTCTTGATCACTATGTCGATGAAGCTAAGAAGAAATATGGTGTTCCTGCAGAGAACTTCGGTATCATCCCGATTCCTGCGATGAATGAGAACTATGAGCCGACAGCAATCGCCGGCGGAAATGCCTGGGTATTCAGCCCGACAGCAACCGAGGCTGAACTGGAAGCTGCATGGAACTTTGTTCAGCTGTTTGATTTTGATGAAGAGTTCCAGATCGAGAAATGGGAATATGAGAACACTATCGGCGGTCTTACCAATAGAATCCCTCCACGGGCAGATATGATAGACCAGAAGTTCGCCCTGGCGACCAGCTGGCCTGAAGGTTGGGCCGAAGAGGCCGCAGCAATATCGAAGGCAGCTATCATGGAACCATGGTGTGCCGACTGGAACGGTCTCAAGAATATCCTTGCACCGTATCTTCAGAAGATACTTCTCACAGAAGATATCAGTGAAAGCGAAGTGAAAGCTCTGCTCACACAGGCGGCAGAAGAAGCATATGCCGCATATCCGGACTCATTCAGAAAGTAGCACTTCAACATGCACGGGAGAAGTTCTTTCTCCCGTGTATTTCCAAAGGATAGTCACATGAACACAAAAAAGTCATTCAACACGGGATGGTTCTTCATTTTCCCAGCCCTTATAGCGTTCCTACTGTTTAAATATCTTCCGATCGGTATGGGA
>JAQQAI010000029.1 GCA_028532915.1 Sphaerochaetaceae bacterium
ATGTCGATTCCCGCGTCGGACAAGGCCTCAAGATTGAGAGCCAGTTCATATGTTTGAGATTCAAGCAGGGAGCGGTACAGCTGCCCTACACCGGTAGATAAAGTAAGACCGATGATCGCTCCCTTCGCATTCATATCACACCAGGGAGTACCTGTTCCATTGAAATGAGGAAGAATGAAAAGATCGGATGGTTCTTTATCCATATGGGTATCGAGATAATGATAAATATCCATATTCGCCGCTTTTGCAGCTTCAATTTCCCGACTACATACGGTATCTTTGAACCATCTTAACAGTATCCCTCCGATATGATTCAAACTGAAAGTAAAGTACTTTTCAGGGACAACATGCCTATAGCAGGGGTAATAAGAATTATACATCTGATCGTTCACCTTGACCGTATCAAGGCAGGTGGAAAGAACTTCTGCCGTCCCGGTGGAAACAACCGCCGACCCCGGTTTGATCACTCCGGCACCCAATGCTGCACAACATTGATCATGCCCCCCGGTACAGAGCATGGTAGAGCCAGACAATCCTGCTTCATGTGCAATGGCAGAATCGAGAATACCGATAATTGTTCCTGAGGAACGGACCTTTCCCATTCGTCTTTCGTCAACACCGGCGAAAGTAAGTAACTGAGAATCCCAGGAACCTTTCTCAAGATCATATGCCATCGTCCGGCTGGCCATAGAATCATCCAAGACTCTTTCTCCACCTAATTTCATTGAAATGAATTCTGCATATGTAACGAACGCTGCAGCCTTCTCGAATATTTCAGGTTCGATTGTTTTGAAGTATCTTATTTTGGTTATGGTATTCATCGCATGAGGTCTCATGCCGGTCTTTCTGAAAAGATACTTCTCTCCGAACATTCCGGAAAACTCATCCGCTGCTTTTGCAGAACGGTAATCCATACCCAGCAACGCAGGGGCAAGAGCGTTTCCATTGGCATCGACAGGAATAACCGCATCCCCCTGCACAGAAAGACCTATAGCCTTGATCATTCTGATACCGCAGGACAATATCGATCTGACCAGTACAGAACGCGTACTTTTCCAGACTGCTTCGGCATTCTGCTGGGCTTTTCCCTCCGGTCCGGTATCAACCGGGTATTCTTCGAATGCTGATGACAATACTGTACCGCAATCATCAAATACCACAGATTTAACTCCTGTTGTTCCTACATCAAGTCCTACAAGCATAGGCAGCTCCTATCCCATCCGCAGATCTTGCAGACGGCGCAATTGCACGTGAACACCTTCCGGGATATCCTCTACCATATCATAGGTTAGAGGAGTATCGACAGAAACATCACATTTCAGGACACACCCTTTAGCTAAACCGAGAGGCAGCAGTTTCTCTTTGCGTGAGATGGTATGTTGTTCAATACTGCCGCGATAACAGTACCCCCCTATCCCATCCAATGTGGTTCCAGCTTTCAGGTCTTTTTTTGTAACAGCTATGCACTCACTGGTCAGATGATCCTTCGGATGACCTGTGCTCTCGTTATAAAGCATGCATTGAGCTATTGTAAGCGGAACCTCTATCGAACACAGATGATAAGGACGATACAATGTGTAGTATGGACCGTCTCCCATATCACGTTGAACAAGACCCTCGCGGATGCGTTGATTTGAGGTGGTAACAACCAGAAATACTCCAGGGTGAACTCCAATAGCAAAATCAACAACACCTTTTTTCTCCAGTATTCCTCCATCTTCAACAGGAATAAAGACCTTCTTAAGTTCATCCACAGTAGCGTGAGCGGCATGCATACCCCGAACATCACATACGAGACCGGTTGCATTGCTTACGGCAGCCATTTCGACTGCAGTCTTTGACCCGTCGACGAATTCGCACAGCATATGAGGATTCATGTTCCTCTGCCGCGCCTTTTCACTCTCTGTGTCAGGGTTGGAATATATGTTCAAAGGATTGTTTTTCCCTTTTCCCGCTGCAACCACTTCAAAGCCCAAGGCTGTGGCAAATCGATATAATTCAATGATAGCGGCAGGTTCATCACCTGCGGCAAGACTGTAGACAACCCCGGCATCCTCTGCAAGCTGCCTGAGTATCGGTCCGATAGTCACATCACATTCAACATTCATCATCACCACATGTTTTTTGTGATGAAAGGCATCGAGTGCTATTTCTGCCCCGGTTTCTGTAGAACCGGTGGCATCAACTACCACATCGACAAATTTACAGCGTGTAGCGACTCGATGATTCTCTGTCGCTACCACACTACCTCTTTTTATCGCTTCATCAGCTTCTTTTATAGTACTGCAGGTCCTGATATCGACAGAACGGGCACTATGAGAATATCCTGCCGTAGCTCTTTCTTGTGTAAGGTCTACTACAACTGTAACCTGCATACCGACCATCTCTCCGATCTGAGTGACGATCTCCGTTCCCATCTGTCCAGCGCCTACCACTGCGACTCGAATAGGTTTTCCAGCTTCTTCCAGTTCTTTCAATTTCAAATCATATTCATGCATCTTTTAAATCCTTTATTCACCAGGAATCACCAGCACCTTTAGCGCCTCACGTCTTTTCGCTGACTCGAAACCTTCCATGATATTCTCCAGAGTCACCGTTTTAGTAAAATAAAGATCCGGGTGTATCTTTTTCATTCTGATCGCATCCAGAGCGGCAAGGTGATGCCTCTTCTGATACGAAAAAGTTCCTATTACTTCTATCTCGTTATAATGAATTGTATTGCTGTTGAGTGTTGTCATAGGAGCATCTTTAGGAACCCCTCCAAAGAGAATCACACGGCCTCGTTTTCGGACAGAACTCAATGCTACCTGCTGGCTCTCAGTTGAGGCATTGGCGCAAATCGCAAAATCAACACCGAGTCCATTCGTAACCGAACGGACCTGCAAGGCCACATCATCACGGGTGTAATCGAGAGTGAGGTCGGGACCGAACTGTTTTGCCGCGGACAGCCTTGACCTGCCCGCCAGTATTATCATGGAAGCGCCATTAGCTCTGGCTATCTCGATGTGAAGACACCCTATAGGGCCGTCCCCGAGTATCAGTACAGTTGAATTCTTACCTATCTCCACTCTCTCCTGAGCTGCTATAACTGATGATGCCGGTTCTGACAGACAGCCTTCGGTAAGACTTACTCCTTCTGGAAGCTTATGAATAAAGCCGTGTTCCAGAATCGTCTTGGGAATGTGCACGAATTGTGCGAACCCTCCGGGCCAATGAGTCCCGATCATCCTGTGATTGTCACAGAGATTGATAAGACCGTGACGGCAGTACCAGCATTCACCGCAGCTAACATCGGGGGCAAGAGCTACTTTATCACCCAACCTGAACCCCTTCACATGCTGCCCGATTTCGACCAGAGTGCCGGTGAACTCATGCCCCATCACCTGACTTTTTATTCCATGACGCAATCCGGTTGAAAAATTCCTGATATCGCCTCCGCAGATACCGCAGGCATGAACTTTTACGATCACATCTTCCATTCCGCAGGGATGCAAAGGCATATCGACGATACTCATCTCACCGGGTTTTTCAAATAAAGCCGCTTTCATTTCCTCTCCTCTTTTCGGAACTTTTCTAGATATCTCCTGAAGATATCGTAATATCTGCAATGTGAAAAATCAACA
>JAQQAI010000030.1 GCA_028532915.1 Sphaerochaetaceae bacterium
TTCTGGAAGATTTTATACCCTTGGCATCTTCAAAATGCAGAAGCAGCCACAGTTCAAATTTCGGATTGCTTAACGCAAAACCGTATTTCGGTAAGGAACGACTCCAATCATACAACGGTCTGATCTGATTATCCGTCCAGCGGTCTTTATCGATAACCAGCCATGCCTGATCCTTATCCTGCAATGGATTCTCATCTAAGTATCTCTTCATTCTTCTCAGAACATTGTTCGGATCCGAGGCCATGTCCTTAAGCACTTTTACATGGAGCACGGTATTTTCGGAATTGAAAATATTAAAATACTCTTGTTCAGTTACAGTTCCTTCTGTCGAGATAATGATCATCCGCCTGTATTGTCTATTCCCAGTTTTTCTTCTAAATCTTCTCCGTCCCATTACTGTGCAGACCTCTGGCTATATCTGAGATGATTATATCTGCAGTGAGGTCAGGGATTCCTCCCATGCGTCCCTGCAGATAACTCTTTCGGATATCTTTATCGTTTCGTATGTCATCAAACTCGGCGAAGCTGATCAATTGAGAAGAACCGTCATTTTTCCTCTTTGTTATCCACATCTCATCCCGTCTCAGCAGAGATTGATTCATCAGCATCAGATCGTGTGTGGTGAATATCATCTGGTTACGGGTACTGCTGCTGCAGTTTCCTAGATAGATAGAGATCAACTGCTTCGTCAGAAGTGTATGAAGGCTTCTGTCAAGTTCGTCTATGATGTATACACTTGACGATTGATTTGCGGTCAGGTCCAGAAAAGCAGGAAGCAGGTCCATTATCCGTTTTGACCCATCTGACTCCTGCTTCATCTCAAAACGGACTTTGTTACCTTGCGCATCCTGATGGTATGTATAGAGTTTTTTTACTACGAGTTTACCATTTTCACGTGATACAACGAGTTTTTCATCCCTTTCGTTGAGTTTTATGGTTGTTTCAACTGTAGTCTTTTCCCGCAGTTCCTGTTTGAGGAAATCAGGGATCTGAAGTGTATCAAATGAGACTTCCTCTCCTCCCAGACTAGTGATACCTGTATCAAGCTTCGGCAGTATGAGGTTCATCCGATTATACAGAGGACTGTCTTCCGATATGAATTTCTCGAAGGCGTTGAATCTCGCGTCGGGAGCTACAAGGATGAGAGTCTTCGCGAACCAGTCATAGATATGTTTGAAAGTATCAATTTTCTGGGAAACACTGTTAGTCAAAAAAAGCTGATTGTCTCTTGTTCCTTCAAAAGCGAACTTCAGCCGTTGATTCCTGACAGATGAATGAAATCTGGGGTTCAAATCATGCATAATCCTATGATAGAGAACCTTTTCACTTGTGCTGAGGATTTTTATCAGTTTTTCTTCTACAACTTCTGATGCCGTCACAGCAAACGAAAATTCATAGATGTCATCATTCACGAGGATTTCGAAGGTGAAGGATGCAGGTTTTGACCTGAAATCTTTATCAAGTTCAAATGTCTCGATAGGAATCATTGCATCCTGTTGGCATCCGCGTACTATGAAATGTTTTGCAAAAGCTAAAGCTTTAAATAAATTGGTTTTTCCCGAGGCGTTTCCTCCATAGACTGCTGCGATAGGAAGTGCTCTCATTCTGAATTTGTTAAGTCGAGTCAGACGTCTGCCGTGCTGCTGTTCTCTGCTGGCGATGAGGGAGAATTCAGCAGGGTCTCTGAAGGACATCCAGTTCTGTATCGCAAAGCTTATAAGCATATATACCCCTTTCTTATGAGTAGATAATATAATAATATATATGTAAAATCAACAAAAGAAGAGAATTTTTCACATTCTTTGCTTTTTAGAGCTGGGTTAATATAGTGGATGGCTGAAAGACTGAACAGGAAATGTGGTATTATATCAGCCTTTAAAGTAACTTCCAGCTTGAAGATTCTGTGTTATAATGACTATTCGTCTATGAGTAGAAGAAATCATATCCAATGCACATTTCTTTTTTTCTCTCTGCTGTTTTTTTTCAGTTGCACCTCGGTTCAGCAAAATAGTTCCTCACCTGAAACTTCAGAACTGACAATTACTATTCAAGAGCCTTCCGTAGAAGATCGGGAGAGCTCAACCGGATTTGCCAGCTTAAAAGAGACAGATGAAGTAATAACATTTTCGATGGAAGAGATTGAAGAGGGAAAGTTTTCTGACAATGCGAAAAATGAGCTTGCTCAGGGTTCCATCGAAAAAATAGAAATTGCTATTGAAGAGATTCAAAAAGACAATCTTAAAGATGAGACTGATGCAATGAAATCCTCTGTATCCGTTCTTCCTATCAAAAGGAGTGAATCACCGGATATCTCCAATGAGAACGTAATGCATGAAGAAAACTTGGTTACTGAACGGACTGAGAAGATAGAGAAAAAAGACGATTTTGAAAATCTAAAAACAGAGCACATCGTTTCCGGAAACACTGTTGAACATATTGAGAGGCTGTACATGACACCTGACATCATGATGTCTATCGTAATAGTGATTTTAATCATTATTGGATTGATTCTTTACAAAAAATTTAGAAATACCAAAGAAGACCTGATTCATGAACAGGCTAGAAGTAGACGATTGGGCATTAATAATATCGAGGAAGCTGGAAAACTGCTCGATAATCTGAAAAAAGAGATTGAAACCTGTAAAACTGAAATTCGGAATCTCAGCCTGAAGATAGATAGTTCTAAAGAGGAAAAGTCCTCTCTGGAAGAAAAGAACGCAAAGCTTACCAGGAGTTTGGAAAATCAGAAGCGAAAACTATCCAGATTTAAGGAACTGTATGCCGCTGTCGAACATGCTGTAGAAAGATTTCATGAGACAGAGATTCCAGAGGAGTATCTGAGGCGTTTATCAGACGAAGAGAAGAAGGATCTCGATACAATAGCACCATCGGTAATGCTGAATCTTAACTCTATGAGTTATCAGGACCTCCGAAAAGAATTTAGAGCCAACCAGAAACAGATTGATGCATTGTTAGAAAATTATGCGAAAAGATATACAACCAAAGCTAATCAGGCGATTTATAAACTCATGGTTATTTCTCTACGTGCCGAACTGCAGAATATTCTTTACAATCTGAAGTATGAGAAACTTGAAAGAGCTCTCGAACAAGTAAAATCCCTGATAGAGAAATATTTAGCAATCGTCTCGGAAGGTAATCAGCAGATTGCCGGGACTGCGAGAAGATTCATTGGTGAACTTGAACACCTTTTCGAAAATGCTGTAAGAATCGAATATGAATATTATATAAAGAAGGAACAGGTCAGACAGGAACAGTTGGCGCTACGTCAGCAGATGAGAGAAGAAGCTGAAGAGAGGAGGCGTTTGAAAGAACAACAGAAGCAGGTTGCTTTTGAAGAATCCAAATATAAGGCGGAAATAACGAAAATCCGGAAAATGCTCGAACAGGAACCTTCCGATTCTTCTAAGCATGCAGATATTATGTTGAAACTCGAAGAACTTACTACCGAACTGAATCATGTTGAGGAGAAGAAAGAGGAAATTACCAGACTGCAGAATGGTAAGGCCGGGAATGTCTATATCATCAGTAACCTGGGATCTTTCGGTGATCATATCTTCAAAATCGGGATGACACGAAGGCTGGATCCTCAGGAACGTATCAACGAACTGGGCAGCGCCAGCGTGCCGTTTAAATTTGATGTGCACAGTTTCATCTTCTCTACAGATGCAGTCGGTCTTGAGAATGAACTACACAGAAGACTCCATACCAGAAGAGTGAACAAGGTCAATCTCAGAAAAGAGTTCTTTGATATTTCTCTTGACGAGCTTGAACAGCTGGTAGCAGAAATCAATCCCGCCGCCGAGTTCAACAGAACCATGCTTGCAGAAGATTACAAACAATCTCTTTCAATGCAGGGGCATGATATTCCGGAAATTGATCTTTCTGGAAGTGAAGATATTGATGATGGGGAGGATAATTCAGATTGAGAGAACTCGGGTCTGTTTATCTGAGTCTGTAGGTTACAAACCCTTTGTAATCTATGGATTGCGTGCGGGGATCTTTAGAGAGTTCTGTCATTGTTTCATCTATGTGTTTGCATTTTCGTGAGTTTAAGAATCCTTCAATCTCAAATTGGTTCATCGGATGGCGTTTGATTATGCTGAGAACCGCATCGTAGTCGTTTTTGATTTCACTATGAAATCCCTGAGAAACCAGAAGGTCGATCGAGATCCCGCCAAGATACTGTGCGGCATAAGCCATTTTCTCATGATCGACGGCTTTAACACGCGATTCAGCCGGAGGGCGGACAGGAGTGTTTACGTAGAGCTTGTCATAATGAATTGTTGAGAGCATCTTCAAATACTCTTTCAATGACCTTTCATCGTCGTTATATCCTTCAACGAGCATGATCTCGATCCACAGCTGCCCTCGATAATCTTTGGAGAATTCCTGCAGTCCCCATAGGACCTTTTCGTATGTGAGGGTTTTATATGGTCTGTTGATTTTCCTGAAAAGATCCTTTGAACAGGCATCCAGTGTCGGAAGGACGATATCGGTTTTCTGCAGATCTTCTCTCACCTGTTTATCGTAAAGAAGGGCCCCGTTCGTAATCACAGCTATCGGCTTGTCACATCTTTGCTGCAGTTCTCCGATCAGTTTTCCCAGACCCAGATAGAGGGTGGGTTCTCCTTCTCCTACGATCGTGATCACATCAAAAGCGATCTTCTGTGTTACCACTGCATCAAATTCCGAGAGGATATCCCCGACCGGGAAGAACATCTCTCTATTATTTGACATCTTATCTGTTCTTCCAAGCTGGCAATAGATGCAGGAATAGTTGCAGGTCTTTTTCGGGATAGGGCTGATCCCTAATGAGATTCCGAGCCTTCTTGAAGGAACCGGACCGTAGATATATCTCATATCATTCATAGTATGTATCCTTTCGGCAAGGTTGACTTATCTGAGAGGAAAACTTCCGTGTATCAATCAGTTGAGATCCCTGACATGATGAGCCTTTTCGGTTGCAAAAACAGAGCGGATGATCAAATCGGTTTAGAAAAAGGATGAGACTCGCTGAGTCATGTGTAACAGAATCTACCTGTCGTATGAATAAATCTTATCACAGATGAGACCACTGTTCAAACAGTATACGAGGTAAGATATTCAAGATGCTATATCAAAGGGGATCAGAATGAATGCATGGTATTAATTGAGGATGGCAGTGAAGAGAGGAAAGATTCCGGAGAGAGCACGGCAGAGATTAATACATATGATATTCTGTGATAACCCATCATTTATCTCCTTTTTATGGTATGCTTGATGAAAATTCTCCGAAGTTGAGAGAGGGCGTGTGCAGATGGATGTAAAACAGATCTTGTCCCACTATACGGTATTCTCCTATGACAAGATGATACGTGTCACAGATGAGACGATCCGCAAGACTTTTAAAGGCGGCATCAACTTCAGTGAAAAGGGAGAGGAACTGAAACTGGTTCCTTTCATTCAGGAAGAATCGGGCCCCAGAGAGATAGAGAATCATACACATCATTTTCTTGAACTCGTGCTCATCCTTGACGGTGAGTGTGAACACATCATGGATAAGAAGGTCTTTCATGTTGTAAAAGGTGATATCTTCTTTATCAACAACAAAGTCTCCCACGCTTTCAATATCCCCAAAGGAAAGACTCTTACGTTATTGAATTACTGCTTTCTTCCCGAATATCTCACGAAAACCATAACGCTTGATAAACTGAACGAAGGAATACAGTTCACCCTGGTGGAGCCGTTTTTTCGTGTGGAGGACAATTTCATGTTCCGCCTTCATCTTGAAGGTGACGCCTTTTACAGGGTTCTCCATCTCGCACTGGCAAGTGTTGATGCATTCAACAGAAGTTACCCGAAACAGAATGAACTGGTTCCCCTTCTGTTCAAAGCTCTGATGATCCGCATATACCAGCTATACAATGAATCGGGTATTCAGAAACTTGCGGTTCTGAAACGCAGAGAGAAGATCATCAGAGAGCTTCTGGATACTATCGAGAAGAATTACCTGGAAGATATCAGTGTGGAAGATATCATCGAGCCTACCGGATTGGGCCGTACCAGAGCAAATGATCTTTTCAAGAGCATCGAAGGAGAGACTATCAAGCAGTTTATCAACAGACGGAGAATCGAACAGGCCTCCCAGCTCCTTGCACAAAGCAATCTCGATATTCTTACAGTTGCTCTGGACTCAGGTTTCAATGACCTCTCCTATTTCAACAGGATATTCAAACGGACGACAGGCATGACTCCTTCAGAATTCAGAAAAAGTGGTAAAAAGTACAAAAAGTCATAAAAGAATCTCCAAGCGCTTTCAATGGTGCTGTCCTAAAATCTGTATATATTCGTATTTATCTTAAAAGGAGTCATCATGAGAAAAAAAGGTATAGTGGTATTGCTTGTACTGTTGTGTACAGTAGCCGTGTTTGCTTCCGGGCAGAAGGATGTCGACAGTAAAGAGGCGGGCTCTGAACCCGTCAAGCTTCTTATTCACAATTCAGATGCCAGCATGGAGAAATCTCTGGCTTTCATTATGGACCATATCGATGAAGAGTGTCCGGGTGTTGAAATCGAACTGGAGATGGTAACCGGTTCTGCTGAAGATTATGAGACCAAAGTCAGAACACTCATAGCAGGAGGTAATGCTCCCGATGTATGGTGGGACCACGGTGGTACATGGGCAACCCCGATTCTGAAAGCTGAAGCAGCTTTAGCTCTTGATCCGTATCTTGATGACTCGGATTTCTGGGACAATGTCGTACCGAGTGCGAAACTCCCTCATACTGACGGACACATCTATGCGATCCCGTTTGAAAACATGTTCTATGAAGTGATGTTCTATAACACGGAAATATTCGAAGAACTCGGACTTGAAGTACCTGTCACTGCGGATGAACTGGTTGAAGTCGTCAAGACGGTAAAAGATGCCGGTCTTACTCCTATCGCAGTAGCCGGAAAAGACGGATGGCCTGCAGCGATGATGATGGAAGGTTTCGCATATACCATCGATGGAGAAGTGACGAAGAATATCGTGGAATCAGGAAAGAAATTCGCAGACAGCTCATATGTCGAAGCTGCTCATTTCATGAAAGAGCTGATTGATATGGGCGCTTTTTCTCCCAACGTTTCTCTGACCGACTACGGCACAGCACTCAATCTCTTCGAATCCGGCAAGGCGGCCATGATGGCGAACGGATCGTGGACTCTGGGAGGAACCTTCAAGAACATGAGCGGAGCCTGTGATTACTTCTACTATCCCGCGCTTCATGAAGCGGATGCTGCCGATCTCGGCAAGGCTGTCGCCGGCGGCGCCAAGAAGAATTCCGGAATCTTCGTTTCATCTGAAACGAAAGATCCCGAAACCGCCGTTCAGGTTGCCATTGCTGTAGGAAAGCTGCAGAGCAGATATTACTATGAGATCAACGGCGACCTGGCTGTTCCTTTCATTCCGGAAAAGTTCCAGTGGGAGTCTACAGTTGAAATTCCTGCACCTATCCAGAGACTCGGGAATGATATGGCGAATTTCGAGCATGTATACGGATTGGTACAGGATGTTATGCCGACCGCAGCCGGAACAACCGCTGTTATCCAGGGAGCTTCAGGGTTTATGACCGGGAATATGACGGTAGATGAGCTTATCTCTTCTTTGGATCGTGCTTTAGAACAGTAAATCTTAATTACCAGATTTATAATTAATTCGAAATTCTACCTGCCCGGCGTCAATCGGGATGCCGGGCAAGTTATCTCACTTAATCAGGAGGAACCCATTGACCCCCTTTGAAAAGAAATCTAATGTAGCGGCATTCATGCTTCCGGGATGTATTCTATTCACATTTTTTGTGATTTTACCATTAGTCTACACTCTCAGAATGGGCTTTTATCAGTCAGACGGTCTATCCCAGGCGGTATTCGTCGGATTCGACAACTTTAAAAAGTTGTTCCATGATACCTATTTCTTTGCGGCGAACACACGGTCTTTAAAACTGATGATACTGGCTATAGTGTTCAATGCATGTCTCGGACTGGCAACCGCGATCATCTTGGTTTATTTTTTCAAGGATTCCTCCCAGAACGCATTCAGGACAATTTTTCTGTTACCCTTAGTCTTATCGATTACAGTGATATCTCAATTGTGGTTATCGATCTATGATGCCGAATGGGGACTGCTGAATCAGTTTCTGAATCTTATAGGACTCGGTCAGTTCCAGACACGCTGGCTGATCGAACAGGAGACAGCTCTTGTCTCTGTCGCGATTGTCGGTATGTGGCAGTATTTCGGCTGGCTGACGCTGCTTTCGTATGCCGGACTGAAGACAATCCCGACGGAATATTTTGAGGCTGCTTCGATAGATGGTGCGAACTTTCTGACAACGACGCGAAAGATCACTCTCCCTCTGATGTCGGATACCATAAAGATGATTCTCGTTATATCGACAGTCGGCGGACTGTTTACATTCCCGCAGGTCTATATCATGACAGGGGGAGGACCCGGAACTCTCACACAGACTGTCATGATGTTCATCTATTCACAGGTATTCTCGAGTCAGCATTTCGGATACGGGTGTGCCGCATCAACGCTGGTGATCATCGAGATCATCGTGATTCTGCTGATCATCTTCAAATTCACCAGAAGTGAACACATAGAGAAATAGGAGAGAAAGAATGAGACACCGTCTGATAAAAACCATTATTACCATATTTCTGTTGCTTCTTTCTCTCTCATTTATCTATCCGTTGTTCTGGCTGGCCCTTAACTCCTTCAAAGACACGGCGCAGATTGTTACGGGAGGTTCTTTCGCCCTCCCGGAGGCTATGCACTTCGAAAATTATACGAACGCACTTTTTCAAAACCGTATCCTGTCCTATATGGCAAACAGTATCGTGATAACCGTAAGCACTATATTACTGACAGGCTTGACGGCATCGATGGCGGCGTTCGCTCTGGCACGTATGCATTGGAAAGGGAAGGGAGGATTCCTCTCTCTGTTCTCTTTGGGACTCATGATTCCTTCACAGATAGTGATAGTTCCGGTATTCATCCTCGTGCGTTCCATAGGTCTTATAGATACGAGATTATCATTGGTGCTGTCGGTAAGTGCATTCAACTTCTCCATGACCCTTCTCATATCATACAGTTTTCTGAGATCCCTGCCGAACTCCATAGAAGAAGCAGCCCTCATCGACGGGTGCAACATCTTCACTATTTTCGCCAGGATCACGCTCCCGGTGATCAAATCATCATTGGCTGCAATGAGCATAAATGTCTTCCTTCAGAGCTGGAACGAATTCATGTTCACTCTGGTATTGATATCCTCGGAATCTAAAAAGACGCTTCCTATCGGGCTTCTAGCCTATTCGGGGAGGTACGGCACCGATTTCGGAGGAATGTTTGCCGCCATGGTGATTGCAAGTTTCATCCCGCTGGTATTCTTCCTTCTTTTCAACAAACAGGTTGAGAAAGCTGCAATTGCCAGTTCAATGCTCAAATAAACGATAATCGCACTATTAGGAGAGAATTAAGCATATGAAACATATGACCATGAATGAATATAGGGACAGAGTGAAAGGCTGCTGGTTCGGTAAATGCTTCGGAGGAGCAAGCGGCGCACCATATGAAGGTTTTAAGCATGTTATTGAGTATTCTTCTCTTGAAGAAATAGTTCGTCCTGATTTGCCGAACGATGATCTGGATATTCAACTGTTATGGGTAGAAGTTCTGCAGAAGAAGGGTCTGAATATCGATTCAAAAGATCTTGCCGATTCCTGGATAAAAAGCTGTCCATATACCATGAGCGAGTACGGGTATTTCATAAAGAACTATGAAAGAGGAATCCTCCCTCCCGCTTCAGGCTGGTTCAACAATAATTTCTTCAAAGTGGGTAACGGCTGTCCGATCCGCGCAGAGATATGGGGACTGGTCTTTTTCAACGACGGGGAGACTGCTGCAGGATATGCCCGGCTCGACGGTACTCTCGACCATGCGGGAGAGTCAGTCTGGATAGAACAGTTCTATGCGGTTATGGTCAGCATGTCGTTTTCTGGTAAACCGCTGCATCAGCTTATTGAGATTGCACGAAAATATCTTCCTGAAGGGTCAGAAGCCTCAAGGTGTGTAACTTCCGTCTTATCCTGCTATATCGATAATCCGGATGATTATCAAAGCGCCAGAGAAGTTATGCTCAGGCTGTTCGGACATCACGATTTCACCTATTCTGTAATAAACATGGCCTTTGTTCTTATCAGCCTTCTCTACGGGAAAGGCGATATACGGAAAACCGTTGAGATAGGTCTGCACTGCGGGTATGATACCGACTGCACTTGTGCCACTGCAGCGGCACTGATCGGTGCGATAACCGGGTATGAAGATATTCCCGAATCCATAAAGAAGATGATAGGCAACGAGTTCGTCGCTTCGGTGGATCTGGAACGGACGGACTTTACCATTGATGCTCTTACAGATGATGTGTGTGCACTTGGAATCCTCTTTGATGAATCAAGAAAAGAGCCGGTGCTCTCGGAGAGTAGACCTGTTTTGAAGAGGGCCCGATCTCTTTATTCTTCCAATCCTAAAAGAATAACCATTTGTGCACAATACATCGGAGATCCCTGTATCGGATTCACTAAGAAGGGAAGTCTTTCCATAACGATAAGATCTTCAGCGGGAAAGAGTGAACAGGTGTGGATTCAGCTCTCCGGTATTTCGGGCGAATTTGAATTGTCATGGGATAAGCAGCTGTTTCAGATTGATCCCGATCAGCCTTTGTCTGTAACTAATGAGATAGCGATATGTGATGGGGTAGAGAAGGTTCGATCATTTGTTGATTTGACAATAGAAGTTGCTGCTCTCTCGGGAAATATCCTTGCTAGAGAAAATATCGGATTTGCTACAGCCGATTCGTGGCATCTGGCGGGACCCTATTTTGAGATGTTCCCCGATCCGGTACGTCCTGAGGATTATCCGTCTGCACATGGACCTGACAGTGATCTTCCATCCCTTGAAGGTATGGTCAATAATCATGTCCTCCTTGACTCAGAATATATCGATGAGACTGGAATAGATGAAGCTGTTATGAAAAATGCAACCCTCCGTATCGATGCATGTGAGGATCTTCTGCCCCGATTACCCGCCGGGTATATCGGACAGGCCTGTTTCTATCTTTCAAAACGGATCTATGTTCCGACAGACCGGCGAGTATGGGTGGTCATCGGCAACACCGACGCCTTCTCATTGTGGGTAAACGGCACAAAGAAGATGAGCGTTGATGAGAACAGAATCTGGACACCGTACAACAACTCCATGCTCATTGATCTTGCTGCCGGAGTGAATACCATCACTCTAAAACTTCTGCGCAGGACTTCGGATTTCTCTTTCTCTCTAGGACTGCGTGCCTACGAAGGAAAACACTGGCATCAGCAGAAATGGCTTACTGATGTGATGCCTATGAGATGATTGAGAAACTATCGCATCCCTTTCTACGCTGTAGAAAGGGAGATTAAAGTTGGGATTTTTCTGATCGCCCTTCACAAACAATATTTATATTTTTATTCTGTTTCCACATATGTGTTTCTCTCAATTAAATGTAAGGGAACGGTATACCTGTAAAGACCCCTTCGAGATACTGTTTTCTAAATTTAGTGACATTTCGAATGCCTTTAAAATCTGAAAGACGTTTAAAAGTAGTTCCTTTTCTCAGTGTTTTATTCACGATACCGACTTCTGATATTCTCATCATATCCTGGTCCATGATATCCGTGTAGTGTGTTGTGAAAATTAGCTGCGCATTCGTTGTATTATATCGTTTATCTTTGAACATTCTCACAATCTCAGCAAATAAGTAGGGATGGAGAGAATTACCTAGCTCATCTATGATAAGAACACTCCCTGTTCTTAATACAGATAGCACAACACCGAGTACACTGGCGATTCTTTGCGTCCCTCGAGATTCATCTTTGAAATTGAATTGCACTTCATTTCCGAGAATATCTTTATGGTATGAAGATATTTCTGTTGCTGTTATTTCATTGTTGGCAAAATAAAGTTCGTAATTGTTGGAAGGGATTTTTCCAGTTTCAAGTGATTCTGTTATCACATCCTTTTTGTATTCCATGCGGGAAATATCTATATCCAGCTTCTGAAGAATAGAAACGATATCTTTGAAAGACCGATGAGTTTCCTTTTTATCGTTGATTCCTGTCAATTTATTCAGACTATGAGTAAACGAGAACTCATTATTAGAATACACCTCTAGCTTATTAGTGATATAGCTATATGCGGTTGTCAGCAAGAAGTTCAATCCAGCATAATTCTTTCCTATGACAGTGAGAAATGGGGTCTGAAAATCTCGATTCTCATTTAGACATTCTACCGAATAGATTTCTTTCAGTTTAGCAACTGAGTATGCTTCAGTAGCTAGTTTTTCAAATTGAATTAGTTTTTTTTCAATGGAGAATAATGGGAGTGAATTATAGTTGAGGCTTTCATGTAAGATTTCATTTGAGTTTGTTTCTAACGTATAAACAAAAATATTCCCTTCTGCTAAGAATTCCAGACCGTAGGAAGTTGTCTCGTTTTCTGGATGAAGCTTATTGGGGGCATACGTCTTTTGAATATCTTTATTTTTAACTATATTTGTAAATGATTGAAAGGCTTTAATAATATTAGATTTTCCAGATGCGTTTGGCCCATAGATTGCAAGGCAGGGGATTGCCCGAATATTCCCTTCCTTGAGAAAAGGAGCTAATTCCATTCTATTATATCCATTGGGGGCTTTCTTCTCTGCGTACGACATGGGAATAGTAACATCAAGGATAGATCTGCTATTCTTTATCCTAAATGATAATAACATTCTGATTCATCTCCTTTGCTAAGTATTGATAGTATCATATCTAATTCTTAGAAAGTCAAGATAAACAAAAAAAATGTTTATATGATTGTTCATTTGTGTAATGGGGGGGGGAGATTTAAAAAATACCATTACTTAATGCATATACATCCTCCCAGCATGCTGATATTCTGCGAATCCTGCAAACAAATATTTCTAGAGGTCTTGATATACGTGTATGAAAATGCCTACATTTACATAGGTATGAACGAGATATGTATTGTATAAAAGAGACGATTGAGCTTTAGGGGAATCGTTATTTCGATTTCTTCTCTTCGATCCTCTTGTGCTGGGTTTTCTCTATCGCATTGATGATCTTGTCATAGCCTGTACATCTGCACAGATTCCCTGCGACCTGTTTTCTGATCTCTTCTCTGGTTGCGACTTTCTCCCGTGTGATGATGGGAATTGAGGCCATGATGAATCCCGGGGTGCAGAAACCGCACTGTACGGCTCCTTCATCGATGAAGGCCTGCTGTATGTCCGAGATCGCACCTTTTTTATCAGAGAGTCCTTCCAGAGTGAGAATGGTCTTCCCTTCGGCCCAGATGGCCAGATAGATACAGGAGTTGAACGGCCTCCCGTCGATGAGGACGGTGCATGCACCGCATTCTCCTACATCACAGCCGTGTTTGACGCTGTCGAGTCCGGCACTTTTGCGAAGCATCTCGGAAAGAGAGGATCGTGTGTCTACCGTATATTCTTTTTTGTTTCCATTTATCGTGCATGTTACAGTTCTTTTAGCCATTGATCTTACCTCCTGCTCTTTCGATTGATTCGACAGTGGCCCGTCTTGCCAGTTCTTCCACCAGATGGAGTCTGAATTCTTTTGATGCTCTCCAGCTGGTTCTCGGTTTGACATCCTGAAGTGCTCCTTCAGCTATGAGATCAAGGAGCTTCTCGTCGATAGGTTGACCGTTTGCACGTTCTTCTGCTGTGAAGGAGCGGATAGGTACAGGTGCTGCCACACCGAATGCGATTCGTAACCTGTCGATATTCTTTTTATTCTCAGTCAGTCTCACGTTGACAGAGCAGCTGAGTGTTGCAATATCCATAGCCTTTCTCATTGCGTACTTGATGAAATGACCGTAGGTATTTTCGTAGCTTTCTTTCGGTATTCTTATTCCGGTGAGAATCTCACCGGGGCGAAGGTCCACCTTGCCCGGACTGATATTGAAATCACGGAAGGGCAGAACTCTGGTTCCTTCCAGACTGGAGATTTCGAGGACGGCATCATAGGCTTTCAATGTTCCTGCCGAATCGGCGCTTGTCACCCCGTTGCAGATGTTTCCTCCGATGGTTCCTATATTTCTGATCTGAGGTCCTCCGATCTGCTCGAGAGCCTCTCCCAGGACCGGAATATGCTGTTTGATGACAGGATGCATCAATACATCCGTGAAGCTCGACAGAGGTCTGATCAAAATAGCACCGTCGTCTTCCATACAGATGCCGCGCAGTTCATCAAGAGGGTAGATGCTGATGAGGTCGCAGCCTGCGAGCTTGCCCTCTCTGATCTTGATGAGGATATCGCTTCCTCCTGCAAGGATTAGTGCTTCAGGATGTTCTTTTTTGAGTTTCAGTGCTTCAAGTACTGAAGCCGGTTCATATAGGTTTTTAAAATCGTACATGCTCGTCTTCCTTTATTTAATGAGTCCTGCATCACGCATCGTGAAAAATAGTTTTTCCGGGTTCAGAGGGATCGAATTCACTTCAACGTTTGTTGCATTGAGTACCGCATTTCTGATCGCGGGAGCAACCGGGATCGTCGGTGGTTCTCCCAGGGATTTATTTCCGTACGGTCCGGTCGGGTCGTCAGGCTCGACGAACTCGACATGAAGGTCCGGCGTATCCATCGGTGTCATCAGCTTGTAGTCAAGAAGATTGTCGTTGAGCATCCTTCCTGTCTTCTGGTCGAAATCGAGGTGTTCATACAGTCCGTACCCGAGGCCCATGCTCATACCTCCGTGGACCTGCCCTTCGGCGGTCTGGCGGTTGATGATGGTTCCCGAGTCGTGGACATTGATGATATCGAGGACTTTGACCTGACACATCGGGATGTCGATCTCGACTTCGGCGAAACAGACACCGAAGGAGTATGTATTGTCGGTGCAGTGGTGTGACTCTTCCGCGGAGATGTGTGTAGAGTTCTTCAGGCTGTAGCACGATTCTTCGGCGACATCGGCGACACTGAGCAATCGTTCGTCTTTATTCGTGTGGACAATATAATCATCTTTGATATCGAGATCGACCGGGTCTTTGTTCAGCATGAATCCTGCGAACTCGAGGATTCTCTTCTTGAATACCTGTGCTGTCTTCTTCACAGCCATCCCTGAAACATATGTCTGCCTGGAAGCATAGGCTCCGGTATCGTAGGGGGTCACATCCGTGTCCTGTCTGCTCACGACATGGATCTTGTCGGCAGAAAGACCCGTAGTCTCGGCCGCCATCATGGCGAAGACAGTATCGGCACCCTGTCCGATCTCGGTCGCTCCCATCTGAAGCTGCAGTGAACCGTCCTGGTTGAGCAGCATGCGGCAGGCCGAAGTTTCCAGACTGATAGGGTAGACACCGGTCTTGTAGCAGAATATCGCCATACCGACACCCCTGCGTACAGGGCCGCTCTGGTTGGCATATGCCGCCCGTTTCTTTCTGTAGTCAAGATGTTTCTCTCCGATGTCGATACATTCGGCAAGACCTGTGGAGTGACATTGGATGGTAGTGAACGGATCGACGAAGCCGAGTTTCATCATATTCTGCTTTCTGAATTCTATCGGGTCGAATCCGGTAGCTTTCACGATGTCGTCAACATGAGCTTCCAGTGCAAACCCGATCTGGGGAATCCCGTACGCTCTCATAGCACCTGCCGTCGGCAGATTCGTATAGACAGTATACGCTTCCCCTTTGACCGCACCGACGGGATACATCATCCTGAAACCGTTGGTCGCATTGGCTACCAGAGCATGTGCGTGAGATGCATAGGCTCCCTGATTCGAGTATGCGACTATGCTCCTTGCGGCGAAGGTCCCGTCTTTACGGATATAGGATGTGATGTGAAATTTCATCGCATGACGGACTCTTGTGCAGTTGAAAGTCTCCTCCCTGGTATATTCAAGGCGTACCTGGCGGCCTCCGACTCTGGTGGTGAGAAAGGCATTCAGAGGTTCGGTCAGAGCATCCTGTCTATTGCCGAAACCTCCTCCGATATAAGGTTTTATGATCCTGATATCCCCGTAACCTGTTCCGAGAGCCTGACGGCAGATTCTTCTGATAATGTGAGGTATCTGGGTAGCGGAGACCACCACGATCTTCCCGTTCTCCATATATGCGAAAGATGTCGCCTTCTCTATATGGCAGTGCTGAACTATCGGAGTCTCGTAATTCCCTTCGACTTTAATAAGTCCTTCTTCCTTGATGGCCTCGTCGAAAGAGCCCATCTCATAGGAGGATTTCACGACGACATTGTCGGGCTTTTCCTCATGTATCGCCCCGGCTTGGGGTGCCATGGCGGCTTCCATGGAGAGAAGAGGTTCATATTCTTCATAGGTTACTTTGATCTTTCGGATTGCTTCTGTTGCCGCGATCTCATCTTCTGCGATGACAGCTGCGATATCATCACCGTAGAAGCGTACTCTGGTATTGAGAAGTTTCCTGTCAGCGATATCCTGATGTTTCTTTTCTGTCGACCAGGGGTGTCCTGCAGTAGGAAACTGGATATCGGGTACATCGAAACATGTGACGATATCCACGACACCGGGAACTTTCCACGCCTCATCCAGATCAAAGGATGTGACCAGCCCGTTCGCGATCGTGCTGTGCATGACCTTCGCAAACAGCGCATGTGGGCTCACCAGATCTCCAGTATATTTCGCCTTACCCGAGACTTTGTCTTTTGCATCGACTCTGTTCAGAGGTTTTCCGATTATCTTCATCTCTTCTCTCCTTCTAGTCAGGAAGTCGTTCTTGTTTATTATCAACCACAATACCGGATATCTCTTTCCGGCTGCTCCCGATAGAGCTTCTATCAGGTCCATCTATAATAATACAACATCTTGCAACAAATTAAAGGGAAAGAATACCTCAGATTCAAGATTTTTGCTAGCTGTTGCAGGATGTGAGAAGAGGAGGGTAACTCTTTATCGTTTTCAGCGCTTTTTCCTTGCGTTCTCTGTTTTACTCATATTACTGTAATAAAAGATATGGCCGATCAATTCTAAATTTAGGAGAAGGCAAAAGGACCCCCTTTTGTGTGAATGTATGAAAAAAAGAATCACTGTATTTCTATTATTATGTTTCTTCCTTGCCGGATTGTTTTCTTCCTCGTATGAGCAGGCACAGGTGGAGACGCTTCTGGTGACAACGACCTCATGGGATGGAGAACAGATCGGATGGTACCCTTACGGCACTCCTGAAGTGAGTGTTCTCAAGATTTCCGTACCACCGGGAGTTCAACTGGCTGTCCACAAACATCCGATCCCGCTTGTTGCGTATATGTTGAGCGGGGAGCTTTCTGTTGAGACCGAGAACGGAGATACAGCTGTCTTCAAAGCCGGTGATCCCATTGTCGAAGTAGTGGAGACCTGGCATTTCGGACAGAGTACGGGAGAAGAGGACGCCGTGCTGGTCGCCTTTTATATGGGTGTGAAAAGACTTCCGAATACTATTGAGAAGAAATAAAGGTTATATAATACTCCCGTAAGCAAAAATCTACTTCATACCATGTGCATATTCGTTCAATCTGCAGAAGGTGTTCACAAGTTTCATCTGGTCTGTCGTGGTACACGAAATCTCCAGCAGCTGCAGATTCATTACGACGACAGCAAGGCACTGCGCCCGTGATATCGCGACGTTCAGTCTGTTGCCGCTGTACAGAAATTCGATGTTTCTCGGCATGTACTCTCCGCTCGAGGTGACCATCGAGACAAGAACCACCGGGGCCTGCTGTCCCTGAAACTTATCAACGGTACCCACTTGAGCATCATCAGGGAGAATAGATTTAAGATAGTTCACCTGGACATTGTACGGTGTAACGATAAGAATATCAGCAGATGTGAGAGGACAGGAAACTCCGTTTTCATCTGAGAACTTCCGTCCGAGAAGATTTTTGTATGTTGAGAGGATGATGGCTCCTTCCTCTTCACTTTTTTGAGAACATCCGTCATGTTCTGCCGGTATGACAGCGACCCCGGTGTCGGGAAGTCCTGTTCCTTTCAGATCGATCGTTCGCAGGGAGGTGTCAGGATGGGCTTTCAGTTTCCCTTCATAGAAGAGGTCGGAGATGAATGTGCAGATATCAGGATGCATGCGGCGCGTTTGAGACAGGAAGATTCCTCTCTCTTGTGATATCACGGCACGACCGTCAAGAAGGAATTCGAGTACCGACTGTCCCGCTTCTCCCGGATGCACCCCCTGGATCGGCTGTCCGAGCTGCATCTGATCACCGACGAGAACGATGCTGCGTGCACTTTCAGCCATCGCTATGACGTTTGCTGTGCTGACCTGACCGGCTTCATCGATGAAAAGATAATCAAGTTTTCCATAGAAGAGTGCATCGGAAAAGGTCCACGCTGTACCGGCATAAAGATCTGATCCAAAATCAATATCGGCTGTCTTATACACTGATTCTATGCAGCTGCTTCTATACATAGTGTCCTCATTGTTCCGAGTCGCCTTCTTGATACCGCGGAAACGGAACTGTTTTTCTGCTGCAACAGAATCGACCTGACTGAGAAGATTATGCACTGCCTTGTGAGAGTTCGAGGAGATTCCCACTTTCTTTCCGTTTTGAAGAAGATGGACAATGATATGAGCACTTGCATACGTCTTGCCGGTTCCCGGCGGTCCCTGGATGAAGAGGTAACTTCTATCGAGATTCGAGACAGCATCCTTTGCCGCTTCGATAGTATCTGAAAAAGAGATGACAGGCTCTGTTTGATGTCTGCCTTTTATCCGGGGGAAGTTCCGTTCAAGAATCTCCGTAGCGGCACAGGTATGCTCTTTTTCATTAATGAGCTGGTCGGCATAATGATACAGAGCATTTCTCATCACCGAGGTTCTGATGGGATTGTTCGGTCCTAAAGATATTCGATTCGGGAGCGGTTTGGAGATTCCTCTCTTGATTTTCAGTGTACAGCTGTTCTCATCAATTTCGATTATGGTGCCTCCGGACTGCATGTCAAAGACGAGGACCGGGGTGTCACCGGCTTTCAGCTTGAATTCCTGCGGGGGAAAAGAATAAGTGTAGACCAGAGACCGTTTTTCCTGATACGGCTCTCCCCTCAGCTCGCAGGAGCCTATACATTCGATGTCATCGATCAGTTCTTCCTCACTTTTCATCTGACGGCTGAACTGATTCCACCACTGCGGTTTCGCTTCACGGTTATGGAATTCAAGAAGATGAGAAACTCGCTGGCAAATAGGTAGCACATTCTCATCATCTTCTCCCAGTTTCTTCCGGTAGCTTTCATATTCAATTTCCCAATCTTTACGTTCTACATCTACAGGACTCTCGGTAGAGTTGGTATCATCAAACCATGTAGTGTTGTCAGGTCTGATGCTCACTAACCAGTTACGTAGTAAACGAGTTGAAACACAATCTACCTCGTTGTAGTCGGCGATCTCCTGCAGGAGTATATCCTCTCCTGTTTCCCTCCATTCGTTGTAAACAACAATACTGTCTGTCGCTGTTGCAACAGTATTCTCCCGTTTATCCATATAGAAAACTTCTAAGTTCTTGATTGAATAGCCGGGCTGCGATGTTCTGATTCCTTCCCGGACCACCACGTACAGATCTACGAAGGTGTGGTTGCGCAGCATATTGTCGAGAAATTCTTCCTCGGCTGCATAACGGCAGGCAAGCCGCTTGAGTGCAGTGGTCTCATAATGATTATAGTGATAGATATGAGAAGCAGGGTAACGGCTGAGATGCTGTTTCAGGTATTCCATGAACTCTATGAACGTTTCTTTCTCCTGCCTTGGATTATGTGCCCAAAACGGGATGAATTCGGGATGTCCGTCGATATATGTGTGAACGCCGAACAGATACTCCAGGCCCCCGGGGTAGAGAGGATCTCCTTCCATATCGAAAAACAGATCTCCGTTATCAGGGTGGGGGAGACGATCGAAACCCTTTCCTTCGACCGGAGGAAGAAGAGTATACAGATCCTTTCCTGTCGTTTTCTTTTCATGTTGCAGAGATGCCTGAGACTGCAATCTGAGATAGGTTTCATCACTCATCCCTCTGATATGATTGTCCGGGGAGGCTTCGGCAAGATCTTTTACTGTAAAGATTCCCTCTTCACGCAGTTTTGCTTCCTGAGTTCTTTGAATGTTTGCGATCAGGCTCAGATGATCCTGTTCTTCCCATTCTTTTTCACACCGGTTCTTCCACCGGCAGCTTTCGCAGTGACTGCAGGGTTCTGCAGACGATGTGTCCGAAAGTGTGCGCATATATTTTTCGAATCTTTTCTTTGCATGCCTGTAATAGGAGAAGAATTCATCGACCTTATAACTTTCCGTATTCTTCGTTCCCAGAACAAGATGCATATGCGAAGGACGCAGCCCCTGCAGGGCGGTGAGCAGTTCACTGTACATACAGATCTGTATGATGTGTTTCGGTTCTGCTGTATGTGCTAGTTTCGTATCGGCAACTTCATAGCTGTAGGGACCGAGAGCGGACGGGCTGTCGCATCTGATGAGAAAATCCGCATCACCTCTCCACGGATCACAAAAGAGTACTCCCTGATACACAGCATCGGCACCACTTTCGAGAGCTTTTTTCGTCAGGTCGACCCTTTTTTGAAGAGGAAGGTCTTTCGGTATCTCGATGACATTCTCTTTTTCATCTTTCAGCTGCTGAAGATACCAGAATTCATGCTCGATCCCCCTTTTCTGCAGAAGTCTGTTGGAGGCGCTCTCTTCTGTGGTCTCCATCTTTTCAAACAGAGCATGATAATCGAGAAAGGTCGAATGACGGCATCCGAGAAACGTCACCAGGTCCGTAGGTGAAAAAAGAATCTGACCCTGTTCAAATCGCTGCATCGCTTTCTCCTCTGTGATTATTATACCTGATCACGGGTGGCCCGGTATGATTCGATAAGTTCGCCGATCACGGATGAATCGTCCTTATCGACGGCAAAGATATTCAGATGTTCCATCGCTCTGGAGATCGAAACATATATGAGATTCCTGAATAATGCTCTGTTCACTTTCTCATCATACTCTTTTCTCTCTTCCACCTGATAGGGGAGAAAGAGAAGAACCACGGGAAAATCGAGACCTTTTGCCGAGTGGATGGTATTCAGTCGTATCTTCCCCTCAGATGGGAATGTGAAGTCTTTATCTGTGACAGCACAGGAAGATAAGTTCTGCATCTGTAGACTATTTCCAACCGATTTGAATATTTTTTTGCTTACAGTGATAATACAGATGTTCTCCGGATCATAGTGGAGGTAATCAATAAAAAACCGGGCTTGTTTCGCAACCTGATTGAGCAGGCGGGTGTCACTGGTTTCAGTCACGAGTTCTACAGGGGGACCGTCTCGGAATGCACACCGGAAAGAACTGTCTTCATTTGATGTCAGATATGTTTTTCTGAAGTGTTCGGCAAGAGCGTGAATTTCTACGCTATTTCGGAAATTGGATTTGAGAATCCGCGTTTTTCCTGTGATGTCTATTTTTGCCCTGTTGAAGGCATATCCTGTCTGATAGATTGCCTGATCAGCATCTCCTGCAAGGATGAGAGCCTTTTTTGTCATCCGTTTGAGAATCTTGAGAATGGTTGCATTCAGATCCTGAGCCTCATCGACAAACAGATAATCGAACCGGGGGATTGAATCATTTTCAAAAGATTCAAGACGTCGGAGAAGAAGATACCGGATATAGCTGAAAGGTTGCTTTATGCTGCTGTTCAACTTTTTCTCAACCTCTTCTTTCGCCTTCCATACCCGTACCCGATCGTTTCTCTTGAGAGGCTTTCTCATTCCGGTCCTTGCGATCATTTCATCAATGTATTCTGTGCGGGTTATATCACGTGCCCAGAGAAATTTTTCTATCTCATACAGCAGATCTTCCGATGATATCCCCGGTATAGCAATATCCTCCAACAGATGTGGAAGTATCTTAGTATCAGGTGTGATTTCAGGGTCAAAGGATTTGAGGGTTTCAAGGATGAAGGAGTCCACGGTCCGTATCATACGCTCCTTTTCATCGGGTTCAAGAATTGATGTGATATATTTGTCGTATTTTACAAGTGCATTTGTATAAGTTAACAGGAGGACCGAGGGGGAATGGGTTTCGAATTCAAGATGTCTCTGTTCCCCCTTTCCCCGGATCTTCTCGATTGCCTTGAGCAGCACCAGTGTTTTCCCTGTACCTGCATGACCTTTTATAAGGAAATCTGTATTGCCGGTAATCTGATTCAGCACTTCCTCCTGTTCTGATGTAAGGCGGATGATGATTCTTTCATAATCTCCCCGGGTTCGTGTATATACTGTCATCCTCTGAAGGATTTCCAAAGAGGTCTGAACTCCCTTCATCTGTCGGATAAGAGTCTCTTTCTTTTTTAACTGCTGATCAAGTTCATGGTTTTTCTTTCTCAGTTTGTCATATCGTTCGCCGGTTTTCTCTTTTTCAGCTTGAATCTTTTTCATCATTTTAGACAACTCTGATTTTTGTGCCTTCAAAGATTCTATTTCATCTTTTTCAGCCGTCAGGTTTGCTACCTGATCAGCCAGAGACCCGTTTTCTGCAATGACTTGCCGGTTCATAGCATATATTCTCTGCAGTTCCTGCCACAGTTCACCTAATGGTCTGCGCTCATCCCAGAGAGATAAGAATTCGTTGAGCTTTCTCAATACTTCGTTTTCATTGATTTCTGAAAGAAGACAGAACTTCTGCAGCAGCGAGGTTGCAACCCTCGCATCCTCGCTGTTGAGTCTGTCAAACCTATGGCGTACATTGTTTGTTAGAATATGACTCTGTTTCAGACTGTTCAGGCATTCGATGCGCTGATCATACTCATGTGATTCCTTTGCCTTTTCTATACATTCTTCTCTGAATTCATTGATCAGAGCATCAAAAGTTATATCCTCATCATCAAGCCGGTTATAGTAACGGCGGAGAAATGCTTCGATAAATGAGTGAACAGCAAGAACAAAGAATCCCGGGTCAGTCCCCTGAAGAGACAGAAGCCTCTCAAGATTTACTGAATCATTTTTATCCATTTCATCTATCCTTATATGTTTTTAAAGCAGTATATCATGAGGCTTCATATAAAAGAAATGCAAAATAGTTTTCGAATCATTGAGTATTCGGCAGGAGAAAGGTGTTGGTCACGGGTTGTTCTTACTCCTTGTCTTGTTTGGTTTCCGGAATGCAACTTCTCATGACCTTTTTCACCAACCCTCGAATCCTGACTTCAGGATGAGGATCAATTAAAGAACGAGGAGTTTTCTCAATCGCTCAATGGTTCTGAATCTTAATATTACGAAATCCTGACTATTTCAGGGATAATCATAGCAGAAGTCAGGTTAGGGTATATATAACCTGAAAAAGAGATTAATCGACTATAGTTGGAACAAGATCAAGTTTTCTTCGGGTTATCTCTGTCCATTCGGCATAGTGTTCTCCCCTCAGTGAAGAGAGCTTTCGCTGAGGTATCCCGCAATCTGTTCCGAGACAGGCTGCAAGTGCTCTGTAATTTTCAGGAAAAGGGATCTGATTCACATGCAGCATGAGATCGGTGATCCAGTGCTGCAATTTCCTGGCCTCATCGAATTGCCCTTTGTGAAGAAATTTCAGAAGATGCTGGATAACGTCGTCAAGCATCCAGGCTCCGCTGGAAATCAGCCCCGAACCTCCAGTGGCGACTGCGGGGAGTATGGTCGTATCCTGACCTGTGAAAACAGAGAAATCCGGCCGTTCTGTATTTGAAATAGCAACAAGTTTCTCAAAATAGAGCATATCACCGCTGCTGTCCTTTATTCCGACGATGTTCGGTTTTTCGATGAGTCTGATGAAATTATCTACCGATACGGCGGGTGCACAGAAGGGAATGTTATAAAGAATCAGATTCATACTGTTGGGTAATGATTCAGATACAAAGCAATAGAAATCGTAGACTGAAGTGTCATCCTGAGGGAAATAGTACGGAGGGCATGCCATGGCAAGGGTGTACCCGAATTCTTCTGCTGAAAAGATATTCTCGAGTACTTCACTCTCTCTTGCGCCTGAGATACCGGCGATCAGTTCTTTCTGTCCGCCTGCCGTAGTCATTGCTTCTCTTAAAAGAGATTTGTTCTCCTGCGTCGACAGATACGGGAACTCTCCCGTGGAGCCGCTGATCATAAGCCCTGTCAGGTCTGTATCGAGGCAATGATTCAGTTCGTTTCTGAAAAGATCAAGATCAACATTTCCCTTCGCATCGAAGGGAGTAAGCAACACACCGTACGTACCTTTTTCCATAGTATTTTTACCTCTGTTCGTCCATTGTGAAAATCATCGGCTGTATACTATCCGAAAATCAAATATTGTGAAACTGAGTACCGGAATTTATCTGATGTATCACGATCTTCGAATATACCCGGCATTTGAACAGGTCGTTAATGTACGGGAAATCTCCTGTTGAAACAGAAGATCAGAGATCTGCTCCATACTCAGTAAAGGGATCACAACTTACCGTTCAGTATGTTCACGATATATCTAAGAAGTCTGAATCCTGTTGAGTACAGAGAATACTTAGGGTTGTGCGCGTAGGATGTCCAATAAAACGTCCCCACCCCCCCCTATTGAATTCCCCACTGATCAATCAGGATGAGACTCCGGTGAAGGTAATCCATCTACCTGAACCCGCAACCTCGAAATACCCCTTTATGTTTGTGCAGGTGGAATCAGATGAAGAGCGCCGCATTGTACTCTATTCCTATATCCGTAACAGGAAGAAGGGTACCTTAGATTCGTTTACGAAGGATTACCGTGGTCATGTGATGACGGACGGGCTGAAGGGTTACCTGGGGGTATTGAGAATCATCTGAACTGCTGGGTTCATGCTGTCAAAGGCTTCAAGAATATTGTGAAGTTGGATAAGAAAGCCACAGGAGTATTGAAGTTCATCTCTGTGATCAATCGTCTGTTTGAGATTGAGAAGAGGGCACGTCGTTCCTATGATGACAGAGATAAATTCCTTGTTGAACGTATGAAACTTGCTTCTAAAGTATTTGATGATCTGAAGGCTCTTATGGATGACTCTCGAACTCAGTAGGCTACGAGATCAGCGATGGGGATAGCGATAGAATACCTGTACACCTACTGGGATTCGCTCACCAGATATATTGAATGTAACACCAACGGTTTAAATCTCGTCACATCCCAACGGATTGAAATTAGTCAATAATCAACGGTTTAAAAGTCGCCACCCTCTAGTAGAAAACCTCTAGAATGAAAGTACCAATTTTATTCAACGAGGAACTACATGAGTAGGAGTGGCAACTACAGTATGATTGAAACAGCAAAGCTGAACGGGATCAATGTCTCTGATTACCTGTGGTACTGTCTTGATGAGGCTCCCCGG
>JAQQAI010000031.1 GCA_028532915.1 Sphaerochaetaceae bacterium
GCTGCTCCCATGATGATCTTAAGAACCATGTCCTTATCTGCTTTAGGAACGACGTTAACAAGCATTTCTTTGGGGAGTTCATCGTAAACGACTTCACCCACTTTGATACCTTTCTGCTGGCCCCGTCCCACTACGCTAACCTTGGTTACGGCGGGGAAACCCGCTTCCAAAAGGGCATCCATTACTAAATCTACTTTTTCCGGTCTCACTACCGATTTAATCATTACCATTCTGTCTCTCCTATTTCCTTATTGACCGCAGCGGCTTAGTTGGCGATACCGAAGTCGATGAGAAGCTTTTCCAGCTCTTCGATTTCCAGGGGATTGGGAACGACGAACATCTCGTTTTCGTCAATCTTTTTAGCCTTGATAAGCAGATGCGACACCCTGTTGTACAGTTCGTCCTCCAGCAGAAGGAATGCGAGGTTGCTCAGGATGGTAAGATTGTCCTCTTCCATCTCGAGCGCTATCTCAAGGTAGTCCTTAGCCAGTTCTCTTTCTTTCAGCTCCAATGCACAAATCGAAAGTTCATTGTAGATGTCTGAATTTCTCTCACCGAGAGTGAGGCATGTAAGGAAACACTGCTGTGCCTCCTCATAGCGTTCAAGCCTGCGTAGAGCCCATCCTTTGATGAACCAGCCGGACCAGTTCTTCTCGTTACGCGTGCAGAATTCACTGATAAGATTCAGAGCCTGCTGTTCGTTCCCCAGCTGCATCTCATCGAACGCTTCCTGCAGAGTCTGTTCATCTTGAGACTGCTGCTGGAGCTCTTTGACCTTCTCTTCAATGATCTGTCTCTTTTCTCCGTCGGGAGCATAAGAAAGATACTTCTTCAGATATTCCAGGGCAATCTCATCATTTCCGAGAAAAAGCTGGAGCAGACCGAACTCGCTCAGAAGCAGGTGAGAAAGAGGGTGAGCTTTCAATCCTTCCTTCAGAATCGCGATCTGTTTTCTCGTATACGAGTCGAACAGTTCGTTATTCTCGTCATCTACTGCCTGTTTTGCATGACGGGCATAGAGGGTTGCGATGTTTACATAGAGTTCAGGGATTGCCGGGTTTATATGGACTGCGGCAAGATAGAGTTCGATGGCGAAATCAAGATCTCCCGTCTTTGCTTTGCTCGCACCTGCGAGCTGAAGCTCGTGCACGACATCGGGCTGCAATGCCAGAAGAAAATCGATGTAGTACGAGATATGGTCGTGTTCCGGCTTATGTGCTATGACCTTGATGAGACCCGAGGCCAGCATAGCGATAGATATCCCTTCTTCACCTTTTATCTCGTTAGTTCCGTCCTGAAGCTGGACTGGGATGGGGATCTCAGAATTTATTCTGAACTCTTTGTTATTCGTTTCGAAATCCTGTGCAAGGTGGATGAATACCACATCCTGCAGTTTCAGATCATACGCCTTTTTATCATCATCTTTCATGTATAATTCCTGAAAAAAGGCCTGCGGTATATTGCTCGGAGGGATATCTCTTGAACCGGAAGTTCAAGGTGGGGTCCTTGGTGACGGACATCATGTTCCTTTGAAGGGAGACGAAACTCCCTAGGGGCAATTCAATCCATCTATACCAGATCCCGTTATTGTTGTTTGAGCCAAGAGAACTAGTCTCGTTGCAACCACCGCAGACCTATAAATTTTTATTCTTCAGGTGAGCGTGTTTCAAGCTTAGAAAGCTATACACTATTTGCTCACACAATTTCAACACCTTATGCTAACATAATCATAAAAAAAACGGAACCGTCACAAGGTTCCGCCTTTAGGTATCGATAGATTGATCAGCGAACAAGATCGTCCAGGGAAACTTCGTTTATTTCCACTCCGTTTCCGCTTGTGAATTTGTCCGCCTCTTCAAGATCGCCAGATAAGGTATCCATAATCTCGATGTCATCAAGACCTTCTATCATGTCGAGCTGACTGAGTGCATTGTTGATACTCGATTCAATAAGTTTTGCGTCGCTGCTGAACGTTTCAGTATATTTCTGCAATTCTTCATTGTGAGTAGTAAGCACATCGATCTCATCCTGCATTTCGTCAATTTTCTTTTCCAGATTTCTGATCAGCACTGCTGCTTTGATAATCCGTTGTTCCAATAACTGAACCTTGTCAAGAGTCGTCATTATGAATACCTCCTCATATGTGGGGTGCTCTTACTTATGCAAGAGCACTTTTTGCCTGTGCAACAAGCTGGGAGAACGCTTCTTTGTCCTCGATAGCCATGTTGGAAAGGGCTTTTCTGTTGATCTCGATATTTGCAAGTTTCAGTCCGTGCATGAACTGTGAGTAGTTCATACCCTCAGCCTGTACCGCAGCGGAGATTCTCGCAATCCAGAGAGATCTGAAATCTCTTCTTCGTCGACGTCTGTCACGGTATGCATACTGACCTGCTTTTGCGACAGCATCTTTGGCAACACGGTAGTTGGTGCTTCTTCGTCCCCAATACCCCTTAGCCTGTTCGATGATCTTTTTTCTTCTGTTCTTGTGTTTTGTTCCGTCTACTGCTCGTGGCATCGTCTTTCCTCCCTAAAACTTGTATGGAAGCAAGACTTGAACTTTCTTTGCTTCTGCATCGCTGAGAATACCTGTGTGACGAAGAGATCTCTTCCTTTTGGTAGTCTTCTTAGTGAGAATATGGCGAAGCCCCTGCTTTTTATAGCGGACTTTACCAGTACCGGTAACAGAATACCGCTTTGCAGCGGATTTTCTTGTTTTCATTTTTGGCATATAGCACCTCTTTTGCGCCCAGAAGGAACAAGAACCCCTTCGAGCAGCGAATATTTACTATCCCAACGGGATAAAATTTATCGTTTTCCTTTCGCAGGAGAGACGATGAGACTCATCATCCTTCCTTCCATCATAGCATGCCGGTCTAGATTGTAGGCAACCTCGCGTTCATCGAGCAAACGGAGAATGGAATCGAGAACGACCTTACCCAATTCCGTATGGGCAAGCTCTCTACCTCTGAACCTGACCGAAACTTTCACTTTATTTCCTTCCTGAAGGAAATCTGCGATCGCCTTCGTCTTGAATTCCATATCATGCTTTTCGATCTTAGGCTGCATCCTGATCTCTTTGAGCTTGATCACAGTCTGATTCTTTTTGGCTTCTCTAATCCGTTTTTCCTGCTCGTAGCGGTATTTTCCGTAATCGATGATCTTACATACAGGAGGATTCGCATTGGGAGAGACTTCTACTAGGTCAAGACCTGCATTCTCAGCTTCTTCGATGGCAGAGTAGATCGGTAATACTCCAAGCTGGTTGCCATCAGCGTCGATAACACGTACTTCACGTGCCCTTATCTGTCTGTTAGTTCTTAATTCTTTAGTAGCCAATAGTTCTCCTTGTCTCTATACGAAACCGATTTGCTTTGATGAAAATGTATACAGGATAATGCCTGCGACGTCTACTATATCATACCCCCAAGCACTACGTCAAAGGGGGAAATATAATTATTAAAACAAAATAATCTCTCAATACCGGAAGATACTGAGAGATGTGTCCATTGTTGTGACTAAGCCTGCTGAGCGGAACCGAGAACATTCTCGTTTTTATGCATATACATCTTCTTCAGCTCATCACGGGCCGGTCCGAGGTATTTGCGAGGATCGAATTCACCCGGCTTGTCGTGCAGGATCTTTCTTACTGCGGCAGTCATGGCAAGGCGGCCGTCGCTGTCGATATTGATCTTGCAGACTGCAGATTTTGCAGCAGTTCTCAACTGTTCTTCGGGGATTCCGACAGAGTCTTTCAGGTTACCGCCCATCTCGTTGATGGTCTTTACATATTCCTGAGGAACTGAAGAGGAGCCGTGAAGAACGATCGGGAATCCGGGAAGTTTGTCTTCGATCTCCTTGAGGATGTCGAATCTGAGTGGAGGCGGAATAAGGATTCCTTCTTCGTTACGTGTGCACTGTTCAGGTTTGAACTTGTTCGCCCCGTGGCTTGTACCGATTGAGATCGCGAGTGAATCAACACCGGTCTTGCTTACGAAGTCGATGACTTCGGAAGGCTGTGTGTAGGTCGAATGCTCGGCGACGACATCATCTTCGATACCTGCAAGTACTCCAAGTTCTCCTTCGACTGTTACATCGAACTGGTGGGCATATTCTACGACTTTCTTTGTCAGTGCGACATTCTCGTCATAGGAAAAATGGGAACCGTCGATCATGACGGAAGAGAAACCGTTGTCGATACATTCTTTACAAGTCTCGAACGAATCACCATGGTCCAGATGAAGAACGATTGGAATCTCGTATCCCAGCTCTTTTGCATATTCTGAGGCACCCTTTGCCATGTTTCTGAGCAGGTTGATGTTTGCATAGTCTCTGGCACCCTTCGATACCTGCAGAATCACTGGAGATTTTGTAGCAACACATGCCTGAATGATAGCCTGCAGCTGTTCCATATTGTTGAAGTTATAAGCAGGGATGGCGTATCCGCCTTTGACCGCTTTAGCGAACATTTCTTTGGTGTTCACTAATCCAAGATCTTTGTAAGAAATCATGATAGATTTTACTCCTTTGTAGTATCTTTATTCCCCCTAAACCTACTCCTTTATTACTCTATTGGTCAACTCTTACACAACTTTGAACGAAAAAAAGATTTAAAAAGGGACAACTTGAAAATCTAGGAGGACCGGGTGGAATCAAAGAGTCCGAAGAAGTTATCCGATATAGTCTCTATCAATGAGTCGAGTTTCATCTCCTTTATTTCGGCGATCTTGTCATAGACCGCATGAATGTAGAGGGGAGTGTTCACTTTTCCTCTTTTGAACTGGGGAGCGAGAAACGGGCTGTCGGTCTCTGCGAGGATTCTGTCTGAAGGTGTGTACCTGACCACTTCACGGAGCATGTCATTCTTTTTGTAGGTTATGGGACCGGCGAAGGAGAGGAGGAAGTTGTGATCGAGAGCGAATCGGGCAAAATCGATATCTGATGAGAAGCAGTGGATGATCCCGCCTCTTTCGACCGGATACGAAGAGAGTATCTTTTTCATATCTGAGTCGGCTTCTCTATTGTGGATGATGATCGGAAGGGAGAGGGAGGATGCGAGCTCTATCTGTGATCTGAGCAGCTCTTCCTGCCTCTCTTTCGTTCCGTAGTTCCAGTAATAATCGAGTCCGATCTCTCCGACTGCATCACAGGTGTGTTGAGCTAATTGTGATGAAAGCTCTCCGACGAGCACGCTGATATCTTTTTCTTTCGCCGCACCCCACGGGCCGATTCCGCTGGCTGTCTTGATGAACGGGTACGGTCTGACCAATTCCAGCCTTTCGAGATGGTCGTTCTCATGTATTCCGATGTCGATACCGCCGCTGTAGGCGAGTTCTTTCATTTTTTTACATGTTGATGTAATGTCCAGCCCTTTCTCTTTCATTTCCAGAAGATGGAAATGAGAATCGATCAGACCTTTCGGGATGTTTTTGGTCTCTTCCATCTCTCTAATGTAGGAAGAAAACATGATCATGACAAGTACAGCCCCCCATCATCTTTACGGCGGGGGGCTGTGGACGGTTGGAATCGGATCTACCTATTCCTATTTTTTCTCTTTTTTGAAACACATGAACCAGTCGAGGCAGTAGGTGTCATCATCCTTGCTGTCCATCCGTTCTTTTGCAGTCCCGCACGAACCGGCTGTCGGGACGATGGTGTCATCACCGGGTCTCCAGTCGGCAGGAGTGGCAACATTGTCACTGTCGGCTTTCTGAAGTGCCTGGATGATCCGCTTGATCTCATCGAAATTTCTCCCCGTTGAAAGAGGGTAGTAAAGAATTGTCCGGACAATTCCTTCAGGATCGATAACGAAGACTGCACGTACCGCCTGGGTGTTCGATGATGACGGCTGGATCATACCGAATTTTGTGGCTACGTCCATCTTGATATCCTCGATCAGCGGGAAGGTGACTTCGACATTCTTCATTCCCTTGTATTCGAGGTCCTGAATCTTCCGAAGCCATGCGATGTGGGCGTAAAGAGAATCGACCGAAAGACCGATCAGTTCGGTGTTCATTGCCTTGAACTCATCCTGCATTGATGCGAAGGTCATGAATTCTGTGGTACACACCGGAGTAAAGTCGGCCGGGTGAGAAAAGAGAATCACCCATTTCCCTTTGTAATCTTCAGGAAAATTGATAGTTCCCTGTGTCGTTGTGGCTGTGAACTGGGGAGCTTTGTCCCCGATCAGCGGCATTGTGTTTGTGTTCATCTCTTCCATGTTGTATCTCCTTGATATATTGATTATCTGTATCACCTGAGTGATAAATCAATAATAGTAATCATTACTGTTATTGTCAATAAAAAAGATATGATAGAACCCTTTGATTTCGGTGACTTTATCACAGACTTTCTGTGGTAGAATACATATTGATATTCGTATTTTATTAAATGAAATGATAGAGGAGAATCATATATGATATCACATGTAACAGAAGAGACCTTCGAGAAAGAGGTATTGAAATCGACAGTCCCGACAATCGTGGACTTCTGGGCCGCCTGGTGCGGACCGTGCAAAATCCAGAGTGAAATACTCGATGCCCTCGACAAGGAGCTGGCAGGGGAAAAAGTGAAAATCTGTAAAGTTGATGTGGATACGAATCCAAATCTTTCGTATGAGTATCAGATAATGAGTATTCCGACGATGATAACCTTCAAGGACGGGCAGATCGTCTCAAAAGAGGTCGGAGTCAGAAATGAATCTATGGTGAGAGAGCTTCTTGGGCTGTAACATCATGTAAGCTGATAGAGGGCATCATGGTCTGTGATCGTGATGCCTCCGCGCGAAAGGGCGACGATGCCGTCGTCCTGAAATCGTTTAAGCATTCTGGTCACGACCTCCCGGGCAGTTCCGAGATCTCTTGCAAGAGCTTCATGGGTGACCGAGAGGGTATCAGATTGCTCTATTGCCGACAGTTCGAGCAGCTGCATCGCAAGGCGCTTGTCGAAACTCATGAATACGACCTGTTCGACTACCCACATGACATCGGAAAAACGGGAAGAGACGAGTTCATTGGTGAAATCAAGGACCTTCGGATTCACCGAGCCCACGGTCTTGAAAACATCGGTGGCTACTCTCAGCATGGTCGTCTCCTTCTCGGCGACGATATGAACATCGAAGGTGATGTTTCTGATCAGACATGATGCCGATAACACGCACACATCCCGTTCAAACAGTCTGTAAAGTGTGATCTCCTTGCCTGTATCACTGATGATGTAGATTCTGAGCTGGCCGGTCTTTACCATAAGCAGCCCCGTGCATTTGTTCCTGTCCTCGTGCACGATAGCCCCTTTCTTATGCGTAAAGCGGATCGTACCCTCCAGTATCGTTGATTTTTCTTCTTTGTTCAGATCTTCCCAGAAAGGAAAGTTTTCCTGCATCGCATTCAGGTCAGAATTGTCAAGCATCAAAAGAACTCCTTGTCTACACCTTATACTAACCAAAGATGAATAAACTAACAAGATATTTAGAAAATCGAGAAGGATTGATATCAAAGAAACGATTTCAGAAGCCTTTGAAACGGGAAAAAATTTAGCTCATTCCGGTTGACTTCAGATAGTGCTACTGTGTAGTATAAGCGCAGGCCGAAGTGGTGGAATTGGTAGACACAAGGGACTTAAAATCCCTTGTCCGTTAGGACGTGAGGGTTCAAGTCCCTCCTTCGGCACATCCCTAACATTCTTGCGGTCTCAATAATATCAACGATCATTGCCCCTTGTGGAAAATTGTTAGTTTGCCCCCGTTATCTATGATATAATCATACTGTGAAAGATATTACAATTATACGGGGGGAGAATGATGAAACAGAGATGGTGGTCAGGAGATCTTGTATCCGGTTTGTATGATCAAATAATGATCAGATCTGTCTTCCCCCGCAAGTTCAAAGCCGATTACCGCATCCATTGCCAGATTATCTCAAACGCCCTCAAAGAGGTTCACAGTCAAAACATTCTCGAGGTTGGAACCGGATCGGGATTCACGGCTCCTTATATACCCTTGGACAATAAGTACACCGGAGTCGACATCAGCCCCAATCTGCTGAAGAAGGCTGCCCGGAGGTTCAAAGA
>JAQQAI010000032.1 GCA_028532915.1 Sphaerochaetaceae bacterium
GCTCTTTCCATTCTTCGTGATGGTTTCAACGATGTTTAAATCGGGAACCGAAGTGTACAAGACTCCACCGTACTGGATTCCCAAAGATTTTCAGTTCAATAACTTCGTGAAGGTTTGGACCGAGTATTCTCTTTTGGGATACTATATGAACAGTATCGCGATAGGACTCGGCACCACTTTTCTGAACACAATCATCATCATCCCTGCAGCATATGCGATCGCAAGGTTCCGATTCAAAGGACGTACAGCAGCTCTGTATTCCCTTCTGGCGATGCAGATGTTCAGCCCGGTGATCATTATTATCTCACTGTTCAGGGTATTTGTGAAACTGCAGCTGCTCGATACGATCATCGGCCTTGTGCTTGCCAATACCGTCATCACATTGTCTTTCACTATATGGCTCATGTTCGGCTATTTCTCCTCCATTCCTGTTGAGATTGAGGATGCAGCCCGAATTGACGGATGCACAAGGATGGGGACACTTACGAGAATCATGATACCGATAGCGGCTCCCGGATTGGTGACCGCTATGATCTATACATTCATTCAGGCCTGGAACGACTTTCTGTTCCCTCTCTCATTCATCAACGCAAAAGATAAGATGCCGCTGACATTGGGGATATACCAATTCGTCGGTCGCTGGTCAACCCAATGGGAGATGCTGAATGTAGCAGCATTCCTGGCTTTGATACCGGTTCTCGTTCTCTTCTTCCTAATCGAGAAACAGTTGGTAGCGGGTCTCGCCGGCGGTGCTGTGAAAGGATAGAGATTTATTTAGAAAATCAAGTTGAGAGCCCTGTGAGTGTCCACAGGGTTCTGATAGGAGCGTGTTATGATAAAAGGAATAAACTATTGGGCTTTTCCGCCCAAAGCGGACGGTACACCTTTATCGGGAATCGAGGTTCTCGATAAGGCGGTTGAACTCGGCTTCGATGCTGTGGAATTCACTGTCGACCCTGTGGGAGCTGTCACTGTTGAAACGACACAGGAAGAAGCTGCCGAGTTGAAAAAAGAAGCTGAAAAAAGAGGGGTCCTTCTCAAGACCCTTGCTGCCGGCTTAGCCTGGGGAGACTCTCCCACAAGCGCTGATGCTGCAGTCAGAGCAAAAGCTGTGGAGAATGCCAAAAAACAGCTACAGATCGCATCCTGGCTCGGCTGTGATACGATTCTTTATCTGCCTGGAATGGTTTCAGCCTGCTTTGTTCCCGATTTCGAACCGCAGCTTTATGACAAGGTGAAGCAGTGGGCAAGAGAATCTCTGAATGCGGTTCTTCCATTGGCGAAAGAACTGAAAGTGAAGATCGGGATCGAGAATGTATGGAATAGATTCCTCCTAAGCCCTGTCGAAATGGCTGACTTCATTGATTCGTTCGACAGTGAATATGTCGGATCCTATTTCGATGTGGGAAATGTCATGCTGTACGGTCACCCTGAACATTGGATAAAAATCCTGGGTAAACGGATCTTTGCTGTTCACCTTAAAGATTTCAGAGTCGAAGTAGGCAACCTCAACGGCTTTGTAGATCTCCTTGCCGGTGATGTGAATTATCCCGAAGTGATGAAGGCGTTCAGGGAAATAGGGTACGACAGGACGTTCACGGCTGAATACGTTCCCCCGACATTGGGTGCTGCTGAAAAGGCAGCTGTTTCACTGAAGATCATTGAGAAAATGTAGAAGGAGGCAATAATATGGTACGCGTAGCATTGGTAGGTCTCGGATTTATGGGACGTATGCATTTGAGCATTTATGGTAAGATCTCAAATGTGCAGATCACAGCCTTATGTGATTCAAGAGAAGAGAGCCTTGATCTTTCCAAATCTGGTGGAGGGAATATTGAAGTCGGGGAGATGACAACCGATGTATCGAAAGCACGCCTCTTCACCGATTACAAGAAGATGCTGGCTGAGGGCGGATTCGATTATGTCGACCTGTGCGTTCAGACTTCTCTTCATAAGGATTTCAGTGTGATGGCTTTGAAAGCCGGCTATGATGTGTTCTGCGAAAAACCAATGGCGCTGACTACAGAAGAGGCCGACGAGATGATCAAAGTCTCCAAAGAGACCGGAAAGCTGCTCACGATCGGACAATGTCTGAGATTCTGGCCGATGTATGTGAAGATCAAAGAGCTGCTGGATTCGAAGACTTACGGAAAAGTGATCAGTGCCGAATTCTCACGCTATTCACCCACTCCGACATGGAGTGTGAACAATTGGATCATGGACAGCAGACTCTCGGGAAACGCCGCTTTGGATCTGCATATTCATGATGTCGATATCATCCAGTTCTATTTTGGAAAACCTCAGGGAGTGAACTCATCCGGTGAGGTTTCGGCGGGAGGCGGCTTCGGCCATATTTCGACTATCTATGACTATCCTGACAAGACAGTCACTTCAGTTGGAAACTGGTTGTGCAGTGATAGTTTCCCCCTCATCATGAGAGCTCTCATCGTTCTGGAAAATGGTGTGATCAATCTGGATACATCCCAGAGTGATGCACTTACCGTCTACGAAAATGGTAAGGGTAAATTCACTCCTGTACTAGATAGTGAAGACGGATACTATTTCGAGCTGAAATCATTTGCTCAGAACGTGGAAACCCGCAAAGAGCCGACAGTGGTAACATCAGAATCAGCAAGAGATTCTCTGGCAGTCGCTTTGGCGGAGATAGAGTCTGCGAAGATGAAAAAGAAGGTCTCTCTGTAACGAACTACACTGAATGAGATGTTAGCTGATCCGGTTGCCTTTATGTTATTGACCGGATCAGTTCTTTTTATTGCCTTTTTGATGAGACTGAATCAGATCGTTGTGAATGTACGCGATATATCGATAGGTTCCTGATATTTTTTCTTTCTTGTCTTGAAATAAGAAGGCGGTTGTAACGTGTGTTATTTCAATTTGCAAGTGGAAGAATCCGAAAAATGAAGAACAGGGCAGGAGTATACACAACACAGTTTTAGGGAGAGTCGATGTATCAACCGGTTTTTCCTTCTCCTGTTATGATCGATGCTGAGATGACTCAGTTACTCGTTCGAGCACATACTTGAATCGCAAAACTGTAAAGTCTATCATCTTTGATTCCTTATATTGCCATATTCGTATCAATAAATGTACGAAATGAAGCTTTGATGTCCTTCCAAATTGAAGGTACTCAATGTACCCCGATTCGATGTTAGAGTTTAATGCAAACCGTGATATTGATGATGCTATCGCCTATATTCAAGCTACCGATTATGCAATCAGTCGTTTAGAGGCATTACTGCTTTGTAACCGACTGATCATGAAAAAACATAAAGTGTTGATTAGGGATTCGGGGGAAGGTTGCCCCTCCCCAGAGATTTCAGGATTTCCCAGAATTAGATTGGAGGGGGAAGTAGGTACTTCGAAGAATGCCTCAGTTTATCCTGCCTTATCCCGATGAGATGATTGATGCGAGGTCAGATCTGAGAGATATTTACATGAGTACGATACTCTGATGTATTGAATCGTGCTGCTTTAATTCACTACCAGTCCAAAACGGACCATCTCTTTCATGATGGAAGCGGGCGCATAGGGAGATTATTGATTATTTTGTTTCTAATCGGGCAGAAGACACTTACTACTCCATCATTATACATTTACAACTTTTAAAAAAAGAGCAGAACATAGTATTTCGATCGGTTTACTGAGTATGTGAGCGCTAGATCATCTTTTTTCGAATTATCATATGTGAATCCCTTTCTTTGTTGAATAGAAGTCGTTCGAGACAGCAGCAGTCATGAGTTTATTAGAAAATCTTATGCTCAAAATATGATATAAAATGAAATTTATAATAACATTTATAGATTTTATATTGCTCATATTGAATGATATGAAAATATTTATTACATTTTTGCA
>JAQQAI010000033.1 GCA_028532915.1 Sphaerochaetaceae bacterium
TCCAGAACAGTAAGCAGCAAGACGCTTCATATATATGCAACCATCCCTTCAAGAACTACGGTAGAAGTTTCTGATAACGGTCAAGTCTTCTTCACTTCCAACAATTCAGCGGCGGCAACAGATGTGATCCAATCTGAAGGTAATACCACAGTGCTCTCAGTCGTCGCCAGATAACTAGATTAGCATTCTGATAGGTAAGAGATCCGCTTTCACCGCGGATCTTTTATTTTGCAGAAAATTTGACCGCTTCGATATGGCGTGGTACGATAGTCCAGACCATCCTTACCTGTCGCTGACGATAAGAGAGTCTATTTCAGATCTAGAGGGGTGCTATTATGACTCTGCAGTCGACGGATAAAGTGAGCACACGTGAGAAGCTCGCCTACGGGATGGGTTGTTTCGGACAGAATCTAGCCTATTATTTCATATCGAATTTTATCTTTTTCTTCTACACGGATGTCTTTTACATCCTTCCCGCTGCAGCGGGAACGATACTGCTCATCACGAAGATCTGGGACGGTATAAACGATCCTATCATGGGAATAATTGTCGACAGGACCCGTTCGCGGTGGGGGAAATTCCGACCGTGGCTTCTGTTCACTCCCATCTTATTCGTTCCTATAAGCATCCTCTGTTTCTCGGCTCCCGATCTGACTTATACGGGAAAGATTATCTGGGCCTACGCCACCTTCATCTTTTTCGACATAACCTACACCGCAAGCGATGTTCCTTTCTGGGCAATGTCATCGGCTATCACAAGCGATCCGGTGGAACGTAACTCGGTTGTGGTCTATCCCCGGTTCATCGCGACAATCGCGATCGCCCTGGCGACGGTGGGGACCGTTCCTCTCATTCACTTCTTCCAGAATCCTGATCATCCCGACAGAGGGTATCAGCTCACAGCTCTGTTTTACGGGATTATCACTGTCGTGTGTTTCGCATTCACCTTCTTCTTCGTGAAAGAGAGGGTGAAGACCGGCAACGATACTGAACATGCTTCCAAAAAAGATGTGTTCACCACGCTTTTGAAGAACAAGCCGCTGGTCATTCTGATCGTGAGCGGTCTGTTTGTGAACATGGCCACGGGAGCTAAACTTTCCACTCTCATCTACTATGCGAAATACAATCTCAACAATGAGATGCTCAATCCTCTGGTTGCAGGGATCAACATCCCCTTCATCCTTGCAGGGATAGTGATCACCCCCTACATCGCAAAGAGATTTGGAAAGAAGATGACCTACATCATCCTGCTGGGCTTATTTGTCATAGGCTCTCTGGGATTCTATCTTTCTGGCTGGGACAATCTTGTTTTGATATTAATGTGGAGCTGCGTCAGTTCGCTCGGAATGGCTGCTCCGCTGGTGCTGCAGACATCGATGCTCGCCGATACGATCGAATATGCCCAGCTGAAGACGGGGAAAAGACAGGAGGGGCTGATCTTCTCGACTCAGACCTTCATGGTGAAACTCTCCAGCGCCCTCACTTCATGGATCACAGGGATCATCCTCACCGCTACAGGTTTCGCCGCCAACCAGATACAGAATCAGAGAGCACTGGCAGGGATTCACTCCATCATATCGCTGCTTCCTCTCATCTGTGCGGCTATTGCAATAGTTCCCATGGTATTCTATCCTCTCACTGAGCGTTTCCATAAGGAGATAATGACTCAATTACGTCAAAGGACAGAAGAAAGCGAATAATGATTGAATTGACATTACCTGCAGGTTCATTCGAATGTGCACTTCAGGCCTTCAAGTGGGGCGCTGATGCAGTCTATCTCGGACTCACATCATTCTCGGCACGAAAAGGGGCGAAGAACTTCACGATCGATGAGCTTTCCGTGATCAAAGAGATAGCTTCGAAAACGGGCAAAAAAGTGTATGTCACGATAAACACTATCTTGAACGATGAGGAGATGGCCCTTCTCATTCCTATCATCCGCACCCTCGATCTTCTTCGCATCGATGCTCTGATCATCCAGGACCCCGGTCTCGCTTCTGTCGTGCGCTCCATAACCCCTTCTTTAGAGATACATGCGAGCACACAGTTGGCGGTACATTCGGTTGAAGGCGTGAAACAGCTTGCCGAACTCGGATTCACCCGTGTGGTCCTCTCGAGAGAACTCACGCTATCGGAGATCGAACATATCCGAAGAGAATGTCCCGATATCTCGATCAAGGTTTTCATACACGGAGCGATGTGTTACGGCTTTTCGGGACTGTGTATGGCATCGAACATCCTCACTTCAAGAAGCGCAAACAAAGGAGAATGTTCACAGATATGCAGAAGCTACTTCTCGAATGATGATCACAGGTCGATCTACCCTTTTTCGATGAAAGACCTCTCAAGTTCGAAAGAGACGATCAGGACTCTGAAAGAAATTGGGATAGATTCACTGAAGATAGAAGGCCGGATGAAAAGCCCTGAATATGTGGCGGCTGCAGCCCGGTATTACAGACTTCTTCTTGATGAAAAACCGGATGACATCATCAGCGAGGCAAAACAGCATCTTGATACCGCATTCTCCCGCGATCAAAGCGGAGGATGGCTCGCATCCTATGATAAAGAATCTGTCGCCTCCGCCAGAACGACCCCTTCACTGATCACACCCGCCTATCCGGGACACACCGGAGTTTCTGTCGGCACACTGTATCCTTATCGTCGTGAACATAACGGACTGTACGAGGTACGCTTCACCGAAGCAGCACATCTGCGTGACGGTCTGATGGTATTGCTGGAAAAGAAAGGATCCATATCGGAAGCTGTAAAATTCAGTCTCAGCGAGATGTACGATCTTTCGATGAAGAAACTGACAAGGACTGAATCGGGTGAAAAGGTTCTTATCAGGCTGCCGCAGCACATATCGGCAGAAAACCCTGTTCAGCTCTACCGGATAAAGGAGCATGATGCAACGCTCTCGAAAGAAGCGAAAGAAAGCGGCAGAGAGTTCAGACATCCTGCAGCTCTTTCTGTAGTGCTCTGTGATGATTCTGTGACGGTGGAAATCTCAGGTCTTCCCGAATGGACCTGTTCCAATGTGAAACAGACTCTCCCTCTCGACATACAGGATGCGAAAAAGATCCAGATGGTGAAAGAGAACATCGAAAAGGTGTTTTCACAAAGCGATTCACGATATATCAACGTTGAGTCCGTATCTGTCACTTATGGAGGTACAAGAGAACTCGAGTGGCTGTTCATCCCGGTGAGCGCTCTCAAAAATGTACGGCGCACTGTGTTCAATAATCTTGACCGTAGGATCGAAGAGGCCATAAACAGACCGCTTGGGAAGATGCCGGCTGTACAACAAAAAGGGATAAGACTTCCCGAAAGAGATTCTGTCTCCCCTATCGTTTGTGAATCTGTTTTTTTCGCCGATCTTGCGGGCATAGCAGATAGATTGATGAGGGGGGAAAAAGCGGAGAATCTGCTCAAAAGAATTGACCGGTACCTCTTTGTCCCGCTTCCTCCGGTATGTTTTAACGAACAGGAGGCTATCGGGTATCTGTCACAGATACGATCTCTGACCGATACTCCGCTTCTGATCGGAGTCAACAACATCGCCCACTTCTCCTATTTCAGCGATCTATCCTACATCATCGATATCTACTGCTATATTGCCAACAGAGAAAGTGCGGCCCTTCTGTCATCGATGAAACCCGATTGTCTCGGGGCCTATCACTGGATAGAACGAAAAATCGGCGATACGGCAGATTATCCCGTTGTGATCAGTGATGCGGGAGAGGATTTCACGCCTTTGCTGTTCATAAGCCGCAGCTGCTACCGCTACGATGTGCTCGGTCTCGGCTGTAAAGGGTGCACGAGAAACGGTCACTGGGAAGTTACTCAGAACAGCCGTCGATATTCAGTCGATGTGCACAACTGCATCACAACCGTCTCTGAAAAGTAGAAAGAGGGAAGTGCATTCATGATACACTGCCCTCTTTCTGTGATGGCATCTGCAATTACGACCGGGTAATATTGTACTTTCGGACGAACGCTTCCGCGTTCTGAATCGATCCTCCTGCACTTCCTTTCACCAGGTTGTTCACAAGGAGCATGAAACCTATCTTGTTCCCTCTCTTTTTGATTCTTCCTGTATAGACTTCCATTCCGTTGGGAGTTCCCCAGAAGGCATACTTAGGCTGGGGGAAGGTATTCGAACTGTCATAGACGACAGGACGTGCAGGAGTCGAGGGAAGGTCGGGGACCTCCCTGAACTCATCCCAGGTCTGAATGACATCTTCGATCGAAGGATCTTCTTCAAGAGTAAGCCAGACAGCCTCAAGATGGCCGAACATCACAGGGACACGGACACAATAGGCATCAACGATCGGATCGAAATCGAGGATCTTCTTGATTTCCAGTGCGATCTTCTCCTCTTCACCGCCGATATAAGGAATACAGTTATCTGTTATATCGAATGATGAGAGTCCGGGATATCCTGCACCGCTGACAGATTGATAGGAACATACGCTGATCTCTTTGATCCCGTATTTTCTCAACGGAGCGACTGCCATCGCAAGACCTGTGGTGACACAGTTCGCATTGGTGACGACAAAACCTTTTTCAGGGAATCCCTGCTTCTCGATGAATGAGAGTGTCTCCATGTTCGTCTCGGGGATCAGGATGGGGACGTCATCGTTATAGCGCATAGCAGAGGCGTTACTGAATATATAGAAACCCATGTCTCTGAGAAGAGGTTCAGCTTCGGCGGCAACTGCGGCAGGAAGAGCCGAGAAGACGATCTTCACGCCTCTTTCTTTCATCACATCGGCATTGAATTCACTGATAACTCTGTTTCTGATGGCATGAGGCATTTCAAATGGGAGCAGCCAGTGTACCGTTGACCCGTATGTCTGATTCGCTCTGGCGGCCGATGCCGTCAGATAATCGACTTCAAACAGAGGATGGTCTGCAAGCATCCACATGAATACCTGTCCGACTGCGCCTGTAGCTCCGATTACGGCTACTTTGATCTTTTCCATTTTCGTTCTCCTCAGAACCTCACGTTCTTACTTTCTGAAATATTGAGAGGACTGTATCCCAAAATCATGTATTTATGCAATAGGTTTATCCATTTTTATGTTTATTTAATTACATTAAGTTCTTATAATAACAATCTGTGCTTATAAACAACTGTATTGTTACATAAAAACTTATTGACTAAAAAGCCTAACATCGGTATGATTGTCTTACTTTTGGGGGTGTAGCTCAGTTGGCTAGAGCGCTTGAATGGCATTCAAGAGGTCAGGGGTTCAATTCCCCTTACCTCCAAAGAAAGGGTTGCTGGTTACACAGCAGCCTTTTTTTATTTTACTATCCTTTCCCATCCGATTATCTTATCCTTTATTTATAATCTCGTTCCAAAAAAGAACAAAGGAGGAAGAGATATGAAAAAGATCGTAATTGCCGGAGGAGGAATTGCAGCTCTTGTTCTGGCAAAGAATCTTGAAAAAAGTCAGAACGTGGAGATCACTTTGGTTGAACCGAAAGACTATTTTGAAGTCCCCTATGCACAGCTGAGGGCACTGGTCGAACCGGATTCATTTTCGCGGACTATCAGAGCACCTTACGGGGAACTTCTCAAAGAGGTCACCCATATCAGAAAGAAAGCCGAACGGATAGCGGAAGATACACTCGTTCTTGCAGACGGATCCACAGAATCTTTCGACTTCCTTGTCCTGGCAACCGGCTCAGGTTTCAGCCGCTGGCCGTTTCTGAAAAGCGGGATATCCGATATGGAATCAAGACAGAAACAGGTGGAAAAAGAGAGCGAAATCCTGCAGAAGGCAGAATCGGTACTCATTGTCGGCGGAGGATCCGTAGGGGTGGAACTTGCCGGTGAAATCGCATATACATGGCCTTACAAGAAGATCTCGCTGGTAACAGGTTCCGACAGACTGATGAAGGAACTGGATAAAAAAGCTTCCAGGCGGGCTCATACCCTTCTGTCCGGTCTCGGAGTCGAAATCAGATATAATACACGGATTGATGAAAAAAGTGACGGAGTCTGGAAGAATGATCAGGGAGATATATTCTCAGCCGATGTCATCTACCCGGTGACAGGTTCTACTGTCAACAGCGGCTGGCTGGAATCTTCCGGTATTCCTCTGAATGAAAGGAAAGCTGTCTGTGTCGATAACCACCTCAGAGTCAAAGGTTATGACAGTATATTCGCTATCGGCGATATCAATGATGTGGCGGAACAGAAACTGGGAGCGCTGGCGACAAAACAGGCGAATGTGGCCTCAAAGAACATCCTTAAACTCATAGCTGATCAAAAAGCGCCTCTATTGATATACAAACCGGCCAAAGCGATGGGATTCATTCCTATCGGACAGAAAAAAGGGGTCGTTCAGATTTCCTCTATGCACCCCAATTTTCTTATCTCGATGAAACAGCGGGATCTGTTTGTCTCGATGTATATCAAGAATCGCTGAGATCGCTGGTGTGAACGATCTCGTATGATCCGTCATCTTTCAACTGATAGACAGTCTCCAGGTCCTTCATCCTGAAACCGATATCCCACGAATCACCCTTATAATGGGCACACGTTCCGCATGAGGATGAGAGCACCCGGGGAACGGGTGCCAGTCGGCACCCGATTTTCTTCGATTTTGCATAACGGCGGAACTGGACGGCTCCGTACTGACTGTAGAATGTTGCTACAAAGTTCGTCATCGTTTGTTCAGATTCAGCTTCCAGCCGTAGTCTGTATCCTCTATCGTCACATCATATTTCATTGCTTTGGCAAATCTTCCCACATTTTCTTTTGCGGCAATATTGTCGACAAGGACACTCAGCTGCTCTTCCTTCTTATCGACAGCTCTCTTGGTTTCGATTACCGGCTGGGGACAAGAAAGTCCTCTTGCATCAATTTCCATGTTAAGCCTCCTTCTTCTGAGAGTTGATGATGATAAATGCGATCGCGGTAATGACCACAAATCCCAATATTGTTGCAACCTGCCCTGCGGCAGTAGGTCCGTTCGGAGAAGATGCGAGACCGAAGTTATGAGCCATAGCGGCTCCTGCAAGCATCCCTAGAACACTCATCGCACTGTCACTGTTACCTTCTCCGGCTAAAATAGTCTGCCTGAGAGGACATCCTCCGAGAAGAACCGAACCGTAACCTACCAGTGCCATTCCGAGGAAATTCCACAGCCAGCTTGTATGTGCCACACTCTGACCGGCGAATCCCAACGTGAAGTTCCCCGTGACGAGATTCATGATCAAAGCAGCGACGAAGACCATGACAGATCCTGTAAGCAGTGTCGAATCTCTGAAGAGGAAGACGTCTCTGATACCGCCTGCCATGCAGAATCTGTTTCTCTGTGCCAGAGCCCCCACGATCAGACCGGCAGCGAGTGAAATGAGAATCGGAGCATGAAGAGAGCCGGGTCCCGATTCACTGAATTTGAGAAGAGAGGGGATGAACAGAAGAACGATCAGGATCGCCGCGAAGACCCACCCTATCGCAGAACCTTCCACCTTCGTCTGCTTATAGCTTCTTCCCAGAGTGAACCCTTTGTTCAACAGGAGGGATCCTCCTATGATACCGCTGATGAATCCGAGCAGTCCTACAAATGCATTAAGGTCTCCTCCCGCCAGTCTTAATATCATCCTGAAAGGACAGCCGAGAAACACCAGAGCCCCTATCATCACAAAGAAAGAGATGATGAACCTGAAGACGGGGGATGATCCACCTCTCGGTCTGAATTCTTTCTTCACTATACTGATAAGCATAGATCCCAGCAGCAGTCCGATGATCTCGGGACGTGCATACTGTACTACCGGTGCGCTGTGCAGAGATAGAGCCCCTGCTATATCGCGGTAGAAACAGGCGATACAGAATCCCATGTTCGCCGGATTTCCCAGCAGAACAAGGACTACGGAGATGATCCCTGTGATCACCCCGGCAAGAGCAAGTGACTTCTTTTCCTTAGAAATTTCCATATTACCTCCATATTGTGTTTATTATAGCCGTTGTTTATTTGAAAATACAATGGGATTTTTCACAATTTTGTGTTACCCTTTTATGTATGAATACCATCTATCTCGATAACGGAGCCACCTCATGGCCCAAGGCACCCGATGTGAGTGTGACCATGGAGCGGTTCATCCGCAATGAGGCTGTTAATATCGGACGCGGCGGGTACGACCGGGCCTATGAGACCGCAGACCTCATCCAGAACTGCAGGGAAAAGCTTGCCTTACTGTTTGGAGCGCAGGACAGCAGAAATGTCACATTCACCCTTAATGTGACCCATGCACTCAATACTCTCATCTACGGAATGTTCACACGTGAAGATCATGTTCTAGTAAGTGCTCTGGAACATAATGCGGTGATGCGTCCGCTCACCGAGCTGGGCATCCCCTACACTCTCATTCCGTGCACAAAAGAGGGATATCTTATCACAGAAAGGATCCCGTCTCTGATCAGAGAAAACACGAAAGGTCTGATCCTTACAGCAGCGTCGAATGTATGCGGTTCGATCCAGCCGGTGAAAGAAGCGGCAAAGATCGCAAAGGATCACGGTCTTCTCATATTCATTGATGCAGCTCAGCTGCCTCCCGATTCATCTCTTTCTGTTAAAGACGATCATTTCGATGCGATAGCGTTCACAGGACACAAAAGCCTGTTGGGACCTCAGGGAGTAGGAGGGATCGTCTTCTCCAAAAAGACCGCACATCAGTGCTCTCCGTGGGCGTGCGGAGGGACGGGCAGCAAAAGTGATGAACTGGCGATGCCCTCCTTCTTACCCGACCGGTTCGAAGGCGGGACGCAGAACCTTCCCGGGATAGTGGGACTTTCAGCCGCACTTGATTTTGTGATTGCAAACAAAAAGAGTATAGTGAAGCATGAGATGAGCCTTACAAAGAAACTGCTTTCCTATTTCAATGACGATTCGAGGATATCGGTCATCGGACCGAAAGACTGCACGAACCGCACAAGTGTGATAAGCGTCGATTTCCCCGATCTCGATAACGCCGAAGTCGCATACAAGCTCTTCGAAGATTCGGCAATAGAGACAAGAGTCGGGCTTCATTGTGCTCCTGTAGCACACAGGAGTCTGGGAACGTTTCCCCGGGGAACAGTACGTTTCTCTTTGGGATACGCAACGACAGAAAAAGAGATCGACCGGACGATCGAAGCATGTAAAAGAGTACTGGATTCGATGTCCAGATGAGAGCGGAGGATGAAAAATGAGTGATGTGAGACTTACACAGATGGTAAAAACGAGCGGTTGTGCTGCAAAGCTGCCGCCTGCAGCACTGCAGCAGGTGCTGGAGAGTCTTCCTGTGATGACCGACGAGAATCTGGTGGCGGGCTTCGAAGGAAACGATGATGCACTGGTCTACGACCTTCCTTACGAAAAGAATATGGTCATGCTGCAGACCGTCGATTTCTTCCCTCCCATGGTGGATGACCCATATACCTTCGGTCAGGTTGCCGCAGCAAACGCGCTGAGCGATATCTACGCGATGGGAGGCGAGGTGAAAGTCGCCCTCAACCTGGTGTGCTTTCCCGCATGTCTTGAGCTTCCTGTTCTTAAAGATATCCTTCTGGGAGGACAAAACAAGGTTGCCGAAGCCGGAGGAGTCATTTCCGGAGGTCATACGATCAGCGACCCTACCCCGAAGTACGGGCTCAGTGTCACAGGTTTTGCCCGTAAAGATAAGGTTTGGTCGAACAGCGGTGCTGCCGAAGGCGATCTGTTGGTGCTGACCAAACCTCTGGGAGTCGGAATCATCAACACGGCGGTAAAAGCGGGTCTTGCAAGTGAGATCGCGGCAAAGAAGGCCATTGACAGTATGACGAGGCTCAACAGGAAAGCCCGTGATGCGGCAGTGCCTTTCTCTGTCCATGCAGCTACCGATATCACAGGATTCTCTCTGATCGGACATGCGAGAGAGATGGCGGAAGGTTCACATGCGACGTTGACTCTCTTCGCCCCTTCGATCCCGATCATCGAAGAGGCTCTCGAGTATTCTGCGATGGGACTCAATCCGGAAGGACTGTACAACAACCGTGAATATCTTGAACAGCATGTAAAATCGAGTCCATCACTCTCTACGGCATTTCAGGATGTGCTGTTCGATCCGCAGACTTCCGGGGGCCTCCTACTCAGCATGAGTGAATCCGATGCTGTAGAATACAGCAGAGCAACAGGCTTTCCGATCATCGGGCAGGTAACTAGGAAGAAAGATCATTTCATCGAGATCGCAGGCTGACAGTTTGCCCCTTTTCTTTATCGATGAGTTCTTTCAACTGCGCTGCACGACCGCCAATATCCCGGTGTGATAAAATCGCGGAGACCACTGCAACTCCATCGGCCTTACATCGCAGGCAAAAGGGAATCGTGTGTTCGTTCATCCCTCCGATGGTCACAATCGGTATCGACACGTGTTTTCGGATCTCTTTCAAGGTTTCAAAGGAGACTATGGAGGCGTCCTGTTTTGTGGGAGTTTCATACATTGCCCCCACCCCGATATATGAAGCACCGAGGGCCTCGGCCTCGAGCGCTTCCTTTACCGTGGTCACAGAAACACCGAACGGGATCCCTGTCTGTGCAAGGAGGGACCTGTCAAGATCACTCTGACCGAGATGAACCGCCCGGGCTTTGACCTTGCATGCCACTATGATGCTGTCGTTGATCACAAGAGGAACGCCATAGCTGTCGCAGATTGCCTTGATCTGTCTTCCCTCTTCGATGAATTCAGCTGTATCGAGGTCTTTCTCTCTCAGCTGAACCATCGTCACACCACCATCGAGAGCCTGCCGGAGGCAATCTTCGAGCCGTCTTGTCCCGACCAGATTCCTGTCGGTTACCAGATAGAGAGAATAGTCAGCTTCATTCATGATCTTTCCTCCGGTGAAAGACGACTGAGCACTATAGAACCAGCACTGACGATGATGAAAATCAGAATAGAACTGCTTGCACCTGCAACCACATTCTGCATCACATGATAGAGGATGAATCCCGATATCCATAGACAGAGATTATTCACGCTCCATTTCCTCTTTTCTTTCGATCTGCTGCGCAGGAGAAAATAGTCGGTGAACAAGATCGCATATAATGGGGCAAATACCGATCCTATTCCATATAAAAAGGGTTCGATACCTTCCATGGGAAGAAAGAGAGCAAGAAGAAGACTGAAGACACACAAAAAGATCGACATCAGATTCTTTCGCTTTACAGGATAGATATTCACCAGACTGTCACAAGCTGAATACACATCGAGGTAGGTCGTAGTTACCGTTGAGAAAAGCACGATGAACAAAGATCCGACAGTCAATCCTGAAAGGACAAGCATACCGGCAAGATCTGCGACGTTCGTACTGAGAGCCAGGGCAAGACCCAAAGTAAACATACCGCTTCCGACAACAGTATATCCGATGACACTTCCTAGCGGTCCCGCATATTTTGAGCGGGCATGCTGAGTATAGTCGGCTATCAGAGGAAGCCAGGAAAGGCACATCGCAATATTCAGCTCCACTCCCTGCCAGAAAGTGAGCGTCTGTTCTCCTGCGCCTGCGGATGAGAAGGCATAGGTGTGAAAAAGACGATACCCTATTGTGATACACAAGGTGAGCAGCAGTAGGACGACTGTCGAATTTATTATCGAAAAATGGCGCGAAAGAAGGATGAGCCACACGCAAATCCCTGATGCGATGATGATCATCCACAACACCGGATTACTGTAACCGTAGACCATGAGTGATATCTGATCGAAAACGGCCGAGCCCTGAATCATCATGATGGCGGTCCACCCGACAAGCTGCAGAATATTACAGGCGGAAAACAGATAGGAGCCAAAAATCCCGAACGAAAAGCGGGTACATTCCATAGCCGGTTTTTTCATCACCGACCCCATCACGGCTGCCAGATAGAGAAGGATGCCTCCGATGAGGTGTCCTGTGATGATCGCAGAGACGCCTTTTAGAAAGCCTAAGGGGGCGAGAATCGCCCCTGTAACGATCTCAGCAATGGAGATTGCGGCTCCGCTGTAGATAAGGAACAGCGAAATATTCGAAAGCTTCTTAGTGTTAGTATTCTCTGACATACAACCTCCCTCTCTTTCGGAGCATATGGCTTTCGAATACACTGACAGCATCGATGAGATGAGAGTGAAAGGTTCCCAGACCCTTTGCTGATTCTGCCGTCTCTCCTGCGATCGCCATTACTGCGATAGCCGTTGCTGTCGCCGTGAGGTAAGAAGTAGATACACCACACAGCGTTGCGACCATCGAAGTGGACATGCACCCGGTTCCTGTGATCTGTGAAAGTCGTGAGGTGCCGTTCTCTACTGTAACGACATGAGTAGAATCACAGATGATATCGGTTTTTCCTGTGACAGCGACGATGCATCCGACTTTCCGTGCAAGAGCGTGCGCTATGTCAGCTATCTTCGATATATTATCAGGATCGTCCTTTTGGGAAACATCGACTCCTGCCGTATGAGATGTTGATCCGGCGACACTGAGTATTTCTGAAAGATTTCCTTTGATCACAGATGGGGATGCGATCGATATCAGTTGATGGACCGAATCGGTTCGAAAGAAGGTTGCACCTGCTCCTACCGCATCGATGACGATGGGGATACCCTTCTCTTTCGCGTGCGGTGCAGCTGCACACATCGATTCGAAGGTCCGTGAGTTGAGTGTCCCGATATTCAGAACCAATGCATCACTGATATCTACGATCTGCTCTACCTCACATATCTCATCGGCCATGATCGGAGATCCTCCGAGAGCAAGTACGATATTGGCACAGTCGTTTACCGTGACGTAGTTGGTGATGTGGTGAACGATCGGTTTTCGTTCACGCACCTTCTGCAGAAGATCCTGTCCTTCTCTAAAAAGCTTGTCATTGTTCATATTATTCTCCATTGTCGGTCAATCCGTTTTGATACAGGTCATAGAAATGATGGGTCGGGCCGCATCCTTTTCCTATGTCCTGAGCATGAGCGATAGCGCCTGTCACATACTTTTTTGCATCGGCAACTGCCTGATCGTATGGTTTTCCCAGAGCGAGATTCGCTCCAATCGCCGATGAGTAGGTACATCCTGTTCCGTGAGTGTTTTTCGTATCTATCCGTTTTTCCGAGTAAAGCCTCACTTGTCTCCCGTCAAACAAGAGGTCTACGGCATCGCCGGTGAGGTGTCCTCCTTTGACCAGAACGTATCGGGGTCCATATCCGTGCAGGATCCGTGCGGCCTTTTCCATATCTTCAACCGAACTGATGCTCATGCCGGTCAGTATCTGGGCTTCCGGGATGTTGGGAGTAAGCACATCGGCCAACGGGAGGATATGGTCGATCAGGGACTTACCGAGACTGCTGTCCATCAAAGGAAAGCCGTTTTTCGCGATCATCACCGGGTCAACTACGACATTTCGGCACTTCCATTTTTTCAACTGGGAAGCGACTGTCTTCATTACTCTCTCTGAAGGCAGCATTCCGATTTTTACTGCATGGACAGCAATATCCTCGAACACGGATTCACACTGAGAAGCAATCATCCTTGAAGTGATTTCCTGTGCTCCTATCACCCGGGTGGTATTCTCTGCTACGACAGAGACGATCACGCTCATCCCGTATACGCCATGAGCCGCAAATGTTTTCAGGTCAGCCTGAATACCGGCGCCGCCGCTGCAGTCAGATCCTGCGATCGTCAGAACATGTTTCATATCAAATCCTCCTTATATCATCGAAATAGCTGAGATAGAAAAACATCATCAATAAGGTAATTTGATAACAGCTTCCCTACGCCAGTATTAACTGCCAGGTTCCAAGGGTCAGGTTTTAACCTTCTCAACTCTTTCGAGTCCCCCCGCACAATCCGTTTGAAATATGTAAAAAAAACTCCCGAAAGGGAGTAGTGCCGGTCATCTCTGACCGATTCTGCTTCCCTACGCCAGTGTTAACTGCCAGGTTCCAAGGGTCAGGTTTTAACCTTCTCAACTCTCTCGAGTCCCCCCGCATCAATCGTCGGTAGCTTACTCCTATTGCGTTTGTGTGTCAACCTGCTTTAGAATTGATCTACCATTTTTAGAAATTCAGCAACAGATTTTGCGAAGGAGAATCCATATGAAACATACAGGCTCCTGCCTCTGCGGCAGCGTTACATTCACTGTGGAAGGGGATTTCGATGCTTTTTATCTGTGCCACTGCAGCCGCTGCAGAAAAGATACCGGATCGGCACATGCTTCAAACCTGTTCTCATCATCAGCGCACCTGCACTGGCTGACAGGAGAACATCTGGTGAGAACCTACCGGGTTGACCGAACTGAGCACTCGAAGAGTTTCTGTGCGCACTGCGGATCTGCTTTGCCGACAGTGCAGATGGACGGAACCTTACTTGTTGTACCTGCCGGTTCGTTGGATACGGAAATATCAATTGAGGCTTCAGCACATATTTTCACCGGCAGCAGAGCCACATGGGATGAAGAACTGGAGAAGATTCCCCACTTCAAGGAAGGTCCTCACATCAAAGAGGAGATGACGACCTGAATCCCTCCTGACAGCAACAAAAGGATTATAGGGTTTATCTTTTTCAGCCGGAGTATCAGAAATACTGCAATGAATATGATAAGGGAGACGATGGAGAACGAATCGTGAGCTTCACCGAAGATTGCCAGCAGAAAGATTGACAGGCCCGCACTGGATATCATGGCGACGATAGCCGGGCGAAGGCCGGCAAGGATTCCCTTCATCCAGTCGAGTTCCTTATATCTGAAATAGATAAACCCCAAAAATACAACGAAGAGAAGAGAGGGGATCAGGCATCCCAGCGTTGCAATGAGAGCACCGGTGAAAGAATTGAGACGCATTCCGACGAAGGTTGCACTGTTGATCGCAATCGGTCCGGGTGTCATCTCTGCGATCGAGATCAGATTCGTGAATTCGGTGAGGCTCATCCACTGATGATTTATTACCACCTGCTGCTGTATAAGAGGAAGAGCGGCAAGCCCTCCCCCGAAACTGAGAGCTCCTATACTTACAAAAGAAAGAAACAGCTGCCCTAACATCGTTTTTCTCCTTTTGCGGACAATCTGGAATAAAAGAACCCTATCAGAGCAGATACGAGTATGACAAACATCACATTGACATTGCCGAAATAGATCACCACGAAAGAAAGAACCATCATGATGATGTATATCACCTCTTTTTTCTTTATCACATTGATCCCCAAAGAGACGACAACATCGGCAATAACCGCGGCGACCGCCGGCTGAAGTCCTCTCAGAAAGGCTTTGACAAGCGGGTTTTCGCTGAACCGCGAATATCCGACCGAAATGATGGAAATGATCAGAAAGGGAGGGAGTATGGTGGCGATAAGCGAAACCGCAGCTCCTCTCATCTTCCCGATCTTGTAGCCGACGAGCACAGAGCCGTTCACCGCGACGGCTCCGGGACTCGATTGTGCGATCGCGATGATATTGAGCATCTCCTCTTCATCGATCCATTTGAGCTTATCGACGAACCTTTCTTTCATAAGAGAGACGATCACATACCCTCCGCCGAAGGTGAAAAGGCTCAACGTGAACATGATTCTGAACAGTTTCCAGTATTTTTTCATTACATGGCAAGTATAGACAATTGCATTATATAAGTAAAATACATATTATTTATAGTAAGTATAAGGATATTATTATATGACAATTCGGTATCTGGAAATCTTCATAGCTGTTTGTGAGCACAGAAGCACAGTAAAAGCTGCTTCAAGACTGCATATCAGTCAGCCGGCAGTATCTCTTGCGGTCAAAGAACTTGAATCCTACTACAAAATCCGCCTTTTCGACCGTATCGGGAGAACTCTCGTGCTTACCGAGAACGGAAAGACCTTTCTGGAAAGAGCGAAGACGATCGTGTCGATGTTCAACACACTCTCTTCAATAGATGAGCAGAAAGTCAGTGTGGGAGCTTCGATTACAATAGGCACCTATATGATGCCACAACTGGTGAAAGAACTGCAGGAGAGTGATCCCGAGATGGTTGTATCGACTATCGTGTCGGATTCCATCAGTGTAGTGAAAGCTATTAGGGAGGGAAGGGTCGACCTGGGCCTGATAGAAACTCCCCTTGCCGAAACAGATGATATCTACGCAAAACCTTTGATGAATGATTCACTTGTCGCCGCCTGTTCACATTCTCATCCTCTTTGCACATCAGAAAGGATAAGCATTGAGGAGCTTTCGGGATACCGGTTGTGCGTGAGAGAAAAAGGGTGTGCCTCACGAAACATCATCGATGCACTTTTTGAGAGAAATGGAGCAGATATGAAGGTTTCATATGAGAGTATCAGTAATCAGGGTATCGTCGAGGCTGCGAGAAATGGAATCGGAGTCGCCATTTTGCCGACACTATGGGTAACGAACAATGATCTACATCCTGTCTGGATCGATGAAAAAGAGGTACAAAGGAGATATTCATTGATCTGCCTGAAACAAAAAAAGATGACAAAAGCCATGAAGGCAGTCGAAGAGAAACTCTTCTCCCCTCTTCTTTCACAATGAAAAGCACCTCAGATTTCAAAAAAATAGTGATAACATCCTCTCTGCTATCATCCGCAAAAGGAAATAATCAAAAGATAATGGTTCCTGATTCATTGCAAATGAAGTTTACGAAATCTGCAGGGAGAACCCCCTGCCTCTTCTATGAACAGAAAGAGATATCCGTAGCGATCAAGGCAGGGTCAGGTAGACATTCCTCCTTTCTTATATTCCAGCGGAGTCATCGCAAAATGTGTTTTAAATATTTTACAAAAATAACGATAGTCCTTATATCCGACTTTCTCTGCCACCTGGTATACTGTCAAAGTCTTCTCTTTCAACAGAAACGATGCTTTGTTCATCCTGTAAGTAGTCAGATATTCTAAAAAAGTATACCCAAGATACGTTTTAAAGTGCTCTATCAGCCCTCGTTCGCTGATTCCGAGGTATTGTGCGATATCGGAAGCCTTCAGATGTTCACTATAGTGTTTTTCAATGATGCTGACAGCATCCTGAACATAAGATTCACGATAATCGCTTGGAAGAGGGTCAGTCAGTATGGGCACTTTCTGCATCCTACCTTCCAGAGTCTCAAGTTTCTTTTCAATAGATTGCTCGTTCTTTTTCTGTTCGATAGACTCTACGGTTCGTGCCAGCACAGAATATAATTCCTCCGGATTAACAGGTTTCAGGATATATCCTTTCACTCCATACTCCACAGCTTTCTGTGCATATGAGAATTCAGGATGCCCGGATATGATAATGAATTCCGGGGTATTTTTCATTGAAGACAAATCTTTTATCATTTGCAGACCATCTTTTCCCGGCATGGCGATATCAGCAATGACTATATCTGGATTCAGTTTTCTGACCATCACTTCCCCATCACTTCCATTATCGCTTTCTCCAATTACTCTCAGGTGTAATTTTTCCCATTGTGTAGTCACAATGATACCTTTTCGCAACACGTCTTCATCCTCAACAACTAGAACCTTAAGTATTGAATTCATACCGTGTGATCCTCCTTTATCCGAATGACTACCTGTGTACCATTATTTATTTTTGTATCAATCATGATGGTAGCACGGTTTCCATAATACAAATCCAACCGACGAACGATATTCTGTATTCCTGATCCTCCTTCCGCAACATCCTTGAGCTCATGGAATTGACATAATGACCGGGCAAGTTCGGGTTTCATACCCAGACCGTTGTCAATAATCCTGAAGATAATTGTATTATGTTCTTTCACGACTGATAAATCGAGAAAACCTCCCCCCGGTTTCTTCTCTATACCATACATGATAGCATTTTCAACTAGAGGTTGGATCAGAAACCTCGGTATCATTATATTCTCAACGGAAGGGTCGATGTGGATATCGGTTTTCAGTCTTGCACCCAATCTCCTTTTCTGGAGGGCAAGATATTTCTGAATGATATCGAACTCTCCTTTAATCGTGACAGCTCCTTTACCAAGATCCAGTGTCCCTCTCAACAATGCTCCCAGTTCAACAACAGTCTGTGAAGCATCTTCTATCTGTCCCAGAAGAATGTACCATTTAATCGTCTCCAGACAATTGAAAATAAAATGAGGATTTGTCTGAGCCTGAAGAGCTTTCAGTTCTGATGTTCTCAGGCTCTGCTCTTTTTTTGTACTGACATCTATCAGGTGTTTCATTTTCTTTGTCATGGCGTTTACGCTTTTTGCAAGATCACCAAATTCATCCTTTCTGTTAGTAACTGTTCGTGCCGAGAAATCTCCTTCACTCACTCTCTCGAGACATTGGACCACCTCGTTTAAAGGTTTTGACGCTCCTTTGGATACAGAGAAGGCAAAAATCAGACAGATAATGGTCATTACACTCGTAAGAGCAATTATGATGACAGCCACCAGATGAGTAATGGAATTGATCTGGACCAACTGGGAGTATTCCAGAATATAAAAAGGAAATATGGAGCTTTTCACCAGTGAAAAGATATAGAAATCATTCACGATTCCCAAAGGAGGTTCAGAAGTTGAGTTGTTTTTTGTATCTTTTACGAGAGTAAACGCCACTGTATCAGGAATATCTCCGTAAAGATCCCTTTTTTCGATCAGAAATTCATCGAGCATTGCGAGATTATGGTTAGCCGATTCAAAAGAATTATTGATTAGAAAACGGATCTGGTCTTCATAGACATCGATGAGGACGATACCTGCCAATGACCCGTTCTCATCGAGCTTCGTCTGAGCAAGTGTAAAAAAGCGACCTGTAGCATCATCATTCTCGTGATAATATATGACCGGATTTCCTTCTGCCTTGAGTGCTTTTCTGAGGACTCCCCAGTTACGATATCTTTCTATGTAATATTCTTGTGGAGTTCTTACGGTATTGACGAGGACCTTGCCATCGGGACTTATCACATGAATATCCGGTTTAATGCTCATACCTGTGAACAGAAGATATAGATTATCATATATTTCTGCAGAAGATTCGTTAAGAGTTTCCATAGAACCCTCAAACAAAGAAGAGAAAGCCGTATCGTGAATGATCGCATCTGATATCGATACGAACTCACGAATGAATTCTTCCATCTGATTCGTTGCATGACGAGCAAATTGAACTGATTCTGTACGAGTCTTCTGAACAAGAATGCGTTTAGTGATAGTGTAGGAAATAGGTCCCAGTATCAGAAGGGGAAGAACTCCGATCAGAAGAAAAGATAACAATAATTTATAGAAATACCTTCTCATTCTCAATACGGCTTCCTCCCTTCTGATATATTTCCCGAACAACGGAAGTATACCACAAGTGAAGCTGGTTATTCGTCACAATAATGTTCCCTGAAAATTTTATCTCCGGTTCAAAAAATGACAATCGCCCGCCGGCTTCGCTGACTATCACAAAGCCTGCAGCAACATCATGATATTTCAATCCGTATTCGAAATAACAGTCAGCTTTTCCGTCAGCAACATAACTGAGATGGAGTGCAGCTGATCCGAAATCACGAACATCTCCGGTCTCAATGCACATCCGTCTTATCATTTCAGAATACGTATCAATAAAATGAGGATACCGCAGAGGAGGTGATATGATTGTCAATGCATCTTTAACCTCACTCTGAGATGAACATGTTATTCTGGTCTCATTTCTATATGCCCCTCTCCCCCGAACAGCCCAATACAGATCATCATGCACAGGAGAATAGACAACCCCCAATAAAGGGACATATTTTTCTGTTTCATAGGCGATACTTATCGTATAACCGGCAATCCCGTGAACATAATTATTGGTGCCGTCGATCGGATCGATTATCCACGTACCCCCGTCTCCATACCTTTCGATACCGGTTTCTTCTCCCTGGAAATTATCTGATGGAAATTGTTCATGAAGATAATTCTTTATAATTCTTTCACTTTCAAGATCCATCAGAGTGACTACATCACTTTTTCCTTTGAAAGAAGTCCCCAATTCGGACAACTGTTTTTCTTTGATCATGGCACCTGAAGTTTTCGCAATCTTCTTCGCAGCCTCCAGTCGTTCTGTTATGTCTGTAAAACTCATACCACACTTCCTTTCCCTTTGGTAAACTTGTTGAAGATAATCAACGAAATGATTGTCGCAAAGGTAAGAATACTGGCAAGAGCTGCTGCTGTTCCATACCCGTCTTTCATTATTTCGGTATAGATTGCTACAGAGATCGTGCCGGTTCTTCCAGAATAGAGTATCAAAGTAGAGCTTAGCTCGTTTATCGTAGCTATCCAGCTGAGAATAGCTCCGGAGAGAACGCCGGGGAGCATAAGAACTGCCGTAATCTTGAAGAATGTCTTCAAAGGAGATACCCCCAGATTGATTGATGCCTCTTCAGAGGACAAGTCAAGCTGATAGAGGATTCCGGTACTTGATCTGATAATGTATGGAATCTTCCTGATAGTATAGGAAACAATCATTATGACTGCTGTTCCGGTTAGAATAAGCGGAGGCTTGTTGAATGCCATGATAAGAACGATACCAAGAACAGCCCCCGGGATGACGTAAGGCGACATCAGGATAAAATCGAGTACCGAAGAGAGTCTCGATCTTCTTCTGACGATAATATAAGACGAGAACATTCCAATGATAATCATGAACGCCATAGCTATTGTCGAGTAGATGAAGGTGCGTATGATGTTCGCTGAAAGTTTGAACCAGACAGAGCGGTAACTGTTCAGACTGAACCCCGGGACAAAAAGCGGACCATGAGTTTTGATGAAAGATGTTGTAATAGTAGTAATCTGAGGAGCAAGTGCCATCAGCGCTACAAGATAACATAAGACAGTGAGAATAGCATATGGAACAGGATTCAATTTTTTGACTTCAGGCGGCCGTAATCCGGACATATGGTAACTTTTTTTTGAGATAATCACCTTCTGAAGCAATAAAACCAACAGTGAACAGATAATTATGACTACACTCAATGTACTTGCGACGGTGGCATTTCCACCTATTTCGCTCATATACTCTTCATATACAAGTACCGGAAGGACCTTATACCCTTCTCCTATGAGCATCGGAGTTCCAAGGTCAGCCAATGAAGTCATGAATACAATGACCGCTCCCGAAGTGATAGTCGGCATGATCAGAGGAAAAGTAACTGTTATGAGTTTTTTGAATCCGTGAACTCCAAGGTTTTCAGCAGCTTCTTCCAAAGAACTGTCAAAAGAATTCAAAGCACCTTGGACATACATATAAATAAATGGAAATAGTTTCAGTGTAAACACCAGTATCAGCCCGTTGAAACCATAGATTGTGGGCATCTCTATTCCGACCTGTCTTACGATGTTTGTAATAAAACCGTTTCTTCCCAGTAGGATGATCCATGAATATGCACCGATAAAAGGAGGAGACAATAGGGAAATTACAACCATCGCATTTAATATCTTCTTTCCGGGAATATTAAACCTTGCAACGACATATCCCATGGGCACACCCAGAATCAGTGCAAAGATCGTTGTTGTTATTGAGACAGCAAAACTGTTTTTGAGTGTATTGAAATAATATGGAAGCCTGAAAAAATCGATGTAGTTGGAAAGAGTGAACGCTCCTGTATCTGAAGAAGTGAAACTTCGGGTCACCAGCCCCCCCAGCGGATAAATGAGGAAAAATATCGCGAGAGCAAATAATATAAAAGTGACGATGGTCCAGAATGTGGGACGGGGAACTTTCTTTTCGATGAATGCCTGTTTTATCATATTATTCATATCAGAGCTTCCTCTCCATTTTTGCTATAAATATTAATCCTTGATTCATCAAATGTTATTCCGATAAGATCCCCTTCTTTCCGCATTTTCAGCGTATCTTTAATATATTCATTTACCTGAATCGTCTGGTCATTCGGCAGTGAAACTTCATAATTGATAAAATCGCCCAAGAATGTAACAAATTGGATTCTTCCATGGATTTTGCTCGATTTTTCGTCCACAATTCTGAATTCTTCAGGTCTGACCGCAAGTATAGCTTCGCCCTTATATTCTTTGCTCAATGGCATCTCAAAAACTTCATCATAAACTGTAACCTTCGATTTTTCTGAACCAGAAGTCACCATGCATGGAAGGAATGTCGAAGTACCGATAAAATTCGAGACAAAGGTATTCACCGGTCTCGTGTAGATTGTCAAGGGATTTCCTACCTGTTGTATAGTACCCAGATTCATAACTGCAATTCGGTCTGAGATAGCCAGTGCCTCTTCCTGGTCATGGGTGACATATACTGTTGTGATCTGAAGGTTCTGCTGAATCTTCTTTATGACGGATCTCATCTCAACACGTAACTTAGCATCCAGATTACTCAAAGGTTCATCCATCAGCAGAACATCCGGTTTGATCACGATTGCTCTGGCAAGTGCTACTCTCTGCTGCTGACCTCCGGAGAGTTTCGAAGGTTGTCTCTCTTTATATTCCAACATTTTCACCAGATCGAGGACTTCATCAACCTGCTGCTCAATTTCTTCTTTTGAAAGATTCCTTGCCTTAAGACCATAAGCAACGTTATCAAAGACTGACAAATGTGGAAAAATCGCATAATTCTGAAAGACCATTCCAGTGTTTCTTTTATGGGCCGGTATGGAATTTATCACAGTATCTCCGAACCTGATAACTCCATCCTCAATGGTATTAAAACCTGCGATCATTCGTAAAAGGGTTGTCTTTCCGCAACCTGAAGGTCCTAACAGAGTAAAAAACTCTCCTTTTTCAATTGTCACAGAAACATTCTTGATTGCCGTAAAATCACCATAACGCTTGATGACGTTCTCAATTGACAGCATCTGACTCATCGTGAAGTTCTCCTTTATTGAGATGTTTGCATTTCGATCTGGCTGCAAAGGACGGTCGTCCTTTGCAGCACTAGAGAGTGAAGATCTACCGTCCTACGATCAGATCCTTCCATTGATTCATGATCCGGTCTTTATTTGCACCGACCCAGACTGTATCGTATGGTATGTCACCGAGTTCATCGTTCGGAACCATGATCTCAGGTAACTCGATATCATTTCTGACTGTCCTTCTGTTAAGATCTCCCATTAAGGACTGGACGTCTTTGCTCAGGATGAAGTTGACGAATTTTTTGGCATTCTCCATATTCTTTGCACCTTTAACGATTGCAATAGGACTTGGAACCTTGGACGAACCTTCCACAGGATAAACAACTCTCAGGTTCGCACCAGCTCTCTGATATCTCAGAGCAGCTTCCTCATAGGTGATACCTACAGCGTACTCACCGTCAGACACCCCTTTGAACGTACCGGAAGAAGAACCTAATAGTTTGCCATCAAGGTTTTCTACGAAATCTGCCATATACTGCCAACCTACTTCATTGTCTCCTCCCATAGAAAGAAGCTGAATAATCAATGCCATGAACGCTGATCCTGATCTGGCAGGATCTGCATGAGCTATTTTACCTTTGAACTTTGGATTCAGCAAATCAGCCCATCCGGTAGGAACATCTTCCGGTGCAACTAGTTTCGGATTATAGATAATCACCATCGGATCGATTGTTGTTCCGTGCCAATGGTTATCGGGATCTCTGGTCACATCAAAAACATTGTCCATATGATCGGTTTCAAATGGTTCAAGCAGATCGATAATCACCTGATATGAATCAGATCCGCCTCCCCACAGAACATCCGCAAGAGGATTATCCTTCTCTGCTTTGATTCTGGAAACAAGCTCACCTGTTCCGGCGCCCACAAGATTTACCCGGATTCCAGTTCTTTCCTGAAATTCCTTGATGATCGGATCTGTCCAGTCGGCAGCATGCGAATAATACAACGTCAGTTCATTGGATTCTTCCGCCGGTTTTTCTTCGGCACCGGCTGCGAAGACCGAAAGGGATACAGCAAGAAGCAATACCGTAAAGACTAATACCTTTTTCATAAAATTCTCCTTTTTAATTAATCCTTTTTAAAAAGTTTATGAGCGTTCTTTTCTGCCCGCAAGGAGATAATCAGGCAAATATGTCGATAAATCAGCAAAGATGTCAGCATGAATTATCTAAAGATAATAGTTTTACTAATATTTTATATTACTATTCGCAATTTTTTTCGGTGTCAGATTATACAATATCTATCTGAAGGACAGCAGCTACGCTGCTGTCCTTCTTCAGACTATTGTTTATTTGACCGATATGACTGCGATATCATGGTATTCGAGCAGAGGTATGAATAGTTCGGTGATACCGTCTTCAACCTTGAATTCGAGTTTTTCACCACGGGGCTGCAATACAGCATCTTTTACTTCATATCCGCTGATTCTCACTTTCGTATTATGAGTCGGGATGATCTTCTGAATAAGCTCTCTGGTTTCGATATAGCTTTCACCGCCGAAAATATGATCTCTGGACAGCATCGGCTTGCCTTCCGAGAATGAAATACCTTTATTTGCCTGTCCGTTCACCATATGCACATAGAGGGTATCTTCAGTTTCAAAGGTTGTCACTTCTACGAGAGCATCCTGTACAACTTCTACTTTAAGCTCTTTTCTCATCGTCGTCACAATTGCATTATGCATGATAGTTTTCAGTTCAGGAAAACTGGTGATCAGATAGTTCTTCTCTATCTCCCCGCAGAAATAGACACACCTTCCTTTTCCGAAATCATTTACGACACAGGCGGTTTCATCCGTATACACGGCAGGTGGATTTGCCATCGAGTTGATGAATCTGTCGTCACTCGGTTCGGTATAGGGATATACGACAGTCGCTGCGGCTTTACCTGTCGTCAATTCGACCTTCTGCGATACGCCCCAGTTCGTCATCATTCCGTCTTCACTGGTATTCTTTCCGATTTCGCTAGTATTATCATATTTATGGAATACTCTTGAGTAGCTTCCGGTATCATCGATTCGAGAAGCCCCGAAGACATCACTGAGTCTGAAATTCTGCAGTGGTGAACCTTCACAGTCACATAATGAGGTAGATCCGCTGGCAACAAGTCCGCCGCCATCTTTCACGAAAGACCGGATCTGGTCGCATTCGGTTTCCGATAGACAGGCTACGTTGGGTAGAATCAGCGTATCATATTTTGAAAGCGTCTTTTCATTGGTGTCGACTATGATGTTATAGTCGATCTTCAGCTCGGTGAGAGCCCTGAAGATACCGTACAGATGAGCTTTCACATCGGGAGTTCTTGAATGCCGCCCGTACCATACCATCGTATCTTCACTGTATAAGACGGCTACCTGCGCCGCACTTTTCCCTTTATTGCTCCAGGGAACTCTCTTTTGAATCTCGTTGAACACGATTCTGTGGCGGTCCCACATCTCTTTCTGCAGTGTCCCGTCAGGCCACATGATATCGTGATAATGAACTGCACATGCATTCGCCAGGACAGTGAATGATTCGTATCTTATCTGATCGAGTGTCTTCATATTTGGAGCATCGTTATGTGTCCCCGGTCTGGTCATAAACCCGATCTCGGGCAGATTCTTACAGAGAGTCTTGCAGATTTTGCTTATCGCACTGATTGGAAGATATCCGTGCTCCCAGTAAATGTCGCTGTAAATAAAATCGGAAAATCTTGCAATCTCGAGGTTCTGGGAATTCATACCCCTGTCCTTAAGGAGCTGATACTGGGGATAGAGAACCACATCATCTTTGACCTTTCTGACCTCATCGAAGATCTCTTTGATGAATGTCTCGTTGCTCTTCCTTCTGAATCTGATGTAGTTTCTGAAAACAGGATCATTGAAATCTTCTTTTTCGGGAATATCGGACCGGTACTGCGCCTTGAATTTTCTTCTGCAGTTCTCACAGTAGCAGATCTTATCGGAGAAGAAGGCCATATCGAGCAGCATCCCGTCTATATCTCTCATCTCGAACAGTTTTCTCACCATGTATTTGATGTATTCTCTGTACGGACTGTTCATGCACACGACTTTCTCTGCACCTACAGAAAGAGGCTTTCCGTCTTTTCCGACCTGCCTCCAATCGGGATGCATATCATACTGGTCCTTGTCGTAGACTGCGGTGAAATAAGCTATGATGATCTTATCGGTATTCTTTCTGAAATAATCGATGCTCTGCTGCAGCTGGTCGACACCATTGAGTCCCGGCATCATCTTTCCGAATCCCAGGTCAGTGTACCAGTATCCTGTGAACGTCCGGGCTGTCACTATCACCGCTTCAGCGTCCTGATCATCTAAGGTTTTGATAAAATTCTGAATATCATACCGTTCAAGTATTCTGGTTTCCCACCCCTCATAATGCTGACTAATATAGGAACGACAATAGCTTTCGTTCATCCGTTCTAAGACACTAGACATACGCCCTCCAGTTGGTTTCTTTCCTCATTGTACTATAAATATTTCAAAAATCAATAGTAATATAATATGACTATATAATTTTTTATCTATAAAACATTTTACCAGAATATACCTCTTAAACTATTATATTATAATTATTTATATCAATATATTTTTTTTGAAAGTTTTTTTTGACAACCAGAAAAACCCGTGATACTATTCATTTAGCAATTAATTATATGATATGACTATTTAAATCGAGAAAGGTTTTGCCATGCCGGTTTTTTAGTCGATCATAGGAAAGAAATCCAAAAAAAGGAGAAAGATATGAAAAAACTTTTGGTTTTATTGCTCGTTCTTATCATGTCGGCAGGGTTCGTCTTCGCAAACGGTCAGGAGGAAGCTGCGGCCGATGAAAAACCTGTGTTCCACTGGAAATATGCTCACATGAATGCTGAAGCCAACCAGTCTGGACAGATGGCAATCTGGTTCTGCGAGAGACTCGAAGAGCTCACAGACGGTGGAATCCAGACGAAGATCTACCCCAACTCTCAGCTCGGTTCAATGATCGAACAGCTCGAGATGGTAGCTACAGGAACAGTTCAGTTCCACCACGACACATGGGGAAATCTCGGATCACTGGTAGACGAACTTCAGGCTTTCGATACACCGTATCTGGCAAAATCGGTAGAAGATTATGTCAAACTGAACTCGCCAGAAAGCCCGATCTTCCAGGAGGCAAATGAGAAATTCATCAATCAGGCCGGAGTAAGACTACTCGGATCTACATATGGTGGAGCCCGCTGTCTCACTTGTAACTTCCCCATCTACTCTCCCGATGATCTCAAAGGTGTGAAGATCCGTGCTATCCCGGCTCCGATCTACGTGACTGCTGTAGAAGGAATGGGTGCAATTGCTGTACCTGTTGACTGGGTCGACGTACCTGCAGCTCTCTCTACCGGTGTTGTCGAAGGTCAGGAGAATCCCCCTTCAACAATGTATGCTGTAAGAATGCAGGATATGCAGAAGTACATGATGGATACCAAGCATATCGCAGCAATCGGTCCTATGATGGTCAACGAAGAGGCATTCCAGTCTCTGCCTGCCGATTATCAGGAAGCAGTATTGCAGGCTGGACGTGAAACCGCCGAGAAATTCACTGAACAGGGTATCAGAGAAGAGCAGGAGATCATCCAGAAACTCATTGATGAAGGAATGACATTCATCACAGCAGAAGATGGATTGGATGTGGATGCATTCAAGGCAAGCGTTGACAAGAAAGTAGCAGAGAACTTCCCTCAGTATGCTGATTTCTACGCTGAAGTAAAAGAGTATCTCGGATACTGATTGATTCACAACGTATGAACCTGTAGAGGATCGTCTTTCCGGCGGTCCTCTACATTGAAAAGGATAAATTGATTATGCAAACAAAACCAGAAAAGCTGTTCGAACAAGTCTTTTCCGTATATGCAAAAATACAGATTGCCTGCCTGATACTGATTACGGTTCTGCTGTTCGGACAGGTTATAATCCGCGAGGTCTTCAGTATAGGACTCCAGTGGGTATATGAACTTTCCTGTATGCTGCAGGTCACAATGATCTGGCTCGGACTTCCGTCTCTGCTCTATCACGGGGAGGATATCAAGATAACTGTCTTATATGATATAGCTCCTCCGATGATCAAGAAGGGATTGAAGATCCTATCCTACCTGGTAATCCTCTCCAGTGTGATAATGATTTCAGCCGGATATGTGATGTATATGGACAAACTTGCTTTCACAAAGAGTGCGGCGATGAGAATGCCGAACTACCTTTTCTTCGGAGCTTTCCCGTTCGGGATCATCATGATCATTCTGGTTCTCATCTTCAAGACCAAATCGATGCTGCAGATGGATAGTTCTGCCGACCTGAATACAGGAGATGCAAAATGAGCGGATATGTTGTACTAGGATTATTTTTCGGCCTGATCTTCCTCGGAGTTCCGGTCGCTTACACACTGATATTCTCATCAGGTCTCTTTCTGATATTCAGCGATATGTCGTTGCTGACACTCATGCAGAGAATGGGCGGATCGATGAATTCGATCACACTGCTGGCCGTTCCAACCTTCATCTTCGCAGGATGGATCATGAACCACGGAGGACTTACCAATGCCCTGTTCTCGGCGGTCAATACGTCCCGTATCTGCCGTGCAAAAGGAGGTCTCGCCTACGTAAATGTCATCGCGAGTCTGATCTTCGCAGGAATGTCGGGAGCCGCTCTGGCCGACCTCGGCGGATTGGGAAACATCGAAATGACGGCCATGAAGGAAAACGGATATAAGGATGAGGATGCTTTGGGGATCACCCTTGCCTCTTCGGCTATCGGTCCGATATTCCCGCCGAGCATCCCGTTGCTGGTATATGCTCTCATTGCCTCGGTTTCGGGTATCAAGATCCTGATAGCAGGTATCGTTCCCGGTGTCCTTTTGACTGTGACTTTGATGATCATCATCACGCTCAATGCACGAAGAAAGAACTACCCGAAAGGAAATGTAGATATCAGCAAAAAAGAGAAACGATCTATTCAGCTGCACAGCATCCCTGCCATGTTTGCTCCGATCATTCTTCTCGGCGGGCTGTTCTCAGGATTCTACAGTCCTTCAGAACTTGCATGTGTTGCAGTTGTCTATTCGTTCGTGGTGGGTAAATTCTTCTATAAGAAGGTCACCTACAAAAATTTCATAAGTTCGGCAAGAGAAACTACCACGATGATCTCAAATACGATGTTCATCCTTGCAGGAGCTACCGTCTTTGCATTTGTTCTTACAGTCGAACAGATTCCTCAGTCTCTTGTCGTTCTTCTCGGATTCGTTGCCGACAGTAAGGTCCTGCTCATCATCATGATCAATGTGATTCTTCTCATCGTCGGTATGGTACTCGATACAGGAACGGCTACTCTCGTTTTCACTCCGATCTTCCTTCCGCTTCTCAAATCGGTCGGTATGGATCCCATCCAGGTCGGTATCTTCATCTGTCTGAACCTGGTCATCGGTCTGTATACACCACCGTTCGGAGTCTGTCTGTTCATGGCATCAACGATGTCCGAAAAGCCTATCGAGAAAGTCGTGAAGGCAGTAGCACCCTACTATATACCATTGTTCGCAGTGCTCCTGCTCGTCTCTTTCTGGCCGCCATTGAGCATGTGGCTGCCTTCTGTACTGGGATAAGAGGCGTATAAATGAATGATATATCGAACTGCAGATCATTTCTCTATGTACCATGTAATCAGCAAAAATACATGGAGAAGATCCCTTCCACCACCTGTGATGCGGTCATCTTCGATCTTGAAGATTCGGTGAGGTTGGCGGACAAGAAACAGGCCAGAAAGAATCTGCTCGGATTCGGTTTCGAAATCGTTCGAAAAGCCCGGGAGAAGGTCTTTCTTGTACGGGTCAATGCTGTTGACAGCACCTTCGCCGAAGATGATATCAGGGCGGCCGTCTCGCTGAAAGCAGACGGTATCGTCCTTCCAAAATCTACTGCCCGACAGGTCGAATCTGCAGATACGATCATTCAGAACTCGGTTGATGACGGACAGGATTTCGTCATCATCCCTCTTATAGAAACGGCGTTGGGAGTCCAGACCATCTGGGAGACTGTCAATGCTTCACCGAAAGTGAAAGGGGCTCAGTTCGGAGCTGAGGATTTCACTCGAGATATCCAGGTCGAGAGGACTGCTTCAGGTAAAGAGATCGAATATGCGCGAAATAGAATGACAATCGCATGCAGAGCAAAGAACATTGCTGCGATAGACACTCCGTTCGCCAATTTCAAAGATCCCGAAGGTCTTGCAGAAGATACCAGAAATGTGAAGAGCATGGGAATGACAGGGAAGACCTGCATTCATCCTTCACAAATAGATGTAGTGAATTCGGTATTCACTCCGTCCGAGAAGGAAGTATCCAGGGCACGGAAGATCGTGAACTGCTGGGAAAACCACGGCAGTATCAATGACGGGGTCATCGTGATTGAAGGAGAAATGGTTGATAGGCCTATATATCAAAGAGCTAAGAATTTATTAGAAAAATACAATAAAAAAAAGGAGAATGTAGTTTAATATTGATAAAGGGAGTTTCTATAATACTCATAGATACGTTTGGTTGATATACAATTTTATAAATTTTGTGCTACATTGGAGAGACAAAGATGGGAACAAGAAGAAAGAAAACTTACGAGTATGCTATTGATGCAATCAAAGATCTTCTCATACGCGGAGAGATCTGTGAAGGTGAGAAGCTGCCAAATCAGGTAGAATTTGCTCGTCAGTTGGGTGTCAGCAGACTTTGTCTCAGAGAAGCTCTGACGGAACTGGAATCAATCGGTGTCATCGAACAGAAGCCGAAACGGGGAACGATCATCGTCAGCGGTGATCCGAGCAAATGGGTTCCGCCCGTCGAAGCTCCTCTGATCTCCGATGCCGATGCATTGTATGAACTGATCGAATCCAGAAAGGTTATCGAAGTGGCCATCACCAAACAGGCAGCTATCAACATCACCGATGATCAGCTCGATCAACTCGAAAAGATCATCACTCAGATGATGGTGTTTCATGTAAACGGTGATGAGTCCGAGTACAGTAAGATAGATATGGAGTTCCACCTGATCATTGCACAGGCGGCAAACAACCGATATCTGCTGAATATGTACATGACCACCGTCGTCCTCATGGAGAAACTGATCAACGAAATCAACCAGAACATTCCCGATATCATTAAGAACTCGAAACGGACTCACCAGAAGATCTACGAATCACTGAAGGTGAGAGATCAGAAGATGGCGGCAAAATGGACGAAGGTCCATATCGACCGTGTGTGGGAATACTACACAAAATACTATCTGAAAGAATCGGACTGAACAGGTTTCCTGAATTCCGTTTGCGAGTGAATACAGCAGCATAATTCCACGTTATTAACACATACCTGCAAGGAGGATTGTATACATGAAAAATGAAGATGTGAATGAACTGATAAGAAGGTCCCGCTCTGCACTGAAGCAGATTGAAAACTATAATCAGAAACAGGTCGATACTCTGGTCTCTGCTATAGGATGGGCCGGTGTACAGAAAGAGAATATGGAGAGGATCGCCCGAAAGGGGATGGATGAGACCCGTCTGGGAACGTTCGAAGGCAAATACAACAAGATGTCTTTCAAGATCAGAGGGATCATGAGAGATATGAAAGGCGCAAAAACTGTCGGCATTATTGAGGAGGATGAAGCAAAGGGGCTTGTAAAGATTGCTAAGCCGCTTGGTGTCATCGGAGCTCTGGTTCCATGTACAAACCCCTGTGTTACACCATTTCTCAAAGCCATGTGGGCGATCAAGAGCAGAAACAGTATCATCTTCTCTCCCCATCCCCGATCGAAAGAGACGAACACCATGGTATGCACACTGATTCAGGATGTCCTGGAACAGTACGGAGCTCCCAGGGATCTTGTTCTCTTCATCGAGAACCCCTCGGTTCCTATGAGCAGCGAACTGATGAGCTGCTGCGACACGGTTATAGCTACCGGTGGAAGCGCCATGGTGAAAGCCGCCTACAGCTCGGGCACTCCGGCTTACGGTGTCGGAGTCGGAAATGCGATGGTCATCGTTGATGAGACTGCAGACTATGCTCAATATGCAGCCGAGATAGGTATCGGTCAGCAGAATGATAATTCAACCGGATGTTCAACAGAAAACGGGATCATCGTACACAATTCAATCTATGAGAACATGGTCGCAGCTCTCGAACAGGAGGGAGCTTATATAGTCTCCGACGAAGAGAAAAAGAAACTCGAACAGACTCTTTGGGTAAACGGTATTCTCAACCGCAACATCGTAGGACAATCAGCTGCGACAATTGCAGATATGGCAGGCATAGCAGACGGGAAAAACCCGAAATTCCTCGTAGTTCCTGAAAATGATTGCAGTGTTCAAAGTAAATTCACCACTGAAAAACTGTCGCCGGTCCTTACCATTTATTCATATGAAAATTTTGATGATGCCATTAAAATGCTCAACGACATTCAGAGCCGGTGCGGTGCGGGTCATTCCTGCGGGATTTACTCTACCGATGAGGAAAGAATCATGAAAGTTGCCATGCAGACCAGAACGTCACGTGTGATGGTCCGTCAGTCTACAGGATTGGGTAATGCCGGTTCATGGGAGAACGGGATGCCGGTGACAGCAACGCTGGGATGCGGGTCCTGGGGTGGAAACAGTATCAGCGAGAATGTGAATCACAGGTTCTTCTATAACGTGACCTGGGTCTCGAAGAAAATTAAAAAGGAGATAGTCCCGGACGAGGTTCTATTTGCCGATTCACTGGAAAAATAAACAATAGAGTTATACAGATTATCAGGATGGACTAATGAAGAAGATTTTTACAATTTACACAAGCACGGCTCTTATCGAACCGGTCAACAGCAACGTGAGCACCTACCTCAAGGATGTTGAGATCATCAATTTCCTCGATGACAGCATCATCAAGGAGGTAATCGCAAACAACAGAGCCACCGATGGGGTGTTATCCAGGATGGAACGCTATTACAAGATCGCAGAAGAGATCGGATCCGATATCATCTGGCAGACATGCTCGTCGATGGGCGACACCGTAGATATGTTTCAGCCGTCAATTTCCATCCCGATCATCCGAATCGACGAACAGATGGCCCGCAACGCAGTCGAACAGCTCGACAGGATCGCTGTCCTTGCGACGCTTCCGACCACATTGGGCCCCACCATCACCCTGGTCAAAAAGATAGCAAAAGAAATGAATAAGGATATTACGATCATCGACGGTCTTGCAGAAGGCGCCTTCGATGCCCTTCAGGCGGGAAATCCCGATAAGCATGATGAGATGATCGTCGCGAAGGCTGTTGCACTCAAAGATGAATGTGACGGGTACGTCCTCGCTCAGGGATCGATGGCCAGAGTCTCACAGCAGATCATCGATAAATCACAGAAGCCGGTGTTCACATCTCTGGAATCCGGTTTCAAGGCATTAGCCGAATTCATAGAAAACATGGAGAATTGAAGCGATGGAAAACTTACAGAAAATCGCCAATGGACTGAGAGCAGATGTGCTTGATATGGTAGTTGAAATAAAGGACGGTCATCCCGGCCCCGCTTTCTCTGCCGCCGATATCATCACTGCCCTCTATTTCGGCGGACACATTCATATCGATCCTGAAAATCCCGACTCGCCGGACCGCGACCGGTTCGTCCTCTCGAAAGGTCATGCCTGCCCTCTTTTGTATGCTGCACTGATCAGGAAGGGAGTCATCGATAAAAAACATAAGCTCACTCTGAGAAAGATCGATTCGATCCTTCAGGGACATCCTGATATGATAAAGACACCGGGAGTCGATGCGAATTCAGGGTCGCTGGGAAACGGACTGGCAATGGCTTATGGAATGGCTAATGCGCTTAAGCTGCAAAAGTCATCCCGCTATGTCTACGTCATCTGCGGAGATGGAGAACTGGGAGAAGGGATCACCTGGGAGACGTTCATCAATATCGGCAAATCTCAGATGAAGAATATGATCGTCTTCATAGACAACAACCGCTGGCAAAGCGGTGGCTCCATCACCGATGTAGGAGGAATCGGCAGCCTCAAAGAGAAGTTTGAAGCCTGCTCGCTTCAGGTGATTGAAATCGACGGTCATAATTTTACCCAGATATTTGAAGCTGTCGCTGCAGCCAAAGAATCAAATAAAGCGACTGTAGTGATAGCGCATACGATAAAAGGAAAAGGTGTCGATTTCATGGAAGAAGATAATTCCTGGCATAAAAGGGTACCGACTGCGCAGCAGTATGAGAGCGCACTCAGACAGTTGAGAGGAGAATGATGATGGCAGAAATTACTACAAGAAGAGCCGTGAGTGAAGGCCTTCTGAAACTCATGGAATCAGATGAAAGAGTCGTTCTGGTCTCATCCGATTCGGTAGGAGTGATCAAGGCTCAGGATATCGTCGAACGATACCCAGACAGAGTTATCGAAGTGGGAATCGCAGAACAGCTCGCCGTCGATACTGCAGCCGGTCTTGCAGCTGCCGGGATGAAACCATTCTATGTGACCTATGCGGTGTTCGCTTCCATGAGAGCATGTGAGCAGGTTCGCTCGATGGTCGCATACCCCCATCTGAATGTGAAGATCATAGGAGCAAACGGAGGAATGGGATCGGGAGAAAGAGAAGGGGTCTCTCATCAATGTTTCGAAGATATCGGGATATTCAGAACCTTTGCAGGTATGACGATCCTCTCCCCTTCTGATGCATCTCAGGTCGAAAAGGCGATCATCGCCGCATCCGAAATAGACGATCCTGTCTATATCAGAACAGGAAGCGGAAAAGAAATAGCCCTGTGGGATGATGAAGAGCCGTTCGAGATAGGAAAGACCATCGTCCGCAAAGAGGCGGACAGTGATGTAGTTCTGTTCTCTCACGGCTTTATCATGCGCGAAGTGATGAAGGCCGCCGGGGAACTCGAGAATGAAGGAAAGAGCGTGAAGGTTGTAGAAGTTCCCACGATCAAACCTCTGCCGCAGGAGGCTATCCTGCAGCATGTCGAAGGAGCTGCCAACGTGGCCGTGGTCGAAGACCATTCTGTGTATGGAGGACTCTCTTCTGCGATAAGTGAACTTCTTTCCCGCACCGACCCGAAGAAGATCACCACTGTCGCACTGCAGGATACCTTCCCTGAATCGGGTTCTGCTGCCGAGCTTTTCAGCAAATATAAGATGGATAGCAAAGCGATAAAAGAAAAACTGCTGACGATCATGTAATGATCAGAAAACCGAAATATTTTGGAGGAAAAATATGAAAAATACATGGAAAGCCTGGGATAAGGACGAGAATAAGAGATTCATCATCCTTACAGATATGGAAAATGAACCTGATGACTCTCAGACTATGGTCAAACTGCTGATGTATTCCAACGAGATCGATATCGAAGGGCTGATCGCAGTCACTTCCTGCTGGCTGCAGAACGATGTTTTCCCGGAATCGATCGAAGACCGGATCGAAGCGTACAATATCGTCAGACCGAATCTGGAGAAACATGCGAAGGGATGGCCTACCAGAGAAGAGCTGATGTCGGTTGTCGCCGGTGGACAGGTAGGGTTCGGGATGGATGCCGTCGGAGACGGCAAATCAACCAAGGGCTCCGATTTGATCATCAAGGCTGTCGATAAAGATGATCCGAGACCAATCTATTTTTCGATCAATGCAGGAGCAAATACACTTGCTCAGGCTTTGTGGGATGTGAAAAGAGACCGCAGCGCTGAAGAAGTAAAGAAGTTCGTATCAAAATTGAGAGTCTATGATGATTCCGGTCAGGATAATGCCGGAGCATGGATCGCATACACATTCCCTGAACTGTTCTATGTGAGAAACTATCCTCAGGTCTACTCTCTGTTCGGACCGGAGCTCAATCAGGGACCGCAGCCGTGGAAACCGCTGAATCAGTATCAGTGGGCAGAGAAGAATATAAGAACCCGCCATGGAGTTCTGGGAGCTCTCTATCCGCAGAGAATCATCTTCAGCGAGAAGATCAGAGAAGGAAGCTGCTGGTTCTGGTTCATGGACGGTGGCGGTACTACCGGTGTTATCGGACTGGTGAACAAGGGCCTGTATGATCCCGAAATGATCGAATGGGGCGGCTGGGGCGGCCGTTTCAGCAGAGAAAAACGGTTCATCGAAGCAGGTGAAAGCCTCTCGAGAAACGATATCGACGAATCTGCTTATACTGATGCTCTCATGTACCCGTGTGCAGCTGACTCCTGGTATGACGAGGATGAAGATGTCGCATACGGTGAAGGGCTTTTCATCCCTCTGTGGAGATGGAGAAAAGATATCCTTCTCGACTTCCAGGCCAGAATGGACTGGTGTGTGAAACCATATGATCAGGCCAACCATCATCCCAGAGCTGTCGTCTTCGGTGATGATACCAGAACGATTCTCGAGATGGACTGTGAAGCTGGAACAACTGTCTCTCTGGACGGCTCGGCCTCCTATGATCCGGACGGCGATCCTCTCAGATACAAATGGTATCAGTACCCCGAAGCCGGAACATATAAAGGAAAGGTCCCGGTGAATAATGACAGAACATCTTCTTCCGAAGTAATCATTCCAGAAGATGCAAAGGGAACGACTATTCATATCATCTTCGAGGTGGCTGATGAAAATCCCGTTGTCGCACTGAAGGCCTACAGAAGAATCATTTTGAACGTGAAATAAGAATCACAGCATATTCAGGAAGTCCCGTTCTTTCATCGGGACTTCCTCGTTTATCGTATGGATACAATAAGGAATAACAGAATGAAAATCGTCATACTCGACGCCTATGCATTGAATCCCGGTGATCTCAGCTGGGAAAGAATGGAAAGTCTCGGAGAAACTGTTATCTGGGACAGGACAGAAGAAAAAGATATCCTTTCGAGGTCTCGTGGGGCTCAGATACTCATAACGAACAAGACTCCTTTGTCTAAAGAGACCATCGAACAGCTGCCTGAACTGAAATATATCGGTGTGCTTGCAACCGGCTACAATGTGGTCGATATACAGGCGGCCTCCGAGAGAAACATCCCTGTCACAAACATCCCCACCTACGGCACGGACTCTGTGGCCCAGATGGTATTCGCCCATATCCTCCATCTTACCCAGCACGTCGCCGAGCATTCCGAGTCGGTGAAAGAAGGAGATTGGACGAACTGTCCGGACTTCTGCTACTGGAACTACCCGATGATCGAGCTGGCGGGAAAGACTATCGGGATCGTGGGATTCGGAAGAATAGGAAGGAAGGTTGCAGATATTGCCAATGTTTTCGGCATGAAAGTCCTCGCTTATGATGCATTTGCCGATTCGATGACGTCGACGGTCGCGACCTTCGTAGACCTTGATACACTCTTTTCCCAGTCCGATGTAGTGTCGCTGCACTGCCCTCTTTTCCCCGAGACTGAAGGTATCGTGAACGAACGGAATCTTTCAATGATGAAACGGTCGGCCTTCCTCATCAACACCAGCAGAGGTCCTCTTGTGAACGAAGAGGATCTGACAAAAGCGCTTAATGAGGGTACTATCGCGGCAGCCGGACTGGATGTGGTATCGACTGAACCGATCAAGAGTGACAACCCGCTGCCTGGCGCGAAGAACTGTTTCATCACTCCTCACATCGCATGGGCGACATTCGATGCAAGAAAGAGACTTCTTGATACCGCCGTGGATAATGTAGAAGCTTTCCTGAAACATATCCCTGTGAATGTAGTCAATATGTAAGCAGCTGCCGTGCCCACGCAGAAGTCTCTTCAAGAGCCTTCTGTGCAGGGTTCCATTTGCTTCGCAGCGGTTCGCTGATTATCCCGCAGCCGCACTTCTCTAGAAAGCTGCTGATTTTCGCCGGTGCTTCTCCTGTCCATCCGTAGCATCCGAAAGCGGCAGCTTTTTTCTTCTTCATCTTCATCTCTTTGAAGAAGTGAAGGAATCCTGCGACCGAGGAGAGCATGTCGTTTCCCACGGTCGGAGATCCGACAAGGACCATCTTCGATCTGAATATCTCGGTGATCATATCAGTCTTATCGGTCTTTGCGATGTTGAACACTTTCACGGTCACATCTTTATCTACCGCGGAAATACCTGCCGCTATCGTATCGGCAAGCATTCTCGTTCCCTCCCACATCGTATCGTACACTATCGTTATCTGATTCTCCTGATAATCATCACACCACCGGCTGTATCTCTTCACAATCTGAAGAGGATCGTCTCTCCAGATGACCCCGTGTGAAGGAGCGATGATATCTATAGGCAGATCCAGCTTGATAATCTGTTCAAGTTTCCTCTTCACCAGGACATTGAAGGGAGTAAGTATGTTCGCATAGTATTTGAGTGCTTCATACTCCAGAGCGCATTGGTCGCAATTATCATTGAACAGAGAGTTCGAAGCATAATGCTGGCCGAACGCATCGTTGGAAAAGAGGATATTATCCTCTGTCAGATAGGTCGCCATGCTGTCGGGCCAGTGGAGCATCGTCATTTCGACGAACACCAGTTGTTTTCCGTTACCAACGTCCAAGGTGTCGCCGGTTTTCACTACGTGATAGTTCCATTCTTTGTGATATTGCCCCTGTAATGAGTCGACTCCTTTTGCCGTGCAGTAAATAGGAACATCCGGGATCTTCTCCATCAGGGCGACCAGAGCTCCGCTGTGGTCGACTTCACCGTGGTTCACCACGACCGCATCGATCGAATTCAGATCGATCTCATGCTCTAGATTTCTGACGAACAGATCGCTGTAGGGACGATAGACTGTATCTATAAGGACAGTCTTCTGTTCTCTGATCAGATAGGAATTATAAGTCGACCCCTCGTGTGTTGAAAAGTCGCTTCCGTGAAATTGTCTCAGTTCGGTATCGATGAATCCGACCCAATCTACATTGTTTTTGATCTTTTTGTACACAGCGCCGCCTCCTCTGTCTTTCTATTTATACGGTCTTTTTACATATCTTTACTATATCATGATTTCGTCATACTCAGTGTTGCATTTATCACATATAGACGAAGGCATCACAGATAGATGTGATGCCTTCTGACTTTCAATTATGATGATTATTACTCTTCTTTCACTGTGCCACCTGCCAACAGTGCAATATCCTCGGCTGAGAAGTTGCGCTTCTGGTAGGCATTTCCGATGATTTTCACTGCGAAGAACAGCACGATCAGACCGGCTATGAGCAATATCCACCCCTGCCTGACCACAGATGAGAGAAGGTAGAGTACTCCTGAGATCGAAGCGACCAGTATCGCATAGGGAGCCTGCGTCTTCACGTGAGCAATATGATCCGATCCCGCGAAGATCGAAGCCATCACCGTCGTATCTGATATCGGAGAACAGTGGTCTCCGAAAATAGAACCGGCAAAGATCGCTCCGATGATGATCTGCACCAGTGGAAGGCCTCCGATCGTATATGCAAGAGGAATTCCGATCGGGGTCATGATTGCCATCGTTCCCCAGGAAGTACCGGTGGAAAATGATATGAACATACAGATCAGAAAGATGATAAACGGAAGCAGTGCCGGACTCATCCATCTCTGAGTTGATTCTACAACGAAATCGGCTGTTCCAAGAGCACCGGTGACAGTTCCGATCGACCAGGCTAGTATCATGATGATCAGAGCCGGAAGCATCGTCCTGATTCCACCCATGATAGTATCCTCGATTTCTTTGAAACTGAATCTCTGGATGAGAGCCAGAATCAGACCTACAAATGACATCGCGAATGCGGCCCAGGTAAGTGCAACATCTACTTCAGTATCGGCTAAAGCAGTCATCAAATCTTTTCCTTCCGGTCCGCCTCCGGTATACCATAGGGCCCAGATACCGACACCGATGAGTGTTACCAGAGGAAGGATGAAGAACCATACGTTCGCCTTTTCCTGATTTATAGGGTCACCGAGATCCATCTCTACAGAAGAAAGGGGAACGGCTCCGTCTTCGATGAGTTTTCCTGTCTTCACAGCTCTCAGTTCTGCTTTTGCCATCGGACCGAAATCTTTATTGAAGATGAAAAGAGGCACCGCAACAAGACTCAGAATGCTGTAGAAATTCCATTGAATGGAACCGAGAAACGCAAAATAGGGCTGAGTCTCGACGAGGGAAATCGATACGAATGTCGCCGCAATGAGAGAAACCTGAAAGCCTATCCAGTCCGATACAGGTCCGATTGTGGCCATCGGAGCTGCTGTCGCGTCAAGAATATAGGCGAACTTCTCCTTCGATACCCGGTATTTTCCGTTGATATCCTTCGCGGCATTCCCTGCGATCACGGAATTCACGTAGTCGTTGAAAAAGACGACTATTCCCAGAATCCATCCGAACAGTTGAGCACGTTTGCGGTTGTTGATCTTGTTCTGAAGAGAACGGGTGAGTGCATAAGAACCTCCGACCTTATACATCAATGCAGCACCGATACCCAACAGGGCTACAAGAACGAGAAATCGTGCGTTCCAGCTGTCGGTCATCACATCCTTCATCCAATCGAAGGTAACAGCGACCGCAGCGAACGGGTTCCCTCCGCTGTAGATCAATCCTCCTATCAGAATACTGACGAATAATGATATCACCACTTTTCGTGTGGCGATAGCCAGAACGATCGCGACCAAAGGCGGTACGATAGACCATAGACCAAACATATATAACCTCCTTATATATAAGTCATCTATAGTCAAGTATTGCATACTCACTCCTACAGGTAAAGTATTTTTTTGCTTTTAATATATATTTGAATATATTATTAAAGCAAATTTTACAATACACCATTCCTGATTGTTAAGGTTATAGATTGAGGCTGATTGGTGAATGTCAGATTCTCAGAACGAGAACCCCAGTCCCGGCTTGTCATGCGGGTATACATATCCGTCTATGATCTTGACAGCTTCGTAACTCGGATCATCGATGAATTCCACATGTCCGTCCAGATCCCCATAGAGCACGTTGGGGCTCGATAGTGCGAAATGCAGTGCCGCCGCGATTCCGAGACCCGCCTCATCCATACATCCGACCATCGTGCGGCTGTGCACGGAAGCTGCCACGGCATCAAGCTGCAGGGCCCTGCTGATTCCGCCGGTCTTCGCCAGTTTGATGTTGTACATATCGGCGCCACCGTAAGAGTGAAGACGCGAGACATCTTCTGGACCCAATACCGATTCATCCGCCATCACCGGTAACGAAGGATTTCTGAGGATGCTGAATGCGGAGAGATTCTTCTTCGCACAAGGCTGTTCTATGAATTGTCCTCCCATCTCATGAAGAGCTGAAATGCACCGTTTGGCATCTTCTATGCTGTATCCCTGATTCGCATCGAAGTAAATCTGCATTTCAGGTCCCACCTTTTCGCGAATCTTGAACAGCTTCTCCACATCCTCATCGATTGAGACTCCGCCTTTGATCTTAAGAGCCTTGTAGCCTCTTTTTTTCCATGAGAGCGCCCGTTTTACCACTTCATCGACACTGTTGATCCCGATAGTGATGCTGCTGAGCATCCTCGACCTCTTCGCTCCAAGCAGCCTGTACAAAGGAAGATCGGCCTTCTTTCCCAGTATGTCGTAGAGAGCCATATCGACCGAAGCGAGTGCTGTGGGATCTTTCGGCATCTTCGCATGTATTCTGTAGATCAGGTCGGTATAAGAAAGAGGGTCCTCTCCCAAAAGCATAGGGATAGCCACATCATGCAGGGCCCGCGAGACCGTATGTTCATTCTCGCCCGTGACTTCCTCATCGAAGGCACTGCAACCGAAACCGGAAATTCCTTCGTCTGTATCTATTCTGAGAAAATAGTTTATCACGGAGTCTGTGGTACTGTAGGCAATGACAAAGGGTTCTTCAAGCGTAAGGCGCACCGGCCATACGTCGCATCCTGTAATCTTCATAAGATCACCTCTCTTTCATCTTCTCTCTGATGAGCTCCACCAGAGGAGTCAGATCATCAACAAGGGGATCGAGTGTGATCAGATGTGTCTTTTCAGCAATCTTCGCACACTCGATGGCGATATCATCCTGACTGATCATCTCGTGATTGACCGTTACTGCTATCACCGGTTTTCCGCTAAGAAGACGTATTGCCTGAAGCTGTGTATCGAGAGGATGTATCTTCGCTCCGGGAATCCCGTCGTACTCGGTTCTCTTCGGAGAGTGCTGAACGACGATGGCATCAGGCTGTCCTGCAGAGAGGATTTCCATCCCTCCCGGATAAAGGGGGTTCATCAGACTTCCCTGCCCTTCGATTATCATTACATCGGGACTCTGTTCATCCCAGGCCGAGAGGATCGCATGTTCGATCTCCCCTGCAACGAAATCATTGATCAGAGAATCCATTCTCACTCCGTAGCGTGCTCCCTGAAGCCAGGCAGTCTGTCCCGTTCCGATCATCTCGGTTCTGATTCCCGCTTCATTGAGAGCATCGGCAAGCTTCCATGCAGTGGTACGTTTTCCGACACAGGAATCGGTTCCCAGCAGTGCTATCCTGAAGGATCTCACTTCCCTGATTCGTCCGGTGTAACTGTGCAGCTCGTTTCTCGGAGGGATCTTTCTGATATCACGGATGACGACATTGTGCTTTTTCGCAGCTTCGACCATTTGGGGGTCTTCAGAAAGGAAATAGTGGAGACCGCAATCGACGTTCAATCCGAGCGAAAGAGCATGAAGGATATCATCCCTCATTTTCTGAGTAAGCCGTCCTCCGTCGGTTGCGATACCGAAGACGAAGTGGGTTATCGGGTTACCGGCTTCTACGGCAGCTTCGACTGCCGAGTCGATACAGTCGTAGATAAGAATACCCGATTTCTTTCCGTCGAGATATTCTCCTGCATCCTTTCCCGCAAGTTTGCTGTCTATCACGCCGGCAACATCATAGCGTCTGGTAAACCGGACCAGACCATGAGCTGTCTTTCCCCACATCGTATCAAAATGTTCATCACAATATACAAGAGCCACACCATCGGTCACAACAACACCTCCTCTTCTATGATTAGTACACTTTCACAGCGGAAGCAAGGAGAAAAAAACAGAGAGGATATATTTTGTCATTTTTTGTCAAAGTGTCCAAATAATGAGACAGTGAAGGTTGATTTTAACCGACGATCCGCCCCGAAGAACAACTCCTTCGGGGCAGACCGAAATGGAATCACATCCTCACTTCCTTTCTCTGAAATAGAATATAACTGAGAACGAACAGGATTATGATGATCGATAAAAAGGCCGTGATATGAGGCCAGATCAGCAGAAGACTCTGGGCGAACGGCAGAGCGCTGCCCATCACAGCTCCCTGGAGCTGACTGAACAGCACCACTGAAAGCGACCGTGTTGAGGGGTGCAGAATCGCCACAGCCGATTCGTTGAAGAGTGTGTATGGCGACACTCTTCCCAAAACCACCTCAAGTTGTGCGGCATGGAAACTGTCGCGTCCCAGTCCGTACGATAGAAGCTGGGAGATCATCGGCCAGAAGATCATAAAGAACAACCACAGAGCCAATGCAACCAGAGCCGATACGGCACTCTGGCGGAATACGATCGAAAAGAGCATTCCGGTCAGGTACCACACCGTGGCATAGAACACTGTGATGATATAAAATGTAAACGCTCGGGCAATCTGCTCTGTTGATGGCGGAACTCCCAGAAACAGCATCGCACTTCCTATGACAAGAAGCCACAGTGCCAGAAGAACGACAGCCATCGAACTGATCGCTCCGAGAACCTTTCCGAACAACAAGGCATCCCTGTAAATAGGTTTTGAGAGGATTCTCCCCAGTGTCCTGTTCTGGTACTCACAATTGACAGCATCGAACCCGAGCGCGATTCCGGTCAAAGGAACTAAAAAGGAGACAAAGGAGAGAAAGGAGGGGATAGGCCCCTGACTGATCGTAAAAAGGTTGAGCAGCATAAACGAATCCTCTCCCACGTACGATCGCAGTGTCTGAGCAGCTACATACATACTGGCACCTGCGGTCAGGATGATCAGTCCCATCAGGACGATCATCCTGATGTTCCCTGCATAATCCTGCATCTCTTTGAGCCATACAACCTTTA
>JAQQAI010000034.1 GCA_028532915.1 Sphaerochaetaceae bacterium
CGTTTTCTCCTTCATTGATCTGAAGCTCTTAAGTGAGCTTGTAACCAGATAGTACTGCCGACTTGATTCGAAGTCAACATGTAAATTATTGTAATAAAAGGAGTTATGATGTGACAGATGAACTAACTATTGCAGTTTTCGATCTCTTGAAGACCGTGATGGAAATCGGAAAAATGAGAGAGAATGAGAGTCATATGACATGGTATATGGCTGTTTTTATACAAATTTGGAACCATTACACGGTTTTGGAAGGTAGAGGTGTCCTAACGTGACACAAGACAAGTGGCACAATGAGAAAGAAAATGTGAGAAGATGAAACGGCTGAAAAGGGGCTACTTATCACAGACATCTACCGGAAAAATGTTCAAACTTTTTAGAATTATTTTAAAAAAATATAATTTCACCTGTTTTATATCTGAAAAACGGCCGCATCCGGCAGCTAACAGATGCGATTGTGATGAACCTGATCGATTCCCTGAAGAATCTTTCCCAGTGTATCGATGAGAGGCGTGTCGAGGTCATGTTCTTTTGCCAGCTGTGATGCTGTCATACAGAACCATCTGTTTTCACTCACACGCCCGGCTTCGATGTCCTGAAGCATCGAAGTCTTCTTGTCTTTCTCCAAAGAGGCGAATATCTTCTGGTAGTGATCGATATATTTCTCAGTGAGACCTTCGATACCTTCTTTTTCGGCCAGAGCGATCACCTCTTTCTGAACGGCTATGATCAGTTCTCTGATCTCATCGATGGCGACACAGTCTCCGTAAGTGGCTCTTGTGATCGCACTGACAGTGTTGATCGAGACATTGACCATGAATTTCACCCACAGTTCCCTGTGGATATCCTGTGGAATAGTGCAGGTGATACTAGCCTTTTCGAACAGTTCGGCAACAGCGAGCAGTCTCTCGCTTCTGCTGTTGTCGCTTTCACCCATGTAGATGATCCCTTCTGTGGAGTAATCAACACGGTTGGCACTTCTTGTAGAATCGATGGCTGTAGCGAACGAATAGAGCAGGTGGTCGATGCCGACTATGCTTCCGATATATTTTTCACTGTCGATTCCGTTGAGAAGCGACAGGATGACGGTCTTCTCTCCGGTACACTTTTTCAGCAGAGGAGCAACCTGTTCAAGGTGATTATTCTTTGTCGCCACGATGAGAAGATCGTACTGCGATGAGATCTCATCTTCTGTGATATATGCGAACTCGGCGTATTCTCCATTTAGATAGATACCCTCTCTCTCATACTTCTCTTTCCGCTTTTCATCGACGATGACATGAAAGTGCTCTTTCGTTAAGAGTCTGTTGAGTCTGTTCGCGTAGATTGCACCTACTGCTCCTAAACCGATTAACGCGACATTGTGCATGTTTGTCAGGACTCCCTCTTTGCCAGATCGAGAATTATCTTTGTCAGATCACAGAAGGCTGAAAGGGGAATCCTTTCCTGTTCACTGTGAGCATGTGTATAGCCGCTGGAGATGGTGAGAGCGTCGATGCCGTAATCTCTGAGGATGTTGGTATCAGATCCTCCTCCGCTCGCTATCATCTTTCCTTCGAATCCCATAGCCGAGAAGACTTTCTGGAGATGAATGATCGGTTTCTGATTCTCATCCATACTGTATCCCGGATAGCGGAGGTCACTTTCGATATCATACGAACCGCCTAGCGCTCCGACGGCCTTTATGCAGCACAGCTCGAGATGGGCAAGATGCGCGTAACATTTTTCTTTCGTGTCGGAACGGACCTCAAGGTGTATTGTGCAGCTGTCGGGAACGATGTTCGTGACGGTCCCTCCGCTGATTGTCCCTATATTGGCCGTCGTCGTCTCATCTATTCTCAGCAGTTTCATCTGATCGATAGCTCTGGATGCAAGACTGATAGCGCTGATGCCTTCCTCCGGACAGAAGCCGGCATGGGCTGTTTTTCCGTGAAATGTGATAGATGCATCGAGTTTAGCCGGGGATTGGGCAATGATATTTCCGATGGGTCCGTGTGCATCGGGAATGAAAGCTTCACTGACCGGAGGCAGTAAAGACAGGTCCAATTCTCTCACTCCGTCCAATCCTGTTTCCTCGCTGACGCTGAACAGATAGACGACCGGTACGGTCGCATCTTTCATTGCTGCCAGATGGTCTACAGCATACAGCATGGAGGCGACAGCCGCCTTGTTGTCGGCTCCGAGAGCACTCTTTCCGTCGGTATGAATCTCATCTTCAGTGCAGACAGGATTCACATCTACGGCGCTTGGAACAGTATCGATGTGGGAAGCGAAGAGGATTGCTTTCTCATCATAGCTGTCACTCAGATACGCGAAGATGTTTCCCCTCGCATCGACAGCTGTCCTTATATTCTTCCTGTGCAGGTAGTCGACGATGAATGACCGAATCTCACCTTCATTTTTGCTCGGTGAATCGATTGAGACAAGTTTCAGAAACAGGTCTACGATACTCTTGTTATCTATCTGGTACATCTTAATCCCCTTCGTGATTACACATTTTTCAGATAATAGCATAAGTGGGCGTCTGTATTCCACCGATAGGGCCTTCTCTGGTATACTTCATCCATGTATGAATACACACTGATCAAAAGTGATCAACAACTGCAGCAGTATCTGCAGCTGTGGAACAAAGAAGATATCACCTCTTTCGCTATAGATTTCGAAGGTGAGTTCAATCTGCACATCTATGGAGAACATCTGTGTCTCATTCAGATGTTCGATTCCAGAGCCTTCTATCTGATAGACCCGTTGAGTGTCTCGGTCTCTCTTCTCAAAGAGTTCTTTGAAGATGAACATATTGAGAAGATCATGTTCGATGCATCCAGTGATGCCTCTCTTCTGTATAAGAACTATAAGATACTGATGAAAGGGGTCTATGATGTCCACCTCATCGCAAAATGTGCCGGTATCGAGGGAAACCTCAGTTCCCTGATAGCCCGCGTCACCGGACAGGAAGCGGTGAAGGGTAAAAAGAGCAATCAGAGAGCTAACTGGCTCAAAAGACCCATCGGAGAGAAACTTGTGGAATATGCTCTCGGTGATGTCGCTCACCTTTTTGCAGTCAAAGAATATCTGGTAAAAGAGATCGCGGGGCAAAACAAAGAGGTTGAAGCACAGAAGATCATAGACGGGGGAGTGAAAGTGAGAAAACACTCGGTTCCCGGATGGACGAAGCTTCCCGGTTACCGCAAGATGAACCGGGATCAGAAGATCTATCTCAGGTGGCTGTTCGAATCGAGAGACATGCTGGCGCAAGAAAAGAATCTTCCACCGTACAGGATCCTGGATAAAAGACTGCTCACCGATCTGGCGAAGAATCCTCCGATAAGTCCCGAAGAGCTGTTCGAAAAGGTTACCCATCCGAACCGATCGATCGAGTCGACCCTCCGTTCGCTTCTGGTGGTAGCTCTCGAAGGGGCGAAAAAAGAGATTTCTCAGCGCTAGATCATTTTTTCTTCTTCTTGTAGGGAGTTTCCTGCAGCGGCAGCGAGGTCCTGAACTTCCCGTCAAATACGTAGAAGGCGTTCTGAGCTGCCGGGGCGGTCGCTATCGTAGACAATTCTCCGATACCTTTTGCCCCGTAGGCTTCAGCTGCAAGGTGGTCGCTTTGTACCATGAACGTCTCTACAGGCGGAGCCTGAGTCGCACGAAGAAGACCGAGTGTTCCGTATTTCACCTTCGGACGGCCGTTTTCGAGAGGGTAGTCTTCAGTGAGACCGTATCCGAGTCCCATGATGACCCCTCCTTCCACCTGACCTTCGACCGCAGTGGGATTCACAACCTTCCCCACATCGACGCTCGCAACCACTTTTTCCACTTTTCCGTTCTCGTCGAGAAGAACTACCTGAGTAGAGTAGCTGTAGGCTATATGGCTTTTCGGGTGGGGTTTTTTCGATCCCATGGGATCGGTGATGGATGTGAACTCGTCGTAGTATTCCTTTCCTTCCAGTTCTTTCAGAGACAGGCCCTTATCGAGGTCCTCTTTGAGCTGGCAGGAGACTTTCCGTATCGCCTCCCCTGTGATCACCGTCTGCCGTGATGCGGTAGAGGTTCCCGAATCGGGAGTCCTGCGTGTATCGGCTCCTTCGCAGATGACCTGCTTCGGAGAGAGATCGGTGGTCTCTATCAGAATCTGGGTCGCCATCGTCGCGATCCCCTGTCCCATACATGCAGCCGAGGTTCTGATGTGAACCTTACCTTTCTCGATCGAGAGTCTGCACCGACCGATATCGGGCACTCCCACACCGAATCCGCTGTTTTTAAAAGCACATGCTATACCGGCACGGGGATGCTTCTCGTACTGCTCCTTTACTGCGAGCAGCGTCTTATCGAGGGCGGTATTCGGATCTGCGATCTGTCCGTTAGGCAGTTCGTCTCCGGCTCTGATCGCATTGAGATAACGGATCTCCCACGGGGAGATTCCCACTTTCTCGGCAAGAAGGTTCAGATTACTTTCCATTGCGAAGCAGCTCTGGGTCACACCGAATCCTCTGAAAGCTCCTCCGGGAACGTTATTGGTATACACCGCCTTTCCGACGATATCGATATTCTGGTAATTGTAGGGGCCAGAGGCATGGGTACACGCCCTCTGCAGAACCGGTCCGCCAAGCGATGCATATGCTCCAGTATCGGCGATCAGGGTGGCCTTCAGCGCGAGGAGTTTCCCGTTTTTATCACAGGCACTGGTGAATTCCATCTCCATCGCATGCCGCTTGGGGTGGATGTTGATGCTCTCCTGACGGGAAAGACGTACTTTGACGACCTGCTTCGTGTGCCAGGCCATCAGTGCGGCATGGTGCTGGACGCTCATGTCCTCTTTTCCGCCGAAACCGCCTCCGACCAGTTTCGCCTGGCAGTTGACCCGGCTCTTATCGAGATTGAGCATATTGGCGATCTCACGCTGCTCGTCGAATATCGACTGACTGGAAGTATACAGAAGAAGATCGTCATTATCATCGATCATTGCGATCGCAGCTTCGGTCTCCATGAACGCATGTTCGGTGAAGGGGGTGCTGTAATGGCGGGTGACCACGAAGGCCGCCTCTTTCAAAGCCTTTTCTGTATCACCTCTTTTGAGAACTTCCGTCGTCAGGACATTCCCCTGAGAATGGATCAGCGGGGCCCCTTCGGCCATAGCCTCCAGAGGGGAAGTTACAGGATCGAGGACCGTGTATGTGACATCTATCAGCGAGATCACCTCATCGAGAGCCTCCTGAGTCTTTGTCGCCACAAGAACGATGGCATCTCCGATATACCGTGTGGTTCCACCCACCGGTATGAGTACATCCCAGTCACTGACGATATGGCCGATCTTATTGTTTGGTACATCCTCGCTTGTAAGGATCTTCACCGTCTGAGGATGGGCAAGAGCTTTTTCAAGATCGATTGATTCGACGATGGCTCTCGGGTGGGCGCTGCGGAGAGCCTTTGCATAGATCATTCCGTCGATTCTCACATCATCGACATAGACTCCTAATCCCAGAGCCTTCTCGACGGCATCGACTCTCATGAAAGGTTCACTGAGGTGTCCATCCTGTTGAGGATGGGGAACTTCAAGATTCTCTCTGAAGAATTTTGCCGCCAGAAGTACCGCCTTCTCTATCTTCACATACCCGGTACAACGGCAGATATTTCCCTGCAGGGCTTTCTTTACCTGCTCGAGGGTCGGGTCATTGTTCACATCGAGGAGAGCTTTTGCGCTCATGATCATTCCGGGAATGCAGAACCCGCACTGGACGGCACCGCAGATGGCAAATGAGTAGGAATAGACCTCCTGTTCCCTTTCGGTCAGTCCTTCGATCGTATAGATGCTTTTTCCCTCGAGTCTCTCGAGAGGAATGAGACAGGATTTTGTCGCCTTACCGTCGATTATGACCGTGCAGGTGCCGCAGGCTCCTTCGCTGCATCCATCCTTGGTTCCCACCAGGTTCATATCTTCCCGTAAAAAATGTAACAGTTTTTTGTTTGAATCGGTAGAGATCTGTTTCCCGTTCAATGTGAATGTATACAAAAGGGCCTCCTACACTCATATCTTCTTCATACTTAAGATATGCAGTTTTCGATCATATGTTGATGATTAGCCGCTTAGTATTTGCAATAGATTGCAACTGACTGTGATACTTATCGTGTTAATTCTACCGTAGTGAACACATTTGTCAATGGTTTTCGCCTTAAGTGTTGCGTTTTGGTGCAACGATGTGGTACTGCCGGGGAGAAGGATCTCCCCGTTTCTGTGTTACGCTCTGATCTCTCTGTTGAACGGTTTGCCAAGGGCCGCAGGTCCTGTGATCTGTGATTTGCGGCTGAATGCGAGGACGATGATGACCATAACATACGGCAGCATGACCAAAAACTCGTAAGGGAAATCGATTCCCAATCCCTGAATGGCGAGCTGGAGAGCCTGAGCCAGAGTGAACAGAAGAGCTCCTCCCATGATCTTCACCGGGTGCCAGTGTCCGAAGTAGACGAGTGCTACAGCAATGAAACCCCGTCCTGCGATGATGCCGTCACTGAACATCTTCGCCTGACACAGTGAAAGGTATGCTCCGGCCAGTCCAGCGAGAGCTCCTCCCACCATCAGCGCCTGAAACCGTACCTTGTTTACATCGATACCTATCGAGTCTGCAGCTCTCGGATGTGTCCCGACCGCTCGTACCTTGAGTCCCCAGGGTGTCTTGAACAACAGATACCATGCTGATGGGACCATGAGGAAGGCGACGTAGACCAGCGGATTGTGGTTGAAAAAGAGAACGCCGAGGACGGGGATGTCGGACAGCAGAGGGATCGGAGCAACGTTGATTCCCGGAACGCTCTGTGTTCCGCCGATGAAATGGCGGAAAAGGGTTCCTGCTGTTCCGACTCCGAACATCTGCATACCTATTCCGGCAATACCCTGCGGAGCTCTGAATGTGACGACGACTACACCGAATACCAGTCCGAGCAGAGCGCCGACGGCAAGGGCCAGAAGAAGCCCCAGATAATTATAGTAGCCTGGAACATAGCTTCCCTGACCGACGAGGTAGGGAACAAGCATGCCGAGGAAGGCTCCCATGGCCATCATCCCTTCACATCCGAGGTTGAATATTCCGGCGCGCTGGTTGAACATCTCTCCTAAAGAGGCGATGAGCAATGCTACGGAGAAAGGAATCCCGAGAGATAAGATGTTTATAACGAATGTCATACTGTTTCCTCCTGTGCTGAACCTTTCTTTCTGAAACTGTTGATTCTGCTCTCGACTTTCTGCATCAGATACGGGTTATTGATGATCATCTTCGTAGAGACGATCACCAGAATGATGATCCCCTGGAGAACCTGAACCATGTTTGCAGGAACGCCGACTATTCTCTGGGTCATATCGGCTCCGTAGATGAGCAGTCCGAAGAAGAATGCTGCAGGAACGATTCCTGCAGGATGGAGACCTCCGAAGAGGGCTACGACGATTCCGCTGAATCCGTAACCGCTTGTTACCCCTTCGATCGCTCTGCGGTGTACGCCGGCTATCTCGATGGATCCCGCCATTCCCGCGAAGGCCCCTGAGATCATCATCGCGATGATCAGATATTTCGGAACGTTGATACCACCGTAGCGGGCGGCTTTGCTGCTTGCCCCCGCAGCTCTCAGTTTGAAGCCGAACGAGGTCTTCCAGAGAAGAAAATAGATGATCACCGCAAGAGCGAGAGCGATGAACAATCCTGTATGTATTCTCGTCCCTTTGATGAAACGGGTGAGATCAAGGTTCTTCGATAGTCTCATCGACTGCGGTGTCCCGCTTCCCATCGTCATCTCAGCCGGATCGAGCATCGGCCCGCGCAGGAGAAATGTATATAACTGAGCCGCGATATAGTTGAGCATAACCGTCGATAGAAGTTCGCTTACCTGAAGTTTAGCCTTCAAAAATCCGGGGATGAACCCCCATGCAGCACCTCCTATCGCCCCTGCGAGAATCGCGAACGGTATGAGCACATAGCCGGGAAGGTTCGGAAAAAGGAGGGCGATAGCTGTCGTGGACAGTACCCCGATCGCCATCTGTCCTTCCGCTCCGATATTGATGATGCCGCTGCGGTAGGCGACTGTGATACCGATAGCGATGATCGAGAGGGGTACCATTCTCAGAAGAACTTCGGTCACCCCGATCTTGTTCATCAGCGGACGGGTCAGAATAACTATATATGTTTTGAATACATCCGCACCGATAGCGAGCAATATAACAGCGCCGAGCGCCATTGCCGTGATGATCGCGAGGATGATCACTCCAATCTTATAGCCTGTCTTAAATCTGTTCGTCATCTTCAACTCCTGCCATGAGAATTCCTAAACGTCTTCTGCTTGCTTCACTTGCCGGGATCACTTTCTGGATCTTTCCTTTGAATATTACGGCGACCTGATCCGACAGATTCGTGATCTCTTCGAGTTCCTCACTTATCAGAAGGATGCCGACTCCCTCATTCCGTTTCTGAAGCAGCTGTTTATGGATGAACTCGGCTGCCCCCATGTCGAGGCCCCGGGTAGGGTAGACTGCTACAAGGAATTTCGGATTCCGGCTGATCTCTCTGGCCAGAATGACTTTCTGGATGTTTCCTCCCGACAGAGACCCTGCCGCGATATCGATGTTCGGACTTCTGATGTCGAACTGTGTTCTCAGATCTTCTCCGTTTTTCTGAATCACACTGTTTTTCAGAAAGGTCCGGTTCGAGAATTTTTCGCTTTCGACATCTTTGAGAACAAGGTTCTCCTTGATCGAGAACGAAGGAACGATCCCTTCGGTATTTCTTTCTTCGGGGACATATCCCATACCGCAGTCGATCACCTGTTTCGGGGTGAAGTTGGCGATATCGACACCATCGAAGACGATCTCTCCGCTTTCGACCTTGCGAAGGCCGTTGATCGCCTCTGCAAGTTCCTTCTGTCCGTTTCCCGAGACTCCTGCGAGACCGACGATCTCGCCTTTGCATACATACAAAGAAAGATCATCAAGGGCGAGAAAGCCTCTGTCGCTTTTTACCTTCAGATTTCTTATCTGAAGCATAGGTCCCAATGTGCATGCAGGTGCATCATTCTGCGGGAGATTGACTTCATGACCGGTCATCAGCGCGGCGATATCCGAAGATGAGTGATCTATCGTATTGCCCTGGAACACGACCTTTCCGTGGCGGAGGATCGCGACCCTGCTCGAGAGGTCTTTGACCTCCTGCAGTTTATGGCTGATGAAGATGATAGACAGTTCACTGCTCATCTTCTTGAGCAGCGCGATAAGTTCATCGGTCTCCTGAGGAGTCAATGCACTGGTAGGTTCGTCAAGGATAAGGAATTCGGCTCCGAGACAGAGAGTCTTGACCAGTTCCACACGCTGTTGTTCACCGACCGATAACTGCCAGATATAGGCATCCGGATCGACTGATAAACCATAATGCGCAGAAATCTCATCTATCCTGTCTCTCACCATCTGCAGATTTAATTTGAGAGGGTTCCATGCCTTTTTGTACCCTAAAGCGATATTCTCAAGAACGGTCAAGTTCGGAACGAGCATATACTGCTGGTGAACCATTCCGATACCATATGCAAAAGCATCGTTAGGACTTCTGAAATGTACCTTTTCACCGTTTATGAACATAGATCCTTCATCGGGATGGTACAGTCCCATCAGAATATTCATCAATGTCGTTTTTCCTGCACCATTCTCACCGACAAGGGCCAGAACTTCCCCCTTCTTGATCTCCAAAGAGATATCATCACATGCAAGAACTCCAGGAAAGCGCTTAGTTATATGTTCGATACGCAAACTATCTATCGCTTTTCTCGTAATTTCCATCAGCTTTTACCCCGCTGCAATACAGATTTACAAAAAATCCTGCATGGAAACATAGAGTCTACATGCAGGATCGTCTTATACGTTAAACTTTCGCAAACTCCTAGTTGTTGTATTCAACCGAGCTCCAGGAAGCAACCGTGGGATGGCTTGCCTGACCTTTGAAGTTTTCGAGGGCTTCTTCCACTTCAGAAGCGATTTCCGATGTGATCATATCCTTTGTTGTCTCATTGAATTCGAAGATGAAACCGTCGTTATTGAAATTCATCGGTACGTTCTTACCCCCGAGAACTCCTTCATTGACGTAATCAACGATCGTGTTGATGACAGCAGCGTAGTTGTAGGAGGAAGCCGAGAGTACCTTGTAGCCTTCAGGGATTCCGAGCTGGGCCAGATCCTGTCCTACCCACCAGATATCTTCATCAGGATAATCGGCTACAGCACGAAGTGCTCCGAGAGCCTGCTGTGATGAACCGGTAAGGACGTCTGCACCGCTTTTGATCTGTGTCTGGGCGACTTCTGCAGCTTTGACGAAGTCCGAGAAGCTTCCTGTATGAGCAACATGGACTTCTGCATCCGGATTTACTTTCTCGACACCGAGAACGAAACCGCGGTTATACCGTGCTGCGTCTCCGCCGTCAACAGGACCGACCAGACCGATGTTGTTATTCTTTGTGATCAGACCTGCGATCAGACCGTTGAGGTAACCGGTCTCTTCGCTCTGAGGCATGTAGGAGAACACATTGTCTGCAACGATGTCCGAGCTTGTACCGAAAGCAAAGGAGATTTCAGGATACTGTTCCGACATCTCGGTGATCAGGTTCTTATACTGTGCACCGTGAGCAATGATTACATCGTATCCCTCGGCAGCATACTGAAGAACGGCTGAACCTGCATCGACAGGTTTCATTTTCTCCGAGTAGGAGTATTCGATCTCGCCGGGATTCTGCTCCTGTGCAAGAAGAATTCCGTCATGCATTGCCTGACACCACCCTTTGTCATCAATGGTATTTTCGATGATCAATGCGATTTTCACAACATCGTCATCTCCGGTTTCAGTCTCTTGGCTACCTTGAGCAAATGTCATCGACATGGCAAGAGAGATCAGCAAAACAGTGATAAAAAACTTTTTCATCCTTATGTTCTCCTTTGTGATGTGTTTCCATGTATGATCCGATTGTTATGGATTGATCATACATGCGGGCCAGTATACTCGGGAAAATCCTGTTATGTCAAAGACTTAGAGTAAAAATGAATTGATTCCGATTCAGATAAAATGAGTTTTATCTAACTATTGAATCAATAAATCTCCCGAAAAGTAAATCCGTTTCATCAAATTCGATTATATCGTATAAGAAACAAATTGCAACAAAAAAATACCAGTTACCGGGTGTGATATATTACATAGAGGAAATAATGGCTGTTTCAGTGCCGCAGTCAGTCGTGAAGAGATCCGGGAGTAAGCATCTGAGCATTCCGCGCAGCGTATCTGATACCCTTCTTCAATGATTCAAGGATACTTTCATTCTGCTGTGTATGATAGGCCAGACCGGCTGTAAGAGAATCTCCGCATCCTATTGTGTTCACGGCTTCTGCTCCGATCGTCTCGACCTCATCAAAACCCTCAGCCGTATAGATCCAGACAGGGAATTTCCCCCGGGTGATGATACAGTTGGTATGATAGGTCTCATACAGCTCTTTCATCTTTTCTTTCACAACCTCTTTCAGATTCTCGTTGTCCTCACTCTCTTTGACGGTATATCCGGGCAGGTAGGTCGATACGAACTCGCTCAGATTCGGTTTGATGATATCGGGGCCGTACTGAAGTGAACTGTCGAGATCTTTCCCTTTGATATCGAGGATCACATACTTTCCGAGTTCCTTGGCCTCCTTCACAAAATCACTGTAAAGACTGTCACTGTAGCCCGGAGCACGTGTTCCGCTGATGACGAGGGTCGTGCATTCTCTGATGATCTGTGAGAAGAGGACTCTGATATAGGTATCGGTACTGTCGTTCACCTTTGAAGGTTCTTCAACCAGCTCGGTTGTCGTGTTGTGTTCTTTGTTGATGATGGTGGTACATGTGCGTATTGCACTGCCGCTGTCGGCATAAAAGAGGTCTATATCATCATTTTCGATGAGATCTATCATCTCATCCATTCTTGGGCCTCCAAGATGGGTAAGATGTTTTGCATGCCCGCCGATCTGGCTGATGATCCGCGCGACATTCATCCCTTTTCCGGATGCATCGAGACGGTAAAGCGAACATCTGTTCACCTCATTTTCGTCGAAACGGTCGAAGACCATAGTCTTCTGGAAGGTCGGGTTGAGGCAGACTACCAAAATAGATTCTTTGTTCATAGATTTTCCTTAAAGCTGATAGTGATCGAATCGAGAGGGATTTTCAGACAGCGCAGGGTCACACCCGCACTGTTGAGCATCCGTTTTGAAGCTTTCACGATATCGCTGTCGCTGTATTTGTCGCTGAGGTAGACCACTTCGGTGATTCCCGACTGGATGATCGCCTTGGCGCATTCGTTGCAGGGAAATAAAGCCACGTAGATCGAGCATCCTTTCAGATCCCGGGAGATGCTGTTGAGGATGGCATTGAGTTCAGCATGACACACATATGGGTATTTTGTCTCGAGAAATTCCCCTTCTCGTTCCCAAGGGAACTTATCATCATCGATTCCCATCGGAAAGCCGTTGTAGCCGACTCCGACGATCTTTTTGTCACTGTTGACGATACATGCTCCGACTTGAGTATTCGGGTCTTTGCTTCTTTTTGCCGACAGAAGAGCGACTCCCATGAAATACTGATCCCAATCGATATACTGTTCTCTTTTCATCTTGTGTACCTTATGCCCCGTTAATGGTTTTCGAAAAAGGAGAGGATCTTCTCAAGAAGCTGCTGCTGTACACTTTTGTACATGAGAAGGACATGCCTGTTGTGATCCTTGTCCATATGAGTGATCTCGTATTCCTTTTCAGTTGAACTGATATGTTTATAGATATATTCGAGGTTGACCGAAGGGACGGTCCTGTCGTTATGATCATGAAGCATAAAGATCGGAACGTTGATGGAAGAGAGATTCCTTTTGATCTTTTTCAGCGCCGAGAGGAAGGATACTCCCACTCTCACGAATACTCCCTTGTATCCGATCCAGAGTTCATCGCCGTCGTTCTCTTCCTCTTTGCCGTAGTGGATCCCGGTTTTGATGGACGCTGTGAACAAAGCGACAGTTCTGGCGAAGTAGTAGAGCCAGTTCTTTACCACACCTTCAGATATGTTGTTGAGAAAGACAGGGGCTGCGATGGTGCACACGGCATCGGGACGCTGCGCTTCTTTTGTGAACGTTTCAGCCAGGTGCAGGGTCATCGCTCCGCCCATCGAGGTCCCTATCACATACAGTTTCTCATACTGGCTCCGTTTATCGAGATAGTACTCTTTCATGTAGGCAAACCACTGACTGTAGGTCGTATTTTCCAGATGCTCCGGCTTCGTTCCGAACCCGGGAAGAAGAGGAACGAAGATATCGTAGCCTTCCTCGAAAGCCTTCTTTGCCGCATAGTCGTATGCATAAGGAGTGCTGGGAAGACCGTGGATCATGATGATCGCCTTATTGCTTTTCTCATCATGTTCCAATATGACAGGCAGACATCTCGGATCGAATACTTCGTCTACCTGTGGAACTGCAGTCTGACGGGGTTTGTCCCTGTATCCGATGAGGGTGACATTCCAGATCATCCAGATCACAATCAGTGAAATTATTATTAGCGGTACCATAGGCAATAGCATAAACGATATGACTCAGAGAGACAAGAAGCGAAATCTTACCTGTTTTCATAAAAAAACGGCTCCCGAAAGGAGAGCCGCTTTGATAGAAATTTTATGTTTTCCTACATGAGGAACTGCAGAGCAGGACGCAGGCCGTCGACAAGTTCTTCCATATACGGAACAACTGCAAGCAGAACACCGGCCGCGACTGCCGAACCGAGAACACCTGCTACATTCGGGCCCATGGCGTGCATGAGAAGGAAGTTCTGAGGATTGCTCTCCTGTCCGACTTTGCTCGATACCCTCGCTGCCATCGGCACAGCTGAAACACCGGCAGATCCGATAAGAGGATTCACTGGATGTTTCGGATCGATCTTGTTCATCAGCTTGGCGATGAGAACACCCGTAGCTGTTCCCAGACCGAATGCGATGAGTCCAAGAGAGAGGATTCCGAGAGTGTTGAGGTTCAAGAACTTCTCAGCTTCCATCTTCGAGCCGACCGAAAGTCCCAGGAAGATGGTGACGATGTTCATCAGAGAATTCTGCATCGTATCACTGAGTCTGTTGACGACTCCGCATTCTTTTGCAAGATTCCCGAACATCAGAGCCCCTACGAGGGGAGTCGCCGACGGAAGGAGAATAGCACAGACTGTAAGAACCGAGATAGGAAAGAGGATCTTCTCCAGTTTCGAAACCGGTCTGAGCTGTTCCATCTTGATCAGCCGTTCTTTCTTAGTTGTCAGAGCTCTCATGATAGGCGGCTGGATGATAGGGACTAGAGCCATGTATGAGTAAGCGGCAACGGCGATGGATCCCAGAAGGTCGGGAGCCAGACGGCTTGTCACATAGATTGCAGTAGGTCCGTCAGCACCTCCGATGATTCCGATCGATGCTGCGGCATGAAGATCGAAGTTGATTCCGGGGATGAATGAGAGACCAAGGGCTCCCAGAAGAGCCGCGAAGATACCGACCTGAGCAGCCGCACCGAGAAGAAGTGTCTTCGGGTTGGCGATCAGCGGGCCGAAATCGGTCATTGCTCCTACACCCATGAAAATGAGAATCGGGAACAGGCCTGTTTCGATCCCCATATCGTAGAGCAGCTTGATGAAACCTTCACCGCCGTGAGTGCTCGTGGGGTCGATCCCTGCGATATAGGCGAACGGGATGTTCGCCAGAATACAACCGAAGCCGATGGTAACCAGCAGCAGCGGTTCAAAACCTTTTGCAATGGCAAGGTAGAGAAGCAGGAATCCTACGAGGATCATTACAACGTTTCCCCAGCCTCCGGCAGCAAGGAATCCCATGAGCCCTGTTGTCTGCCATAATTGTTGAAATGCTTGTCCAATCATGTATCAGCTCCCTTACTCGATTACAGCGAGAACATCGTCTGCCATCAATTGATCACCTTGCTTAACGAGGATTTTCTTGATGACACCGCTGACCGGTGCAAAAATCTCATTTTCCATTTTCATTGCTTCCATTACCAGAATCAGACCGTTCTGCTCGACTGTGTCGCCTTCTTTGGCATCGATTCTGAGCACCAGACCGGGCATCGGAGCTTTCACTTCCGTTGCGCCTGCTGCGGGCGCTGCACTCGGTGCAGCACTGGGTGTGGCAGCCGGGGCTGAAGAAGCGGGTGCGGCTGCGGCAGAGGAGATCACAAGAAGGACCTCGTCAGCAGATTTCTGATCACCCTGTTTCACTTTGATTTCGCTTACTGTACCGCTGACGGGAGCGAAGATCTCATTTTCCATCTTCATAGCTTCCATCACCATCAGAACATCATTTTCTTTGACTGTATCGCCGACAGAGACATTTGTTCTGAGAATCAGGCCGGGCATCGGAGCTTTCACTTCGACCGCAGCTGTTGCTGCTGCAGGTGCCGGTGCAGCTGCTGCAGGTGATGCAATCCCGTCTGTGACGGAAATATCGTATGAAACACCGTTGACGATCGCCTTGTCACCTTTGAGCTGTACAGCATAGGATGAGTTGTTGACCTTGACAGTGTAGTCTGTCTTGTTGGATGAAGCGGCTGCAGCTTTCGGAGCTTCTTTGGCGACAGCACTTTTGAGTCTGACACCGTTGACCTTTGCCTTGCCTGTGAGGAAAAGGATACCTTTTTCTTTACAGCTTGCCGCAATGAAGATGTTTTCTTCGGTGATCTCGAGGTTCTCTTTCTTGAGCATCTCGATTGCTGCATCTCTTCCTTTCTTGGGATCTTTGTCGTTGAGATCGACAGCGACCTCTTTGGTTGTAGGAAGTTTGAGCTGTTCGCTGGAGATCTTGATGACTTCAGCATCGGGTTCGACCGGGGTCTTTCCGAAATATCCGAGGACCATCTTTCCGTATCCTTCTGCTATCTTCTTCCAGGGTCCGAACATCACGTTGTTGAATGCCTGCTGGAAATAGAACTGGCTAACAGGAGTAACACTTGTTGCGTATCCGCCTTTCGCCACAACTTCAGCCATAGCATGAGTGATTTCAGGGAAGCGGTCCATCAGACCGTTGTCACGAAGCATCTGAGTGTTTGCTGTAAGAGCTCCGCCGGGAAGCGGGCTGAAGGGGATGATCGGGTTGACTGTTGTAGCTTCAGGTGGAAGGAAGTAGTCGCTCATGCACTCTTCGAAGACTCTTTCGGCTTCCATGACTTTCTCGATATCGATATCGAGAGAGTACTCGGTTCCTCTGAGAGCATGCCACATGGTGATGACATCGGGCTGGCAGGTTCCGCCCGATACGGGAACCAGTGAAAGGTCGACCTGGGAGGCACCGGCTTCGATGGCACTCATGTACTGCTGGATCGATACCCCTGCTGTCTCGTGAGAGTGGAATACGATGTTCATATCCTTTCCGAGAAGCTTTCTGGCTCTCTTGATTGTTTCATAGACGATCTTTGGTGTTGATGTTCCCGAAGCATCTTTGAAACAGACTGAATCGTAAGGGATCCCCGCATCGAGAATTCCTTTCAGGGTCTTCTCATAGAAATCGGGATCGTGAGCTCCTGTCGCCCCTGGGGGGAGAGCCATCATGGTCACACACACTTCGTGACGTAAACCTGCTTCATGGATAGCCTTTCCGCTGTCGATGAGGTTGTTCACATCATTGAGTGCATCAAAGTTTCTGATAGTCGAGATACCGTGTTTCTTGAACAGCTCGGCGTGCAGTTTGATGATGTCTCTCGGCTGAGAATCGAGACCTACGACATTGATACCTCTGGCAAGGGTCTGCAGGTTTGCATCGGGTCCGGCAACTTTTCTGAACTCGTCCATCATGGCGAATGCATCTTCATTTGTATAGAAATACAATGACTGGAAACGGGCTCCGCCGCCGGCTTCAAAATGGTTGATACCTGCTTCTTTTGCTGCTGCTACAGCCGGCATGAAATCTTTTGTAAATACTCTAGCTCCGTAGACAGACTGGAATCCGTCACGGAAAGCTGTACACATGAAATTGACCTTTTTCATTAAAACTCCTTGAAATGTGTTCTTAACGTTTTGAAAGTGAAAGGGCTGCTGCTATCGCGGCTGCAACCTCTGCACCCTTGCCTTCAGTACTCGAAGCGACTGGGGAAGAAGCGCGTTTCACAGGGGCTGTAGAAACTTTTTGGGGAAAGTATCTATTGACGATGAATGACAGTAATTTTGTGGTGAATACAAGCAATGTCAGGAAAAGGAAAACTACACCCATTCCTATCACTAACAGTATTAACCCATTGTTCACCTGCTGCAACAGCAGTTCTTTAGGTAATTGGTTTAGCATGATTAATGCTCCTTACGATATTGTGTGTTGAATCAGAATACACTCAGGTTACTATAACGTGAATAGAAACCCATTTCAAGGTGCGAAATGTATCTAAAAGAGGCTATTTACAGACTTTTTGCAGCCATGTAATTCACACGGGATTATCGAAAACCTGACAGAATCCCAAAGCCGGGATGGAATGCTCTCGCTTGCCTAAATGAGGAACTTTCTTTACTCTGTGGAGTATGAACATAACGAAAGAGACATCCCATAAGGTACTGCTCGTGACAAAGCAGGACGAGCGGTCGGTCGAAAGGATGTTTGCTCCTCTCGATGCTTCCGGTATGAAATACACTATCATATCTTCCGATGCGCTGGAAAACGATGAGAAGATAGTGAGAACTCCTCTGCTGTTCATCCGCACTTCCTCTTTGAATCAACAGAAGATCTCAAAAGTTCTCACCGTTTTTCCGGAACTTACAGGTGTTATGTTCATCTTCGATACCGGTTCTTCCTCCATCGAAATGATGAGGGAGATCGCCGTGGCCAGAACGAACTTCATCGCAGTAGTGGGAGCTCTTTTTACGGGAGGACAGGAAAGTCGGGGAATACAGCTGTGCAGACAGGTGGGGATTCCCTATCTGTCTCACATGAAAAGAGAAGAAGACCGGCTTCCTGACCCGACGGTCACAATTTTTGATAATATGATTAATAGATAAAGTGGTGTAACATATAGCTGATGAATATGTTTATCACATTGACAGGAGATAATCGATGACAGATTCAAAACATCTTCTCTGGAAAACCGAAGAAGTAAGGCGGGTGTATGACGGTGCGATTTTCAATCTGGATGAAGTGAGAAGAAAATCTACCGACGGGAGAGAAGGAGTTTTCGTTTCGCTTGATGCTCCCAGATGGGTGACGATGGTTCCGTGGTTTCTTGATGAAAAAGGTGTTCCCCATTTCAAGATGGTGCGCCAGTACCGTCACGGATCGGGAACTGTCACCATCGAGTTTCCTGCAGGAACTGTCGATGACCATGAGGATGTCCTTGAGGCAGGGAAACGGGAGCTTCTTGAAGAGACCGGGTGTGTAGGACTGAAAGAGCCTGTCCTTCTCGGGACCGTTTCTCCGAATCCCGCATTCATGAACAACCGGGTATGGATCTACTTCGTCGAGGGGCTCACCCGAATTGCCGGACAATCTCTTGACGAGAATGAGCAGGTCGATATTCTCGATATTCCTGTAAAGACGGTGATCGACTCTATGGGAACCGGAGAATACGATAACGGAATTATGATGATCGCTCAGGCCTTTTTCCTGCGATATGCTTCAAAACATGGAGGACTTTTATGAAACGATACGTGCAAATGACAGCCCTTGCGGCTGCGGTCTTTATTCTTCTCTTCTCCTGCAGCACGGTCTCTGTAGTTGAAAAGAACAAGACTGTCAGTGTGACAGGTAACGCCACACTTATGATAACCCCCGACAGTGCTTCGTTCACTGTACGGTCAAGCGAACTGGCAAAGACCACCAAAGAAGCCCAGCATCTTGTGAACTCCAAGATCAATACGATCCTGGACAAACTGGAAGCCCTTGGAGTCGATAAGAAGAATATTCAGACCAATACTTACGATTTTTCTCCCGAATACCAGTACATCGAGAATAAGAGAGAACTGGTCGGACAGAGAGTCAGTCAGTCGATCTCGGTCATTCTGCACGACATAGACACCGACGGTCAGCTTCTTCCTTCCATTCTGGATTCGCTTGGAGAGGTGACGAATATATCGCTCTCATCGATCGAATTCTTCAAGGAGGATATGAGCGGTATCTACGATGAAGCCCGTATCAAAGCCTTCGAGGATGCTCTGAAAAAAGGGTCCATGTATGCCGAAGCTGCAGATCTCACTTTATCCGATGCACTTGTGATCAGTGATTACTCTTCCGCAGGCTATGTGGGAACGGCACGTGCCGAGATGGCAAAGAGTATGATGATGGCTGACAGCGCCCCGACTCAGCTTCCGGTTTCGACCATCTCCGTCTCCCATTCTGTGAATGTGACGTTCGCGCTCAAGTAGTGTAAATCATCGTGATATGGGCAATCCCCGCTTCGACGGTTCTCTCCTCGGTGGGGAGGAAACCTAGAGACCGGTAGAATCCTACGGCATGTTCCTGTGCATGCAGGTAGATCATCGTTTCGGGAAAGAGCTTGAGAGCCTCTTTCACGATATAAGAACCTATCCCCTGAGACCGCCGTTGTCTGACAACGGCGATTCTTCCGAATTTGATTTTATTCTCTTTCGGCTGAGCTCTCATCGTCGCGATGAATCCGCTTTCGTCCTCTACGAGCAGATGGTAGGAATCCCTGTCCAGTCCATCCTGTTCGATCTCATAGGCGACATTCTGCTCCTCGATGAAGATCTTTCTTCTCAGTTCGATGCAGCGGGCTAACAGGGGACTCTCTTCGCGTGGTCTGATCACATGAACTTTCATCATATTCAATTCTCGACGGCCTCAAGATGGTATATCCTCGAACCGAAATCGCCGAGGACACGGGTTTCCTTGTCGTATCCTGTTCCGCTGAACTGCTGATTGAGACTTATTCCCCTGTAGGCGATGATATCACCGGGGGTGACGTAGTATTCTATCTCGCTGTCGAGATGAACATTCTCACGTACCAGCTTCTCGATACTCCCGCCTCCTTTGATATGGATAGGACTGATCATATTGATCAGCGAACCGAAGGCCGCCACATCGATCTGATGGGGGCGGGGAGTCACCCTGTAGGTCATCGAGGTATCTACTATTGGAATTCTCAGCGTCGTAGATGCACAGTTCGCCTGTGCGAGAATCTGGAAATGGAAGACTAAAATCTCGCTGCGGTCGAAATTTGAAAGAGCCCAGACGATCTGGTCTGAATTGCATTCTGTGCTCTCTATTCTGTAGAACTGTCCGTACTGCAGTAATGTTCTGTGCTGTTTGTAGAAGGCGATATGGTCGGAGATCTGTTTCTTTTCCCTGTTCGAAAGGGCGTTAAGGTCAAGTTCATATCCCAGAACGCCGAAACATGCGACATTGAACCGGGTGTCCAGAGATGTTGTCCTGAGTGTCTGATGATTGGGGACGCTGCTCACGTGATTCGATATCGTCGAAAGAGGATAGCCGCAGCTTGTTCCCTCCTGAATGAAGACTCTGGAGAACGCATCGGTATTGTCGCTTGTCCAAATCTGGCTCATGTAGTGGAGCATGCCCAGGTCGAACCGGTTTCCGCCGCTGGCACACGCTTCGAACAGTATGTGGGGGAATGCCCGGGTGAAACGTTCGAGAAGCTCATACAGCCCCAGCATGTAGCGATGGGTGAACTCATCCTGTCTGAATGGAACCTGATGAGAGAACAGATCGGAGAATGTCCGGTTCATATCCCATTTTACATAATCGACCTCGGCGACCTTCCAGATATCGCTGAGAGTGTCGAACAGGTACTCTCTTACATCCTCTCTGGTCAGATCGAGGAGGAACTGGTTTCTTCCGGGTGAAGGTTTGCGCGAAGGATGCTGAACCAGAAAGTCCGGATGGTTCTCATAGAGAAGACTCTTTTTACTGATCATCTCCGGTTCACACCACAGTCCGAACATCATTCCCAGCGAGTGTACCCGCCTGGACAGCGAAGTCAGTCCGTTCGGGAACTTCTTGGAATTGACCATCCAGTCTCCGAGAGACGTGGTGTCATCTTCCCTTGATCCGAACCATCCGTCATCAAGGACGAACAGCTCCATACCCATCTTCGCAGCTTCTTTCGCGAGGGAGACGAGCATCGTCTCATTGAAATTGAAGTAGGTCGCTTCCCAGTTATTGAATGCTATCGGGCGCTGATGATACCGCCATTTCCCTCTTACTATATGGCTGTTGATGAAACGGTGGAAATTCGAAGAGATTCCGTTGGTCCCTTCGAAACTGAATGTCATAACAGCCTCGGGGGAATGGAATTTCTGAGTAGAATGGAGATGCCACCGGAATGTTGCCGGATTGAGTCCCGCAAGGATTCTCACCTTTTCCCACTGGTTTTTCTCCACGATCTCGCTGTGGTCCCCGCTGTAGATCAGGTTGAAACCGTATACTTCGCCGCAGTTCTCGCTGCAGTTGGAGTCTTCCACCATGATGAACGGATTATGTTTGGATGAGCTCACACCGCTTTTGCTGTCATTGATGTGAATCCCTTCGGTGATATCTCTGGTATGTCTGTAACGTTCTCTTCCCCAGGCTCCGTCGAAGGTTGTCAGCTTCAGATTCCGTCTGTCGAGGTCAAGCTGAAGACTCATCAGCCGTTCGATGATTATCTTCTGGCTGCTGTTGTTCACCACAGCAGTCTTTCGGACGATGACATCCGACAGGTCGAAGGTCGTATAAAAATGCTCGAGACGGACACCGGTGGCCGCATCTTCGGTGACGACGACCAGAGTCATCGCTGAATCGCCTTTGTCGGTATAGCTTTCGGGAAGACCTGAGAACGACCGGGGTTTTCCTTTGATGATCCGGTGTTCCCTGTAGGTGAAATCGCTGATGATCTCACCGCTTTCCAGCCGGATTATGACCGACGGTTCTCTGTAATCACCTTTTCCCAAAGTCGATGTTTCCAGACAGATATTGTCGAGAGAATAAGATGGGTGTTCGATATCGTAGCTGATCGTGTTTCCCATCGGAATCGTATGCTTGTCATAGGTAGCATGAAGGTCTTCGGTAGCTCCGATCTTTCTTCCGTAATAGAGATGTTCAAGATGATTTGTTTCATCCACTCTGAAAAGATAGGTGGTTGAAGCTGTCTGCAGTGTAAAATGGAGTCTTTTTTCACTTATCATGAGCATCTCCTTGCCGGTGAAAGTTGTTCATACGTAACTATCATGGTACAATAATGGTTAGATACAGTATAGCCTGCTTTATATTTTTTTTCACTAGGAACGGGATAGATGAGCACCGGCTGATTTTATATGGGAAGGGGCACAAAAGAAATGGACGTAAAAAGGATTCGACTGTGGAAGGACCGCGATGCGACGATGGTTTCTAACGATCTGATCAAGGCTGTGATCGAAGACCACGGGTCTATGGTCAGAGAACTGAGCAATACGAATAAATACGGAGGAAGGGTGAATGCCCATCCCATGTACTATTTCCTCGGTAAGGGACCTTCAGTCATGGAAGATGAGAATCACGAATTCTACGGAGATACCGAGCTGATGTATCAGCTGGGAGGGAATTTCTTCTGCTTCCCGAACTTCGGTCCTCCCAATACGTTTGACGGAGTAGAACTCCCGGCTCACGGGTTCACTACCGCTGGTGTATGGAACGTGGTCAAATACGGCACCGATGCCGAAACCGGAGCAACATGGTTTTTATCTTCCATGAACGGTCCCGAAGAGTATCCGTTCACTGCGAAGAAGATCGAGATGCTTCTTCCCGGACATCCGGTTCTCTACAGCAGCACGACGATCGAGAACAGAAGCGAAAAGCCCATGGAAGTGAATGCCGCATGGCACAATACCGTAGGTTCACCATTTCTCGAATCGGGCTGCGTCATCAACATGAGTGCGAAAGAGTACTGCACCGCACCGAAAGGTACCGAATTCGATACTACCGGTCGCCTGGCGATGGGCGTAAACTTCGACGATCTGGGTAAGACCCCTCTCCGTTCGGGCGGTACCTGTGATCTGTCAGTGGTTCCGGGAATGATCGGTTTTACCGATTTCATCACAGGGAAAGTCCCGGATGATTCGAAACTCGGCTGGTCCAGCGTGATCAATCCGAATCAGCAGATGGTCTACTTCTCCTTCTTCTCAGGTCCTGCGGCAGTTCAGGAAGATGAGATTCCGTTCAGATTCAACAACCTGTGGATGCAGTACGGCGGAAGGCCGTTCAATCCGTGGGCCATGTACGAAGGCGGTACAGATCAGACCTTCTGTCTCGGAGTGGAGAATTCGATCGGCCATTTCGCGAATGGGTTAAGTGAAGCTGCAGCTCAGAAAGAGGTTCTCGGATCACCGTGCACCTATGTGATCCCTCCTCATTCGAAGAGAGTCCAGCGGTACGGAACAGCATTCACAAGTTATGAACAGGCGAAGATGGGCGCAGGAGTTCAGAGCGTCGAGCAGGTCGTGGAAGGAATCGTCCTTAAGAGAGGAAAATCGTGGGCCTTCATCGAAAGTGATTCCACCTTCCATTTCCTGAAGGTCATGGAAGACAAACTTCTCTAATAGAGTTGATTTCAGAACATATGAAAAAGGCAGCTACCATCGAAGTAGCTGCCTTTTTAAGGTGCCGATCGGATTCGAACCGATGCATGGAGGTTTTGCAGACCTGTCCCTTACCACTTGGGTACGGCACCATTGCAATAGCGAAGATACCAGAAAAGAGGATTCAGTTCAACCCCATGTCAATCAGGTAAATTGAAAAGATGTGTATCAATTCCTCTCTTTAAGGAAGACCGACCGGTGCGTTATAGATATACCTCTTTTCCTTCATCGCTCGATTCAAGCATCTTTTCTATTATCATCACATCATTGATCACCATATCCTGGGGTATCGGGGATCCTGTTTTTGCCGTATATGCGTTATAGAATTCAAGCCATTCCAGATAGAATGTGTTTTCATCCTGCACCGAAATAACCTCAACGTCCCCTTCAGGAGAGATTACCTTTATCTCATCATCTTTCACAATCAAAGAGCCCTTTGTCCCGAAGAGTTTAATACCTTCTGCCGGCGCTTCATGCTGCATGGCCATATTGTAGGAGGTGAGAATTCCCCCCGTGTGTTTCAGGATGGCAAAGCCCGTATCATGTGTTCCCAATCTGGGGTTAACCGACAGCGTTTTTGCCATAACACTTTCAACGGGACCGGCAAACTGCTGTATAGTATGCACATTGTGGACACCTCCATCCATCAGATAGCCTCCCGGATACCTATTATTACTTCTCCACAGAGTCTTGTTGTATTTGTTATCATCAAACATAAATTTGAACACATTCATCTGAATTGAATGCAAAGTCCCTATCCTACCGCTTTCGATGATCTTCAATGCCTTCATCGTAGCTCTCTTGAAGTGAAAATTCTCACCTGTCATATAGAGAGGATACTTCTCAGATGCCCAGGTGCGCGTCTTGTGCGCTTCTGTTGTATCTGCTCCAACCGGTTTCTCGCACAAGACAGCCACACCCGCATCCAAACATCCTTTGCTCACCTCATAACTCAATTTGATGGGCAAAGCGATCAGAACGGCATCCAGACCCTTCTCTTTTTCGATCATTTCTTTCCAATTGGAGTAGATGGGAAGAGATTCATCATTCAGTAGATTCCGGACGATCTTTCCCTTCTCTTCACTGTGGTTGCATAAGGCTCTTACCTTGATCTTATCCTGTAATCGCAGCAGGGCTGGTATATGAGCTTCCTGTGTGATAATTCCACATCCGATTATTCCAATATTCATAGTATCTCCTCCAGAATGATTCTATTTTACCATTATCTTCATCAATAGTGAAAAATATCTTATGATCCAGAGAAACGGTCATTTTATATTGTAATAAAAACCGAATACATTTTTTACAAAACACAAATAAACGTTCATTGACTTGAACGAAAACAAACAATATAATACAAAAAGGTACAAAAAAGATAGGAGATCCTGTATGCCAGTGATACCTGCCGACAGGCAGCGACAGATAATCGAGATCATCAACCGCGATACTGTCGTCAATGTAAATGAGTTGAGTGCTCTTTTCCAAGTAAGTGAGCTCACCATCCGCAGAGATCTTGATGCACTGGCGAAAAGGGGATTGGTTGAAAGAACTCATGGTGGTGCTTTACAACGCCGCGTATTACCGGTAGAACCTGCATATAGCGAAAAATCGCAAAAACAGAGAGAGCAGAAAATCTCGATAGCGAAACGGGCCGTCGAATTCATAGAAGATGGTGATACCGTCTTCATTAACAGCGGGTCTACAACTTTCGAGGTCATACGGGCGCTGAAAGGAAAACGGATCACGATCGTGACCAACAATATCGATGCGGTGAGGGTCGTTGATGAGAGTTCACAATTCTCTCTGATCCTCCTCGGCGGAGTGTACCGGATGAGAAGTCACTCTGTCTCTGGAGGCATGAGTGAACCTGTACTCTCTCAGGTCTATGCGAATAAAGCGGTCATCGGAGTTGACGGATGCAGTATTTCCGAGGGACTGACCACCCCGATCATCGAGGAAGCTCAGACGACCAGAGAGATGATCGAGCGAACGGTCGGTCCTGTGATCGTCGTGGCTGCCGGAAACAAAATCGGTGTTGTCTCGAACTATGTGACAGTCGGCATCGATGAGATAGATGTGCTTATAACGGATGAAAGCGGCAGGAAGATGCTTTCACCGAAGGATTTCGTTCAAAGGAAGATAGAATTAGTGATAGCCTGATACAAAGACGGCTTCAGGAGGATGATATGGATTATGGTGATGCGTATAAAGATTGCGCCTGGATGGATTTTGACACCTTGGAGAACTTCATGGAAGACGCCCTCAAAGCTGTCGGGATCAGAGAAGAGGATGCGAAGATCATAGGGGAGGTCCTTATAGAATCCGATAAGAGAGGGATAGACTCTCACGGAATCGGCCGCTTGAAGCCGATCTATATAGACCGCATCAATAAAGGGATACTGAATCCGGTGACCGAGATCGAGGTCCTCAAGGATGATATGACTGCGGCAGTACTCGACGGACATAACGGGATGGGACACGTCATTGCGAAAAAAGCGATGACTATGGCCATCGAGAAGGCAAAAGAGTATGGAATGGGAATGGTTGCTGTAAGAAATTCGACCCACTACGGAATTGCAGGCTACTATGCGACGATGGCTACCGATGCGGATATGATCGGAATCACAGGAACGAACGCACGTCCTTCCATAGCTCCGACTTTTGGAGTGGAGAATATGATGGGGACCAATCCTCTCACCTTCGGTATTCCTACCGATGAACCGTTTCCCTTCGTTCTCGATTGTGCCACCAGTGTCTCACAGAGGGGCAAGATCGAAGTCTACGGCAGGGCGGGAAAGGATCTGCCTCCCGGCTGGGTCATCGGCAGAGACGGGAAGACCAGAACCGACACTCAGCAGGTTCTCAAAGATCTGACCACAGGCAATGCCGCTCTCACTCCTCTTGGCGGAATCGGCGATCAAACAGGTGGCTACAAAGGATTCGGCTATGCAATGATTGTCGAAATTCTCTCAGCAGCATTACAAGATGGATCGTTCATGAAGGAATTGAACGGTTTTGATGAGAACCACAATCCTATCCCTTATCCGTTAGGCCATTTCTTTATTGCAATTGATCCTGAACGTTTCATGGGAATAGAGATCTTCAAGAAGATTGCAGGAAATATCTGCCGGCAGATCAGGGCAAGTGAGAAAGCTCCCGGCGAACAGAGAATCTACACCGCCGGAGAAAAAGAATGGGAAGCCTATCTGTATAGAAAAGAGCATGGATGTCCGGTTCCTCCGTCACTTCAGAAGGTGATGATCGAGCTGAATGATACCTATGAATTACACTATGACCTCGATTTTGAGAAAGAGTAAGGAGAACACAATGGATGTGCTGAAAGAGAAGGCGCTTCGATATCACCAGCTGGACGGAAAACCCGGAAAGGTTTCCGTAGTACCGACTAAGCCGTGTACCACGAGTGAAGAACTGTCACTTGCCTATACGCCGGGTGTGGCAAAACCCGTACTGGAAATAGAAAAGGATCCTGAAAATGCCTACCGCTACACATCGAAAGGTAATCTCGTTGCGGTCATCTCGAACGGAACTGCGATATTGGGACTGGGTGACAGAGGAGCGCTCGCTTCCAAGCCGGTGATGGAAGGGAAGGGTGTCCTGTTCAAACGATTTGCCGACATCGATGTGTTTGACATTGAGCTGGACGAGAAGGACCCGAAGAAGATCATCGAGATGGTGAAAGCGATGGAGCCTACATTCGGCGGAGTCAATCTGGAGGATATCAAAGGCCCCGAGTGTTTCGAGATCGAACAGGAGCTCATCAGACAGTGTAATATCCCGATATTCCACGATGATCAGCACGGGACTGCGATCATAAGCACTGCAGGATTGATGAATGCCTGCGAGATCGTGAAAAAACGGCTTGATGAGATCCATGTGGTCGTCAACGGGGCGGGTGCTGCAGGAATCTCCTGTGCGAAGATGTTCATAGCCGCCGGGGTGAAAAAAGAGAACATAACGATGCTTGACAGTAAAGGTGTTATCTACAAAGGTAGAGAAGAAGCGATCTCGAAAGAGAAGATGGAATTTGCCAAAGAGACAGAGTTGAGGACTCTCAGCGATGCGATGGTCAATGCCGACGTCTTCATGGGACTTTCGGTTGCCGACTGTGTTACTCCCGATATGCTCCGCTCCATGGCCAAAGATCCGATCGTATTCGCGATGAGCAATCCCAACCCCGAGATCTCCTACGATCTGGCAGTTGCAACACGAAGTGATGTGATCATGGCTACCGGAAGAAGCGATTATCCTAATCAGATCAACAATGTTCTCGGATTTCCCTTTATTTTCAGAGGAGCTCTCGATGTGCGTGCTACAACGATTACCGAAGGGATGAAGATGGCGGCAGCCAGGGCTCTTGCCGCACTGGCAAAAGAAGATGTTCCGCCGGTTGTGGCAAAGGCGTACGGCGGAAGGAACTTCTCGTTCGGAAGAGATTATATCGTTCCAAAGCCCTTCGATCCGAGAGTGATCACCTTTGAAGCTGTGGCTGTTGCTAAAGCTGCCTGTGAAGAGGGAGTTGCCGCATCTGTGATAACAGATTGGGATGCATACGAGAAACAGCTTGCCGACCGTATGGCCCCCTACTGGGTAGATTAAGAGAGAAGGGGGCAATGATCTTCATTGCCCCGGTTTTCTACTCGAGATTCCATTTCTCTTTGAGCTGATCTTTCGCCCCGTCCAGTGTCTGCTGATACTGGTCTGCCAGCTGATTGTAGTTCTTCTGTATGAACTGAATGAACTCGGGATCCTGTTCCATCGAAGAATAGGTCGAACGGCCGTACTGACTCATCATCTGCTGCTTCTTCTGTTCGAACATCGGCTTGTACTGCGCGCGGGCACGTTCAAGCAGGGTCTCTTTCGCTTCCAGATACTTTTCCATGAAGGAGGCGATCTGACCGAGAAGCTCAACCGAATCTCCTTCTTCTCCGTCGATGACCGATGCGATACGCTGCATCCTCTCGATACGCTCTTTGAACTCATCGTTCTGAGGCAGAGCGACATTCGCCAGAAGCGTCATTGAAAGTCCTTGAATGACGAACGGTCTGTCTTCTTCACAATGTTCCTTCACATTCGATTCGAGCTGTTCGAAGGTAGCTTCGATATCGCTCAGATATGTTCCGGCGATCCGCTTTCCCTTGTCGATGAGACCATCCTTTCTGATCTTATCGGAATCTGCCTCGATTCCTTCAGTCCTTTCCAATGCAATTTCCCATGCTGATTTTAATAAAGACATCGTTTTCTCGCTCCTATTATGTGATTAAGATACCAACACAGGCTCTCTGCGACAAGAGCAATATGGACGCTGAAGAAAAAAAACAGTAGTGTGTAGCTATGATTGAAACAGAGAAATTGTACCTGAAAAAAGGCTATGAAAAAGAGATTGCGGTCACAATCGCAGATATAGTCCCATATAAGAAGCAATACGGTATCATCCTCGACCAGACGATATTCTATCCCGAAGGAGGGGGACCACCCGGAGACCGGGGGACGATCGGCGATGTAAAGATCCTCGACACGCGATACAACGAAAATAAAGAGATCCTCCACATCGTCAGCGATGCCGGATCGCTGACGAGAGGAGAAAGCTACATCCTTTCTCTTGATTGGGATCACAGGTATCATTATATGAGAGAACATACCTGCCAGCATCTGATCAGCGGAATACTCTATAACAGCTTCTCAATAGATACCGTCAGTGTTCATCTCGGAGAGGAGGTGCTCTCCATCGAGACCGGTGAAGATGAGATCCCTCTTTCTGTGATCTATGAGATCGAAGATGAAGTGAACAGGGCCATCCTTTCCGGTTCTTTGATATCTACAAAAGTCGTCTGTGAAAGTGAAGCTGCGCGGATGGAGTTAAGACGTCCAGCGAAAGTAAGCGGTGACATACGGATCGTTACTATAGAGGGATACGACGATATCGCCTGCGGAGGGATCCATCTTGATTCTGTCGCCGAGATCGAAACGGTATTGTTTCATTCCAAAGAATACATCAGAAATCATGTGAGATTATTTTTCGCGGTCGCAGACGATGCCCGAAAGATCATCCGTTCACGCGGGCGGATCATCGAAGATCTGAAAACTCAGCTCAGTACCCCTGAACAGAAGATCACTTCCCGTATCGACGAGATGAAATCACAGATCGCGGATCTTAAAAGGACTGTGCATGAGAGTGAGCAGTATGCAATAGAGTATATGCTTCAGTCGGCTATGAAAGAAAGAGGATATGAAGGAGTTCCTGTCGTAACATTGGATCTTTCCTCTTTTTCCGATGACGCATTGTCTTCTGCTGCTAATCTCGTGTTCACATTTGACAATATCGCCATGGCAGCTGTGAAAGTGAAAGAAAATGGAAGAGCGAACTATCTAATCGCACTCAAAGGGATCGGTGACGAATCTGCCGTGTTTGCAAGCTTGAAAGAGCAGCTGCTGGACCTCTTCGGCGCTAAAGGCGGAGGTAAGGCTCCTGTGTTCAGAGGCTCTCTCTCATTGACAGGTGAATCACTGCAGAACTTCTTCGACCAGTTTGAAGCGGTCATCACAAAGAGAGTATTATGATCGCAAAAGGAAACAGAAAGAAATTAGTCTTCAAAAAATCATATTTCACGGAAGAAGGAGAACTCGACTGGTCGGTGATCGTAAGGAGGACGGTGGTCTTTCTGTCGATATTCGTTGCCCTTTTTCTTACGGTCTTCGCCTTTCTGCGGCCTCAGATGGAAAGTATTGCCAGAACAGTGACTGTTGATCTCGGCTATCCGGGATTGTTCCTCTTCACTCTGTTTGTCGATATGTTCATCGTCCCTTTTTCGGTCGATGTCGTATTCCCGTTCGCTTTCGAATTCGATCCCGTCATTTTCCTGGCGGTGATCTCATTCGCCTCTGCGATCGCAGGGATCGGAGGATACTGGATCGGGCGGCTGCTCGGACATCTTTCGATCGTCAGGACGATAACCGGCGGGTTTTCAGAAGACGGAGAGAGGCTGATAAAAAAATACGGAACGTGGGCTATTGTCATAGCAGGGCTCACTCCGATTCCGTTTTCGACAGTCTGCTGGATCAGCGGAATGGTACATGTCGACTTCTCGAAGGTGCCTCTTGCCTGTCTGTCCAGGATTCCGAGGATGATCCTCTATTATTATGCGCTGAAAGGTGGACTCAGATTACTTTTCTGATCTCATCGGCAATCCGCTGTGCTCTCAGCGGGGCATCTCCCACATAGTCCGAGGCATCGAGCAGTGAAGCGATCTCGTCTTTATCAAGGTAGGCGAGAATCCTGTCGTCACCGCTGAGAAGTGAGAGCAGAGGGTTGCTTTGACCGTTTTGAACAGCAGGCCATGCCTTAAGTGAGTGTTCACGGATGACCTCATGCATCTTCTGTCTGTCAGCTCCTTTTCTTCCCAGTGCCATCAGTACTTTCTCTGTTGCGGCAAAAGGGCCGTAAAGAGCCAGATTCTTCTCTATTGCAGGATAATGGAAGTTCATATTCCTCACCAACCTGACGGTGGTGTTGAGCACTTCATCACAGGTGAGAAAGAGCTGCGGAAGAACGATTCTTCTGTTAGCCGAATCATCCAGAGTTCTCTCCAGTATCATGTTCGCGCTGTTATGCCACAGTACATCCACCTGGGATGCGGCGAACCTGCACAGTGAATCGATCTTTTCGCTGTTGATCGGATTGCGCTTGAAGGGCATCGCCGATGAACCGACCTGCCTGGCTCCGAACGGCTCGCTCCATTCTCCGACAGGAGGGCTCTGCATCAGTCTGAGATCGAGGGCGAATTTGTTCAAAGAAGCACACAGACCCGACAGAATCGTTCCTATGCGGTAATCCTGTTTTCTCGGATATACCTGCGTGGCTCCCTCAAAGGCCTCTATGTTAAGCTGGTCCATGACTTCTTTTTCGAATTCGAACGAACTGAGACCTGTTCCTTCAAGCAGGGCCATATACGAAGCACTGGTTCCCACGGCTCCTTTAATCCCTTTCCCTCTGATCCTTGCGATCATCCGGTCCAGATCTTCCAGATCTGCGATGAGATCCTGAGCAGTCTGTGCAAGGCGGTAGCCTATTGTGGTCGGTTCGGCAGGCTGAATGTGGGTGAAAGCCATACAGGGACGATCTTTTTCCTCTTCGATCCTCTTTAAAAGAGCTTCGAGCAGCTGAATAGTGAGCCTGCGGATCTCGATCAGAGCCTCTTTCTGTCTCATCACGTCCATGTTGTCCAGTACATCCATGCTCGTTGAACCAAGATGGATGATCGGACCTCCTGTCGGACACTTTTCGGCATAGGTTTTGATCTCTGCCATGAGATCATGGTGGATCTCTTTTTCAATCTCGCTTGCCCGGTCGATATCGATCTCATCCTTGTGAGCGATGAGATCCTCGACCTGCTCTGTCTTCACAAGTCCCGCCTTCATCTGGACGCTGGCAATGGCTATCCAGATGGTGCGCAGCAGCGATCTCTTGTGAGTCTCGCTGTAGATACTTCTCATTCTCTCACTGCCGTATCGCCATGTGAAAGGGGAGATGAACGTATTGTGATCGAAAGAGCTGCTCATGTGACGTTTCCTTTACAGTATGATGATCTGGTCGCGTTCGGGTCCGACCGAGATGAATTTGATAGGGGCTCCGGTGAGTTCTCCCAGTCTTGTGATGTATGCCTGAGCTTTCGGGGGGAGTTCCTCCCATGTTCTGGCCTCGGCGGTATTGGTGAGCCAACCTTCCCATTCTTCATAGACAGGAACAGCTTTTTCCTGACCGGCGGTGTCGGGAAGATCGGTGATCAGTTCTCCGTCAAGCATGTATCCGGTACAGATCTTGATTGTTTCGAACGAGTCGAGGATATCGAGTTTTGTCACAGCCAGAGAGGTGAAACCATTGACCCAGCAGCTGAATGAAGCTGCAACAGCATCAAACCAGCCGCACCGTCTCGGTCTGCCGGTGGTCGCACCGAATTCGGAACCGACAGTCCGCAGCCTTTCACCGTCGGCATCAAGAAGCTCTGTCGGAAACGGTCCGCCGCCGACGCTTGTGGAATAGACTTTCAAGACTCCGATGATCTCATTGATATGTTTCGGTGAGATGCCGGCGCCGTTGGTCGCTCCGCCTGCGGTTGGATTGCTGCTGGTCGTATAGGGATAGATTCCCCAGTCGAGGTCTCTCATGATTCCCAGCTGACCTTCGAGGACGATATCCTTATCGTTCTGGATGGCTTTTTTCACTACCGGAACTGTATCTATGATCTTTTTCCCGTAACGGTCCTTCCATTTTCTGCACAGAGCCATCAGGTCTTCGATATCGACCAGAGGAAGACCATAATATTCAAGTTCTCTGTTCTTCTGAGGGAGCATCATCTCCAACCGTACCCTGAGACGTTCTTCATCAAGGATGTCCGAGGCTCTGATGCCGACTCTGTTCGCCTTGTCGCTGTAACAGGGACCGATACCCCTCTTTGTCGTACCGACGGCCCATCCGCTTTTCTTACTTGCCTCTTCGGCTCCGTCGAGCAGACAGTGGAAAGGCATGATCAGGTGAGCTCTCCGGTCGATGAAGAGATTGTCTATCGAGACGCCTGAAGAGGCGACCGTATCAAGCTCTACGCTCATCGTGTCGAAGTTGACGACAGTGCCTGCTCCTACGATGCAGACGGTTTCCGGATTGAAAATACCGGAAGGGACTATATGCAGGGCGAACTTACCTTTGTCATTGATGACTGTATGGCCGGCATTGTCTCCGCCCTGAAAGCGGATGACAACATCGGCTTTCTGTGCCAGATAATCGACTACGCGCCCTTTACCTTCATCACCCCATTGGGCTCCTACTATTGCAGTTACGCTCATGTTATTGCTCCTTGCTGCTTTGTGTACCACCACTCAGCATTAATTGTTCGTTTCTATCATGTGCATCAATATCGTCTGCATCCCATGGATATTTGATCCACAGATCTTCGATGTCCAATCCTGCGAAGTAACGGGTGATCTGAGGGGGGAAATCTGCATCTTTCTTCTTCTTCTTATTATGGAGCACCAATACAGCAATATCCTTCGGATTGTTCGACAACAGTTCTCTCACACAATAGCTCAGTGTCATTCTCGTATCATCAACCTCATCGATAAGCAGCACCTTCTTTCCTTCAAGCTGTTTCTCGGTTTCATCGATCCACTGTATCTTCTGGGGATGAGTCATGTGTTTATGGTCCAAATTATAATAGGAAATACCGACAGCCAGAATCGGCCGGTTGATGAATGTCTTCATGATTCTTGCAGGGATGAATCCTCCCGATCCGATCGCGACGATCACATCGGGATCGAAACCTGATTCCATCAGACGATGAGCGAGTGATTTCACCAACTTGTGAATTGAAGAGTAACCTACGTAAAATTTGTTGTCCATGAACTAATAATCCTTGTGTAACTGATACTTATTTGATAACAGGAATCATCTCCGCTATATATGGAAGTGTCCTGTAACGCTCCGCGTAATCGAGACCGTAGCCTACCACCCAGACATCGGGGATCTCGAACCCGATATAATCAAGAGTCACATCGACTTTTCTTCTGTCCGGTTTGTCCAGCAGCACAGCGGTCTTCAGCGATGCGACGTTCCTGCTGGTGAAGTTCCTGCACAGATAATCGAGAGTATAGCCGCTGTCGAGAATATCTTCGATGATGAGCACATGCTTGCCGTCCAGATTCTCCCGGGTATCCATGATCATCCGGACATTACCTGTCGACTGGTCCGAGTTTCCGTAACTGGAAAGGCTGATGAAATCAACTTCATGAGAAATGTCGAGTTTGCGGCACAGATCAGCCAGAAAGATGAAAGAACCTTTGAGGACTCCCACGATAATGAGCTTGTCGTTGATACCGGCATAATCGGTGTTGATCTTTATTGCCAGTTCATTCACTCGGCGGGCGATCGTGTCTGCATCTATGAGAACACGCTTAAGATCTTTGGTGAGGGCAGGAATTGCAATCGATGACATAGCATCTCCTTTAACGAAATGAGACCGTTGATAGCTACTTGGATACCAGAAAAAAGGGTTACCTGTCAAGCAGAGGGAAAATAAAGGCATGCTTGGCGGGTGAAGTGTAAATGATTGTAATGAAGGTAAATAGACAGTCTTTCACAGGTGAAATCCGGGCAAAACAGAGATGGTAAAATATATAATGTTCCCGAATTCTCATTATTATGGTCATGTTGACTTTACATATCGGCAGCTATATAATTACAGCTACGGTTAGTCATGACTTCCTTCCATGCCGTCTGTTGCGGTAAAGTCCTGGCATCTATTCTCAGATGATTCGGAGGGAAGGCATGTTTACGCAAATATCGGCAGCATCATTCGAAAGCAGGATTTTCTCATTGATCAAGAATCAATGGTTCTGTATCACGGCAACAGACAACGAACACATCAATCCTATGACAGCCGCATGGGGTTCTCTCGGTGTGATGTGGAACAGGCCTGTTTTCACAGTCGTTGTGAGAAATACCAGACACACATTTTCCCTTCTTGAGAAATCAGATTCGTTCTCCTGCTCATTTTTCCCGAAGGAGTATCGTGATGTACTCACCTACTGCGGAAGGCATTCGGGCCGTGATGTGGACAAGATCAAAGAGACCGGGTTGACCGTTCATCACTTCGACTCCTTTATCGGCTATGAAGAGGCCGATCTTGTATTCTGCTGCCGTAAGGCGAGCAGGACACTCCTTTCTCCCGATCAATTCATAGACGATACCATCATACATCATTACGAGCATGAAGATTATCATATTCAGTATATGGGTTATATAGAAAAGATCTATCGTAAAGAAGTGTAGGAGGATACCTTGGAAAGCACATCACCGGTAGCTATTCTTACCTTGATGATCCGGTCAAGGACATTCGAGCGAAAGATTGAGCAGTTGTTCAGAACTCATAAGATGCATGGCACGACCCATCTTGCGATAGGGCAGGAGGCTGTTCATGCCGGAGTCGCCCTCGGGATCGACAGCTCGGACTGGATCGTGACGACCCACCGTTGTCACGGACACACACTTGCGAAAGGCTCTTCCGTTGAAGCCATGATAGGAGAGTTCTTCGGCGACAAAAGAGGATTGTCAAAAGGTCTCGGCGGTTCGATGCACCTGATCGATCTGAAGCATCACAATGCCGGATCATCGGCAGTAGTCGGCAGTTCGGTAGCCCTTGCAACCGGAATGGCGCTTCAGCTTCAGCGTTCCGGTTCTGACAATCTTGTCGTCGCATTCTTCGGAGACGGGGCGAGCAACAGGGGAGTGGTTCATGAATCGATGAATATGGCCTCGATATGGTCTCTTCCCGTCCTCTTTCTCGCTGAACACAACGAGTACGGAATGAGCAGCAGCGCGAAGAAGATGGTCTCTGTCGATTCGATCGCCGACAGAGGATCTTCCTACTCGATAAAGAGCGAAAGTATCGACGGAAACGATGTTGAGCTGGTCCTCTCGAAAGTCAGAGACGCAGCCCGTTACATCAGGGAAGAAAAGCGGCCTTTCCTTCTGGAGACGAGAACCTACCGCTTCAGCGGTCACTCAAAAAGCGACAAGCTGTTGTACAGAAGCCGGGAGGAAGAGGCCGAGTGGGCCAAAAAAGACCCCATCGGACGGTATTCTCAGATACTCGTCGACCGCGGAGAGATCACATATGATCAGATAGCCGAAATCGAACAGAGCGAATCCGAGAACATCGACACTATTGTCGCCTCATACCTTGAGGATCATCAGGAACTCACTCTCGAAGAGAGTATGGAGTATGTCTACCATGATGAGGTCAGTCTATGAAAATGATGAGTTATAGAGAAGCTATCAGAGAAGCGATGATGGAGGAGATGGCCCGGGATGAGAATGTGGTTCTCATCGGTGAGGATGTCGGCTGCTACGGAGGCTGTTTCACGGTTTCAAGCGGTCTCATAGACCGCTTCGGTACCCGTCAGGTCATCGAGACGCCCGTTTCCGAAGAGGGGCTCGTGGGAGTTGCCGTAGGAGCTGCGATCATGGGGATGAGACCTGTTGTCGAGGTGATGTACGGAGATTTCTCCACCCTCGCGAGTGACCCTCTGCTCAATCATGCCGCAAAGACCCATTTCATGTCGGCGGGAGCCCAGAGCGTCCCTCTCGTCTACCGCACTCCGATGGGTTCCGGTACCGGGGCCGCAGCACAGCATACGCAGAGTCTCGAGACGCTGTTTACCAATACGCCGGGACTGCACGTAGTATTTCCTTCAACCCCCTGTGATGCCAAAGGGCTGATGAAATGTGCCATCAGATCGAACAATCCCGTGGTCTTTCTCGAACACAAGAATTACGGACAGATGGGACTTGTTCCCGATGATGAATATCTCATCGAAATCGGAAAGGCCGACATCAAGCGCATCGGAGAAGATGTGACGATCATCACCTACGGGAGAATGCTCGATACTGTGACTCAGGCGGCCCGGGTGCTGGAAGATGATGAAGTCTCGGTCGAGATCGTGGATCTGCGTTCATTGCGTCCTCTTGATACGCGGACTATCCTCGATTCGGTGATCAAGACAAAAAGAGCGCTCATCGTTCATGAGGCGCCCCTTTTCGGCGGATTTTCGGGAGAGATTGCCGCAACGATCGCGTCCGACAGCAAGGCCTTCTCCTCTCTTATGAAACCGGTGGTGAGACTCGGGGGCAGGGAGATGCCCATCCCCTTTAACAAGCATCTGGAAGCCGCCATGATTCCTCAGGTCGAGGATATCGTCAAAGCGGCGACTTCCCTGTTCGGTTAAGCGTGCAGGAATGATCTCGTATGGGTGAAATACATTGCGATTCCCGCCTCGTTGCATGCATCTATGACTTCCTGATCTCTTATTGATCCTCCCGGCTGGACGATCGCTTTCACATCGTATCCTGCGAGGGCCTCGATACTGTCTTTGAACGGGAAGAAGGCATCGGATGCGAGATACAGAGGAGCGTCCTTCGGACTTTTTCTCAGAGCGATCTTCGTCGCATCAACACGGGATACCTGACCTCCGCCGATTCCGCAGGTGCAGTTTCCGCTTGTGGTAAGAATCGCATTCGATTTCACATGCTTGACGATCTTCCATGCGAACAGAAGCTCTTTCTTTCCCTCTGCAGAGACTTCCTTCTCTGTCACACATTCCAGATCATCCAGAGTGACCTCTTTCGCATCTTTGGTCTGAACGAGCAGATCGCTTCCGATGAATCGTCCGCTGAGAACCTCTTTCGGTCTGGTGATGTTCTCAAGGCGGAGAATGCGGAGGTTTTTCTTCTTCTTGAGAATCTTCAGAGCTTCTTCGGTGAAATCCAAAGCGACAAGGACTTCGATGAACAGCGAAGAGAGGTAAGAGGCCATTTTCTCATCGAACGTGCCGTTGACCGCGATGATCGAACCGAAAGCGCTGAGAGAGTCGGCTTCGAAGCCGTTTTTCAGTGCCGTATACAGATCTTCATTGGAACAGACACCGCAGGGGGTTCCGTGTTTCACCACCACGCAGGCGGGTTCACTGAATTCTCTGAGCGTTTCGATCGCACCCCAGGTATCACCGAGGTTGTTGAACGAGAGTTTTTTACCCTGAAGCTGGGGGGCATCGAGAAGACTCATGTCATCGACCTTCCCGTTCACCCTGTTCGCCTTGTAGGCAGCGGCTTTCTGATGGGGATTCTCTCCGTAGCGCAGCGAGGTATTATCCCAGAGGGTGAACCCCAATGAAAGTTCACCGGGAAACATCTCGTCACCGAGATAGCTCTGGATCATCGCATCGTAGCGTGCCGTGTGAGCAAAGGCCTTCGCCGCCGATTCCTTCCTCGTTTCATATGAGATGACTCCGGTTTCTTCGATTTCCCCGATCAGTGCCTGATAATCGGCAGGATCGGTCACTGTCATCACATAAGAGAAATTCTTCGCTCCGCTGCGGATCATCGACGGACCGCCGATGTCGATATTCTCGATCGCCTCATCAAGAGAAACAGATTCCTTTCGGATAGTCTGCTCGAACGGATAGAGATTACAGACAACCAGGTCGATCCAGCCGATGTGGTGGAATGCAGCCTCCTGATCATCGATTCCCCGCCTTCCCAGGATTCCTCCCATCATCAGCGGATGAAGTGTTTTTACTCTGCCGTTCATGATCTCCGGAAAACCGGTGACCTCACTTACCTGAGTAACCGCTATCCCCTCTTTCTTCAGAAGAGAACAGGTGCCACCGGTCGAGATGATCTCGACACCATTCGAAGTGAGAAATCTTCCCAGTTCGACCACGCCTGTTTTGTCTGAAACTGAAATCAGGGCCCGTTTCAATTTGATGTGTTCTCTATTCATACCTCTTGTGTACCATATTTTACGGGAAAAACTCCATAGTCGTTTCCCCTTTTATTTTTTTGTACTTATCGTTACAATAATGAGACCTTATTCACGTAAGGTGATACTGTAACAAATGAGAGGCGTCAGCATATGGAACTAGATGTACACAGCCTACATCCTTTAGAGATTAGGGTGCTGCGACACGTGTCACTGGGAGAAGATATCACGAATACCCGGTTGATGGAAGAATTGGATTACCAGACAGGGCACTGTAATCAGGCCTTCAGCTGGCTGTCAGCGAAATCCTTTATAGAAGAGACGAAAAGAGAAGTCTCCACCTGGTATGAGATAACAGACTTCGGAAAGAAACAAAGCGAGATAGGCACTCCTGCCGAAAGGATCTTTGCTCTTCTGAAAGAAGATGGACCGAAGACTCTTCCTCAGCTCTCCGAGCTCCTTTCCCTGGAAAAGAGTGAGACCGGCAGCGCCTTCGGGCAGCTCAGCAAAGCCAAAGTATGCGCTATGCAGGAAGGGAATAAGGCAGCCGTAGTGAGCGACTCTCTTCCACAGCAGTTTCTCATCGGATCCGGGGTTCTGAAAAAAGGTCTGTCGGGACTGTTGAGTGAACAGGATCTGAGCGGTGAAGAACTCGCCTACATGAAAAAGAACTCGAAAAAGCGGGGAGCTGCGAATTCTCCGTTCAAGGTAATCGAAAGAGAAGATATCACCTACAGGCTCACAGAGCTTGGAAATCAGGCGAAAAAGGCCCTTTTGGAGAAACACATCACAGGAGAAGAACTCGGTTCAGTCACTCCCGCGATGCTCTCATCGGGTTCATGGAAGAGCGGCAGTTTCCGTCCGTATTCTCTCAACACCCCGTCGGCACGACTGATACCGGGGAGGAGAAATCCCTACGGTGCATATCTTCAGTGGGTGAAAGACAAACTCATTTCTCTCGGTTTCGAAGAATTCGACGGACCCCTCGTGGAAAATGAATTCTGGAACGGTGACGCTCTGTTCATGCCTCAATTCCACAGTGCACGCGATATCCACGATGTCTATTATATAAAGAATCCCTCTCATGCCAGAAAGATCGAAGAGCCGTATCTGTCTCAGGTGGCAAAGACTCACGAGAACGGCTGGAACACGGGTTCCAGAGGATGGCGCTATTCGTTCGACCATGAATTCACCCGGCGCCAGGTGATGAGGAGCCAGGGAACCGTCCTTTCGGCAAAGACCCTTCCGAAGGCGAAGATCCCGGGCAAATACTTCGGTGTGGCCCGCTGTTTCAGATATGATCAGGTGGATGCGACCCACGGCGCGGACTTCTATCAGACTGAAGGGATCGTCCTCGGCGAAGATGTCAATCTCAAGACTCTGCTCGGACTTCTCAAGATGTTCGCGGAAGAAGTTGCGGGAGCCGAAGAAGTGAAGTACGTTCCCGGGTATTTCCCGTTCACCGAACCTTCGATCGAGGTTCACATCAAACACCCTGTTCTCGGCTGGTTCGAACTCGGAGGCAGCGGTATTTTCCGTCCGGAAGTGACCAAGGCGATGGGAGTAGATGTTCCCGTTCTCGCCTGGGGATTGGGAATCGACAGAATGGCCCTGATGCATTTGGGGTTGAATGACCTACGGGAACTGTTCAGTCCCGATATCGAGAGTGTCCGTCTCAGGAGAAGTAAATAAGATGCCAAAGATTGAAGTACATGAAAAATTATTCAATTCATTGTTGAACAGACAATACAGCGATGAACAGCTGGAAGAGATCTTTCCCGTCGCTAAAGCGGAGCTTGATGATCACGATACACAGGAGAGCCTCTACAAGATCGAGCTGAACGACACCAACCGTCCTGATTTGTGGTCGGCTTCAGGTGTCGCAAGAGCTTTGAACACCTATGAGACGAAGAAGATTCCCCACTATGATTTTTTCTCAACAGCCGATGAAACGAAAGACAGCAGGGGAAGGGAGCTGATCATTGACGAATCGGTCGCAAAGGTCAGACCTTACTCCATTGGGTTCTGTGCAACCGGTGTCGTAGTCGATGACAAGATTCTCGAGAACCTTATACAGACACAGGAGAAACTGTGCAGTAATTTCGGAAGAAAGAGAAAGAGCATCGCGATGGGAGTCTACAGAAGTGATCTGATCACATTCCCGGTTCATTACAAAGGTGTCGATCCTGATAAAGTCTCGTTCATCCCTCTGGGTATGGAGGAGAACCTCACTCTCAGAGAGATCATCGCGAAACATCCGAAAGGGATCGAATACGGCCATATAGTGGCCGATTCTCCGGTATTCCCTCTTTTGACCGATGATAACGGAGATGTCCTCTCGTTTCCTCCGGTCATCAACAGTGCCAGAATCGGAGCTGTAGAAGAGGGTGATGAGCATCTCTTCTTCGAATTCAGCGGCCCGGGTCTCGAAGATCTGCTTCTTGCAGCATCGATCGTAGCCTGTGACTGTGCCGATCTGGGGTATACGATAGAACCTGTGAAATGCGTGATTCCCAAAGAAGAACCGGTGACTGTTCCGTACTATTTCCAGCAGAAGGCGACCTGCGAGGTATCCTATCTGACCAAGACTCTCGGAGAACAGCTGTCCGAACAGCAGATCGTCGACTCTCTTGCACGCATGGGTGTCGAAGGAAGAGTGTCAGGCGGTGTCATCGAGATCGATCCTCCCCGCTACCGGAATGACTTCCTTCATGCCGTAGATATCGTCGAAGATGTGATGATAGGACGTTCTCTTGCATCCTTCGAACCGGAACTTCCGAGAGATTCGACAGTCGGAAGACTCACGTTGGGCGAAGAATTCTCCCGTCAGGTGAAGGATATCTGTATCGGTATGGGATTTCAGGAGATGATGTACAATTATCTCGGTTCGAAGAAAGAGTATATCGACAACATGCACGTGAGCGGAGATGACTACATCCAGATTGCCAATCCGATGAGCGAAAACTATGAGTATGTCCGCCCTTCTATCATTCCTTCCCTTCTGGAAAGCGAGAGTGTCAGTGCTCATGCCGTCTATCCTCACAATATCTTCGAAGTGGGAAAAGTCGCATATCTCGACGACAGAGATAACTCGGGGACCGTGACGAAGAACCATCTGGGATTTCTTGCAGCATCGACCGACATGGGATTCAATCAGCTCAACAGCTATATATCCACTCTCATGTACTTCCTCAATAAAGAGTTCGTGATGAAGGAGCTGTCGGACCCCCGCTTCATCGAAGGCCGGTGCGGTATCATAAGCACGGACGGAAAGGATGTGGGGATCTTCGGAGAAGTCCATCCCGCTGTCCTGGAGTCGTGGAACATCGCGATGCCAACTGTGGCCTGCGAGATAGATCTCGATTCTCTTCTGTAGAAGACAGCTCAGTCGACAGTGATGAAGGTTCCGCGGATAAGTTTGAACGGCGTATCCGACGGGACCTTTTCCATATTCAGCGCTATCAGACGAAAGAAGTACACCCTGAATTGTTCATTTTCGAGGCCGAACAGGTCGAATGCCTCGATATAGCTAAGCTGAAGATCGGGTGAAAGACTCTGGTCTTCTTTGACCGGTACGAACAGCAGGTTTACCTCTTTATTTGTATCCGGTTCTTCAAAGGCGAACGAGAGTTCAGGCTCCTGCATCAGGTAGATGCCCCCTTGCGATGTCACGACCGAATCAGATATCGCAAGAAACGATTTGTCATCTATTGCATTGGAAAAAGAGAGCATATTTTTGACCGACTCGGAAGGTATGTTCTCTTTCATGATGATCACAAGAGAATCTTTGCTCTCTTTTATCAGGTCGGCGAGCTGCTGAAGCTCTGAGGCGTCGATCGAAGAGGGCAGTGTGACAAACAGAGTACTTACGGTCTGAAAAGTGCTTTCGCCCGTCGACCTTGCGGGAACTGTCGGTACCGGTTTGGAAAGATCGGAGGGGATCGCAGGAATGATCTCTTTTGCATCCTCGTAGGTGTATGTCATACACGAACAGAGCAGCAGTGTCGTGATGATGATGAGAGAGGCTGTGATCTGTCTATGAGAGAGTCTGTAAGAATGCTGCAACATCTTCTCCATGCGTCTTCACTTTTACCTTCGGCCAGACTTTGATGAGAATCCCCTCCCGGTCGAATACGAAGGTGCTCCTGATTACCCCGAAATACTTTCTTCCGTACATTGATTTCTCTCCCCATGCTCCCAGAGCTTCCAGGAGATGGTGGTCGCTGTCACTGAGAAGGGGGAAGTTGAGCCGATTGTTCTCTATGAACTTGAGGTGCGATGATGGAGGGTCGCAGCTTATGCCGAACAGCAGCGTATCATCCTGTGTTATCGGCTGGTAATTATCTCTCATGGAACATGCCTCTGTGGTACACCCGCTGGTGTTGTCTTTCGGGTAGGCATACAGAACGATCATCTTCCCTCTGAAGGATGTAAGATTGACCTTGTTTCCGTCCTGATCGAGAACGTCGATGTCGGGAATGTGAGAACCGGTTTCCAGCATATCGCTATCTCCTTCTTCAATCTTCGTTGAACAGTGCCTTGAGCCGTCTGATCGCCTCTTCCTTGCCTCTGTTTCCCGGAGAGATGCCCGGAGGATTGGTGTTGATCATGAAATCGGGGCAGAAGTTGGCTCTGTCCTTGTCTCTGATGAGTTCCTGTGCACTTTCTTTGCACTGATGATAGGCACTTTCATCATAGAACCGGCAGTTCAGACAGGTCTTCAGCGGCCTGCCGCAGTGGGGGCACGCGGTCGAGTGACCTATGATCATCGATTCATCGATCTCTTTTCTGCAGGAATAACAACTACTCATACTCATGAGCTTACCAACACGGGGAACAAACGGCAAGGATTATGTGAAAAAATATTGGATTCTCCCTTATGGAAACTGAAGTGGAAAACTGATACAATTTATACAGTTTATAGGAGATGAACATGAGCACGGTATTCACAAAGATCATCAACAAAGAGATCCCCGCAACGATACTGTACGAGGATGAACTTTCGATTGCGATACTCGATATCGCTCCGGTCAATAAAGGACACTCTCTGGTGATAGCAAAAGAGGAGATACCCACGACAGATCAATGTCCGGATGAACTGCTTGCCCATCTGATGAGAGTCGTCAGAAGACTTGATATGAGAATGAGAGAACGATTCAATATCGAAGCGACGAATATCATCATCAATAACGGAAAGGCTGCAGGACAGGAAGTCCCTCATCTTCATATCCACATCATCCCCCGTGCGGCCGATGACGGAAAGACTATAACGATGCCCAAATGCAGATATGGCGAAGGAGAACTGGAGCATTACAGAAATGAGCTTTCCCTTGACAATCTCGCCGATTGACCCGATAAACTTTTTCACTCGCAATATTCTCACAATTATTTAGCGTGAAAAGGATTGAACAAATATTGATAATATACTAAAATCCGTCCGGTACGCTGAAAAAAAGCGTGCTTTCGCCATTTGCCTCTTAACAACATCTGCAATATGACGTGGTGTGTACGTAAATGGTAACCAAGATATCTACGCCCTGTGATTTTTCGTTTGCTCAGGCAAGGATAAGATGATAGGCGACTAAAGAAGAGGAAATATGTATGTCTGAACTTAGTAAAATGAGAAACATCGGAATCAGTGCTCACATTGACTCTGGTAAAACAACTCTATCCGAGCGTATTCTCTTTTATGCAAACAGGATCCATGCAATTCACGAGGTTCGTGGAAAAGATGGTGTCGGCGCAACGATGGATTCTATGGAGCTCGAAAAAGAACGCGGAATCACCATTGCATCGGCCGCAACCAACGTTACATGGAAAGATCACCCGATCAATATCATTGATACTCCGGGACACGTTGACTTTACAATCGAGGTAGAGCGTTCTCTGCGCGTTCTCGACGGAGCAATTCTGGTATTGTGTTCTGTTGCTGGTGTTCAAAGCCAATCCATAACAGTTGACCGCCAGATGAAACGATACAATGTTCCTCGAATCGCTTTTATCAATAAGTGCGACCGAACCGGGGCAAATCCGCTGAGAGTCAAACAGCAGCTCGTCGACAAGCTCGGTTTGAACGCTGTTCTCCTTCAGATACCTATCGGACTCGAAGACCGTCTCGAAGGTGTCGTCGACCTGATTACCATGAAGGCTATCTACTTCGACGGTCCTGCCGGCGATCAACTGCGCTATGAAGAGATCCCTGCAGAACTCGTTGACCAGGCCAATGAGAAAAGAGAGGAGATGCTCGACAGTATCTCTCTGTGCTCCGATGAGCTTATGGAAGCGATGCTCGAAGAGAATGTTACAGAAGAGCTGATCTACAAAGCCATAAGAAAAGGTACGATCGCACTGGAACTCGTTCCCGTTCTCATGGGATCAGCTTACAAGAACAAGGGAATCCAGCCGCTGCTTGATGCCGTCATCGGTTATCTTCCGAATCCTACCGAAGTCACCAACACCGCACTTGACCTCGACAACGACGAGCAGAGTGTTGTTCTCAAATCTGACGAGAATCTTCCCCCTGTCATTCTGGGCTTCAAACTTGAAGACGGACAGTATGGACAGCTCACCTATATCAGAATCTATCAGGGAAAGATCAAAAAAGGTGATGAACTGATAAACACCAGAAGCCGCAAGAAATTCAAGATCGGACGTCTGGTTAAGATGCATGCGAGCAGCATGGAGGATATCAACGAAGCAGGATGCGGAGATATCGCAGCACTGTTCGGTATCGACTGTGCTTCCGGTGACACATTCTGTCATCCTTCGCTCAACTATTCTATGACATCAATGTTCGTTCCGACTCCGGTTATCTCGCTATCAATCAACCCCGTCGATAAGAAATCTGCCGACAACATGGCAAAGGCTCTCAACAGATTCACCAAAGAAGACCCGACGTTCAACACCTATGTCGATCCTGAATCGAATCAGACCATCATTCAGGGAATGGGAGAACTTCACCTGGAAGTCTACGTCGAGAGAATGAGAAGAGAGTATAAGGCCGAAGTCGTCACCGACAGACCTGAAGTAGCCTACAGAGAAGCTATCAGTCAGAGAGCCGAGTTCAACTACACTCACAAGAAGCAGACCGGTGGTTCCGGACAGTATGCACGTGTTGCAGGATACATCGAGCCGATCATGGAGACTGATGACGAGGACGCAAAGGATTATGAATTCGTCGATCAGATCAAAGGTGGTGTCATCCCTACCGAATATATCCCTTCATGTGATAAAGGTTTCCAGTTGGCACTGAAGAAAGGGACCCAGCTGGGCTTCCCGATCGTCGGAGTGAGAGCAGTCATCAACGATGGAGCCTATCACCCGGTCGACTCTTCGGACCAGGCATTCCAGACTGCCGCACTGAGCGCATTCAGAGATGTCTACGAGAAAGCGAAACCCGTCATTCTCGAACCTGTCATGAAAGTGAGCGTCGAAGGACCTACCGAATTCCAGGGGAACATCTTCGGATCGATCAACCAGAGAAGAGGTATCATCATCAGCAGTACTGAAGATGGTGCAAGCTGTACAGTGGATGCCGAAGTACCTCTTTCAGAGATGTTCGGATACTCTACGGTCCTGCGTTCTCTGACTCAGGGAAAAGCTGAATTCACCATGGAACTTGCAAAATATGCGAAGGTTCCTCAGTCGGTGAGTGAAGAACTGAAGAAAGCATATGAAGAGAAAAAGAAGAAGGAACAGTCAAAATAGTCTGTGATTCTACTGTATAAACCGGCCGGAAGGCCGGTTTTTTTATCAGAAAGAAAGATTGTCATCATGGTGTCGATATAAGAAAAACCATGTTATACTTGGGATAGACTAAACATCTTGGAGGATGCGTAGATATGGAAATTCAAGAGTTGAACGAGTTAAGCCCTTTACGGGCGTTTGATAAATCACTTGGCGGTGGTTTAGGAAAAGGGAATCTGGGAGTGCTTGTTTCCCGTCACGGTGTGGGAAAGACCGCTTGTCTGGTACATTTGGCAACAGACAAACTTTTTAGAAATGAACATATCATCCATGTTTCATTTTCCGGAAATGTAGAGCACGTCATCGGATGGTATAAAGAGGTGTTTAGACAGATCAGCGAGAACAGGGATCTGGAGGATGCTTCCGAAGTCTACAACGAGATTCTTGCGAATCGCGTCGTAATGAATTTCTCTCAGGAAAACGTCTCGGTCGAGAAGGTTCTGAATTCTTTGGAGACTCTGATCAGACAGGGCTCTTTCAATGCGGATGCCGTTATGTTTGACGGGTATCATCTTACAGAGATGAGTGAAGAAGATGTGCGGAAGATCAAACAGTTCGCACTCGATATGAGACTTGAAGTATGGTTCAGTGTCTCTCCTGTGAAGATGAATGTGAACTATGATGAGTACGGTGTCCCCGATACAATGCTGAAATATGAGCAGCTCATCGATGTGCTTATCGGGCTCAAATACAACGAACGGATGGATAAGGTTATCATGACTCTGGTAAAAGATGGTGCTACGATCGATCCCAAGCCCATGCAGGTGACTCTCGATCCGAAAACGATGCTTATTGTAGATTAGTCGCAGTAAGTCATATATCAATCAGCCTATCTACCGCTTCTGATGAAGGGGTAGGTAGGCTCAATTTTCCTCAGACCCAGTACAGATCCTCCTTGGAATCTTTCTCTTCGATAAGGACTGCCGCCTGAGCGATCAGTGCATCTCCTGTTCCCACTTCCATCATCATCATCTCGGCGCTTTTGGCTTTCACCGAGACTGAACTGATATCAAGGGAGAGAAGAGATGCGATCGACTCTCTGATACGGTCGATATAGGGGGCAAGGCGGATCTTTTCCAGAATAACCGTACAGTCTATGTTCACGATCTCATAACCCTCAAGAAGAGGAAGAACTCTGTTCAGCAGTATCGTGCTGTCGATACCTTTGAGATTCTCATCATCAGGGGGGAAATGCTTTCCTATGTCACCGAGAGCACAGGCGCCGAGAAGAGCGTCTATGAGTGCATGAAGCAGCACATCGCCGTCCGAATGTCCCAGTGCGCCTTTGTCGCTTTCGATCGTCACCCCACCGATACGCAGAGGTCTGCCTTCTACCAGCCTGTGAATATCCCATCCGGTTCCAACTCTCATCCTATGATTCCTTTATCCGTACGATATCGTCGTATGTCGTTATCTTGATATTTTCGGCATCACCTCTCACTGTGGCGACATGGTAGCCTCCGTCAGTGTAGATCTCGCTGTCGTCCACATATACTTTTGAACTCTCTTTCGCTTTCTGGTGAGACAGGAGGATCTCGGGATATCTGAACACCTGGGGAGTCTGGATAGTGACGATGTTCGTCCTGTCCAGATGGCCGACAAGAAGGCCGTGTTCATCCACCTTCTTGATCGCATCGGTCACATTGACGGCAGGGACGGTTCCTCCCGCGACAGAGGCTGTCGCAAGCAGTTCGATGATCATTTTCTGGGTTATGAAAGGGCGGGCACCGTCATGTATCGCAACAAGCGAGATATCAGAATCGAGCTGATAAAGATACTCCAGGGCTCTATACACCGACTCCTGCCGGGTCTTTCCTCCCGGTACGAGTGAGATCGGCGTATCGTAGGCGAACAGAAGGTTATCCAAAGCACTCTCACATTCGTCGCGGTAGAGTTCGGGGTAGGTGACTATGACATGGCGCAGATTCGGAATCGTCATAAACGGTTCGACAGCATGATAGAGAACAGTCCGGTCATCCAGCAGGACGAACTCCTTTTTGGGGCTCTGCTCGGGATGTGATGAGATGAATCGCTCGCTGCTGCCTGCCGCCGTTATCACGACAGCATGAGGAGGGAAGGACACTATGATTCCTTTTTGGCTTCTAGTTTGCTGAAGATGAGAGCTTCCAGCTCTTCGCGGGGTCTGTCGAGGGCCAGCGAAGATTCGTCGATCAGGATCCTCAGTGCGCTGTCGTAGAGTTTCCTTTCCTGAACGGGAAGTTCTTTGATCTTCGAACGATGATAGAGAATCTGAACGACTCTGGCTATCGACCCGATGGAACCTTCCATCAGAAGATCGACGTTCATCTGATAACGGGCCTTCCAGTCGATAGGCACCTGTTCGAGTTTATGAGTGATTGATGAAATAGCCGACATCGCCTCGGAAGGTTCGACGATCGCTCGTATCCCCAGTTCATTGATCTTGGCTACAGGAACCATGACGGTCATATCTGAAATATCAAGATAGATCTCATAATACAGATTTGTATTTCCTCGAAGGGTTTTCTCTTCTATTTTTCGAATTACACCGACTCCCTGAAGCGGGTAGACTACATGATCCCCGAGAGAAAAGGATGGGCTGATTTCATTTGATTTCATGCCGTCATTATAGCCGATAATCGCCGAAACAACAAGTATGGTATATTTCAACGATATGCGATATATTGTGCCGATGGAAAAGAAATTACGATTCAGCGGCGTCCTGCTTCATCCGACGAGTCTCCCCGGAGGGCACGGTATCGGAGATTTAGGACCGAAGGCGATGGAGTTTGTGAAACTCCTTTCCGATTCTTCTGTCTCCATGTGGCAGATACTTCCCCTTTCACCTGTGGGATACGGAAACTCTCCGTATGCCGCCCAGTCGGCTTTCGCAGGAAACGAACTTCTTATCAGTCTGGAACTGCTATACAGGCAGGGGCTGCTTGCTAAAGAAGACCTGTTTTCATCTACCGGTTTTGAAACGCGCTTTGTCGATTACCCGAACGTGCAGAAGTTCAAGCTTCCTCTCCTCAGAAAGGCTGTCGATACCTTCCTCGAAAAATCTTCGGCAGCGATGAAGAGAGAATATGAAGAATTTCAGCAGGACAGTGCATACTGGCTTGACGATTATGCTCTCTACAAAGTGATGTGCGACCATTACAACGACAGCAGGTGGTTCAGCGTATGGGACAGAGATCTTGCAGAGAGAGAAAGCGATGCCGTCAGAACATGGACCGAAAAGAAGCGGGCCGGGATAGAACGGTATAAGGTTCTCCAGTTCTTTTTCCACCAGATGTGGGATGATCTTCACGAGTATGCAACAGAACACAATGTGGCGATAGTGGGCGACCTTCCGATCTTCGTCGCTCATGACAGTGTCGATGCCTGGTGCCACCGGTCGTTTCTCAAGATGGACAGTGAAGGTCATCTTGAGAAAGTTGCCGGGGTCCCGCCCGATGCATTCAGTCCCACAGGCCAGCTGTGGGGGAATCCCGTCTACGATTGGGATGCCCTCAGAGAAGACGGCTACTCATGGTGGGTACGCAGGATGACCCATCAGCTGAAGATGACCGATATGGTCAGGATAGATCATTTCAGAGGGTTCGACGCCGCCTGGGAAGTTCCCGCAGAAGATACCACTGCTGAAAACGGTTCCTGGGTGAAAGGGCCGGGACAGGATTTCTTCTCCGCTCTGAAAAGGGAGCTGAAGGTCCTTCCCGTGATCGCAGAGGACCTCGGCGTGATAACACCGAGCGTAGAGAAGCTGCGTGATGATAACGGTTTTCCTGGTATGAGGATATTGCAGTTCGGATTCAACTATGACGAAAAAGGTGACCTCGACGCATCACATTTCTATCTTCCTCACAATTATGACGAGATGTGTGTGGCCTATACAGGCACCCACGATAACAATACAAGTCGCGGCTGGTACGATGAACTTCCCGAGGGTCACAAGGATCTGGTCAGGCGCTATCTCAGCTGTGATGACCGCTCTGTCGTATGGTACATGATCAGATCTGTCATGGCCTCTGGAGCAAGATGGGCGATCGTTCCCTTTCAGGATCTCGTTGAAGCCGGCGCTAACGGCAGAATGAACTTTCCGGGAACCTGCTCCCCTGAAAACTGGGCCTACAGAATTCCCGAAAACAGCTGTGACGAGAACATGAGAAAAAAGCTGGAGGCCATCGTGAAACCCTTCGGAAGGACAGGCAATTATCTCAAATTTATGAACACTCTTTCGTAATGAGAGCGGCGACATCGTCAGCCATCGCATGGAGTGAAGGTTCAAGCTTCTTCTCACCTTCGGTGACCAGACTGTGGTAGACAGCCTCGGGCGTGTAGGGGGTCGAAGGAAGAGCCTCCTGAAGGAACCGGATGAATTCGAGCGAGAGTGTATCGCTGGAGATCTCCACATCAGTGATCACTCCTTTGATGACTTCAAGATCGAGAGTGATTCTTCCCCAGTCGAACCTGCTGCTGATAGGGTGGGAGAAATGAGGCGATGATCCGTAGAGCCAGGACCAGCTGCTGTAATGTTCATACGTCTCATGCAGGTCTGGATGACTTGAGAGAAATTCGGTCTGCAGATCGACCACTTCCACTTCATCCTCGTAGATGCTGTAGAACTGCTCTATGATTGCACTGCACAGATTCTCATGGGTGATCTCTCCGTTGAGGGCTTTGAGATTCGTCACTCTGGAAGAGACCGAACGGATCCCCTTTGACTGAAGTTTCTCCTTGTCGGGAGTAAGATAGAGAGGAAGAGCCGTCATGTCTGCATCGATGAGAAGCGTGCCGTGATGGAATGCTTTTTTACTGTTCTTTTTGAATGCACTGCCCGAGAACTTTTTCCCGTCTGCAATGAGGTCGTTCCTCCCGGAAGTCTCACCTTTGATATCGAACCTCTTGAGCGCATCCAATATGATACTGAAATTTCTCTGGATATCGTAATCGTCGATCGGGGACATGAAGGTGAAGTTCGTATTGCCCAGATCATGGTAGACCGCTCCTCCTCCGCTTTGACGTCTTGCAAGAGTGACCGAATCGCGTTCCATTGCCGGAAGGTCGCATTCGATCCACGGATTCTGAAAACGTCCGATGACGACACACGGTTTGTTTCTCCAGAGAAACAGAATATGCTGCCTGTCACTCTGCTGTTTGAACAACCAATCTTCCGTGGCAAGATTGAACCACGGATTATGATGCTCTGCCGTATAGACCTTGATTTTCTTCATACGCTTTCTCTCCCTTGATACAGTAGACCCATTTTAATGCTTTACATCCTCAGAGTAAACAACTTATACTCTGTGGCTATGAACATAGTCCTGTTAGAGAATGTCTATAGAGAAGGTCTCATCGAAAGAAGAGATGAGAGAGCTTCCCATATTCTGAAGGTCCTGAAGCTGAAAGTTTCCGACAGCTTCAAACTCGGTCAGATAAACGGGCACAGCGGAACGGCCACCATAGAACGGATAGACGATGAAGGAATTCATTACACCTACGTGAAAGAGAAGGAGAAAGAGCCTCTCTATCCTGTCACACTCTTTGTCGGTCAGGTCCGTCCCATCTGTATGAAAAGGATACTGCGTGAGGCTGTGATGCTCGGTGTCGAGAAGGTGATCGTGGGAAGAACCGATCTCGGCGAGAAAAGCTACGAGAATGCGAAGATATGGAGCAGCAGGGAATACAGAAAATTTCTCATAGACGGAGCGATGCAGGGAGGCTCCACCTCGATCTGCGATGTAGATCTGATCACCTCGCTCGAGGAACTTCCTCTCCACCTCTTCGATAATCTGCTGCTGCTCGATAACATTCTCGAATCGACACCGTTATCGAAAGCCTCTCTTACAGGGTCGATTCTCCTTGCCGTGGGAAGTGAACGGGGATTTTCCAGCAGAGAGAGACAGTTCTTCGTCGATCACGATTTCAGTGTTCATTCGCTCGGGAAACGGATATTGAGAACCGAGACAGCGTGCGCTGTAGCAGTCTCCCTTTCCCTTGCGGCCATTGATGCGTTATAATCACATGATATTACAGGTAGGAGAAATTTAGATGGGACATTGTATAGTTGAGGCGGCTGAAGCATTGCTTGATAAAGAGATCCCCGTTCTGGACAAGGGTTTCGTCCGGCTGGTCGATTATCTGGGAAGCGACGAGAGGATAGTGCAGTCTGCCCGGGTGAGTTATGCCGGGGGGACCAAGACATATAGAGAAGACAAGGGGCTGATCAATTATCTGCTGAGAAATGATCATACCTCACCGTTCGAGCAGGTGAACTTCACCTTTCACATAAAGATGCCGATCTTCGTAGCCAGACAGTGGATCAGACACCGGACAGGAAGGGTGAACGAGGTGAGCGGACGCTATTCGGTCATGGCGGATGAAGCCTATCTGCCCGATGAAGAACACCTGAACTTCCAGAGTGCCGACAACAAACAGGGCAGAAGCGAACAGACCCTTCCCGACGGTCTTTCGCAGCAGATGCTCGATCTGCTCAAAGAAGATCAGAGACGCTCCTTCGAAACTTATCACACACTTCTTGAAAACGATGTGGCCCGGGAGATAGCAAGGATCAATCTGCCTCTCTCACTGTACACGCAATGGTACTGGCAGATGGATCTCCACAATCTCCTCCATTTTCTGGCTCTCCGTCTCGACTCACATGCCCAGTGGGAGATTCGCGCGTATGCCGAAGAGATCTTCAAGATCGTCAAAGCCGTCACTCCCATAGCAGCCGAAGCCTTCGAAAATCACAAGCTGAACGGTAGATCTTTCTCAAAAAGAGAACTTGAAGCGATCAAAGAGATGCTGGAGGGAAAAGAATGCCCTCTCAAAGGAAGAGAGAGGGCACTGTTCAACGATAAGCTGAAATAAGGGAGGAATCTAGGCGATCTTCTGTTTCGCCTTTTTCCTTCTGTTTCTTTTTTCGGCTCTCTTCTGTTTTTTCAACTCCTTCAGAGGAGTGAAATCGGTGACTGGTGTGATTCTCTCCATCATCTTTTCGGGGTGGTTCAGAATGTCCTGCAGAACCTGAATCGACCTGATGAAATAGAATCCGTCGGCGATTCTTTCATCGAGAGTGACACCTATATCCATCTTGTCGACGAATGAACGGTTTCCTTCGGCATCGATGGTTCTCTTACGCTGAAGCATGCCCATGGTGATGAAGATGCTCGTGGTTCCCCATTCGTACAGATGATGGTGGGGACTGCCGAGCAGATTGATCGAGCCGAGGTTCGCGACGAAAGCCGTAGCGTGAAGGCCGTCGGCATCCCGGAGAGCCTTCGGAGCTATCCCCCTCACATCAAGGAATCTGATGATACCCACAATGGCTCTCAGAATGAACTTCGGGAAGTGCAGAAAGAAGTTGATTGCCGCATCGGTATCGTTGTCATTTCCACCCTTTCTGGAATCCTCGATCGTATTGTTTATGATCGTCGCCATCTCGGGAAAGGTCATTGTGGGTTCAAAATAGAGAATTGCCGAATGCTCGGGAGCCTCATCCGTGTAATCTTCCTTCACGACGAAATTGAGACTGAGCTCATTTCTCTGCCAGCAGTCATAGTTCATGATGAACCGGTTGAGCTGGGGACGGAGGGCGATCGTTCTCATCACGGCACTGAGGAAGAATTCGAAGACACGGTACTGATGGTCTTTGTTGTTATCTGTCCTGTTGAGCTCTTTAATGAACTGCAGTGTCTTTGTGAGATCGATGCTGAACTTGTGATACACAAGCGACTCGGTCCTTTTGGGCATGATATATGGAAATATCCTCTTGTAGGGGATCAGATTGGTTACGAATGTAGCGTCATTTCTTCTTTTCATCAATAGTTACCTTAAATTTCGATTTGTTAGCTTTATTATTACAATACAATAGTATGCTGTCAACTATCAACGAAAGGATGCCGAATGATAACCTCTTTTTCAGATATTTTTCTGGACAATTTCATCAAAATGTCAATATTGCAATTTTAGATAGACAATAGTATTGTTCTTTCATATGGAAGTCTCAGCAAAGCAGCAGGCCAGAAATCTCCCCCATCTGCCGGGTGTCTACATCATGAAGGATGCCGGAGGCAAGGTCATCTATGTCGGAAAGGCGAAGGACCTCAGAAACAGGGTGACTTCCTATTTTCTAAGCGGAAAGGATGTGAAGACGACCTTTCTCGTGAGTAAGATCGTGACTATCGATTTCATCATCACAGGCAATGAATATGAAGCTCTGGTGGTGGAAAACAATCTGATCAAGAAATATCGTCCCCACTATAACATCTCGCTGAAGGACGGAAAGAGCTATCCTCTCATCCGCATCACGAACGAGCCGTTCCCCAAGGTGTTCAAGACCAGGAGAGTCATCGATGACGGTTCTCTCTACTTCGGACCCTATCCCGATGTGAAGAGCCTGAACGGTTATCTTGAGCTCATAGACAAGATGTTTCCTCTCAGAAAATGTCAAATACCGTTGCGTAAGAGGGTCTCGCCCTGTCTCTACTACCATATCGGCCGGTGCAGCGGACCCTGCGCCGGATTGGTGAGCAAAGAGGATTACAACAAAGATATCGAGAAAGTGAAGCGTTTTTTGTCAGGAAATGATGATGAACTGATCAAAGGTGTGCGAAAAGAGATGGAGAATGCCTCCAAACGTCTCGATTTCGAGACAGCGGCCAGAAAGAGAGACCTTCTCCAGTCCCTCCAATCCGTTTCCTTTTCACAGCAGGTGGAGGACTTCTCCTATGAGAGCCGCGATTATGCTGCCTGTGAGATGCGAATGCATCTGGCCACGGTATCGATGCTGCAGATACGTGACGGAAAACTTATGGGGAAGGCTCTATACAGAGCCGAGACTCTCGGCGACGAGACTGACACACTCCTTCACTTTCTTACCCAGTATTACAAAGAGGGGGGGAACGTTCCTCAGAAACTGTTTCTCTCCCACGATGTGGACAGCAGCCTGATAAAAACCTTTCTGAAAGAGGAGATGCATTACGATATCGAAGTGACAGTCCCGACCGAAGGAAAACATTACCGCGTGCTGCGCATGTCTAGGGAGAATGCCTCCCGTGATGTCGAAAAAAGGCTGAAAGGGAAGGAGAACCCCGAAGCTCTCGAAGAGCTGATGAATGTGTTGGACCTCGAAGATCTTCCTGTCAGGATCGAAGGGTTCGATATCGCACAGCTGAGCGGAAAGTATACGGTGGCGTCACTGATATCGTTCGTCGACGGTCATCCGGATAAGAAGAACTACCGCAGGTTCAACATCCGCTCTCTCAACGGAAAGATCGACGACTTCGCCTCGATCAGAGAGGCCGTGACACGCCGCTATTCACGGCAGTTGAAGGAGAACAGAAAACTGCCCGATCTGATCATGGTCGACGGAGGTCAGGGGCAGGTGAACTCAGCCAAATCGGCACTGATAGCATTGGGGCTCGATTCGATCCCTCTCATAGGGCTGGCAGAGAAGCTTGAGGAGATCTATTTTCCTGATGAACGGGAAGTATTGCGTCTTCCCGAGGATTCTCCCGCGCTGCACGTTCTTATCGCGGTGCGGGATGAGACTCACCGGTTCGCCACCAGTCTTAATCAGCTGCAGCGGTCAAAAGATGCGACATTCTCTCTTCTGGAATCGATACCCGGTGTCGGTCCCGCACGGTCGAAACGGCTGATGAAAAGCTATTCCACACTTGACGAGATTCTCAATTCGAACCCGCAGGAAGTAGCCGGTAATACCCATATTCCGCTGGAAGTGATCGAAAGGATCATCAAAACTTTGAATCTGTAGCCATTGAGAGATACGAAAGAGGTCTGCTTTCAACTCCTCTGTTGATGAAGATCGTGCTGATCATCTGTTCCATCAGAAGAAGTTCCAGTTCTTTCGGATACTCTCTTACCGTTATATCATACCGGCCCAGAAGGGCAATGATCCTACGGGTATCCTCTATCGGATAGCGGCGGGATGCCTCCCTGTAGATCTGATGATCCTTCTTTCGTCTCAAAGGAGTCTTCTTTCCCATCACCATAGCCGCAGAGGCGCTGGCCTCCCAGTCGTTGTTCTCCTCAAGCATCTCCTCGATAGAAAGAAGTCTTCTGAAGGTCCACAACAGGCCCGAGATCAGCGCGATCGCACCTCCCGTCTGGTCTCTCATGAGCGCGTGGAATACCTGAAGGGTCATCTCATAGCTGTTCATTGACAGATATTCGAAGAGGCTGAAGACGCTTTCGACCCTGGTATGCTGGATATACCGTTCGATATCATCTTCGGTAACATGTGCCGTACCCGAGGGAATGATGAACTGTATCAGCTGCTGAACACTCGATCTGATCTCGGCGGTATCATGTTCCACCAGCTCAAGAAGCAGAGAGACTGCCGCATCGTCTATGGAAAGATGATATGAAGAGAACAGATTTTTCACCCAGCGGGGTTTCTGATTGTCGTACATCTCATAGAATATCTTCTTCCCTTCTTTGCTCACCGCAGAATCAAGTTTTCCCTTGAGTCTGAAATCCTCGCTGATTAAAACGAGGGTCGCACTTTCGACCGGATCTTTCATATATTCAAGGAGCGGACCTGTAAGCTGCTGGGGAATATTCTCCGCCTGTGAAAGGATGACCAGACGGTGATCGCTGAAAAGAGAGTTGTTCTGGAGTATCTCGAAGATCTCGCCGTTGAGAGTCTCAAACGGATAGAAACGGTGGATCTCTATCTCCTGGTCAAACTGTTTTTTCAGATTGGCTCTGATCTCTTTGAGAAAGGCGCTCTTATCTCCGGATTCCGGTCCTAACAGGGCATAGACCCTCACTGATTCAGTTATCATAATCGCGGATGATCAGCTGCAGTTTTCCGAGGATGGTCACATCCTGGCTGAAGATAGACCCGTATTTCGGGTTCTCGGGCCTCAGTTCGATCGAATTCGAGGTGATATAGTAACGTTTGAGAGTCACTCTGTTATCCTCTCCCACACGGGCGACGACGATCTCCCCGTTGTTTGCACTCTGGGTCTGTCTGATGATGGCGACATCCCCGTCGAGAATGCCTGCCTCCACCATGCTGTCGCCTTCGACATGAAGAGCGAAGAAGTTTCCGCTCGATGAGAGCATTTTGGAAGGAATCTGAAGATCGTACTCTTTGTTCTCTTCTGCAAGGATCGGGATACCGGCTGCCGTCGTCCCGATCAGCGGGACGCTGATCGTCTCGACAGAGGCCGAGGTGCTGAATCCGACGACTCCTGTAGACCTGGAGATTCCGCTGGCCGAATGGATCGCACCCTTTTTCTCAAGAGCCTTGAGATGGTCGTGGGCGGCCTTCACAGTGATCTCGAACCGCCTTGCGATATCTCTCACCGAAGGTGCGTACGAATTCATCTCAATATATTCTTTGATGAAATTTAGTACCTCGGTCTGTCGATTCGTAAGAGCCTTCATTTCTCCTCCTATTCTTCAAATCGGTTAAGAAAGAGCTGCTCTATGGCATCTGCAGCTTCTACCTCATCACTTCCTTCAGTCGTGATGGTGATCTTCGATTTATACGCAGCTCCCAAAGTGATGATACCCATGATCGATTTGCCGTTGATCTTCATCCTGTCCTTCTCCATGAAAAGCTGTGATGAAAAGTTGTTGGCCACTTTGACGATAAGAGCTGCAGGGCGGGCATGGATGCCTGCTCTGTTCAATACTTCCACTGTTCTTTCTACCATACCTAGAAAGTCTCCTCGTTATTATAATACAAATTTCTGGCTGATTCACTTTCCAGCCATTTCAGAACGCTCTGGTCAAACTCCTTGGCAGAATAGTAGCCCAGCTTCTTCAGTCTTTCATTTCTTGCCGCCGTCTCGATGATTATCGGGACGTTCCTTCCCGGTTTTACGGGGATTATCAGTTTGGGTACCTCTATTCCCAGAATATTTTCGTGCATCTCTTCCCCGATCCTCTCGTAGCTTTTCGAAGAATCCCATTCCTCGAGGTGAACCATGAGCTGCACCTGTTTCTTGTCTCTGATCGACCCGACTCCGAAGAGGTTGGCGAGATTGAGAATTCCCAATCCTCTCACTTCCATGTGGTGTGCGAGGGAAGGATTCTCTCCGCTTCCTATCAGGTAGGTATCGCTGATGTTACGCAACTTTACCGTATCGTCGCTGATAAGTCGATGCCCCCGGTCGATCAGTTCCAGAGCCGTCTCGCTTTTTCCCACGCCGCTGTCTCCGATGATCAGCACTCCGATTCCGTATACTTCCACAAGGACGCCGTGAATGGTCTTCGTGTCGGCGAAGATCTCATCGAGCATCTGAAGAAGACCTCTGGTAAAGTCGGCCGAATCCAGATCCGTCTGCAGAATCGAGCAGCCTGAACGTTCGGCTATCTCAATGAATCGCAGTGAAGGATTGCCCCCGTCACAGAAGATACATGTAGGAATCGGATAGGAGAAGAGTTTTTCGAGACTCTTGAGATTGTTCTCGGTCTCAAGTTTTTTCAGGTACTGCTGTTCTCCTCTGCCGAACAGCTGGATGCTCTCATAGCTGAACTCGTCGAAAAAACCGCTGAGAGGAAGTCCCGGCCTGCTGATCTTGCTCGTCGTGAGAGAACGTGAAAGACCACTTCGTCCCGCAATACAGTTCAGCTGCAGATGATTATGCTCTTTGAGGTCCAGATCCAATAGATCGAGAATTGAAAATGATGGCATACATCCCCCTTCGTTATGAGTCTATCATACGCATATAGGCTAGCGTTTGTTAAGTAGTTTTTCTCTTTCAATACGAAAAAACCCCGGAATGACCGGGGTTTTCGCAGTTACTATGAAGTTTTCAGTGATCCTGAATCTTCCCTTTCTCTTTTCTTGCCAATGCTTCGATCTTATCGACTAGCAGTTCTATTCCTTCATATAGCTCATAACACTCGGTGCTGACCATCTTGACGAGCCCCCATGAAAAATGAACTTTGCCTTCAAGATGATACCCCTGTCCAACATGCTCCTTATTCACTGTGATTGTCAAATCGTGGATGAACTTCTCTGCGAAAGCTAACTTTTGTAGCTTCTTGTCAAAAAACTCTCGTGTTGTGTCGCTCACATTGTAGTGGACGCCTTTGATTTCTAAGTTCATAGGTCCTCCTTGATACGAATCATACCTTAAAGATAAAAGAGAGGAGGGTAAAAGTCAAATTATTTGCCATCACGCCCGATCAGCGTTCATAAGAGGATTCGATCTTCAGTTCCTTGCGGTATTTGCTCACGGTCCTTCTGGCGATCTTGATACCCTGTTCCTGAAGTATATCGGATATCTTCTGGTCACTGAGAGGTTTCGGTCCTTTGTGGTTTCTGATCAGATTCTCCACCATTTCCTTGACCGCACGTTTGGAGACTTCTCCGGACTCGCTCGTGCGGCTCGACAACGCCGAGCTGAACAGCTCTTTGATGGGAATGATTCCCCAGTCGGTGTCGATATACTTTCCCATCACCGCGCGGCTTATGGTAGTTTCATGAAGATTCAGTCTCGTTGAGATGTTTCTGTAGGTCAGCGGCTTGAGAGCCTTCGGTCCGTGAAGAAAGAACTCGTACTGTTCTTCAAGAAGGATCAGCCCGATCTTCCTGACCGTCTCGTTTCTCATACTGACGCTCGAGATGAGCAGAGAAGCCGACTTGATCGCCTCTTTGATATAATGATTCGCCTCTTTCGTCTCAGGGCTCTTATGTTCTTTATCAGTCAGGTGAGTAAACTGTTCGTCGATGATCAGTTCGGGAATGTTTCCCGTGTTGAGCTGCAGAGTAAGATGACCGTTCTTGTTCTTCACCGTAAGATCGGGGATGATGTATTGGGTCTCTCTGTCATCGAATCCGCTTGCCGGATACGGGTTGAGAGTCTTGAGATAATTATAGAGAAGCTCTACCTTGTGCTCTTGTGTACCGATTTTTTTCGCAGTCTCTTTGAACTTATGGCCTTTGAGCAGTTCGAGGTGCTCGTATACCATGGCCGAGAATATTTCGAGGTCCTCTCCTTCGAGCCCTTCTCCGGATGCCTGCAGTACCAGCGACTCTCTGATGTCCTTCGCCGCGATCCCTATCGGGTCGAACTTCTGGATGATCGAGAGGACTTTAAGGAGTTTCTTTATCTTCTGCGGCGGGGCGAGCGAGGTTACCTCGTTCCGGTGGAACCCGTTATGGTCAAGATTACTGATAATGAGATTTCCGAGTTCTTTTTCCTCGTCGGTGAGGCGCGTGCATCCGAGCTGCTCGAGAAGATGGTCCTGGAGTGATTCTCCCTTTGCCAGGGCGCTTTCTATGAACATCTGGTTGTTGTCCGATTTCTCCTGATCATAGAAACTTGATTCGCGGATGTTCGAATAGCGGTCGCTTCCGTAACTGCTTTTATCCGAATAGTCGTCGACTATGGACCCGCTGTTCACTTTCTGATTCATCTGCTCGATAGAGATGTTCTTCTCCGAAGGAATCTCCAAAGCTGGGTTCTGTTCAATCTCACTGCGGATTCTTTCCTGTAGTTCCACCGTAGACATAGCGAGGACTTCGAACGTCTGAATGAGCTGAGGAGACAATGTGAGCTGTTGTTTTAATGACTGTTGAAGTGATAATGAGTTGTTCACCTTTCATCTCCATTCGAAAAATCTTCACCGAAGTAGAGTCTGATCGCTTCCCGGTTCGCGAGAAGGTCCTGTCTGCTTCCCGAGGCAAGCAGCTCTCCCTGATGAATGATATACCCTTTGGTCGTTATAGCCAATGTGTCACGCACATTATGATCGGTGATGAGAATCCCTATTCCTCTGGATGCGAGAGAGGAGATGAGGATCTTGATCTCATAGACCGCTTTCGGATCTATTCCGGCGAACGGTTCGTCGAGAAGAAGAAAACGGGGATTGTTCGCCAGAGCTCTGGCAATCTCGGTTCTCCTGCGTTCCCCTCCGCTCAATGTATAGCCCATCTGATTTTGTACCGGAGCAATACCGAACTCCTCAAGGAGGCGGTCGACGAGTTTCTTTTTCTCAATTTTTGTGAGATCGTCACGGGTGTCGGCGACAAGAGCTATATTGTCTCTGACAGAGAGCTTTCTGAATATGGAGGGTTCCTGCGGCAGATAGGAGATCCCTTTGCGGGCCCGCCGGTGCATCGGATGTGATGTGATATCATTTCCATCCAGAAGAATCGAACCACCGTTGACCTTGATGAATCCTACTATCATATAGAAGATCGTCGTCTTGCCGGCACCGTTGGGGCCGAGGAGTCCTATGATCTCGTTCGAGGACATCGTGAGAGAAACCTCTTTGACAACCTTCTTTTTACCGTAGTGTTTGCTCAGATTGACGATCGAAAGCTGGGAGATGGTCTGGTCACTCATAGATTGTTCCCTCAATCTCTCCGCTCATGGTGATCTCGTTGCTGTCGAGGTTTACCGTAGTCACCTGTGAACGGTAGACACTTCCTTTGAATTGTATCTCACACGATCCGGCGACCTTCAGAAGCCGGCTGTCCCGGTCGTACTCTATACTGTCGCCGCTGATTCTCATGATTCCCTCATCGCTGGTTCTGATCAGTGAAGAAGAGACCTGCAATAACATGTTGGAGCTTTTTGTATCGTACAGAAGATAACCGCCAGACGCGATCATCTCATTGGCAAAATCCTCGATCTCAACCCATCCGTCGACAGTCAGCGATCCTTCGAGGCGGTCGTAACTGAGAGCGTTGCTTCTGATCTCGATCTGTTTCTCACTGTCTTTGATCACAACATTCTTCGAGGCTGTGATCTGTGAAGCCTGTGATCCGATCAGCTGTATCGAATCAGCTTCGACTGTGAGAGACCCGACAGTGATGACAGCTCCCTGAGAAAGCGATACCGATTCCTTTCCTTCGATCATGACAGCCCTGGTGTAGCCGCCTTTGAAACTGATCTGCTCTTCTGCAGTGAGTGCAGACATGAACAATACGCTCAATATGATGATCACAGAGACTCTTGCGCCGCTATTCATATGTGAACACCCCCTCTTGAAGCTGTTCGAACTCGAAGGTCCACCTGGAAAGGTCTCCTGTAAATCCTGTTCCTCTCAGACTTTTTTCCCCCTCGATCGTCAATGTTATAGAGCTGTCTCCATCAGATCGTACGATCCGGTCTTCACTCTCAAATGAAAGCGATTCTCCTGTGATGGAAAGGAGAGAAGGGTACATCGTCAGATGGACCGAATCTTCCATCCTGACATCGTTGGTGATGGTGTCGACCTCCGCTTTTTTGAACGAGCCTTCCATCGTGAGCCTGCTGTCATCATCTTTTTGAGTGAAGGATGCTTCTTCGATGACAGCCTTCTGTTCTTCCTTGTAGATCTCGATTCTGTCTCCATTGATGACGATAGGATTACCCTCTTCAAGACTGATGATATAGGTGCTCTTTTCCAGTAGTATTTCGGGGAAGGTCCCGGACTCCTGCAGACCGGTGATCCCATCCTCTTCAAGAGAACAGGAAAAGAGAAAAAGTGAGATGCTGCAGATGAGACAGAACCTGCCGATATTCACGGACTATCTCCTTTATCTGATGACCTTCGTGATCTCGGGAGTATATTGGGATGCTCTCAATTTTGAGAATATTCCGCTGATGAGGAATCCGAGTGCGATTCCTCCGATCCCGATGAGAATCTGAACGAGTTCTCCTGCATCCGGCAGAAGTGCGACTGCAATATAGTAACCGACCGGGAACATCAGCAGAGGAACCATCAATGCGACGAATCCTGCAAGCAGAGTCTTCCCGGGGGGAAGATAGAGTTCCACGGTATCGCCTTTCTCCACACTGTTTCTGCCGGAGTTTCTCGCGGTGAATGTTTTTCCTTTCGTTGAACAAAGGGCTCCTGCTGCACAGCTTTCGCATGCGGATGAGTTGCAGGCAACCGTTATATGATCGTTATTCTTTATACTGACTACTGTAGCCATTTCATACATAAAAGTACCTCTCTTTGATCAGTCGTTTTCAGTCTGAGGTCCCTTGACCTTGTATCTGACGGTATCGATAGAAACTGCTTTTCCTTTATCATCGATCTCTACCACCACTCCCTGTGCTTCCAGCGCACCGAAGTACTGCATTGACCGTGAAGGAATCTGGGTAAGAAACCGTTTGATCTCGGTTTCTGCTTCGAACCCGCCCACTCCATCTATAGTACCACAGATTCCGTTGTCGGTAATCATTGCGGTCTGTAAAGGTAGGATGCGTGCGTCGCTGGTAAGAACTTTCGTATGGGTCCCGATCATGGCACTGACACGACCGTCTACGTGAAATGCCATCGTGTTCTTCTCGGCCGTCGTCGAGGCATGGAACTGGAGGATGATCGCGTTGCAATCACCGCTGAGTCTTTCGATCAGGCTGTTGATACTGAGATAGGGGTTGTATACGCTGATACGGTTGAATTCCGCCGTTCCAAGAAGCGTGATGAATGCAACTTTCATGCCGTTGATCTCGACGATCTTATAACCTCTTCCGGGTGTTTTCGGAGGGAAGTTGGCAGGTCGGATGATCCTGCCGTTCTTGGAGATCGATTCGACCATATCTTTCTTGTAGAAGGTTTTCTCACCGGTAGTGATGAGATCGATCCCGCTTTTCAGAAGCTGTACCGAATGGATATGGCCGATTCCGAAGCCGTTTGTGACTCCTTCTGCGTTGGCTACGACATAATCGGCCCCGGTCTCTTCTTTGAGTCCTTTCAATCCTTTTTTAATCACATGCAGGCCGGGTTTACCCACGATCTCGCCAAGAAACACTATTTTTATACTCATAGTGTCTACTGTAGAGTTCTTTCAAACCTTTTTCAAGTTTTCTTGCTTCCTTTTTCTCCATCCATTACAATAATGAAAACGAAAGGGAGGCAACATGATGAGAAATGATTTTAAAGCATCATTGTTTCAATATATCATGTCCACATACCATATGCAGCTGCGCCCGGTGCCGCAGCAGATCCCGCGAAACGAGAGCTGTCCCTATGAGGATATAGACTCCCTGCTTGCCGGGATGAGTCGGAAAGAGAAACTGGAGGTGATCGCCGGAGTCGACGGGTTCTGCATCCCTGCCATCCCTTCGAGAAAACTGCCCCCGGTGTGGACAAGTGATGCGACAAGCGGGGTGAGGGGAGTAGATGCTCCGGTAACCGCATTTCCCGCACCCATCGCGATGGCGGCATCGTTCGACAGAGAACTTATCTTCAAAGCAGCTCAGGCGATAGCACGAGAATGCAGGGCCCTGGGAATTTCGATTCTGCTCGGACCCGGAGTGAATATCGCCAGAGTTCCTGTGAACGGGAGGAATTTCGAATATCTAGGTGAGGACCCCTATCTTGCAGGAGAGATGGCCTCAGAATATGTGAAGGGAATGCAGAGCAAGGGTGTCGGGGTGACTGTGAAGCACTTCGCCTGTAACAACAGTGAATATGATCGTCACAAGACCAATTCCGTCATTGATGAGAAAACTCTCCGTGAGCTTTATCTTCCTCCGTTCAAAGCATGTGTGGACAGCGGGGCTGTCGGCATCATGACAAGCTACAACCAGGTGAACGGCCAGTATGCAAGTGAGAATTATTTTCTCATAGAACAGATACTGCGGAAAGAGTGGGGCTTCGAATACATGATTGTCAGCGACTGGAATTCTCTGTACAGCAGAGATGGAGCGTTCGAACACGGTGTGGATCTTGAGATGCCCAAACGGAAGTACTTCCCTCCGTCGGATGAGATTCTCACCGAGGTTGAAGAACAGATCCTGGACCGTAAGGTTCGACATATTCTCAACACCTTCGAAGCTCTCGGTGTCTACAACAGAGATCTCATCGAAGGGAGGCTTGCTCTCCACTCTCCTGGAAACGAGGAAGTTGCGCTGCAACTTGCGAAAGACTCGCTGGTCCTGCTGAAAAACGATCTGCACTTTCTTCCAATTAAAAAGTCGAAGTGCACAAAGATCGCAGTGATCGGACCCTTTATACACGGAGAACCCACCGGAGGCGGAGGTTCATCGTTCATAAAGCAATCTTATCCGGGTGAGAGCATCCCTCACGTTCTTGAGCAGAATTACTGTCAGTCGACAGTCAGGTCCTTTTCGGGGAAATGGTACAGAAACCGGGAGAATACGGCATATGTCGCTTCATGCGATGCTGTTATAGTCTCTGCAGGCTTCACTCATATCGATGAGAGTGAGGCCTACGACAGACGATGGACCCTTCACGACAGCGATATCGAAGATATCAGACATGCTTGTGAACTGAATGCCGATACGGTTGTGATCATCCACAGCGGAGGAGCACTGGAGATGTCCTCATGGGTCCATCTGCCGAAGGCTGTGATCTTTGCCTGGTATCAGGGAGCATATTCGGCCCGCGCCGTTACCTCACTGCTGTTCGGTGAATACTCTCCTAGCGGACGTCTTCCCGTTTCTTTCGCAAAGAATCTCGATGACTATCTTTCAATGAAGAATTACCCGGAGGATTTCAGCAGTATCTCTCTGAAAAGGATTCAGACAGGGCAGGGCGATCCTGAGGTCCGTTCCGTGTGGCCGATCAGTTATGATGAGAAGCTGCTGGTCGGGTACCGTCAGTTCGATACTGTCGGCCCCGAACCGCTGTTTCCTTTCGGATTCGGTATGAGCTATTCGGATTTCACCCTGACCGATCTCGAAATCAGATTGAACGCAGATTCTGTCGACATCTTCTGCACGATTACGAATACCGGGGAAATCGATTCGGCTCAGGTTATTCAGCTGTATCTGAGACCTGAGCATTTCAGTGAACAGAAGGTCTTCCAGCAGCTGAGAGGATTCGAGAAAGTATTTCTGCATGCAAAGGAAACGAAAAAGATCATTTTCAATCTGACCGATGAAGATGTCACCTTCTGGGACGAGACGGAAAGAAAATACTATAAAGACGAAGATAGATTCACTGTCTGTCTCGGGTTCTCATCGCGCGAGATCCTTCTTGAAAGTGAACCGATAAAAATGCCCTGAAAGAAAATCTTTCAGGGCACCAGAAAGTAAGGAGATCTGATAGCTATTCTTTCAGTGCAGCAAGAGCCGCTTCGTAATCGGGATGGTTCGTCACCTCTTTCACATATTCTACGTATTTCACAGTATTGTGCTCATCGAGAATGAAGATAGAGCGTGCTATCAGCCCGACATTCGGAAGATAGGTTCCGAACGTGTGTGCGAAACTGCGGTCCTTGAAATCACTGACAGTGATCACATTTTCGATCCCGTGAGCTCCGCACCAGCGTTTCTGTGCGAACGGGAGGTCCATTGAGACTGTGATCACAGTCACGTTTGGAAACTTCACAGCTTCCTCATTGAATCTGCGTACTTCCGCATCACACACCGAAGTGTCGATAGACGGTACCGCCACGATCAGTTTCTTTCCTTTGATATCACTAAGTTTGAACGGACTTAAATCATTATGTACTGCGGTGAAATCGACAATCGTATCACCGACGTGAATCTCAGTGCCGACCAAGTTGACCTCGTTACCTGCAAATGTTACTTTCATATATTACCTTCCTTTAAACTATACTACTAACATAATCATACTCATTCCAAATCGGCAACAGAAATATCTTTTTATTCTCAAAGACACCCATTTCATGCAATAAAGGACTACATCCGAAAGCATTTGATTGTGAAAATCAGTTGACATTCTGAGCATCTTCACTATATTATCTCATAGTCGCCCAGATGGCGGAATTGGTAGACGCGCTAGGTTCAGGTCCTAGTGTCCGTTAAGGACGTGCAAGTTCGAGTCTTGTTCTGGGCAATAATTTTTAACATTATCTCCATATATATAAATAAAATACTCTTTTACTGTGCACAGGAAATGTGCACTGTGGCACCCGTTTATTTAACAAATCAACTTAACAGGTGTATACTTTGACTATGAATAAAGAGTATCGCTTAACGCAGAGAAAGGGACGTAGTGTACAGGTTATGTACAGTGGCACTGACCGTTGGATCTCCACCGGACAGAAAGATGTGAGAACAGCGGAACTATGGGCTGAAGCCAATAAAAAGGTATATATACTCAGTGGTGGTGATGCTGTGAAGCTCAAGAACTTCGCAACCGACTTCTGGACACGTACTGATCCAAAATCCATCAGGAAAAGGCATGAGAGGCTCAAGAAGACGAAGACTGAGCTTTACTATGTTCAGATGAATGGCCGAGTCAAAAACTATATTAATCCAGCTCTAGGGCATCATCGTCTTACTGACATCACCTCAGGCATGGTTGAAGATTGGTTTCTCAGTCTGAAAAAGTTAGATGGCGGTGAAATGGCAGATGATACCAAGAATAAGTGTCTTGACTGCCTCAGCTTGATATTCGATGAAGCTGAAAGGCGAGGGCTTTGTGAATCTAATCCCTGTGGTAAGGTAGAGAAAATCTCAGTCGAACATAAAGAATGTGTACCGTTTTCTGCTGAGGAGATGGGTATTCTTTTTCCTGAGAATGATGTTGAGGCTGTAGAGGTCTGGGGAACGCTGAAATGGACATGTTTCTTTCATATCATGAGATCAACAGGTTTTCGCCCTGGGGAGATCGCAGGACTACAGAGGAGTGATTTCTATCCTGAGCTTGCAGGAATCTATACTACATCTTCCGTGAACTCCTATGAACGCAAGATCGTTGAGAGAATTAAAACC
>JAQQAI010000035.1 GCA_028532915.1 Sphaerochaetaceae bacterium
CGTCGAGGGGCATCATCATACGCTGATCCCAGTACTGACTGTGAAGAATGCGGGCACTGGAAGTCTCATACCATTTGAGGTTTCTCACCGATTCCTGCTCGACTCCGATAAGAAGGGAGTCGACGAGGATGAACATCATCAATCCTATGGCTATGGCGAAGGAGGTGATGATGGTCCTGCGTTTGTAGCGTGTCAGATTCTTGAACGCGAGTGAGAGGATGAACTTCATTCGTTTCTCCTTATCCGGGGCTGTCGCCTTGTCACAGCCTAGCAGAATACTGTTTGAGATGTAAATAGTCATTTATTATTAACATTACTAGTGAAAATTAATACGGATGAACAATATAGTAAAAAAAAGTATATAAGCTTGAAAAAAAGCTTTGTAAGTGTTAATATCAATTAACTAAAAAAGTGTGAGGTTGACAATGAGAGTTTTTGCACATCACCTGTATGAATACAGAAAAGGACTTCGCAGACTTATTCTGCATACAACCAGGAGTGAATATGCCGGGTTGATTGTAGAAAAGTGTGAAGCCCGTGACATTTCTTATATCATATCAGAAGTGAATGACAAGAAGATCAATGTGTTCTTCGGAGATTCTGACTGTATTGATGTCCTGAAAAGTTTCGATCATCTGAATCTCTGTGAGTTCACTGTTGAGATGGACTTCATTCTTGGATCCATGCTCGGATACGATGTGAAAGAGAACTGCAGAAGATTTCTTGAAAGATCATCAATGAAAAAAGGAAATGAGCTGAAGCTCATTTCATAGATATTTAGGAGGTTTTTATGACGGGAATAATATACGGGTCATCGATGGGAAACACGGAGGCTGCGGCCCGGATCATCAAAGATAAACTCGGAGACGGTGCTGAAATAATTGATGTCGCATCTGTTTCAGCAAAGGATTTCGAGCGCTTTGACATGCTTATCCTGGGAACATCAACCTGGGGTGTCGGAGATCTGCAGGATGATTGGGAAGAAAAGCTTCCAGAATTGCAGAAAGCTGATCTCAGCGGTAAGAAGATTGCTTTCTTCGGATTAGGAGACCAGCAGATGTATGGCGATTCGTATGTCGATGCGATGGGACTGCTGTATGAGGCTGTCGCGGACAGTGCAGCGGTGTGCATCGGAGCATGGCCTACCGAAGGTTACGATTTCACAGTTTCCAAGGCTGTGATCAACGATAAGTTCATTGGATTGGCTCTGGATGAAGACAACCAGAGCGATCTCACCGAATCAAGGATTTCAGAATGGATGGAGGGACTGTAGAGCGAGGAAAACAATTGACTATTTTCAAAGAGCTGACACTTTATTGAAAACAACGTTCTTATGCTGCCCTGATAGTTGCGGGGCAGCATTTTTATGGGTTCTCAACGATCGGGTATGGCAAAATTCATCAGAGCCTTTCTCAGACCCAAATTCTTTTTCTTGGACCTTGCTGTCTGTGAGTTCGAATTTATGTCAGCTTTAAAGTTTTCTTCGAGGATATCTTCAAATCTGAGATAATCTACCGGGCGCGAGAAATAATATCCCTGAACCATCTCGATACCGGCCCTGGACGAGTAATGAAGATGTTCTTTTGTCTCAACACCTTCTATGACGATTTTCTTTTTGAACCTGTGAAGCATGTCTGCGATTATATGAAGAGAATCTGTATCTTCGTCATAGTTTTTCAGCAGACTCTTGTCGATCTTGATAACATCGAAGGGCATCTTCGCCAGAATATTCAGATTAGAGTATCCTACACCGAAATCATCAAGAATGATGGTGATGTCTCTCTGTGCGAATGTCTCCAGGACAGCTCTGGATTCCTTCATACGCTCCAGAAGCATCGATTCTGTAAGTTCGAAAGCGATGATGGATGGATCGATTTCGTAGGAGTCGATGATACCGAGGAGTTTTGTCGCGATATGAGGAACGCTCAGATCTTCTACTGAAAGGTTCAACGAGATGTAGTTAAGCTTTTTTACCAGTGATTCATTCTCTTTGATGAAGCGGCAGGTCTTCTGCAGGACGATCTCGGATATTCTCGTAATCAATCCGTCAGTCTCCGCGATAGGGATGAATTCTCCCGGCATGATGAGCCCGAGTGACGGATCGTTGATCCGCGTCAATGCTTCTGCTGCACACAATCTATTTGTCTCTATATCGAATATCGGCTGGAACTCAACCACGATATGGGAATCATTATAGACAGCACTTCTGAGCGCTGTTTCCACATCGAGTTTTCTCTGTCTGGAGAGAAATAGTTTCTTATTATAGATCACCGCGGAGAGTTTGTTTGAAGATTTCAGCATGGTGACTGCGAAATCGACAGAATCTTTGAATTCCTGAGTATTTCCGGCATGTTTCGGAATCATTACGATTGCAGTATTGATGCTTATGAGAATATCTTTTAACCCGATTCCCCAGCTCTTTTCACATCTTTTGTTGATCTGTCTGACGATCGATGTAGCCGTATTGTACGACTCTCCGTCTGCAACCAAGCCGAAGCGGTCACTCGATAGGCGATAGGCGGCATCTACATTTTCCACTGTCAGTAGGAAATTGCTGAGATGCTTGAGTACTTTGTCGCCGAAAGTGATACCATAGCGCTGATTGATCGCTGAGAAGTTGTCTATATCGAGAACGAAAACGATCTTTTTGCTTTTTTTTAAAAAGATCCTTTCGATCTCTGCATCGAAGGCAACCGTGTTAGGCAGATTGGTGATCCCGTCTTTCGTAAGCTGTTCTCGTTGTCTGAAAAGATGGTTGAACAACAGCAGAAATGCGACTGAAACGGTGAAAAGAGGGTGATTCCCGGAATAATAGAAGAGCACCAGAGAGGAGGCCATGACCACAGGAGCGGTGATGTAGATCACGAATTTCTCATTTGTCAGATTTTTTTTATTGAAGCTGACGATGCTGAACATTAACAAACATTCGAGACAGGAGACAAGGATCAGAATGAGGAAACCCCGGTTTCTGACGAGAAGATTGTTCGAGTCGATCAGGAAGAAAGATTGATTGTCAGCTGAACGGATCTGCTGGTACAAAAAGAGTATGTATGCAAACGTGCCGGCACTTAAATAGACTTTGAGCCGGTTTTTCCGGGGTAGAGTGTTTACTCCCGTATAGTACAGCCAGAACAGAAGAAGCACCGGTATAGAATTGAAATGAACAGTCGATATCAAATCTGTCAGAGCTGAAGGTGTCTCGATCAACCCCTCCGCAGCGAAATGGGCAACGATCGATATGCTCAGAAAGATGATATATACAACGATCATCTCAGTTATGAACCGATCATTTCGTCCTGTTCGGATCGTCCTGTTTCTGTGCATGTCGAAAAGGATGATGAAAACGATGAGGAAAGCTACAATTTCACTTTTTAAAAGAATCACAATCGGAGCTCCTGAAAATATGGTAGCATACAACATAAAAGGTGTTAATTGAATATACTCATATGTTGCCTTGAAAAGAGGAAATTTGCTGATGAGTAATCAAGTGATAACCGAAAATGTGAAAAATGACTTGATTATCGACACAAGATGGTAAGTTGTCATCAATTTATGAACATTCCGAATATATCATACGTGGAGTAAACACTCGACATGCCTAAATGTTACAGGCTGATTATCGATGAATTGTCATATTTTTTGATGATCGTGTCGCCGAGTCAGTGATGGTGACATTCATAACAGCAGTACATGCATCCATCGACAGTAGGGAAGAGCTTTTTCGCGGCGATGATCGCATCGACGCAGTCCGTGAAAGTTCCGAGGGGGATAAGATTCTCTTTCGAAGGGAGATGAGAACAGATGCTTCTGTGAACTTCGTGTTCCCCGTTCCGTTGGGGATTTCGGTTAACGTAATAGCTATCCATAGGATTCCTCCTTACCGATTTTCGTATAAGATATTATATAACCAGTAAAAAGCATCCTTCAAGACATATCTTATCCTCTGACCGATCCGACCGGATGTGCAGGAGGTGGTGCAGCGGAATCTCTGATGACAAGTGATACCGGGATATAGGTCTTCAAAGTGGTGAGCGTCTGAGAGTTCTGTATCTGATACAGCAGTCCCTGGATCGTCGAGATTGCCAGTTGCTGAATGCTTCCGTGAACTGTAGTGAGTGCCGGAATCGAGTAGCGGCTCTGTTCGATATCATCGAACCCTACGATCGAGATGTCCTGCGGGACTCTGAGTCCGAGTTCGTTTGCCGCGCGCAGACACCCGATCGCGATATTGTCATTGAAGCCAACCATAGCAGTAGGAAGAGTCTCGGCCGATAGAAGAAATTCCTTTGTAGCCTGATAGGCTGTGTCGGGCTCCCAGTCACAGCTGACGCTCGGAGGGGGAGCTATATTATTCTTCGCGAAGGCATAGGTGCATCCGATCATCCGTTCCTGGCAGGACAGATATGATTCGATCCCCTTTATAAGGGCGAACCTGCGGTGTCCGAGGTCTATCAGATACTCGCAGAGATTCATCATTCCCGTGATGTTGTCGACCATATAAGAGAGGATGTGAGGATTGTATTCGTTCACCAGTACACACGGGATGTGGAATTCCTTTGCCATTTCGATGAATTTCTCGGAAACATTGCTCACAAAGATGATGCCGTCGAATCTCTGTCTTTTGAGCATGCTTTCGAAATCATCGTGTTCATCCAGTGTGGAGTAGAAGCAGGCATATCCTTTCGCTCTGGCTTCTCTTTCGGTGTGATAGAACAGTGTCGAGTAGAACGGCTGACTTATCCTGTCAGTCCGGTGAACCGAAGGAGGCAGAAAGAAGCTGATCGTCCCTTTCGGGCTGTTTAATGCCTTTGTCTCTGTTTCTCCTTCATCAGACACCCGCTTCTCACTTCCCCGGACGACTTTCGTACCGATTCCCGGAAGTTTCTCCACGAGATCGTCATCTACCAGCATCTTCAGAGCCTTTCTTACCGTGGTTCTGTCCACGTTATGCTGTTCGCTGATCATCCGTTCCGAAGGAAGGAGGTCACCGACGCAATAGCCTCCGGAAAGGATCTTTGCTTTAAGCGTATCATAGACTATTTCGTATAACAGTTTAGTGTTGGTCACAATTCATTACCTCTCAGAGAAGAACGTAAGTATAGTATCACATATTATAGCGCAAGGTCGAACATTTTACCGAAGGTGGCCGCATCGACCTTTCTTGGATTGCATGATACGTGGCCTGTTGTCTTCTGTACTGTCTCTATTATCGTTCCTATGGCTGGCTGTCGGCCTTTAATGTATGGGGTGAGAGAATCCGGGGCTTCTATAGCGGAGCGCAGTCTCTTCACTTCTTCTACAGCTCTGAGTGCATTCTCTCTATCCGACAGATTCCGGTCGGAAACTCCGAGAGCTTCGGCGATATCTCTGTATTTTGCTGTTGCTGCATCCAGGTTGTATTCCATTGCCAGCGGGAGGAAGATAGAGCAGGCGTCTCCATGAGGGATGTCGAACATGGCTCCAAGCGGCTGGGCCATGATATGAGCGATACCGATTCCTGCAGAGATTGCACAACCTCCGAAGTAACTTGCAAGGAGCATATCCCCTTTTGCTGCAATATCAGAGGGGTCACGATAGCTGTTCTCGAGAGATCTTTTGATCAATCTGATGGCCTTTAAGCCGTACATCTCGGAAATAGGTGTCGCGTTGAGCGAGACATATGATTCTACTGCATGACTCAGAGTATCCATACCTGTTGCGGCAGTGAGTCTTTCGGGAGAGCCGATCAGGGCAGTCGGGTCGAGAATGACGATATCGGCTATCATTGTATTGTGATACAGGCTTTTTTTCAGTCCGTTATGATTGTTTTTCACGACTGCGACCTTTGTCGCTTCGGCTCCGGTTCCCGCAGTCGTAGGTACAGCGATGAAAAAAGGAGGAAGGACGGTCACCTGTCTGCCTTCCATCTGATATTCCTGTGCGAGGCCTCCGTTTGTCGCCATCATCCCGATGGTCTTTGCCGCATCGATGACAGAACCGCCTCCGAATGCGAGAGTGCAGTCGCAGCAGCTTGAGACAAAGAGGTCTTTTCCTTCGTTTATCACATCAAGGTCGGGTTCTTTGCTGATCGAATCATAGATCACGACGTCAAACCCTGATTCTTCCAGTTGATCTTTCAGATGCTGCCTGAGAGGAGCATTCGATTTCCCGGATACGAAAAAGACCTTTTTCAGTCCGTACCACTGCAGTATCTGAGGAATCTCTTTGATTTTGTTCTCTCCGAAGATCACTCTGCGATTGTTCACCATCTCCCACATATATATTCCTCCATAACAGTATAGGTCTATTCATATAACCTGTTTCTATTGTTTTTGACTACGCTGACAACATGTAGCATACCAGTTGGTTACAGTGTTACACCACGCAGTGGAAAAGTCAACATTTATTCCATACTTTTTTTGTGAATATACCACCGGTTATGAGGTGCGAGCGACAAATGATAATTGGAATCAAGTTGAATAAGACACTGTGATGATGCGAATAAAATATAATATTGTAACAATATATGGTTAAATTTCTCTTCATTTATGAAAAATGGGGAGATGATGAAAATAGTTGTTGCATTATTGTCAACCTGTGGTATGCTATGTACATACATGTGAGACTACATGTTGTTTTATAAAAATGAGTGATAGAATAAGATTCACACATCACAAAAGGAGAAGGTAATGAAAAGAGTCATTGTTTTTCTAATGGTCATCGGTCTTGTGGCATCCATGGGATTCGCACAGGGCCAGACGGATTCAGCATCGGACGGAAAAGGGGAGTATGTCATCAAACTGGCTAACCCGTCCAATCCTGAAGATAACTGTGTAAAGGCTTTCTACTATTTTGAACAGATCGTCGAAGAGAGAACTGACGGGGCTGTTGATGTTCAGGTATTCGATAGCGCCCAGCTGGGTTCTCACCGGGACTACATAGAGCAGATGCAGATGGGTTCTCTGCAGGCGGCTGAGATCAATACTGCTGTCCTATCAGGTTTCGATCCCAAGTTCATGGTATTCTCTCTGCCTTATCTGGCCAAGAACGTGGAACATCTGCAGAGTGTTCTTGATTCGGGTCTTGATAAGAAGCTCTCAGCCTCTCTTGAAGATAGTACCGGTCTGATGGTTATCGGATGGATGATCAGGTCACCGCGTAACCTCTACAACTCCAGAAATCCTGTGAATGTCGCCAGTGATTTCAAAGGAATGAAGGTCCGTGTCATGGAATCTCCCATCATGACCAAGACATTCGAGCTGATGGGTGCAGTACCTGTACCTCTCTCTGCTGCTGAACGTTATATGGCATTGCAGACCGGCGTTGTCGACGGTGCGGAGAACTCCGTAGGAATCATCGTCTCTCAGAAAGAATATGAAGTCACAGATTATGTCTCGCTGACTGCTCACAACATCACGCCCAATATTATCGCTATCAGCAAGAAGTATTTCGACAAACTCCCTTCAGATATTCAGCAGGTCATCATTGAAGCCGGTAAAGAGGCCGGAGAATATGCAACGAAGCTCGATGCAGACAATCAGGCGGCAACTATAGCTCAGCTTGAGGAATTGGGGATGTTAGTCAATGATATCAAGGATAAATCTTCCTTCATGGAAGCTGTCGCTCCGATCTACGAACAGTACAGAGATGAGATCGGTGATGAAATCATGGATGCATTTCTGCAGTAATCGATCAATAATGGAAGAAGGGCAGGGAGACCTGTCCTTCAATTTATCTCGCAAGGAGCGACGGAATGGATAAGTTCATACATATTCTCTTTGACTACATCATCGAATACCTCGTAAGGGCCATCGGAGTACTATTAGTAACGACTGTTCTGATGCAGATCTTCACCAGGATCTTCTTCCGGGTTCCCTTTCCGTGGACTGATGAACTGGCACGATTCACATTCATCTGGTATTGCTTTCTGGGCAGTGTCCTGACGATGTACAGGAAAATGCATCTGGGCATCGATTATTTCGAAAGCAAGATGAAGATCAGACACCAATATGCCAACAGGACATTCGTATATGCCGTACAGATAGTGTTCAGTCTGCTTCTTGCTTATTATGGATTCAAACTGCTCGGGATCGTAGGTCTTCAGAAATCACCTATCATGCGATTGCATATAAAGTATATCTATCTTGCGCTTCCTGTCTCGGGAATCCTTTATCTTATCCTGAGTGTTCATGAACTGGCATGTCATCTGAGAAATAAAGAGGGGGTATTGACCTCCATGGCTCAGGCCGGCCGAACAGGTCAAGGAGCAAAGGAATGATTGCAGCAATCGTATTTTTCATCATGATAGCTCTCATGATCTTCAATGTCCCCATAGCGATCTGTACTGCTTTAGCAACAGTGGGGGGAATCCTCTATACGCAGGATATTCCGATGATGGTCTTTGTTCAGAGGATGTTCACCGGAATGGATACATTCACACTGATAGCGGTTCCTCTGTTCATTCTGTGCGGGCGTTTCATGGCGCTCGGGGGGATAACCCATGACCTGATTGCGATGTCAAGAGTCCTGGTAGGCTATTTCAAAGGCGGTCTGGCATATATCAACATCGTGGCGAGTATGCTGTTTGCAGGAATCACAGGTTCTGCGGCCTCAGACACCTCCTCTGTAGGAGCTATTCTGATTCCGGCGATGGAAGACAGGGGATTCGATAAGGATTTTTCGGTAGCCGTTACGGCGACTTCCTCGACTATCGGGGTCATGATCCCTCCTTCGATCCCGATGGTCGTCTACGGAGCTTCATCGGGAGCATCGATCGGCAAGCTCTTTCTCGGCGGGATCGTACCGGGACTGATTACCGGCATAGCTTTGATGATCGTCTCCGGTGTGATAGCTCACAGGAGAGATTATCCGAGTGATGAGTTCGTGGGGCTGAAGCAGAGTCTGTTCATTACCCTTAAAGGGATTCCTGCACTGATGACAGTACTCATAATTCTCGGAGGAATCGTCGGAGGTATCTTCACTCCCACCGAGGCAGCGGGAATCGCAGCTCTCTATTCCTTCCTCCTGGGAAAGTTCTACTACAAGGAGCTCAAGTTCAGAGACATTCCGAAGATGCTGGCTGAAGTGGCCCTTACGACAGGGCAGGTGGCTCTTATGATCGCCACCGCCTCGTCTCTGGCATGGCTGTTTGCGCAGCAGGGAGTTCCCGGGATGATAGGAAACTTCATCACAGGTATTACAACCAACAGGTTTGTTCTTCTGCTCATCATGAACGCTCTGCTGCTGTTCGTCGGGACCTGGCTCGATCTCAGTCCCGCTGTGATCATCTTTACACCGATCCTTCTGCCGATCGCCACTTCGCTGGGTATCGATCCGGTACATTTCGGTGTGATCATGGTCGTCAATCTCGCCATCGGGCTGTTCACACCTCCGGTTGGAGTCTGCCTGTTTGTCTCGTGCGGTATAGCGAAATGTTCGATAAGCTACGTCGTGAAAGCTTTCATCCCCTTCCTCCTGGTGATGATAGGGGTACTCATTCTCATCACATATTTCCCGGCTCTGGTTATGACTATCCCGAATCTGCTGATGTGATAAACCGGAAAAGGAGATAGTATGGTCCTGAAACACTTTAACCCGCTCATATCGGCGGATCTGATGCGGGTGATGATGACGATGGGGCACGGTGACGAGATTGTCTTTGCCGACAGGAACTTCCCGGCCGTCAGCCGTAACGGCACAGTGATACCCTACAACGGCGTGTCGATACAACCTCTGCTGCATGCGGTGCTCTACCATCTGCCTGTAGATTACGCTGTACGTAATCCTGCGTTCATGATGAGAATTCCCGAAGATTCCGATTATAGGGGCAACGCCTGCGGCGATTATCAGAGAATCCTCGATACCTATCACGAACAGCATGTTGATATCGGGTATCTCGAACGTCATGATTTCTACGAAAGAGCTTCCCGCGCCTATGCGGTAGTTACCACTGGGGAGACCGAGAGGTTCGCGAATATCATCATCCGCAAGGGAATAGTGAGAATTGGCGAAGAAGATTACCGATATGATCAGAACGCGGACTGAAAAGATTTGGGAGCTCAGGCTTTGTTCATCCGAAAGTTGTGTCCTGTAAAAAGAAACCCCTCTGTCCGCGAAGAACAGAGGGGATGATATCAATCAGAATTTTTCGGTTATTTGAGAACCAGAGTGAAACTGTCATCACCGAGGACTTTGTTCTCTCCGGCATAACTGGAGATGCCTCCGACATTGTAGACTTTCGTGTAGCCGATTTCTTCGAGAGCCGATTTGACATAACCTGCACGTGTTCCAGAGCCGCACATCAGAAATACTTCTCTGTCTGTATCTCCGAAGATGTTGAGGAGTCTTGCCTTGGAAACGATATCGTTGGCAGAGAACTCCCATCCGTTATTTCTCACGAGTGCATTGTTTTCGAGATATTCGAAGAACGAAACAAGTTCGAATCCGTCAATGTATCCCGCAGTGTATTTATCTGCAACATTTCTCAGGTCTACATACTTTGCTCCCGGACGTCCGAGATAGCTGTCGATGTTCGCCATTGTGACCTCGGATGGAAGAGCTTTGGTTCCGTTATACGTTCCGTCTCCGAGTACTTTGTTCTCCCCGTTATAATCTCTGATGCCGCCGGCGTTGTACACTGTAGTGTAGCCGATTTCCTCTAGAGCTGATTTCACATAGCCGGCACGTGTTCCCGAACCGCACATAAGAACGATCGGGGTGTCCAGGTCACCGAAGACGTTCTTGAGCACAACCTTGCTTATGATATCGTCGGCAGAGAATTCCCACCCGTTGTTTCTCACGAGAGCTCTACCTTCGAGGTAGTCGAAAAACGGTACCACTTCGAATCCTGCGATATACCCGCCGTTGAACAGGTCAGCGAAGTTCCTCAGGTCGATGAATCGGGCATCTTTATCAAGATAGTTGTCGATCGTACCCATGTTTATATCTTCGGTACCTGTGAACTGAACGGCACTTACCGCTTCAGCAGCCGGGGTCTCATTGTTCTGTCCGGTGCATCCCATGACAGTGAAAACGAGAACAGCGATCATGATCGGGAGAGCCGATCTTATGATTTTCTTCATACAAAATCTCCTTGCATTGTTTGTATTCTACGAGTATCTCTACATGTATCTTTCATTGTGGTATGTGAACAGTCCCTGAAGCATTCTGGTTACGTTGTTGGGCGTAACGGTAGCACCCGTGTAATCATCTACGGCACGGTCTGTGTCGACTACTGCCTCGGATGCTCCGGAGTGTGAATCGCTTCCTTCCTCACTTGCTCCCGAATGATCGTCAGCATCTTCTTCTGTATCTCCTTTACCGCTTAAGTCTCCGTGCATCGGTTCGATGCTGTTGACGTATTCCTGAGGTTTGCCGAGCAGCTGGTCGCTCACATAGTAATCGAGAAGGTCGTGAACCGGAGCTCCTTCCCATGTGACTTCACTGTCACCATACATTCCGGCCGTATAGTGGCCCGTGTTGTCCTCATCCCATGAGATGGAAACGAGAGAGCCGTCCTCCTTGCTCAGCTCGACATAGGCTACCGACCAGTAGTTGACTTCGGGGCCTCTGCAGGTACAGGCGATGTAGGCGACCTGATACTTGACCTTATCGAGCAGTTCATATTCGAACAGTACGAAAGCGGTCTTTTCTGTTACCTCTTTGTGCCCATTGATGTGCGAGTAGAGGAATGCGTTCTCAACATAGATCCCTTCAGGTTCGGGAACGCTGGCGGTTTGCTGTGGTTCCTGCGTTATCTCCACCGCACTTTGAGTTTCTTTCTGACAGCCGCTTAATATGATGAGTGAAACAGCGGCAGCCAGGATTAGCATTGTTAACTTCTTCAATGTGATCTCTCCTTCGATGTGTTTTTATCGATATATCCTAAGCCATTGTAGCATAATGGATAAACTGATATATGTAAATGAAAAAAAATATATTAATGATAATAAGAAGGCTGCTGAGATAATATGAAAATCAGGATATTATGATATTTTTATGTGTGAAATACACGTATTTGAAATTATTGCCGGTTATGGATTCTAAACCTGCTGAAATGTTAAAAAAGTATGGTCCTTTGATGAATAGGCCTCTGTCTTTTACCACTGGCAGGGTTTGTGCGTATCATATCCTGTGAAAACTGATAACAAATATTATCAGAAGATATTCTGATGTAGCATATCTTTTGAGAACTGTGGTACTATAAGTATTTATTACAGAGTTGTATCCGGTTTTTCACACATCCGCCGGTGTCATAAGAAGAGAATTGTCTTTCAGTTTTCCGTCTTAGATCCTACTTCTGATATTGTAATTGAAATGATGGTTCAGTCTATCAAAAGAGGTTTTGTCGATGAATGATAACTATTTGGATTATATAGACTTTTCGAAAATCAATCCTCTATTTGAAAAATTCAATAAAGTCACAGGTTTTGTCACTGCAATTTTGGACCTGGAAGGTAATATCATTAGTCAGGCAGGGTGGCGGGATGTCTGTGTCATGTATCATCGCACACATCCCGAGGCTTCGAAACGGTGTACCCTCAGCGATACGGTCCTGGCCAACCGGATAGAAGAAGGGAAGGACTTTTCGATCTATGAGTGTCTCAACGGGCTATTTGATGCGGCGATCCCGCTTTATATCGATGGTCAACATATCGCCAACATTTACTGCGGACAGCTGTTCCTTAAGGAACCTGATCTGAATTTCTTCAGAAAGCAGGCAGCGTTGTACGGCTTCGATGAGAGGTCATACATTGATCTGATACGGAAGGTTCCTGTAGTTTCCCTTCAGGAAGTGAGAGATGCCCTTGGATTTCTTCTCGAGATGACCAAACTCATCAGTGAGATGACAGCTCGTAAGATCGAGCAGGAAAGACTTGTCAAGACTATCAGAAGCAGAGAAGCAGCTTTGCAGGAAAACGAGAAGAAATACAGAGTTCTGTTCAATAATTTCCATCTCGGGATAACCATTTCGGATGAAAAGGGAAACATCATCGAGAACAATGAGAAAGCAACTCAAATATTCAGACTTTCAAGAGAGGCCCTTCAAGCGAGGAGCCTGAGAGATGAAGCGTGGACTGCCCTCCGTCCCGACGGTTCTGTAATGCCCTCCGAGGAGTATCCTGCGGTAAAAGCCCTGAAAGAGAACCGGACGATAGAGAATGTCGAAGTGGGGATCGTTCATCCGAACCTTGATATCACCTGGCTGAACATCACCGCATCTCCATTGGAAATGGAAGGCTACGGGATAGTCATGGCCTATGAAGATGTGACGCTGCGCAAGAAGGCTCAAACTGAGTATCAGACGCTATTCAGGGAGATGCTCGACGGCTTCGCGCTGCATGAGATAATTCTTGATGAAGATAATATTCCGATAGATTACCGTTTCCTTGCAGTCAATCCCGCTTTCGAGAGAATGACAGGTCTTAAGGCCGAAGATATTATCGGTAAAAGAGCTCTTGAAGTCCTTCCCGGAACCGAACCTCACTGGATCGAAACCTACGGAAGGGTAGCTGTTACCGGCAATCCTGTCGTCTTTGAAAATTATTCCGCTGAGATGAAAAAATATTTTCAGGTTGTCTCTTTCAGACCGGCACCTAACCAGTTCTCATCGATATTCATCGACATAACCGACAGAAAGATCGCAGAAGAGAATTTGAAAAAACGGCTGGAATGCGAGCGGTTGTTATCACGTATCTCATCCGAGGCGGCAAGAGCCCAGAATATTGAAAGTTTCGCCAGAAACTGCCTTTCGTCCAGCACAGAGGTGTTCTCCCTGTCCTGCGCATATGTTTTCGAGTTCGCCAAAGGATTCAACATCTATGAATGGATCTCTCCCGAGGCTGAGACGATGTATGACGACACTGAGAATGACTTCTCAAAGGAATCGCTTCGATGGCTTACGACTGTGATGAGAAGAAATGAACTTCTGGCATTTTCCACTATCGATGATATACCGGACGAAGCTACCAGAAAGTCTTTCTCGGACCATCATATCAAGTCGGTTCTCCTTATACCGCTGTTCATCCACGAAAGCTTCTTCGGTTTCATGGGATTCAGCGACTGCTTTGAAAACCGGCAATGGTCGGATATCGATCTGAAGATTCTTCTTTCAATCTCGCAGACTCTTTCCACCGTCATCGAACGGGTCAGAATGAAAGAACATCTTGCCTACCAGCACAGCCACGATTTTCTGACAGGTCTGTGCAACAGAGGATATTTTGAGCAGCAGCTTGTGAGACTGGAAGATGAGCAGTACCTTCCGGTTGCCTTCATCATCGCCGATACCAACGGATTGAAACTCATCAATGATTCGTTCGGTCACATCACAGGGGATGAGGTCCTTAAAAAGGCGGCGAAGATCCTGAATGAGAGCACCCGACCTGAAGACATAGCAGCACGGTACGGAGGAGACGAGTTCGTTCTGCTTCTTCCGAACACCACTGCTGCAGAGGCTGACAACAGGATCAAGGAGATAGAAGAGAAGACCCGTCAGGTTGATATAGAAGCCCTCCAGCTCACTCTCTCTTTCGGATATGCTGTGCGTGAAAGTGTCTCTGATGAGTTTTCCACGGTATTCAAGGTCGCAGAAGATATGATGTACCGAAACAAGCTTTATGAGAGTTCTTCGAACAAACATAAGACGATTGAGGTGGTCATCAGCTCGCTTTTCGCAAAAAGCCCCAGAGAATCTCTTCATTCTAACCGGGTGAGCAGAGTCTGCGAGTTCATCGCAAAGAAGATGGGATTCTCGGCAAGGGACGTGAACCGGATGAAAGTCGCCGGTCTTATGCATGATATCGGAAAGATCGGCGTAAGAGAGAGTATTCTGAACAAAGCAGGAAGGCTGGACAAGGATGAATGGAGAGAAATGCAGAGGCACCCTGAGACAGGCTACAGGATCCTCACGGCATCGAGTGATTTCATCGACATTTCATCTGCTGTCCTGGAACATCATGAACGATGGGACGGTAGAGGGTATCCGAGGAAGCTTTCCGGTGAAAATATCTCGCTTCAGGCAAGGATCATCACTATTGCCGATTCTTACGATGCCATGACAAGCATGCGTTCTTATAAAGCATCTATGAGCAGAGAAGATGCAGTTAAAGAGCTCAAAGCATGCAGCGGCACTCAGTTCGACCCTGCGATAGTCGACGTCTTTCTCGAGAATATCGATGAATTCTTTACAATTGAATAGCCTATTCGAAAGAGATTGACAAGGTATTATGATTTGTCCCTCTCTCTTCTTCGATACTGCTGAAGTATCTTGAGACAAACAGATCCATCTCCTTCCATCGGGCGGCTCTCGGATCATCCCAGTCTATGGAATCCACTGTCCCTGTGAAATATGCAGTATTCACATCTGCAAAGAATTCTGCGAGTGAGGGTGCATCCGTTTCATCTTCTATCTGCCCGTAGACCTTTTCGTATGAAAGATTCCAGAAATACCGGTAGGGAAAATTCTCATCATTGCCTTCGAACCTGACTGATGAAAGATCGGTCGCACGGGTATGATAGTTGATTTCCCTTTCATTCAGCTCTATCACTCCGTACTGAACAGGTGTGACCGAAAGAGCACTGGTGACGATCTCAGTGAAGCCGTTCTTACTTTGGCTGATATGCTGAATATGCATATGACCGCTCAGATTCATAATAACACCGTAGCGTTCATACAGAGCGAGAAGATCCTCGTTGTTTCCCATGACAAACCCGAAGGAGAACTGTGAAGAATGTTCCAGAACTGTCTGATGACTTGCCGCTATCACCTTCACTTCATCTTCAGCTGCCTGAATCAGCTGATCTTCTACCCATTCGAGAGTCTTTTGAGTGATCCATCCCGGAGCCTGTTTTGTATTCACGTCGACGAGCAGAATGCGAAGATCATCTGTGAGCTGGTAGATATACGATGAAGAATACTTGTCAGAAGCCAATGCATCGCCGTATCCGAAATCACGATAGATCGATTCGAACGATTCGGAATCTGTATTCTCCACAAACTCGAAGCTGTCGCCGGAGAATGAGGCCGCGTTGGAACTGTACAGATCATGATTTCCGGGAAGGGCGAGGACGGTAATACCCTCGTCGGTAAGTCTTTTCAGTTTTTCCGCAAGTTCGATATGACTTCTCTTTGCACCGTTGAAGGTGGTATCACCTGTGAGAATGAGCGCATCGGGAGTTTCTTTGAGCATCTCCTCTATGAACGCATCTGTGATCTCGACGATGTAATGGATTATCTTTCCGTCGCCGTTATCAAGCATGTTCTGAAAATACTCTCCGTGGTCGGTGAGATCTGAGGCGATATAATGCAAGTCGGTAGCAACGATGATCTTCACTGAGGGAGATCTGTTCTTCCCGGGTGATTCTTTGCCGTTGATACGCAATATGACTGATAGGAGTATAATGACCATAGCGGCTATGATAATGAGTTTTATGATATTTGATGATTTCATCCGTATTCCTATAATCTGATGATCGCCCGGACGGGACAGATCTCATGGCACAGTCCGCAATGAAGACATTGAAATTGTCCGATCACATAGGGTGAAGATTGTTCGATGCAGCCGGTAGGACAGTTTCTGGCACACTTGTCGCATTCGATACATGAGTCAGTGATGAAAAAGCCCTTTTTCTTCACACTGCCGTTTCCAAGAACGAACGACTGCCTGTGTATAGGGGTTGTGCCGAGGTCGAAAAGCTCGATCTCTCCCGAATCTATACAAAACGGCTCAAGGATGTAACGGCTGTCACCCGGATAGACATCGTTCATCGTCGGATTCTCTTCGAATATCCTGTCTATCCACAGCCTGCTCTCTTCCATTCTTCTCGCTGTTCCCTGCAGCCGGACCATCTGGAACTGTCTGTTCATCGTCGTGACCGAGACATTGCCGTTTGCCGTCAGTTCTCTATAGAAGTTCTTTCCTCTTGCAGTACAGAACAGTAACTTACCGTCAGCGACGCTCATCACATCTATGATGCGGTTTTGAGGGTTCCCGTTCTCATCCACCGTTGCGAATGCAGATTCCTTCACTTCTCTGAATATCTGTAGGCATGTTTGAGCATCCATTGTATTTCTTTTCCTTATGATGGTTTGGCTGAAAAATAAGTTATATACACTAGCATATCAATGTATTTGAGTAAATATCTGCCGGATATTGTGTGTGATAGACCGATTGTAGTTTATGTAAATTAACAAAAAGATAAGTTTAAAATGATCTAGCAGATCCTATTCCAAATATTCAGTTGTAGATAGATGAAAAATGCAAATAAATCGGAAACATGTTGCAAATACTATGGAAGTGTAATAGACTCTTTATAGTTAATGCAAATTAACTATAAAAGGAAGGAGATATGTTCAAAAAGATTCTGTTGATCGTAGGGCAGGGAGGGATCGTCACGTTCGACTCCATTTCTGCACGTATGGGGGTCCCCGTTCGCCTCACTCACATGATGGTCGAAGAGCTGGTAAGGAAAGGATTCCTTCGGGAGAAGATTCTGGGGCGGTACGAAAGCGCATGTTCACCACAGGGTGGTCATTGCAGCAATTGCAGTGCCTGTGCGACACCGGCTTTGAGGATCTTAGAACTAACCGAGAAGGGAAAACGTGAAAGGGGCAGGATATGAGTGAGCAAATGATCCGTTTGCATCAGATGAAAACCGGGCAGAGATGCATAGTGGAAAACCTTTTGGGACGCACCAGATTTCTCAGTCGTGCCTCCTCTATGGGATTTGTTCCGAAGACCGTCATTACGATGATCTCGAACGGTAAGCGAGGACCTTTGATCGTTCGCCTGAGAGATTCCGAGATCGCTATTGGACGAAAAGAAGCAGATAAGATTATCGTGAGAGGAGAAAGACCATGAGGAGAAACGACAGATCGAAGAAGGTGACGATCGCTCTGGCAGGACAACCTAATACAGGAAAATCAACTGTGTTCAATTGCCTTACCGGATCGAATCAGCATGTAGGGAACTGGCCGGGAAAGACTGTAGAGCAGAAGAGCGGTGTATTCGAGTATCATGATGAAATGTATACGGTAGTGGACCTCCCCGGCACCTATAGTCTGACGGCGAACTCTCTTGAAGAGAAGATCGCCATGGATTTCATCATACAGGATTCTCCGGATGTGGTTGTTGTCGTAGCCGATGCATCTCAGATGGAGCGGAGTCTGTACCTGCTTACCGAGATCCAGATGCTCTCTGTTCCTGTTGTCGTGGCGCTGAACATGATGGATGTTGCCGAGCAGATGGGCAATCAGATCGACATAGGGAAGATGGGATCCCTTTTGGGACTTCCCCTTGTTCCTCTTACCGCATCCAGAAGAATCGGTCTTGACGATCTGCTCAAGACTATCGAGCGGACCGTCTCAGGAAAACCGGAGGTTTCCTCCTTCGAGCAGAGACTGAGAGAAGATCCTCTGTATCATGAGATCGATACTATCCTCGGCGATATAGAATGTGAAGGTCTCTCTCTTTCCTGGATTATCTCCAAGACGATGGAACAGGATGAGCATATCCTCTCACTTGTGAAGCAGAGAATATCTGCATCGAGATACTCGAGATTGATTAATATTCTCGAGCAACCGCAATACGGCCGATTATATATGGCTACATTGAGATACGGATGGATTTCCGGGGTGTTGAGAGAATCAGTTAGTGAGGGCAGCGACATCAGAAAAGTAAGCAGAGGAAAAAAATTTGACCGGTATGCGACTCATCCTGTCTGGGGAAAAGTGATAGCGGTTTTCATGATGATCTCAGCCTTCGCTGTGTCCATGATGATAGCAATGCCGCTGATGGGAATCCTGCAGCCCCTTTCCATGAGTCTGAGCCGTTTAGTTAGAGATGCTTTCTCATCGCAGGTGCCGTGGTTCGGTTCCATGCTATCTGACGGACTGATACCCGGGGTTACCGTCTCGTTAATGATGCTCTCTTTCATCATCGGTGTATATTTCGTGTTTGCTCTGCTGGAAGATGTCGGATATATAGCAAGACTCGCATTCGTGTTCGATACGGCAATGAACAAGATAGGCCTGCACGGTAAATCGAGTATGCCTCTGTTCATGAGTTTCGGCTGTAATATCGCAGGGGTCACCGCTACGAGAGTGATAGATTCGTGGCAGCAGAGAATGGTCACTCTGGTTGTCGTCTCCATCGTTCCGTGTCTTGCCCTTTGGGCGGTAGTGAGCTTTATGGGTGCGATATTCTTCTCTGCAGCTATGCCTCTTCTGATTCTGTCTCTCATCGTGGTTATGGTCGCCCATATTTATCTTACATCATATCTTCTGCGCAGGTTTATCGTTCCCGGTGAGACTGCCGGGCTGATCATGGAACTGCCTCCGTATCACAGGCCGAACTGGAGGACTATCTTCTCGTATGTCTGGGTTCAGATGAAATCGTTCATCAGACGGGCTTTTACCCTGATTTCCGTACTTTCTTTGGCAGTATGGGCCTTATCATACAGATCTGACGGGAATATGGAATTGTCGATACTGGCCTCGATAGGGAAGTTCTTCGATCCCGTGACGAGCTTTCTCGGTCTAAACTGGCGGCTCTTCATAGCTTTGCTCGCCTCAATCATCGCGAAAGAGGCATCTTTGTCGGTTATTGCTGTACTTTTCGGACTGGGCCAGGGGTCTTCCATAACTTCTTTCATTTTCAGCAGTACCGCGGTCGAAAAAGCTGAACTAGCCGGTACGATTGCCCAGATGGTATCACCTGCTAGTGCTCTAGCATTCATCTTTGCTTTCTTCTTTACAATCCCTTGTATCGGGACGGTAGCCACTATCTACTCCGAAACGAAATCTTTGAAATGGACGATAGGCTCCTCTCTTTACTATGTGTGCACATCTCTAATAGCAGGAGCCCTTGCCTATAGAGTCGGTCTGCTTCTTTTCTGAAATGATGAAACAGCGGCAGTCAAGAGCTGCTGTCTCTCTTCTATTTCAGAGCTTCTTCTTCCAGTTCTTTTGCTACTATACTCTCTCTGAATGATTTCAAAGCTTCTTTACTTTTTCTCTCATCGACTTTGGAAAGAAGAAGGCCTCCGACGATGAACAGAATGATAATCGAAAGAATACCGAGTCTGTTGCTTCCTGTCGTGATCGTGACTATTCCGATAAGGACAGGGCCTATGATCGCTGCGAATTTTCCGAGCATATTGTAGAAACCGAAGAACTCGGCCGAGAACTCGGTGGGGATCAGTCGGGTATAGTAGCTTCTGCTCAGCGCCTGAATCCCTCCCTGAAACAGTCCTATCATGACCGCCAGTGCATAGAAGTGCCATGTTTCACTCATGAAGTAGCCGAGGACTGCGATGAACCCGTAGGCTGTTATGGCTGCAAGGAGAGCTTTCTTCACTCCCCATATCCTGCCGAGGAGATTGTAAAGTATCGCCGAAGGGAAAGCGACAAACTGGGTGATCAGCAGAGCTACAATGAGAGAGGATGCCGGAAATCCTATAGCCGTACCGTAATCGACAGCCATTCGGATGATCGTATCGACCCCGTCGATGTAGAACCAGTAGGCGAGGAGGAACAAACCGACGACCTTGAGGTCGCGGATCGCTTTGAAAGTATGTTTCAGCTGACCGAGACCATCTTTCACAGCTTTTGCCGCTGTAGTCTTGGACGGGTTCTGAGGTTCTTTCACAAATAATATAAGAGGGATCGTGAACAGCGCCCACCATATTCCGACTGAAACGAATGAGGCTTTGACAGCCTGTACCTCGTCTGCAAAGCCGAAAGCTTGAGGCTTCAGATACATCAGCACGTTCACAAGAAAAAGAAGACCGCCGCCTATGTACCCCATCCCGTACCCAAGCGAAGAGACGAAATCGACTTTCTTCTCGGATGCCACCGCAGGGAGCAGTGAATCATAGAAGATCAGTGACCCGGAAAATCCGATTGTGGCGAGGATGTAATAGATGACAGCAAGAGGCCACATCCCGCTTTGGACGAACCACAGGCTCATCGTCATCACACATCCGATGAAGGTGAAGAAGATGAGGAATCTTCTTTTGTAGCTTCCTCTGTCGGCGATCGAACCGAGAACGGGAGCAAGAACGGCAACGAAGATCGCTTCAAGAGAGTTTGCCAATCCGAGATAGAAGGTGCTCTGCTGTGCTGTATGTGCTGCGGACCAGTACGAACTGAAGAAAATGGGAAAGAACCCGGCCATAACCGTTGTCGCAAATGCACTGTTTGCCCAGTCATATAATGCCCATGAAAAAATTGCTTTGCGTGAATCCTGCATATCATCTCCTCTGATTCAAACATAGTACAATATGTAGGGGAAACTGCACAGGAAAAATGGTGCATAATTGATCCTTTTTATCCATTTCTCACACACGTAGTAAAATTTTCGCATTTCCCTGAGAATTACACAGACAAATAATCAAATATGATAGAAGTGAGAGGAATTGCATGAATATATATTTAAAGGTGATAAGTTAACTCTATGTCAAACAGTAATATATTACAGAAAACAATTGACATAAGACATTAGTGGGCTTACCATTCTGATATAAGATTGAAGACTTTATATATCCTGAATCAGAATAAGGAAGGTTTTTATGAGAAAGATTATTACAGTTGTATCTGTCTTGTTGTGCGCATGCACATTCATTTTTTCCTCAGTGACATTGACACTTCAATCGCAGGTAGATGGAGAGAATTTCATCAAACTGTCATCGAGCCCTCTCAGAAACGGGCACTGGTGGAATAACGAAGATGAAGATCTTACTCTGACATATGCGTCTGCCGCAGCTCAGACCGCTTATGTCAACCTTCGGACGAATTCCTATACAGAATATTTTGTGAACCTGTCAGGAGCGGCGATGTCCGCCTCAGGCAGTACCACGAAAATCGGATATACGATAACCCCTGTCGCCGGTGACGGCTATTCGATCGGATCCCCTCTTGAGGTCGACAACAGCGGAAGCAGCTCAAGTGTCACACATTTTGTGACCTTCCCCCGACGGCATGGAATGAGAGTCGTCCCTGCCGAGTTCTCGGCTGAACTGGACAGTGAAGACTGGGGAAATGCAGGAGAAGGTGATTACTCTGCGGATGTCACCTTCACCCTCGTTACCAATTGAATCGTGTTTTTCTCCGTTTACCCGTTGAAATTAAAGACATAAAAGGTACAATGGATATACCGGAATTTTATAACGAAAAGGATGTGACTATGAAAAGTGATCTATTGAAAGCAGCATGGGAAAAGAAAGAGGACGCGGTTATCCTGACTACCGTTGATGCACAGGGGGTTCCAAACAGCATCTACGCCACCTGTGTGAATCTGAGTGATGACGGACGCATTGTCGTAGCGGACAACTATTTTACCAAGACAAAGAAGAATATAGAGAGGGTTCATACAGTTTCAGTCCTTTTCATAACGACGGAAGGAAAATCCTATCAGGTAAAAGGTGATTTCGAGTACATCACAAGCGGTCCGCTGTACAGCTGGATGAAAGAATGGAATCCGACCAAACACCCCGGTCACGGAGCTCTGGTCATAAACACAAAAGAAATATACAGCGGAGCGGAGAGGCTGCTGTAAGGACCTAGTCGGTGACAGTGATAGTCAAATCGACCGATGCTATGGGATTATCGTAATCACGGCCGGGTCGAAGCAGTCTGTATGAGACTACCTGTTCTCCCTCTGTCAGATATTCACCCGGGATGGTATCCATGAAAGGTGTAGAGATCGATGTGCCGGCAAGCATGCCGGCCATTTGACCGTTCACAAAAGTTCCGATCCACCCTCCGATCTTATTAGAAGCCCACTCATTGAATTCTATGGAGACAAAGATATTCTCATCTTTCGAGATCGTGATATCAGTCGATCCCGGTTCCATCAGATCGAAATTCCACACTACCTCTGATTCATCAAAGGGTTCTTCTACTTCAACTTCCACTCCCTCCAGAGGAATCTCCCAGCTGTATTCGATCTGCGTGATCGATCCGCTCTTGTCCGTATCAACAAAAAAACCTCTTCCATCATCGAAGAATTCATCACGTATGAATATCCATCGGCCGTTTCGTTCGAATCGAGTCTTCTCTGTTCTGTCAAAATCCGTAAGAAGATCAAGGACAGTTTCGAATCGTGCAGCGGCATGGTCATCGACAAGCAGGAAATCCCTGCTGAGACTTTTTACAAATAGTGAGGACGATACGAATTCTGTAGTATCTTCATAGAAGGCTGTCTCATTCTCCGACTCTGAGGCGAGAATATCGTAATAGGATGTGCTCGTCATATCCTCATAGGTGGTGATGATCGCAATTTCGCAGTTGAACAGATGTGCCGAACAGATGGAGGCGATCGCAGGATCATTGATAGGATCAACGGTGATCTTTGAGACGAACTGCTGTTTCAGAGATTCCCGGATGCCGTCTGAAACCGCAGAAGGGATCTCATGCTCAACTCTTTTTTCGTTTCTGAAGTCAGTTGACACATCCTCGTACCTCTGATCGCTCATGACGAAAGATCCGTCATTGGTGTGTTCGAGTGAAACGATGGTGCCGTTCTCGTCTGTGAAGGCTATCCATGCTTCCAGGTCTCCGAAAAATTCGTCCCTGACGAAATACCATGTATTATCTTCAAAGAAGAAACCTTCATTGAAATATTCTTCGTCCACTTCATAGAGAAACTGCTGAAACAGCAATCCGTCCTCTATATCGTTCAATCTGAAAGAATCTCTGATAGTAGATACGAATAGGGTGGAGCTGAGAAGTTCTTCCAGTGTATCGAAACAATCAAGTGTACACCCGTCATCAAGATAGTACTTTGTCATCGAGATATTTCCGTTGCAACCCGGTATGGTGTATCCTATGGAACCTTCATACACCTGCGCGCTGCTGACGGTGCGAAATGCCCGTTTCGTCAGAGCACTGTGTATCTCGCAATTTCTGTATCCCTCGATTGCTTCGCTTATCTGCTGTGTCGTAACTGCACCGATTGTACAAAGAGTGTATAAAAGTATGACAGCCATCGCGACCGTTACCTTCTTATGATTCATCTGATCCTCCTTACAGAGCAGGATGGAAATACTAAAGCAGATGACGGAGGAGCAACTGAATAGGCAAAAGCTGCATCTTCTCTGAAAATGTGTCCCAATTTCACTCTGATGTTGCTATCATAATACCTCAGAATATCGAGTATATACATAAAAAAGCAAAAAAAATGTCATTTTTCCTGATACTTCTTTGAAGTGGGAGGCGACAGGGTGTTCATCTTTTTCCTGCAGAAAGCTATACTTTGTCTGCGAGGTGAGTATGAACGGGAACAACAGGGAGAATATCAAAGCGGGAATTGAAGTGGATGTGATTCTCAAAGAAGACCAGAGAAGCGGAAAACTTACCCGGGGCATCGTCAAAGATATTCTTACAAACTCTCAATTTCATCCCCACGGAATCAAAGTGAGACTCACCTCAGGTCTGGTCGGCAGAGTCTGCTCCATCATCGACAGCTGATTGCCCCTCCTTTTCTTAAGTTTCAAAAAATGGAAACTTTGTCTTCAAAAACTATTGACACTTATTCCTTAGTTTCCAATAATGGAAACTAAGGAGAACGCATATGACAATTCAGATACTCGGGACAGGATGTCCCAAATGCAAGGCACTCGAAGCGAATGCTAAAAAAGCTGTCGAGGAACACAAGATCGATGCTGTTATCGAGAAGATCACCGACATCGATGAGATCATGGAGATGGGAGTTATGATGACTCCGGCTCTAGCCGTTGACGGAGAGGTCAAAAGCGCAGGCAAAGTGCTGAATAAAGACCAGATTGCCGCGTACATCAAGGAAGGTGAATGATGGGATGTTCGTGTTCATGTTCATGTTCGAGTGATAATGAGGATGGTGTCACCCTCATTTACGCCTGTTCGGGAGGATCGAATACCGGGCTCGCAGCAGATAGTGTAGCCAGAACTCTTTCTTCCCGGAACGTTGGGGCGATGACCTGTCTGGCAGCTGTAGGAGCCTCCCTTTCAGGCTTTATAGTCTCTGCAGGTGAATCGGGAAAGAATGTTTTGATCGACGGATGTAAAGTCGGCTGCGGAGCTCGAATCTTCAAAGAGAGGAATCTTCCTTTTGACCACTACCTGATCACCGATTTCGGTGTTGTCAAAGGAGAAACCCCCATCACAGCGGAACTGACAGATTCTCTGGCTGATAGAATTTCTGAGAGGATACAGTAATGGCAAAAAAAGAATTGACACCGAATAGAAAACTTCTGCTCATCATCGGAGTTTTCCTCACTGTATTTTTCATTCCTTTCTCTAATCCCAGAGTCAGCACCGCGATCCAGGAAGCCTTTCTGATGCTCGCCGATTATGCCCACGAGCATGTGTTGCTCTGTGTGGTCCCGGCGATGTTCATTGCAGGAGCTGTAGTGGTATTTCTCAACCAGCAGGCCGTGATGAAGTACCTCGGCCCGAAAGCGAAAAAGATCGTTGCCTATTCTGTGGCATCGGTTTCGGGAGCAATCCTCGCTGTATGTTCATGTACGATCCTACCTCTGTTCAAAGGTATCTATAAAAAGGGTGCCGGACTCGGCCCTGCCGTCTCTTTCCTTTATTCGGGACCTGCGATCAACATCCTTGCGATCGTTCTTTCCTACAAAGTCTTCGGATGGCAGCTGGGACTGACCAGAATGGTCGTTTCGGTGGTATTCGCCTTCATCATCGGTCTTATCATGCAGACTATCTTCAAGAAAGACGATGAGAAAAGACTTGCAGACGAGCGGCTGTTCAAGAATATCGGAGGACCCGAGGCACGGTCTCTGTGGCAGATGATAGTGTTCATGATCTCGATGATCGGAATACTCGTGTTCATCAACTGGGCTCCTTCAAGCGGAGCGAGCAGGCTGTGGGACCTTATCTATACTGCCAAATACTGGATCACAGGAGTCTTTGCCATAGGTCTTGTCTACTCTCTCGTACGCTGGTTCTCGAAAGATGAGATTGTCGAATGGGGCGGTGCTACAAGAGATTTCGCACTGCAGATCCTTCCTCTTTTGTTTGCAGGTGTTCTGGTCGCAGGATTCCTTCTGGGAAGACCCGGTCAGGAAGCTCTTATTCCGACGACGTGGGTTGAATCTCTGGTCGGAGGTAATTCCCTTGCCGCCAACTTCTTCGCATCGATTTCAGGGGCGTTCATGTATTTTGCCACTCTAACAGAGATCCCTATAGTTCAGGGACTCCTCGGTGCGGGGATGGGACAGGGGCCGGCATTGGCTCTGCTTCTTGCAGGTCCATCTCTTTCTCTTCCCTCAATGCTCGTAATCGGCGGCGAACTCGGTTTCAAAAAGACCGCAATCTATGTTCTGCTGGTCGTCGTCTTCTCGACAACCGCGGGATTCGTGTTCGGAATGTTCGTCTGATCACTATCGACACATTCGATCCGTATACCGAAGACCCGACATTTCTGCCGGATCTTCGGTTACCCGTTGACACGTATCTTCAGCGCATATTAAAACCTATCTGAATAGTAAAAAGTGAGTACAAGGAATAGACATATGGATATAGTATTGTATGGGGCGACTGCCATCCTTCTGGGCATTTCGTTTATGAAAGATAAATCCAAAACCAGAAAAGCTCTGCATAAAGCATGGAAATCGTTCGAGAATATCCTACCTCAATTTCTCGTGGTGCTTATCTTCGTTGCCGTTCTCCTAACCGTCATGGATTCCGAGATGATCATGAAAATCATCGGTTCCGATTCGGGCTGGGTCGGAGTCCTTTCGGCTGCGATCGTGGGAGCTGTCACTCTGATTCCCGGATTCGTTGCATTTCCCACTGCTGCGATGCTCCTGGAAGGCGGTGCAGGGTATATGCAGATCGCCGCATTCATTTCCACTCTCATGATGGTAGGGATCGTCACCCTGCCTGTCGAAATGAGTTACTTCGGCAGACGTCTAACAATCTACAGAAACATTCTGGCATTCGTCTTCTCGTTTCTCGTAGCATTTATTATCGGTCAGGTGGTAACCATACTATGAAAAAACTATTTAGAAGATACAGAAATCTCGTGATCGTCCTGGCCGTTCTCGCTGTCGTATCATATTTCAACATGGAGTTCGCAGCGTCCGTGTTCTCCATCTCGAAGATCCAGGTCAAGGAAATGATGCTTGTCATTCCGCCGATATTCATATTGCTCGGGCTGCTGGATGTGTGGATCTCGAAAGAGACGATGAGTTATCATATGGGTGAAGGTTCGGGTCTCAAAGGAATACTTCTTGCTCTTCTCATCGGTTCGGCGGCTGCAGGACCTCTGTACGGAGCCTTTCCCGTCGCGGCGGTTTTTATGAAAAAAGGGGTCAAGTTCTCCAATGTCCTGATCTTTATAGGAGCGTGGTCGACGACAAAGATTCCCATGTTCCTGTTCGAGATCGCAGCACTGGGACCGGCGTTCGCTGTTACCAGGCTTCTTATCGATATTCCGGGAGTCATCATCATAGCACAGCTGCTTTCTCTGACGGTCAGCAAAAAGGAAGTCGACCGCCTCTACGAGAATGCTCAGAATTTCTGAATAAAAATCAGGTGAATAAAAATCCCGCCAGCGAGACGGGACGTTCCTGTAAAGCAAAAAACTCTATTTTCTCATCTTCTTCACGATCACTTCGGCAGCCTTGATCAGAGGATATCCTGCAGGAGATCCTGTCAGAAGCGGCTGTGTTCCGATCTGCATCGTCAAAAGCGCCTTTACTGTGACCCTGTTCTGGATAAGGAAGCCTATGGCGTTGGTGAGTTCCCCTGTGCTCGCTCCTCCGTAGACCTCTCCTCCGAGGATCATGCCGCAGTCGGCGGCTACGATCAGTTTGACAGTCTGCTGATGAGTATGTGCAAGATTTCCCGGATGAGTATCAACACCGGTGAAACTTCCGCTGATGATTGCGAAATTCTCCTGGATCGCTCTTGCTTCGGTGATACCTGCAGTACCGAATGCATGTTCTCCGATCGCTGTTGCATAGATTGCTATCGTCCCTGTGAACGGTTTGCACGGACTGAGGGTGAACAGGTTCATTCCTCCTGTTCTTGCTTCTGCGCAGGCGGTCGATGCGAGCATCGTCCTGTCAAGTTTTCTTGTGACGAAATCTCTCTTTTCGGCACAGTCTCCTACGGCGATGATGTCGGTCGAGCAGGGGAGGACTCTCATATATTCACAGGTTCTGATGAATCCGAACTGGTTCAATTCGATGCCCGCTTTTTCAGCGATCTCAGTATTAGGAGCATATCCCATCGAAAGAATGACAGCATCCGCTTCGATCTTCTCTCCCGAAGATAGGACAACCTCTGTTACCTTGCCGTCTTTTCCCTTTATCTCGGAGACTCCTTTCCCGGTGATGAGGTTCAATCCCCGCTCGCGAAGGCGTTCTTCGGCGAGTTTCCCGAATTCCTCATCGAAGGCTTTCGAAAGGATGGTCTTCTCGATCTCCACCAGAGTCACCTCATAATCCTTCTTGTTGAGTTCATCTGACACTTCCACTCCGATGAAGCCTGCTCCGATCACCGTGATCTTCTTGGCCGAGGTGAGTTTTTTCAGCATATCATCAAGGTAGATCTTATTTTTCGGTATCGTGAACACATTTTCCAGGTCGGCACCTTTGAGCCACCGGGGAAGAGTCGGTTTCGATCCGAGAGCGAGAATGAGTTTGTCATACTGAAAGGTCTCTTTGCTCGCAGTAAGGCACTGATGATCCTCCACCAGAATATCGGTGACTTCATCGATTATGATCTCCACTCCCACACTAGTCAGAGGTTTGTCGGGAAGGATATCCTTGCTGCTGTCGGTGAGTGATCCGAAGATATAAGGGATACCACAGGGGATGAGCACCTGCTCTTCTTTGCGGATAAGGACGACTTCCTTTTCAGGATAGGTCGATTTGGTCGTGATCGCGGATTGAAGACCGGAAGCACCGCCTCCGATTACCACTACGTCAACTTTTCTCATGTTGTATTACCTCCATTTGAATACATGTTAGTTTTCAGTTCAAACCTTCGAGGACTCCGCTTCTGCATAAAGGACAATCTTCCTTCCTGGCAGGTGGGCATACCGCCGAGCTGTCACGTTCGACAGAACTCATCTGGGTCAGCTGATCGGCAGCCGTCTTCAGCAGTTCCTGATTTACTCTGTAGTGTCTGAAGTATCCTCTTTTCTCTCCTGTGATCAGACCTGCTTCTCTAAGAATCTTGAGATGCTGGGAGACCGCGGCTTCGGTGATGGATAATTTCCTTGCCAGCCCTCCGACGCAATAATCCCTCTTCAGCAGTTCAGTGATGATCGTGTAGCGGTTCGCATCGGCTAGCGGAGCTATGATATCAAGCAAATCTTTGATAGTCTTTACCTCTTTAATTAAGTGAATTCTTAAATAGATTATCACGGAAAGTCGTATTCTTCAACAGTAAAGATTCTTATCATTGAGGGAAAAGATGTCGTTGATTTGTTTCATCAGGTTGACGATATCTGATGCCGAATATGACAATTGTAATACTATCTATATATAAATAAATAAGATAGTTGATGACAAGGTGATGTGTCAGGTTTACAATGAAATATAAGAAAGTGTTTTGAACCGCCGGTGAAGAGGTTGGTATCTGGTAATTTTCGAATTGTGATTATGTTACTACCCGATAATAAAGCAAGGAAGCCTGAATGTGAAAGATTGCAAAATGACAAGAATGTATCCTCTTTACTTGTTGATGCTGCTGATTCAATTATTCTTCGGTTCTCTTCAGCCGCTGTATTCAAAGGACCCCGATTCAGCCAATGTTCTGGTAATCTACTCTCATCATGCCAATTTCCCCTGGGTGTCGGAATTACAAAAAGGTATCGAAGATTCGCTGCAGGGAATTGATTATTATCTATATGCAGAATATCTGAACGAACATCAGCTGTCCGAATATACCGATTTCGATGAGCTCTATCAGGCAATGTATCTGAAATACAAAGACGTGCGCTTCGATGTCATCATCGTTGCCGATAATTACGCCTTCGACTTCCTTTCAATGAATTACAATAAATTGTGGAAGTCGGTACCTGTGGTGTTCGTTGCTGTGAACGGGTACGATGCGAAATCTGCATTTACCGATTCGATGACGGGAATTGCTCAGAACAGTGATATGAGATCTCTTATTGAATTGGTCCTGAAGATCAACGATGAGGACCCTCTGCTGTTCCTCTCTTCGAAGAATGCCACGAGCACAGCCGAACTCAAGTCGATCGAGAGCATCATACAGAGAGATTTCCCCGATCTGGAGTATCAGTTCATCAGTGCCGATACGCTTGAGACGGTTCTGAATGAAGTGCAGAAATACGAGCATGCTCAGCTGATTCAGATAGGTAATATCATCACCGATAACGGAACCATGCTGGCCCCCGACCAGCTTATCTCCCGCATTTTCGAAGTTACCGGATTTCCCATCTACACAGGAAACATCCTTCATATCACAGAAGGAGACGATACAGCGGTGGGCGGTGTCGTAGTCGATCCGTATACGCATGCCTTTCAGGCCGGTCTGATGGCAAGAAAGATCCTTGAAGGTGAAGATGTTGGATCCATGAAACCGAGAACATCTCCTCTGGTCAGCATGGTATTCAATGCCAGGATGCTTGACCACTTCGATATAGACAGCAGCGCACTCCCTCCGGGAAGTATTCTTGTGGGTCTTGATGATAACAGAATCTTAATCAGTCAAGAACTTGCAGTCAGTATCGGAATCGGGGCTCTGATCCTGATGGTCTTTCTGCTTCTTCTTCTGAACAAAGCAAAAGTGCTGAAAAAGGAAGTGGAGAAATCTCTTCGGATTCAAAACGAGCTCACTCTGAGCAACGAAAAATTCCGTACCTATATCCACATGTCTCCGGTAGGGATCTTCATCGTCGACCAGAACGGCAGATGTATCGAGGCGAACAAGAAAGCGTGTGAGATCACAGGATATTCCGAAGACGAACTACTTGAAATATCGCTTAAAGAACTCCACGACAAGATCGGAACCTCTGAAGGGGGCGGATCCTTTGATGATTTCATCAAGAACGGATTCCGCTATGAACATCAAATACATAAAAAAAACAAAACAGGCCTGTGGCTTTCATGTACCAGCGCGAGAATCTACAAGGAGCATACGATCATTTTCTGCTGGGATATCACAGAACGCAGAGAGAGAGAATCGAAGATAGAGTATCTCAGCCTTCATGATCCTACGACGAAGGTTCATAACAGACGGTATTTCGAAGAAGAACTGCTGCGTCTCGATACGCCTGAATTTTTACCTCTTTCGTACATCATCTGCGACACCAACGGCCTGAA
>JAQQAI010000036.1 GCA_028532915.1 Sphaerochaetaceae bacterium
TCATACAGGCCGCTCTTTTTGATGCTTCCTCCTCCGTAATGGAGCAGTACCTTGGACGCGAGAGGTTTCAGCCTTTCTCCGATAAGATTCTCTTCTCCTTTTCCAAAAAGAATGCGTGCAGGGGAGTAGAAGTCAAAATTCACCATAATGTATTTCCTCCATGGTTGTGTAATATAAAAGTTTGTTTGCTTGACAGGTGTGAATACCGTCTCTACACTTGACTGTAATACTTAGCGTTAACGCTAAGTCAAGAGGAGCAACACATATTTTTTCAAGGGAGTGAATATCATGGGATATACGATCAAAGATCTGTCCGAGAGAACGAACCTGAGCCCGAACACCTTACGCTACTATGAGAAAGAAGGCCTTCTTCCCGATATCAAACGGACAAAAGGGGGAATTCGACACTACTCACAGGAGAATCTCGAGTGGATAGGGCTGATCACCTGCCTGAAGAACACCGGCATGACAATCAAACAGATAAGACAGTTCGTCGATTTGAGTCTGCAGGGACCTGAAACACTCAAAGCAAGATGTGAATTACTCAAAACCCACAAACAAGAGATAGAACGCCATATCGAAGAGATCAACCGCTATTACGACAAAGTCAACTGCAAAATCGATTACTACACCAAACAGTATGAACAGTATATGGAGGAAGAGGGGAACTGAATGTATTGAAAAACTGTCTTCTTTCTTTGCATATATTCTGATTTGTAGAAAAATCTTTTCATTTCTTATGTATAATATTCTCTTGTACTTTCTTTTGTTGACAAACTTTATATCTGTGGAAGATACTTGTTTCAGGAGGATGTAAAAATGTCAACTTTAGCATTGTTCGGAGGAGAAAAGAGTGTAACTGTCGATGCGGGGGCGGTAGCATCTTTGCCGGTGTGCCGGCAGAAGGGGATTGACGTGGTCAATCGTCTGATGAGAACCGGTGAGATATCACAGTCTTCGGTGACCTCCGATTTCGCACAGCACTTTGCATCATACATTGGAAGCACATATGCCTTGTGTACCAATAACGGCACATCGGCGATAGACAGTGCCTTATTTGCCCTTTCTGTTGCTCCCGGTGATGAGGTCATCGTTCCATCCTATACCTTCTGGGCGAGTGTGACTCCTATCATCGCACAGCATGCAGTCCCTGTATTCTGTGATGTCGATAGAGAGACTTTCTGCATTGATCCAAAGAAGATCGAAAAGTGTATCACAAATAAGACGAAGGCTATAATAGTCGTCCACGTATGGGGCAATATGTGCGATATGGAATCAATTATGAGCATAGCCCGTAAACACGGCATTAAGGTGCTGGAAGATTGCTCCCATGCTCACGGCGCATCATATAGAGGGAAGAAGGCGGGCCTTTGGGGTGATGTCGGCTGCTACAGTCTGCAGGGAACAAAGACTCTTCCCGGTGGAGAAGGCGGGGTTCTTGTGACCGATTCTAGAGAGTGTTATGAGAGAGCTGCCGCCTTGGGGCATTACGAACTGATTCAGACGTTTGCTGATAATTCTCCCTATAAGAAATATGCGCTGACAGGGATGGGGCACAAATACAGGATTCATCCATTCGCAGCTGCCCTTGCGGATTCTCAGCTTGAACATCTTGATGAGGTCAACGAAGTGAGGGAGAAGAACGCCCGCAGGTTTGATGAAGGGCTTCATGATATTCCTTTTCTTAAAAAACAATGCGAATATGAGGGCTCACACCGTGTCTTCTCGTATCACTACTATCGCTATGTACCCGCAAAGGAGAAGGTGAAGGAACCATTCGCATTTCTGAAGGCTCTTCATGCCGAAGGTGTTGCCTGCGGATACTGCGGATACGGCCGACTTCATAATGCTCCGCTGTTTACTGAAGGAGGACCGTATGGGGATTGCAAAGGAACTCGTGCAGTTCTTCCGGTTACGGACGAACTGGCTCATACGACATTTCTTGCCGCGCCCCGGTTCGAAACGTCCTGTCATTCTCTTGTCGAACAGTACATAGCCGCATATCGGAAGGTGAGTGACCATATCGAAGAGGTGATAGAATATTCGCAAGATCATTCGTTCGACGAGGAATTGAACAGTCTCAGCGGCCGTTCCATTGCACAACTGTGAGATTTATATGGATGAAAAGTTGAATCCCGTCGTGAATTTCACGATGAAAGACAACAAGGTTGAAGATCCTGTCTATATCCGTATCTACGATGAGAAAGAGATGACTGTTGCCCTTCATACACATGAGATGCTGCAGATCAATTATGTACTGAAAGGAAATCTCATTCATCTGATTAACGGTAATGAGATTGTGGTCAAAGAGGGGGATGCGTTCATCATCCCTCCCCATATTCCCCATAAGATCAGCATGATAGAGAACAACAGTTTCACGATGGTGGAACTCGAATTCAATGAGGATTTCGCTGCGGTGAACGAGCTGCAGAGCGAAAGGTTCGAAAGCTATGTAGATTTTACCTATATAGAACCTTTTCTTGTCTCAGAGAACAAGGTCCGCCCCAGACTGAATATCCCGATCAGATCGAGAAACAGGATCGAGTCGGTGCTTTTCGAAATTGCGGATGAATATCAGCGCAGAGATGAGGGATATCTGTTGGCTATCAGATCTCTTGTTCTCTATCTTCTTGTACATCTCGGCCGTCTCTATTCAAAAGAGATCGATGAGTTCGGGGACAAGAACTTGTTCATATCACACCATAGAAACATAAGTCGAGCTCTTTCCTTCATCGATGAGAACTATATGAGAAGACTGACAGTCAACGAGGTCGCCCGGCATGCGAACCTGTCCAAATCTCATTTCTGCTATGTCTGCAGAAGTCTGACCGGCAAGACCTTCAGTCAGTATCTTACAGAAAAGAGGATCGAGAAGGTATGCTCCCGTCTTGTCTCGAAGAATGATCTCATCTCATCTGTCGCAACAGAATGCGGCTTCAGATCTGTTGCCCATTTCAATCGAGTGTTTCGAAAGTCGTTGAATATGAGTCCCAAAGAGTACCGGGCTGCCTACGGTCGCAAGTGAATAAGATTCATGACTGTCTGCAGGATTATCTTTTCAACCTCTTCGGAGAACGGGGCGCTGTGATGATAGAATTTGTAGGCGTCAGTTATCTCATATCCTCCCTGATCGAGTGCACTCTTTGAAGGAAGATAGCCGAGAGAGCCTCCTGCATAGCAGATGATGAAAGGCTCTTTCCCGGGTAGTTCTTTTTTGATCTTCTTGGCAATATCGGTAAATAATTCTCCTGGAATGCTGATGAAATAGAGTTCGTTTCCAATCGACATCAATGAGAATTCTCCGCTCAGATGATCTTGATCATCTTCGATCCAGAGTCGTTCTTTCGCCCACTGACGGGAAATATCAACTGCCCAAAGAGGATTATTGTGGGCTTTGGAGAAACTGTCGGCAGCTGATGCTTTCTCTTCGGCAAGGCGCAGCTGATCTTCACTTTCTTTCAGAAGAATCTTCAGTTGTTCTTTCGACATCCCTTTCTCTAGCGGAAGATCCACTACCTGAGAGAATAATGTGATAGTAGCGCTTTCCGGTTTTCTCGAAGGACGCCTGGAATCTATCTCGTAAATCTTGTGTGCGATCTCTCTTCCGATCCTGTCGATATCGCTTTCGGTTCCTTCTACAAAATGGTCTGAGGCAGGGTCTGTGATATCAGGGCGAACATCCCCGCAGGCTCCGGTGAAGGGAATCACGAGAAGATCGGAGCTGAACAGTCTTCTCAGATGTGAGCGGATACGGCCCGGATAGTCGGCGCTGATGACTGAGAGGGAGACCCCCAATGTTGTCGGATGAACATGAGTGTTGACCCATATCGATTTGAGCTTTCCTTCTTCATCTTTGATCGTTACGACGGAGATCGTATCATCATAAGGACCTTCCGGATTCGGCCTCATCGCCACCGTATGCGTCGTATTATCATACAGGCGCCGATTGATACCGAACGGGTCTGAAAAAGAGAAGGAATCCATTGAAACAGCTGTCTCAGGCTGCTCTTTAAGGCACAAACAGCAGTATTCTGCTTTTTCGTAAAGATAGAGAAGGTATTCATCATCTTCAAAGAGAGGCCCTAACGGGATGACGGGAGGACAGGTATGAGAGTGGGTCGCACTCACAAGAATATGATCGGAGGTGACATAAACCTTTTGCAGGATGATCGATCGTATCCTCTTAATTGTCTGCACCGAGAATTCCAGAGCATCTGCATTGAGAATGATTGTAGTTCCGTACGGAGAGCGCAGTTGGACGACTCTCATGTGAAGTCGGTCCATGATGCGTTCGAATTCACCATCTCTTGCTATATGGCCTGACAGACGGGTTTTAATGACAGGGGTAATATCTGTCTCGAGGCCTTTGAACATCAGCGGAAGATTTTCTGAGATGATATCATAGCAGGTGATGAATGAAAGATTCGTATGGTATCCCGGATCGAGATCGGGGGTGGCGGGAATCGTTTCGATTCCGTTTCCCTGTGCATCGATCGCCTGAAGGGCGACAGGACATTCTGATTGTTCCAGATAACAGGTGGAGAATGTGGAGAAAAGAGAGGTGAATGTCTTTGTCGACCACTCACTCCACCTTTCATTATCCTGCAGTTTCTCGACACAGGCGATAGCTCTCATAGTCTCACAGACAGACCACCAGGGCATCGAGTCATCGATGACCTTTCCTGTGATACCATCAATATTCTTATAGATTCCTTTGGTCCGCTGATAACCCGACAGGAAATTCGCCTTCAGCAGCAGAGGCAGAAGCTGTTCTACCGAGTTCATCCACCGTGCAGTCTTCTCGGAGATATCGAAGTTCTTTTTCCAGGTGAGAAGAAGTTGACTGATCAGACCGACACATTCCAGTGCATGTCCCGAATCTAGAGGAATGCGCTGCATTTCGTCGATATAGGGCTGTCCGCTCTCATCTATGAATTCTACTATGGTATACTCTCTCAGATATTCCCATTTTTTGTCGATATTAACATGATGGAGCATGATATGGTCGATAAGACGCACAGCTGACTGTACCGCATTCTGATCTTTTTCAAGTTCCATCAGAAGATTCACCGCTCCGAGTGCCAGCATGTGGCCGGCGTAGGATCTTTTTGCGGGGTCTCGGTAGAAATCCTTCCCTTTGGATGTATCTATCGGGACCTGATCGTTGTAGAATCGTCCGTCGATCACCGCATCGATCACATCGTTCAGAAACTGTTTGGCCCGGGTAGATTCGTCTTTGTCTCCGTAGAGCGTGTGGTAGGTATACAATCCCCGCGAAACGAAAAGGTCGCTCATCGTATAGTCGTTTCTGTCTGATTCTGAAGACGGCTGAAAGAGAAACAAATAATGTCCCTGATGATCGGCAAGCGACGATGCAACATCGGCACAGAGCCTCTCTATCTTTCTGATTGAAGGTGTTGGAACGCCTGAGAATCTTCTGTACCACCGTATATGCAGTGAGAGTGCTTCCAATGCTCTGCCCTGGATCCAGCTGTAGATATGAAAAGAGTCTCTGATACCGCCGATCTTGAAATAGTCGATACCTGTCAGTGCATCGATTTTCAGGTTGACCCACTTGTAGTCTGGATACTGTTCTCGTCTTTCAAGTATGAGAGTGACAGTCTGATCGATAATCTGTTTCATCGAATGCAGAATTTCGTAGGGCCTGAAGCTGTCTTTATCTCTCATAGGATAGATCCTTCTATCTTATTACGGGGTGATCACACGTACACCGCGTTCTTCGAGCAGTTTTCTTTCTTGTTCACCCAATGAGTCTGTGATGAAATAATCGATATCATCCCAGTCGCACACATGAGCGATGAACATTTTCTCCATTTTGTGAGAGTCTGCCAGCAGCACGACCTTCGAAGAATTCTTTATCATCTGTTTTTTCGTTTCGGCTTCGATGATATTGGTGCAGGTCATACCCTTTTCGAATGAGAAACCCGATACTCCGAGAAAGAGGATATCAGCATGGACCTGACTGAAAAAATAGGCTGCAGGATCTCCCATCATCGAGAGAGATGCTTTGCGCAGAACGCCTCCTGCCATAAACAGCTCCACATGGTCGGAGTTGACCAGCTCCTGCAGAACAAGGACCGAATTAGTGATTACAGTGAGGGGCATCGAGCGGACCATCTTCGCCAGATGCACGGTTGTACTTCCCGAATCGATGAGAATGTTCATCTGCGGCCTGATCAGCGATAGAGCTTCCTTGCAGATCGCATACTTTTCCTTTTCGTGTTCTTTGAGCGTGTTCGAAAGGACTCTCACCAGATCGAGATTCTCCGGAAGCATTGCTCCTCCGTGAGTACGTATGAGCAGTCCTTTCTTCCCCAGATCATCAAGATCGTTTCTCACTGTCACCTTGGAGACACCGAACAGATGAGTGAGCGATTCCACATCGATCGACCCTTTTTCTTTCAGAAGGTCCAAAATCTTTATCTTACGTTTTACTGCATTCATCGCTATCCTCTTTCTTATTACAGGTCTAACAGGGCTTTAGGAGTTTCGAAGCACATTTCATCCAGCTCTGATGGAGAGGCGATCCGGTTTTCAAGCAGAAAATCGGCGCATTCTGACAAACATGCTGACGAGCCTGCCAGACATCCCAGAGAGGGGATGTGCAGCTTCCCGTCGCTTTCCAGAACGACCTTGCCGCCTAATGAAGTATACTCACCGGGGGGCATAGAGCCAAGGGGGGCGCTGTCGCTGGTGATGATGGTATGACTTGTTCCGCATGTGCGTATCACCATCTTGATGAAGGGAAGTGGAAGGTGGTGTCCGTCTGCGATGAGCATGATGTACAGACCGGGAATCGAAAGGAAGGTATGAATAGGATTATCGGTTCTGTCCAGCATGGCCGAAATCCCGTTGCCCAGATGAGTCACACATCGCGCTCCCTTTTCGACAGCCTCCTCGATCTGTTGCGGTGAAGCAAGAGTGTGTCCCATCGAAACGATGACAGAATGATCTGTTGCCATTTCGATGATCTGCTCTATGCGTGCAACTTCAGGGGCGATGGTGATCATCTTGAGATAGGGACCGCAGAGAGTGATCAGACGTTTCATGACAGAGACATCACCTGCAATCACGCAGGCAGGATCATGTGCTCCTCTCGGACCGTCCAGAGGGGAGATGAACGGTCCTTCGAGGTGAAAGCCGATTATCATGGAGGCTATGAGAGGATCTGTTTCGATTCCCTTGATAATCAACGGAATGTTTCTCTCATATACTGAAAGAGGAGAACTCACTATCGTGGCCAAAAAAGCATCCGTTCCTTTCTGACGGAGCACCAGGCAGGCTTTCTGAAGCTGCTGGAAGGTCAAAGAAGGGCTTGAGAAATCGACATTCGCATATCCGTTTACCTGCAGGTCGATGAGGTTCATAGTTCACTTCCTGAGAATCTTTCCTGCCGACATGCGGTCTGTGAACAGATAGCAGTTTTTGTGTTCACGAAGCGATGCGCAGGGATACCGGGGTATGACAGGGGAGTTGAGGGCCATATGCACCGCATCGGCCTTTCTCTCATCCGGTACAGAGCAGATGATCACTTTGCTTTTCAGAATCTGCCTGATCGACATCGATATCGCCTGTGAAGGAACTTCCTCAATGCTGCTGAACCAGCCTTCACCGACCTGCTGCGCTCTGCAGGGGGTGTCTAGATCGACGACAAGATAGGGATCATCGGTGGTAAGATCGGCAGGAGGATCATTGAATGCGATGTGACCGTTTTCACCGATTCCTATGAAGGCGACAGCGATCTCTTTCTCCCTGATGAGCGATGAGATCCTTTCTACTTCCTTGTTCAGATCTTCGGCATCACCTTCTATATAATGGAACGCCTTCACACATCCTACTTTCTGTTCGAAGCGCTCTTTCAGATACCTTCTGAAGGAAGCTTTGTGATCTGCGCTGATTCCCACATATTCGTCGAGGTGGAACACTTCGACTTTCGACCAGTCGATATCCTTTTCTATCACGAGCGAATTAAGCATCGAGAACTGGCTTGCTCCGGTTGCCACGATGATTGAAATGCTTTCGTTCCTTTTCAGAGCCTCTCTGATGTAGATTGCACCCTGCATCGCTGCATGTTGTCCCATGTTTTCACCAGTATCAAAGATCTCAATATTCATCTCTTTCCCTGCCTTTTTCTTTTTTTGTGTTTTGCGTGAACAGCAGAAGTAGAAACTTCATATTTTCCGTTCATATTCTTGTAAGATTATAGCTTGAAAAGTGGTGACAGTCTATAACTATTACCTTTTTTTACTTTCCTTTATTTTCTTTTTTGTATATAATGAAGAAGAATAAAAACACAAGGACACCTTAAGGAGAACAGTCGGAATGCAAATCATTGAGCAATACCTCCAACCAAAGGGAAAAGATACAAACTCCTGCGAAGATGGCTATACCGTCACCGATGATTTTATCGCAGTTGTAGACGGAGCTACGAACAAAAGCGGGATGAAATACAAAGATGAGAATCCCGGGCGGGTCGCGATGAGACTCGCAATCGAAACGATCGAAAGACTTTCTCCTTCCTGCAGTGCTCTGGAGGCTTTCAATGAGATCAACGACACACTGCACGATTTCTATCAGAAAGAGGGTATTTTGAAAACGGTGACGGAAACTCCTTCGAACAGATGCACAGCATCGTGTGTAATCTACAGCAATTTTCATCGTCAGCTGTGGTTTCTCGGTGACTGTACAGCCATGATCGATGGTAATCTGATACAGTTTCAAAAAGAACTCGATAGTGTTCTGGCGAATCTTCGTTCACTGATGATCAATGTAGAACTTTCACAGGGGGCGACAGTCAATCAGCTGCTCGATGACGATGTAGCCCGCAAATACATCGTCCCTCTTTTGAACAGGCAGGCATTCCTTCAGAATTCCTCCTACGAATGCGAATACACTTACTATGTGCTCGACGGTATCTATCCTATCGAACAAAAGCATATTCAGGTTGTTCCGGTTCCTTCAACGACGAAGGAAATCGTCCTTTCCAGTGACGGTTATCCGCAGCTGTTTCCGACTCTGAATGAGAGTGAAGAGTATCTTCAACATATTCTAGAAGTAGATCCGCTGTGCTATTCCCATTTCAAAAGCACGAAGGGAATGATCAGGGAAAACAGTTCGTATGATGATCGTGCCTATATCCGTTTCAAGCTGTGACGATCAGCAGTCAAAATCAAGTGAGCTTCCCGAAAAAGCTCACTTGATTCAAATTAGGATGTTCTAGCCGAGTTTGAAAGAGTTCACCATCTTGTTTCCCTGGAAAGAGTTCATCGCATAGACGATGATGAACACTACAATCAGCAGTATCACGGACAATGCACTCGCCTCTCCCATCTTCCCGTCTGCGACCGCAGAATAGATCTGAATAGGGACAGTTCTCGTTCTTGCTCCGTACAGCAGGATAGTCGTGCTCAGTTCCTGAAGCAGTGTCGAGAAGGTGAGGATCGATCCGCTGATGATTCCCGGGAGTATCAGAGGGAGGCTGACGCGGCGGAAGGTGTAGAACCAGTTGGCTCCGGCTATCGTTGATGATTCTTCAAGCGTAGGGTCAAGCTGGGTAAGAGATGCGACAACCGACCGGTATACATACGGGGTCCTTCTGATCATGTACGAGATGATGATGATCGTGAATGTGCCTCCGAGGGGGATGATCGCATTACCGCTGAATGCCGATAGAAGTGCCACGGCGATGACGGTCCCGGGCAGGATGAACGGTGCCATGATAGCTAGATCGAGGATCGCGGCCCCTTTCGGCCTTCTTCTTTCTGTGATATACGCCATAATAGAACCCAGAATCGCCGTGAAGAAGGTGGCGATCAGAGAGAGGTATAAAGAATTCCCCAGCTCGGTCTTACTTGCTGAAGGAATCTTTATATAGTTCGCCAAGGTGAATTCCTGAGGGAACAGTCCCTGCCATTTTTCGAAGAACGACATGACGATGATGGTGATCTGCGGGGCAAGGGAGACTATCAGGATGATGATGCAGAAGATGGAGCTGAGAATCTTCACGCCGGCATTGGAGTAAAGTTTCTGCTCAGAACGTGAGGCGCTGATTGTCTCGTATTTTCGCTTGTTGACGACATATTTCTGCAGAATGAGAACCGCTCCTGTGATAATGACATTGACGATAGCGATAGCGGCGGCTCCGTTGAGATCCCAGAATCCGTTGACTCGGAAGTAGATCAGTGTCGGCAGTACGTATTCTTCTCCTCCGATGATTGCGGGAATTCCGAAGCTTCCGATGGAGCGGATGAATACCAGAAGGCAGGCGGCTCCCAGACTCGGGAGGATCAGCGGGAAGGTTATCGTCCAGAATATTCTCCATTTTCCCGCACCCATGAGCATGGCAGCTTCTTCCAGAAGGGGGTTTGCCGATGAGAAGCTGCTGTAGCTGAGAAGGAACACGAACGGGTAGAAGGTGAGGGTCATGGTGAATATCATACCGAACATACCGTAGATCGAAGGAATCGTGATCCCCAGAGGAGAGAGCACGATGTTCAGAAAATGGCGGGCGACTCCCTGCCGTCCCATCAGGATGATCCAGGAGAAGGCTCCCACGAAAGAGGGCATGATCACAGGGAGAATCCCCAGTGACAGCAACAGTTTCTTTCCGGGAATCTGCACCCGTGCGACGATGTATCCCATGGGAACTCCGATGAGTACCGAGAAGACGACTACCGAGATACTCAGGATGAACGAGTTCTTCAGACTCTTCTGATACAACGGGGAGGTGAAGAACTTGGTGAAATTATCGATTCCGAAACGGGAAAAATCCATTTTTGCTCCCGCTCCCATGAAAGCACGCAGAAACGTCGTGATCAGAGGCCAAAAGAGGAAGACCACCAGAAAGGCAAGTGGAATAGCGAATACTAGATAGGGTGTGAAATCCTTTTGCAGAAAGTTTTTGAGTCGTTGTGAAGAATCCTGTTTTCTCATTGCTGCCCTTCCTGTGTATAAAGAGTGAGCCTGTTTTCGTTGAAGAGGATCTTTACCGTATCCTGTTCAACTATTTCAGCAACCTTTCCTTCCATGTCGATCTCCAAAGTCCTTCTGGAGTATGATGGATCGACTTCGACTTCATAGCGTACGATATGGCCCAGATGCTGGATGATGGTAACCTTCCCTTCGATTGCAGGCTTGTCGCACTGTTTTGCGATACTCAGATGTTCAGGACGTGCCGCGATGAGCAGTTCATCTTCTGTCTTCAGGTCGGAAGATGAACGGTACTGCGATCTGTCCAGAGAGAATGAAAGAGTATCGTTCAGCCGGACATCCACTTTCTCTTCGGTTATCTTCGCTACTTTTACCTTGAAGAAGTTCATCTTTCCTATGAAGTTGGCGACGAAGGGGTTTTGCGGGTAGTTGTACAGATCATCGGAAGAGCCGATCTGTTCGACGACTCCGTCGCGAAGTACGGCGAGGCGGTCGCCGACGGCCATGGCCTCTTCCTGGTCGTGAGTCACGAAGATCGTTGTGATATTCGTAGCTTTCTGGATGCGGCGGATCTCTGCTCTCATATAGCGGCGCAGTTTTGCGTCCAGATTCGCAAGAGGTTCGTCAAGCAGCAGAATATCGGGATCGTAGACCAGAGCTCTGGCGATCGCGACTCTCTGCTGCTGTCCTCCCGAGAGGGCGGAAGGGGCGGGGTTTCTCTTCAGCACGTCTTCGAGTCCGACAAGTTTCATGATGTCGGTGACTTTTTCCTTTACTATCGATGAGTCGACTTTTCTCACACGCAGGCCGTAAGCGACGTTCTCGAATACGTTCATATGAGGGTAGAGAGCGAAACTTTGAAATACCATGCCGATGTTCCTTCTGAACGGCGGGATGGTAGTTACATCCTTGTCACCGTAATAGATCGATCCTCCCGAGATCTTCTCCAGTCCGGCAGTGCTTCTGAGCAATGTGGTCTTTCCGCAGCCTGAAGGTCCGAGCAGGCAGAACAGTTCTCCCGGTTCAATCGAGAAAGAGATGTCTCTCAAGGCATGGACGGCGTGTTTCGAATCTTCGTCGAATATCTTATTTACTTTATCATAGCGCAAACTTAGGCTCATCGTGATTCTCCTCGTACAGTTGGAATACAAATCTTCCTTCTGCGGCAGAACACAGAAGGAAGATGGTGGTCTTTGAAATGGTTTGAATTACTGAATCCAGTCGGAGAATCTGCTCGACAGATCGTCTCTCATGGCTCCGGCTTCAGCTGCGTCATAATCGAACAGTTTGATCTCATCCAGACCGGGAAGAGGTCCGGGACCCGGCAGATAATCGACAACGACACGGCGCTGTCGTGTGTTGAGAATGATCTCATAGGCTTCGCGGGTCGTGAGGAAGTCCATGAACAGCTGTGCGGCTTTCAGATTCGGGCCGTTTGCGATGATCGCTGATGCATCGAAGCGGGCACCTGTTCCTTCTTCAGGATAAATGTAAATGACAGGATATCCTTCCGAGATGTATTTTGCTATATTCGCTTCGCCTGTTACTCCGATCGCATATTCTCCACGAGCTACTGATTCAGGTACTGCTGTGGAAGAAGCTACGAACACGGCGTTCTTAGCCAGTTTCTTCAGCATCTCTTCTCCGTAGAGTTTATAGATCATATAGACCTGAGAGTATGCTGAACCGGAGAGTGCCGGGTTTGCAAGAATTACTTCACCTTTGTATTTCGGATCTACGAGATCTGACCATTTTTTAGGATACTGATCTTCAGTCAGAAGAGTCGTGTTCACGATCATTGCCTGCAGAGGCATAGAATATCCGTAGTAGCGGGGGGTAGCGGCTTTATCACGGACAGCTTCAGGGATTGTATCATGGTTCGCTACTTTATAAGGGGTGAACAGATCGTAGTGAGCATCGTAGGTCTCTTTTGCAATCCCGAGAAGGATGTCGCCCTGAGGTCTGGGCTGTTCGGCGTTCAACCGGGTGATCAATTCTCCAGACCCAGCTCTGATGACATCGACTTTGATGTCAGGATGATGAGCGTTGAAGGCAGCGATCAGAGCTTTCGCCTCATCTTCGGCAGCTGCGCTCCAGACTGTCAGGGCTGTAGGTTCTTTATCTTCTGATTCCATTTCCCCCTGAGCAAACAGCGGTGCTGACAACAGCAGTACAGCAAATACTACCAGTAGTATCTTTTTCATAATTTCCTCCTATTTTTCCTTTTTATAACGTTCCTTTCTTTGCTAATTCTACTATAAAAATTACAAAAAACAAGAAAAAATCAGTAAAAAAAAGGAAAAACCGGTATATCAGGCAAAAATAGGCACTCAACACCGCCAATACATCAAAATGGCAGATTTTCCATAAAAGGAGAGATCAGGAAGAAGGGAGATAAATCTGAAGAATAAAGTGACAGTTGTTATTTCTTAACTATGAATTTGTCACACAATTGGACAGATAAATGAATATCTATTTATCAAGAAAAGGGGAAAGACTCCACTAAATCTATGTAATATAAAAAGAAGGAAGTTTTTAGCAATAATGAGAAAGTGCTCGAATCTTACAACCATTATATATGCACAAATTATGCATATTTGTTGAATTCTTGTTACTTTTGAGGTATTATCAGCGTTATAATAATTGTTGTATAAAAATCATACAACAAATAAATAAAGTACTTATGAGGAGACTGATTATCACACAGTTAAGAAAGGCCACCGCATAGGGACTTTTCCTAACATCCTCCCATAAGCAAACTTCCCTAGGATTTCCAGCCAGAACTGACCATGTCCGCATGGCAGAAACAGCCCGGAAAGACAGCATCTCAAAAAAAGAGCAACAATCATGTTGCTATGGGAAGTTTGAGCTAAATAATAAGTAATCAAAATATTAAGAAGTAATACAATGAATAAAAGAATCTATCTTTCATCTCCAACGATGCATTCAGAAGAGATGGAATTTATTCAAGAAGCATTTGATACCAATTGGGTAGCTCCATTAGGAAAAAATGTGGATGAATTTGAAAAAGAAATGGCCTCATTTGTTGGGGTAAAACATGCCGCTGCTTTAGTTAGTGGTACTTCAGCTTTGCACCTTGCAATCAAACTTTGCGGTGTGAAAAGAGGAGATATTGTTTTATGTAGCGATCTGACTTTTTCTGCTACTGTGAATCCTGTTTCCTATGAAGGGGGAGTTCAAATCTTCATTGACAGTGAACGAGATTCCTGGAATATGGATCCCGAAGCTTTGGAGATTGCACTGAAAAAACACCCCAATGCAAAGGCGGTTCTCATTGCTCATCTGTATGGAACCCCTGCTAAGATGGATGAGATTAAAGAGCTTTGTGATCAATATTATGTACCATTAATCGAAGATGTTTCTAAAAGCCTTGGTGTTACCTATAAGGGATTTCAATTCGGGAGCTTTGGGTTATATTCAGTTCTGTTATTAGTCGTTTTGAAGAATAGGACTAGGGAAGAATATACTGGAATAGGCGAAAAAGCCCCGAAAATTGCATAGATATGCAGGAATCGAGGGGTTTTGGAATATTGGGCTGAGAATGTTTGGCTAGGACAGTAGTTGCTCTAGAAAAGTTTAGCCACACCTAGATTTTGGCGCAGAGCTGAAATAGGTGGTGGAGAACTTATGAACATAGGGTGGGAGTGATGTACGGACTCACATAAAATTACGAGGTCTTATCTGGATTAAGGAATATTCTTGAGAGGAATTATGCCATTAAAGTTGATGTATATTACAAATAATCCTCAAATCGCTCTGATAGCTGAGCAGAATGGCGTCGATAGGATTTGGATTGATCTTGAGACTATTGGG
>JAQQAI010000037.1 GCA_028532915.1 Sphaerochaetaceae bacterium
TACTCCAGTACCGGGCTTTCATGAATGAGTTTGAAGATGTCTGATCTCCTTGCTGGATAGCGGGTATCCAAGATCCCGCTACTGCAAGAAATCTACCGTTTATTGATAAATTTACCTTCATATGGTAATGTCGCTTATCGACCGGCATGATTAGGAATGCTGGACTGAGGGTCCTCTCGGGGACCCGAAAAATGTATGAACCAGGATTATGGTATGCCTGCGCCTACCAAATACAAAAAAGAGAGATGCATATGGACCAAAAGATCATCTATACAATCACCGACGAGTCGCCGGCTCTGGCCACCAGTTCTTTACTTCCGATAGTTCGGGCGTTCACCAAAACAGCGGGCATTACAATCGAAGAGAAAAACCTCTCACTCGCCGCCCGTATTCTTGCCGTTTTTCCGGAATATCTCACAGAGGAACAAAGGGTCTCAGATGATTTGAAGGAGCTGGGAGAGTTCGTCAAAGATCCGAATGCGAACATCATAAAACTGCCGAATATCAGCGCCTCTACATTTCAGCTTATCAGTGCGGTAAAAGAGCTGCAGTCGAAGGGGTACAACATTCCCGACTATCCGGAAAATCCATCCGGCGAGACTGAACAGGAAATAAAGAAACGTTACGATCTGATCAAGGGCTCCGCTGTCAATCCTGTACTTCGTGAAGGGAACTCGGACAGACGGGTTCCGGGTGCTGTGAAGAAGTTTGCCAGAAAACATCCTCACACGATGGGGCCATGGAGTAAGGATTCCAAAACTCATGTGGCAAGTATGACAGACGATGATTTCTATCATACTGAGAAATCCATCGTCCTCTCACGTGCAGATTCTGTAAAAGTGGTTCTTGCTGCAGAGGATGGAGAAACGGTCGTTCTTAAGGAGAGTCTTCCGGTTCTTGAAGGGGAGATTCTCGATTCGGCTGTGATGAGAAAGTCAGCACTGAGAAGCTTTCTCAGGAAACAGATCGCTGATGCCAAAGAGAAGGGTGTTCTCCTTTCGGTTCAGTTGAAAGCAAGTATGATGAAAGTTTCCGATCCGATCATTTTCGGACACATGATCTCAATATTCTTTGAGGATGTGTTCGACAGATACGGTGAAGTTTTTGAGAGACTTAACATAAATCCTGAATACGGTCTTGAAGATATGTTCTCAAAGATTGATACACTTTCAGCCTCTCAACGTGAACAGATCTATTCTTCTTTCGAAGAAGTCTACCGGAAACAGGCAAAGCTGACGATGGTGAACCTGGAGACAGGTCGTACCAGTTTACATGTCCCCAGTGATGTACTCATTGATGCCTCGATCCCGTTCGCTATCAAAAACTCGGGTAAGATGCTCGGTTTTGACGGAAAGATGGAGGATGTGAAACTGATCATCCCTGACAGTGCCTATGCCCCTGTCTATCATAACACTATAGAATTCTGTAAAGAGAACGGGGCTTTAGACCCTAAGACGCTGGGTAGTGTCGCTAATATCGGACTGATGGCACAGAAAGCCGAAGAATACGGATCTCATGATAAAACGTTCAAGATCCCGTACTGCGGTACTGTCAAAGTTCTCGACGGCAGCGAAACGGTCCTCATGGAGCAGAGTGTCTGTGAAGGTGATATCTTCAGAATGTGTCAGGTGAAAGATATTGCTGTCAAAGACTGGGTGCGCCTGGGAGTCGAGAGGGCAAGACTTACTCACACTCCGGCTCTCTTCTGGCTGGATGAGAACAGGCCTCATGATGCCCATCTTATCGATAAGGTGAAGGAAAATCTCAAACTGCTGAATACCGATGACCTTGAGATAAGGATCATGGCACCGGGAGATGCTGTCAGATTTACACTCGACTGGATACGAAGCGGCAAAGATATTCTGTCAGTTACCGGAAATGTCCTGAGAGACTATCTTACCGATCTGTTCCCTATTCTGGAGCTCGGGACAAGCTCGAAGATGCTTTCGATCGTGTCGCTTCTCAATGGAGGCGTGCTGTTCGAGACAGGAGCAAGCGGTTCCGCCCCGATGCTCGTACAGCAGTTTCTCAAAGAGGGACATTTTCAATGGAACTCTCTCGGTGAGATACTGGCACTTACCGAATCACTTGAACACATCGGTAATACCTGTTCAAACCAGAAAGCTGCCATACTCTCCGATGCTCTCAGTAAGGCTACCCAGCTGTTTCTGGAAAATGACCGCTCTCCCTCGGAGAAAGTGAATGAACTCGATACGAGAGGCAGTCATTTCTATATCATGCTCTACTGGGCTCGGATGCTCGCCGGTCAGGATGAAGATGAACAGCTCAAGAAGATCTTCGGTCAAGTCGCTCAATCTCTGGAGGAAAACCGGGAGAAGATTCTAAAAGAGCTGCTGCAGAAGCAGGGCACGGGTGAGGATCTGGGAGGCTATTATCTGCCTGACAGCGATACGGTCTCTTCTCTGATGCGTCCTTGTAAGACCTTTAACTCGATCCTTACATCCCTCTCTGATAGATAATCTGTATCATCAGGATACCAGGAAAATGAGATCCCTCAGAAATGGGGGATTTTTTTATTGTGGGGAAATATAATACTGCCCGTACACTCAAACGTCTGCATGTTCTGCCTGCATATAGTGACCCTTTTTATGCCTTTATGATCAAAGAGGACATTCTGAAAATAGGGTATCTTTAATCGATAATAAAAGTTGAATTCACATTATCTTGTTATATTAAAATGATATACATATCAATACTGCAGCTTGGGAGCGTTGGTTGATTTTCCTGCAAATCCGGCAACATTTTTCCTTGTTTTCTAAAAATATATATGATACCATCTATATAATATATAATATACGATAGAAAAAAACGAAGAGCGATTCAATTTTTTCTATCAATCATCAAATTATAAGAGTGAGGTTTAGCTTGAAAGACGAAAAGGAAAAAAACAAAGTAGACAATACTGTTTCAATGCCTGCGCCTGACGGTCAAGCGATTCTGAGGGAACGTGATACTCAATCACGTTATCGAAACAAATTAGATCCTTTCTGGAAATATGTCGTGATGGTGATTTCAATTGCATTTGTATCCTACCACCTGATTACTTCCAGATTCGGTATGCCTGACATGGTAAAACACCGTGCTATTCACGTTGCCTTCATATTAGGCCTTGTCTGGTTGTACTATCCTGCGACCAAGAAATCCCCGAGAAACCGGCCGAGTGTCGTTGATATGGGACTTTTCGTGGCTACACTGGTGATGATCCTGTATACCTGGTTCACCCGTGACCTGTTTCTCAAACGGGCAGGTGTTGCAGTCATGAGTGACTACGTGATCGGAGTTATGACGATTCTGATGACGTTGGAAGCCTGCCGGCGTGCAGTAGGGAAGGGTCTATTGATCCTGGTCCTCGTATTCCTCGTATATGCTCTGTTCGGACCATATTTCCCGGGAGTGTTTGCTCACAGAGGTCATTCACTTGAAAGAATCATCTATCAGATGTACCTCACAGGTCAGGGAATCTTCGGAATGCCTATCGGTGTATCGGCTACCTACCTGATCATCTTCATCATATTGGGTTCTATGCTCGAAAAGAGCGGGCTCGGTAAACTTTTCAATGATATCGCGATGTCTTTCGGCGGACGTCTCGTCGGTGGTCCTGCCAAGGTTGCTGTCGTTGCAAGTGCTCTCGTCGGAATGATTCAGGGAAGTGCTGCTACCAACGTAGCTACCAGCGGAGCTTTTACCATTCCTCTTATGAAAAAAGTCGGGTATAAACCTTATTTTGCCGGTGCGATTGAAGCTGCGGCCTCGACCGGCGGGCAGTTCATGCCGCCTATCATGGGTTCGGTTGCCTTCATTATGGCAGAATTCCTCGGTGTAAGATATCTTTCGATCGCAGCTGCGGCTATTGTTCCTGCAATTCTCTATTTCGGTAGTGTATTCTTCCAGATCGACCTTCGTGCAAGAAGAATGAAACTGAGAGGTCTTTCAAAAGAAGAGATGCCAGATGTCAAAACTACGATTCTGCGCTACGGTCAGATGATGATTCCTGTTGTCATTCTTGTCTTCCTCCTTATCGAAGGACGCACACCCTTGTACGCAGCATTCTTTACCGTTGTAGCTACATGGCTTCTTTCATGGGTGAGAAAAGAGACCCGTATCGGACCGAAAGAGATGAAAGATGTTGCAGTGAACTCATCAAGAAACATCCTGGGAATCGGCGTTGCCATGGCTAATGCAGGGTTCGTTGTTGCGATCCTTTCGATGACAGGTCTGGGAGTCATTCTTGCAGACAATATCGTACAGCTTTCTGGCGGACATCTGTTCATCGCGCTTCTTCTGAGTATGCTCGTTTCGATCGTGCTCGGTATGGGACTTCCAACAAGCGCATGTTACGTTATCGCAGCATCGATCACGGTTCCTATACTTCGCGCAATGAATGTCCCTGCCTTCCAGGCACACTTCTTCGTCCTGTACTTCTCTGTCATCTCGACGGTCACTCCGCCGGTTGCTTTGTCCGCCTATGTCGGAGCAGGAATGGCGAATGCTGATCCTAACAAAGTCGGTTGGGCTGCGTTCCGATTGGCTATCGCAGGATTCATCATTCCGTTCTTCTTTATCTACTCTCCGGAGATGCTCCTTATTTCCGATTCTGTATGGCATATCATCTGGGCCTCTATCTCGGCGCTTATCGGTATCGGATTTCTGGCTATCGCCGTTGAAGGATATCTGTTCACACCGCTTCAGCTGTGGACAAGAGCGATCTTCCTGGCGGCTTCGATCATGCTGATCTCTCCGGGATTGTCACTTGATTTTGTCGGATTCGCTATTGGTGGTCTGGGTATTCTTATCGCATACATGAAAAAGAGAAAAGACCTTCCCGGCGGCGGCGCTGCTGCGATGGCGAACTAAGATCCTGTCGTTGACAGGGTGTGAAAACTGAATCTATGTCTGCAGGACGGAGAATCCTGCAGACCAGAATAATAAAAGGAGGAGCGATGTTTATGAAATTTAAAACAACTGTCGTTCTGGTTTTAGTGTTGGCTATGGTGTCTACAGGGGCACTGTTTGCAAACGGAGAAGAAGAAACTGGTGATTCAACCAAATCATCAGGTCCTATCTTCATCACGATGGGTACTGCCGGTGTCGGTGGTATGAACTATCCTACCGGTATTGCAATGAGTTCGGTGTGGAACTCTGAAATTCCCGGAATGAAAGCTGTTGCGATCGCAACTGGCGGTAGTCCCCATAATATCGACCTTCTGAGAACAAAAGATGCAGATGTGGCTGTCTGTCGTTCACTGGAAGCTTATCGTGCAAGTGTCGGAGAAGATCCATACACAGAAAAGATGGATTGGATGAGATCACTTACCGGAGGTCTGTTCGTTGACGTGTTCCAGGTTGTAGCAAGCAAAGAAAGCGGAATTACCAGTGTTGACCAGTTCAAAGGAAAGAGAATCGTTGTCGGTCCTGTCGGAAGCGGCGGTGAAGTTGATGCAAGAGAGACTCTGGCTGCATACGGTCTTACCTACGATGATGTGAAAGTCAGTTTCGTAGAATTCTCTCAGGGAATGGATATGATCAAAGACGGTCTTGCAGATGCAGGTATCCTCGGTGTTGCACTCGGATCATCTACCATGCAGGAGCTTCTTCTCGACAACAAGGTGAACCTTATCGACATCTCGGACGAAGGGCTTGCAAATCTCAAGAAGAGCAATCCGTTCTACATCAGAGCAACGATTCCTGCAAACACTTATCCGAATCAGGATTATGATGTAGCAACTGTCGGAACTCCTCCGGATATCATCATCGTCCGTGCCGAAACAGATGCAGATCTGGTCTACAAGATGACAAAGGCTCTGTACGAGAACCTTCCTGCAATTCAGGCTGTATCTCCTCTGCTCCAGCAGTTCGACCAGGATCTCGTCCTTGCGGATGCAGACATGCTCGTTCCTTACCATGACGGTGCCCGCCGTTACTTCGTGGAACAGGGATGGCTTCCAGAGAAATAGGGTTGATGTAGAAGCATATATCATTGCTGCCGTTACCGCTTCGGTGTTGACGGCAGCACCATGAATCCAAAGAGAAAAGCATCGCTGCAGCAGATGAAAGTGGGGTGTTTTCCTAATTGGATTCGGGCTGCGTCGATAGCAGCCTGAAATTTGGAATGATGTTTCACAAGCTTTCTGAAATCTTGTGTATTGAATCATTTTTGAATGTGAATTTTTTTTAAGGAGGCGGTATGATAACAGCTGCTGAAAGATTGATAAAAAGGATGTCTGAACTGGGTGTCCGTTATGTTTTTGGTATTCCCAGCGGATCCTGGTTGTATTATATGGATGCCATGAGAAAAGAGGGTATCGAATTTGTTCTGGTTAGCAATGAAGCCAGTGCCGGTTTCATGGCTGATGTCTATAACCGGCTCACCGGAATTCCGGGTATCTGCTATGCTACTCTCGGAGCAGGTGCAACGAACCTGACCACCGGAGTCGGTAACGCATTTCTGGACCGGTCTTCCGTGATCTCACTGACAACAGAGCCTTCCAATCCGATGATCGGAAGAACCTATCAGATGGGAATAGATCAGCAGACTCTATTCCAGCCGATCACAAAATGGACTACACGCATGAGCAGTCCTATCATCGATCAGGTATTCCAGAAAGCCGTGCACATCACAAAGACCGGAATCCCCGGCCCTGTCAATATCGGTCTGCCTGAAGATCTCGGTGATACCATGGTATCTGAAATCGAAGAGAAGATGTCATTTGAAGCACCTTGTGCTGAAGTGAATCCCAACAGCGATATGCTCGAAAGACTGGCAGCTCGTTTCAAAGAGGCAAAACGGCCTGTATTGGCTGTAGGTCTCGGTGCTGTTCGATCAAAAGTCTCTTCTCTCCTTGTAAGTGTTGCTGAACGTCATAATATCCCTGTGGTACTCACACCTATGGCAAAAGGTATGATAAGTGAAGATCATCCTATGTATGCCGGTGTGTTGTTCCATGCTCTGAGCGATCGTGTCGCCGAGACATACCGCAATGCTGATTTAGTCATCGGTGTGGGATATGATCCTGTAGAGTTCAACTATGAAAGCTGGATGCCTGAAGTGCCTCTCGCCCATCTCGATATCGTACCTGCCGACATCGACCGCAATACCTACACGACTGTTCTTGATGTGATCGGAAGGATCGATAAATCTCTGAGCGTTCTCGAAGAGATTGACCCTGTCAGCAATGAATGGGATATCGATGCCCTTGTCGAACGCAAAAATGCTATGTTCAAGGCGTTCGAACCACCTAAGGGTAAATTCGGATCGAGAGCTGCCTTGGCTATCCTCAGAGAGGTTCTTCCTCAGGACGGAATAATGACATGCGGTGTCGGGGCTCACACTCACCTGATCGGTCAGATGTGGAAAACTCCCGCTCCAGGCCTGCAGATCATGACTAACGGCTGGTCATCGATGGGATTCGGAATCCCCGCAGCGATCGGTGCCAAACTGAGCTGTCCGGACCGGGCAGTCGCCTGTGTGACCGGTGACGGAGGATTTTTGATGATGGCAGGAGAACTATCTGTCGCACAAAGACATAACCTCAATGTCGTCTTTGTCATATTCAAAGATAAGAATCTGGAGCTCATCAGAATTAAACAGGCCAAAAAGAACATGCCTGTGTACAGAACGATCCTCGACGAGAAAGAGACTGCAAAATCGGAGAGCATGTTCGGAGTACCTATCCTGTGTGCTGAAAACGCTGAAGACTACAGAGAAACACTGAAAAAAGCGTTTGAAATGGAAGGTCCGGTTGTTGTCGAAGCAAGAATCGAGGACGGAGATTACGATGATCTCATTCTTAAGAATCATAAATAGGATGAGAGAGTATTGAAAGGAAATAAACATTATGAGTAATTCAATTGACAGTTTATTTGCAGACAGACTGGACATTATTCCGTTTTCAGGAATCAGAAAAGTCTTCGCAAAGATCAGGAAGATGGAAGCTGAAGGAAGAGATATCATTCACTGGGAAGTAGGCAGAACTGATTTCGATACACCTCAGCATATCAAAGATGCTGCGATCGACGCACTGAACCGCGGTATGGTTCACTATTCACCCAACCTGGGTATTCTCCCCCTGCGTAAGGCAATCGCAGAAAGGACCAAGATCGACAACGGAGTCGAAATTGATCCTGAGACTCAGGTTATCGTGATGTCAGGTGCCAATGAAGGTATTCTTGCTTCAATACTTGCATTTGTGAATCCCGGAGATGAGGTTCTCGTTACAGATCCTAACTGGCATCACTATAAGTCGATCACCAGCATCGCAGGCGGTACTCCTGTTGAGATCCCTACCTTTGCAGAAGATAATTTCGCTATCAGACCGGAGGAAGTGGAAAAGAGAATCACAGATAAGACCAAGCTTCTGTGTATAACTTCTCCGGGAAACCCGACAGGCTGTACACAGACACAAGAGAATCTAGAGGCACTGGCCGAGATCGCGATCCGTCATAATCTGATTGTGATCGCAGATGAGATCTACGCAAGAATCTATTACGGAGAAGGGAAAGTCGCACCGAGCATTTTCTCCATTCCCGGCATGGCTGAGCGCACTGTTATCATCAACGGCTTCTCGAAGATCTATGCAATGGACGGATGGAGACTCGGCTGGACAGTCGCATCTCCTGAACTCACTCAATGTATCCTGAAGATCCGCCAGTACACCACAGTCTGTGTGAACACCTTCACACAGTATGGAGCAGCAGCAGGGCTTCTCATGGATCAGACCTGCATCGACGAGATGGTTGTAGAGTTTGCCAAAAGAAGAAAGATCATCCTGGACGGTCTCAAAGAGATTCCCGATGTCAAAGTCTCTGATTCATCCGGAGCATTCTACGTATTCCCGGACATCAGTGCATACGGACTGACTTCCAAGGAGATGGCAGATTATCTGATCAATGAATACGGAATCGCCACCGTTGCCGGCAGCGTATTCGGCACAAGCGGAGAAGGACACATCAGAATCGCATATTCCTGTTCTACTGAAGAATGTGCCCGTGGAGTGATTATACTCAAAAAAGCGTTGGCAGCATTGCGTGAGAACAACAACTGATAAGGAGCATAATACTATGGAAAAGAAAATCAATGTTGCAGTCGTAGGAGCCATGGGGCTCGTCGGCGGTGAGATGATAAAGACCCTCGAGAGAAGAAATTTCCCTGTAGCTGAATTGAGACCCCTGGATATTGCCGCGAATGTAGGCAGGGAAGTCACATTCCACGGTGAAGCTGTCAAGGTGAAAGAAGCCTGTAAAGAGAATTTCAAAGATATAGACATCGCGATCTTCTCTGCCGGCGGCGATGCGAGCACAATCTTGGCTCCCCAGGCCGTTGAGATGGGGGCTATCGTAGTCGACAACAGCAGCGCATGGAGAATGGACGAAAAGTGTCCTCTGGTCGTTCCCGAGGTTAACCCCGAGGATCTCGACTGGCACAACGGCATCATCGCCAACCCGAACTGTTCGACCATACAGATGGTAGTTGCTCTCAAACCCATTCATGATGAGAGCACGATCAAGCGTATCGTCGTTTCGACCTATCAGGCGGCAGCCGGAGCCGGAAAGAAGGGGATCGGTTCTCTTTATAAAGAGAGCGAGAATTTCTTGAAGACCAAAGAGGTTCAGACTTCTGATGCTTTCTCCTATCAGCTCGGTTTCAATGCCATCCCTCATATCGATGTGTTTCAGGAGGGCGGCTACACCAAAGAAGAGAACAAGATGATCTTCGAGACAAAGAAGATCATGAAGAGTCAGGATATCAGAGTGACAGCCACCTGTGTGCGTATCCCGGTTGCTATCGGTCACTCGGAGTCTGTTAATGTCGAGACCGAGGATAAGATCACAAAAGAGAGAGCCCAGCAGCTCCTCGCAAATGCTCCGAGCATTATCCTTCAGGATGATCCCGAGACGAACACCTATCCGATGCCTCTGTTCTGTGAAGATGTCGATGAGACGATGGTCGGAAGAGTCAGAGAGGATTCCTCGATCGATAACGGATTGAATTTCTGGATCGTTTCGAACAATGTGAGAAAGGGTGCAGCTCTGAACGCCGTTCAGATTGCCGAAACTCTCATTGAGAGAAAACTGGTATAACGACACACGAAGAAACCTGCTTTGCGGCAGGTTTCTTCCGTATGATCCTTTAGAGCGTATAAGGACCTGTTCAAATAGAGACTGCTGAACCTGTTGGGATTGTATCTCAGATTTACTTCCGATATAGAATAGTTTTTAAGAGAAGAAACTTGTTCTATACATCTGAGCTAGGGGATGTTCAGCAGTCTTATTATATCATTTACCGTGAATATGCCTGTACCCAGTCTATCAATCCGAGTTTATAGGCCTCATTGACTATCTTCCATTCATTTCTGCGTTCAAAGAACAATGCTGCGTAATTTCTCTGAATCTGATCCCCTTTGAAAAGGTAATGTTCGATCCGCTTCAACCCTTCAGGGTTCGTTACCCGGCCCAGATGGAAATCGACAAAACGGGTGACCGGAAGGTCTCCTTTCGAAAGTATCTTCATGATTGAATCGATATCCGAACGATTCGCCTTGCGGGCATGCTGTCTAATCAATTCAGAGATTTCTGCATAATTGCTGGTGTTCATCTCAATTTCCTTTTTTTTACGAAGTAATTCATTTTTTTCAGTTTTACAGGTCAGAACTCAGGACCTGCAAGCAGCTCGTCAATCTCCTTTTCCGAGAAGTTCATCTGCAATGACCAGCAATCTGCTTATCAGAAAAGGTGATCCGTGAAAAATGAGTTTTCCTCTCCCTTCTTCAGCAAAATAGACAAAATCATAACGCCCCTGTCCATCCTCGGGAAGTTTAGAATTCATTACTGCATTGAAACTGTTTGAGATCCTCATTGCCTGTTCGGAATTTCCGATGAAACAATCAATCACCGCAGAGGCGACAGGTTTTTCTTTCAGAGCCTCCGGGTCAGGTCGGTATATCTCTTCTCTCTTTTCACCTTTCTGAGCGAATGTGCTCAGTTCATGACCATCTATCCGGTAGCTTCTACCGACTTTCCGTGCAGAAAGTTTTCCTTCACGTATGAATCTCTGTACTGTTTTCTCATGAAGTTGAAGCAGACCGGCTGCCTGCGATACTGTATACCATACTTCTTCCATAGATATTCCTCCAAGTATATAAAGTCATTTAATTGCCATAAAAAGGACTAAAAGGGAAGAATAAGGAATAATAAGGAATATGTCAAGTGTTGAAATGACACTTGACATGCAATGTGAGCTGACAGGCTTATGATTTCGTAGTTTACGCCAGGTATAGAAAGCATAATCCGAGTATGAACTTTATTTCAGATACTTCCGGGAGACTATAGTTCCTTTCATTCTCTCAATCCCCGTTCTAATCTGATATTATAGATTGACCCTTTTGACCACATAAGATCGGGTTCGCCATCACCATAGGGGAGGATACCGACCTCTCCTTTGAATTAATGGTGGAAGCCGAAATCATTCTCTGTGAGTTGATAAGGCCGGGAAATTCCGGTGACCGGACAACGAGTATCCTGTGCAAGATCAGAGAATCTGGCCGCCGGTTACGAATCCGGCATCGATGATGGTAGAATCTTCGTTAAGCTCTTCGATAAAGCCTAAATCTGCAGCAATTGATTTGACGATTCCGCTCATGCTTCAACTTCCTTATCATATCCATGGCAATGCACGAATCTACAGATTCTACATTAAAAAAATGAACCAGGAAAAGAACTTTAAGAAATAGGACGAAGAATTATCCTTTACTATCAGCTAAAAACAGGACTTTCTCACAATTTCCGACAGACGACTCAGCTGTTCCACTTCAGATCTTTCTGTAGGTCCGAGCAGATTGTGATCTTTCGTTCTGGTGACGATTGTGCCGATGACTGATTCTTTTTTTAGATAATATTTTGCATTGACCGGATATACCTGACGTTCAATGAAAGCCGATACTGTAAGAAAATCGCTGAGTGTACGGGCTCTTTCGGCTTCTTTCTCCCAATTGTTCAGCAGCCAGCTGTACAGGTCGCACTGCATGTTTGCCATAACACCGCTGTATCCGTGAGAACCGGCCTGAAGCGATTCAAGCAGAGTCGCCGTGTTGGCATTGTAAAGGCCCATGTGTGTTCCTTCGAGAATTCTGATCTTTTCTCTGATGTTCTCGATATCACAGCTGGTGTCCTTGAGAAAATAGAAGCGGTCGAGTTCCCTGCAGAATTCGAGTATCGGTTTTGACAGGATTCTCTTATACGGGTAGGGGCATTCGTAGAAACCTAAAGGAATATCCTGAGGAAGACGGTCGATCACGTACCTGGCGTTCGCTATCCAGGTCTCATCCGATTCGTCTTCCTTTGCAAAACGATTCGTTAGGAAGATGAGAGCATCCACACCGGTAGAGGCGATCCGGCTCATCTGATCGATCTGTTCATCGAGAGAGTCTGCGGTATTTCCCGATGCGATGACGGGAACCCGTCCGGCTGCTGCTTTTACGACGTACTCGGCTACAGCGACTTTTTCCTCGGTGGAAAGAAAGAATATCTCGCTCGACTGACAGGTTGCGAACAGTCCGGCAGAACCATTGGCGATATACCATTCGACCAGTTTCTCAAGTGATCTGAAATCAATTGTGTTATCTTCGGTGAAAGGTGTGAGCATCACCGGCCATACACCTTTCGGGAATGTAATGTTTTTCATACGTACTCCTCATGATTGTTTGGAATTCTTCAATGTTCATTATACAGTCTTTTCCCGGTTTTTCATTCTTTTGAATGCGGAAGAAAGAAGCGGAGAAATGAGAGAAAGAACAGCTACGATCAGAAGCGTCAGGCAGATGGGATGCTGTATGAATACCATCATATCACCGTCGCTCATGATAAGAGATCCTCTGAAGTTCGCCTCAGCCAGTTTTCCCAGAATGATTCCGATGATGATAGCCGACATGGAGAACTCGAATTTATTAAGGAAATAGCCGAGGATGCCGAATCCTACCATGATGAAGATGTCCGTCAGTGAATTGTTGTATGCATAGGCTCCCACGAAGGTGAGACTGAAAATCAGAGGAAGCAGATATTTTTTCGGGACATTTATCACTTTCACAAACAGCCTGATCAGCGAGAAGCCGAAGATTCCCATCACGATATTCGCTATCAGAAGACCGAGAAAGAGGCTGTAAACAGTGGGCATCTGTTCTTTGAAAAGAAGAGGTCCGGGCTGTATTCCCTGGACAAGAAGTGCTCCGAGCATGATGGCTGTTGCACCGTCTCCCGGAATACCTAACGTAAGCATCGGGATGAAGGCCCCGCCTGAAACCGCATTGTTTCCGGCCTCGGGGGCGCAGATGCCTTCAAGAGCACCATTTCCAAATTCTTCCTTATGTTTCGACCATTTCTTCGCCTGATCGTATGATATGAACGAGGCGATATCGCCTCCTGTTCCGGGAACACATCCGATGAATGTTCCGATAAACGATGAACGGATAAGTGTTGAGAGCACTTTCTTTATATCCTTCAGACTGGGGAAGGAACGGTCTATCTTCACCACCTTTTTCTGCTGGGGTTTTCCGTATGATTCTTCGATAGTCAGAAGAATCTGTGAAAAAGCGAACAGCCCGATCAGGATGGGGATGAAAGAGATTCCTCCCATCAGATAGATTGTTCCAAAGGTGAATCTGATCTCACCGCTCATGGCATCGATGCCGATGGTAGCAAGAAAGAGACCGAGGATACCTCCCATAAGACCTTTGAGTACTGATCCTGATGAAAGGCTCGTGATGATGCTGATACCGAAGATGGCGAGGGCGAAGAACTCGGGTTTCGAGAATTTTAATGCGACTTTTGCCAAAAGGGGTGAAATGAGCATCAGTGTTATTGCACTGAATACTCCACCGAAAAGGGATCCTAACGTGGAAAGTCCCAGGGCTCGACCGGGTTGGTTCTGTTTGATTGCCAGCGGATAGCCGTCAAGAGTCGTCGCTGCTGATGCAGGTGTCCCCGGGGTGTTAAGCAGTATCGCGGAGATAGAACCGCCGTAGATAGCCCCGCAGTAGATTCCCATGAGCATCAAAATTCCTCCGATACCGGTATAGGCAAAAGTAAGAGGAAACAGCAGTGCGATTCCCATGTTGACTGAAAGACCGGGAAGAGCTCCTATGAGAATTCCGATCCCCGTGCCGAAAACGAGACCGATGATATTCATCGGCTGAAATACCTGAACGAATGCTTCAATAACGTACATTATATTAACTCCAATGAATCTCTTACCGTAGGAAGATCGGTAACGGAAGAGCAGTGTTCAGCATCAGAGTGAACACCACATACAGCAGTACGACAATACCAAGGGCCGTCAAGATTTTTTCCTTTCTATTTGTGATCCCGTAAATGCTCATGAAAATGTAGGTGAACATAAACGAGGAGAAGATAAAACCCAGAAGGTAGGTGCTTATACAGAACAGAACGGAAACTCCCATGACGATGTAGACGATCTTATGTTCATGCGATGAAAGATCGATTTTCTTCTCCCTGATATGTCTGCTGAAAAAGCTTTCAATCAGAAGCAGAACAGAAAGGAAGATCAGTATCATGCCCAGCATGGACGGCCAGAAGCCGGAGCCGGGGTCTCCGGTGCCGAGATCTACCGGGAAGTTTCGGGACAGAAGGATGAACGAGATCCCGAGCAGAGTAAAAACAGCTGAAACGACGACGTTCCACCAGCACATAGATTTCATAGGTACTCCTCAGAAAACCCGGCATGAAAACTTTCATGCCGAGTAGTAACTTCATAGATTATAGCATCTGTTCGTACAGTTCGTGGTCCTGTTTCATCATTTCATAGCAATCATCACCTACAATGTGTGTAGGATCGATTCCCTGCTTGACGAAATATTGGATATATTCAGGATCATCGTATATGGCATCAGCCGCATCTCTGAGGATCTGGAGGACATCTGCCGGAGTGTCTTTAGGTGCAACCAGGGCAGCCCATGCACGGATAGTGAGATCGTGGCCGAGTTCTTTGAATGTCGGGACATCAGGATAGAGGTTCGATCTTTCGGCTGACATTGTTGCGATAATCTTTACCTGACCAGCTTCATACTGTCCTTTTACACCGGAAGGATCTGCGAACGTTGCATCGATATGCCCGCCCAGAAGAGCTGCAACGATATCGGCTGTACCGTTCGGGTAGGGCACATGTTTCACTTTCACATCGAATTCCTCTTCGAACTTCATTGCGGCGATATGCCAGATAGCTCCCATTCCGGAGTTCCCTACCTGAAGTTTCCCTGAATTCTCTTTACAGTAGGCAACGAATTCATCGAGAGTATCATATGGTGCATCGGCAGGCACTATCAGAGCGGCGGGAGCAGCGATAGGAGCAGCGATCGGTGCGAAATCTTCGTATGTTACCGGAGATTTTCCCTGATGAGGGAACATCGCAAGTTCAACGGTCACCATTCCGAGAGTGTATCCGTCAGCATCAGCGTTTGCGGTTTCAACCATTCCTGTAACTCCACCTCCGTCAGGCTTGTTCACGGGTACGAAATTAATGCCTTCAATCTTCTTTCCGAGGAACTGAAGCATTCCTCTTGCCGAGGTGTCTGTTCCTCCTCCTGCTCCTTTAGGGATGATGACTTTTACATCTTTACCCTGAGGATAAGGCTTATCACTCTGTCCGCTCGCAAAGAGCATCGAAGTTGAAAGGATAGTGAGAATCACTACTGCAGCAATCAGCGTTTTCTTGATCATATCAAGTCTCCTTTGTATTTTTTTTATCAGATTCTATTCTGATAATCATTATCGATTTCAAATTCCCAGAACGCTATACGTTCTCTCTTGTGGGAATAAGAGATGAAAATCCTGTTTCCGCGATGAGTTATCGCGGGGTAGGAGAATTCTCCATCTCCGGTATCTAGAGTTCTGATGGTCTTCCATGTCTTTCCGTTGTCTTCTGATACGGCCACAGAGAGAGGAGATCTTTCACCCCAGTTTTTTTTCACAGGATTGAAGACCAAAAGCAGAAGACCGTTGTCTATTTTGACGAGATCTATTCCGCTATTATTGTTGGGAAGATCTGTCCGGTATGCATATGACCATGTCTTCCCGAAATCTTCGGAATCACTTCTGTAGATATTTCCTTCCGAAGAACGCAGGAGCATATGAACGTGCCCAGATTCAGATTCCCACAGGGTCGGCTGGATCACTCCCCGACCGTAAAAAGACTGCTCACTTACGGGAATACGTTTCTGAGATTCAGTCACCTTTACCTGATTTTCATCGTAGATGAGATCTTTGATACTCACGAGAGAACTTTTTCTCCAGGTTCGTCCTTCATCCCTGCTGAGATCAACAAAAGCATGCCAGATTCCGTTTTCTTTCGAAGCCGGCGCTGCGATATCTCCGTTGGATAACCGTATCGGCTTGTTCCTTACCGGTCCCCGGCCTCCATTATCTTCAGGAACTAGAATCTGTGAAGCAGAGAAAGTCTTCCCTCCGTCCTCTGATATACAGTAATAAGTCTGCCATTCATTGATCTTTTTTCCCACTTTGTAGAAAAGTATCACCTGTTCATCAGAAAGAGAGAAAAGAACCGGATTCCAATGAGGTTGATCTATATGATCTTCGATAGCAGTGATTGAGGACCATTTCCCCCTTTCTTTTCTTGTATGGTAGATCCTTACATCCTTACTTCCTTCTGCTGAACCAGAGAACCATGCAACGATGACTGAACCATCTGTAAGGCACAGATTTGTAGAAGCATGGACGAACTGTGTTCCATTAGGTCTTTCAATAAATTCTTTTCGTTCCATCAGTATAAGAGGTTTTTTCATAAGCAGTGTTCAGTTCCCTAAGTAGAGATTATATATATGAACTAAGTTCCTATATCGGTATAATAACATGCATTTCCCATATGTCAACAGGATTTTTAATCTGAGTAGCCGAATATGTGGGAGATTTCTTTTGTTGCTGTGAGAACTTTTTCGGAGATCTCCTCGATCTTTTTTTCATTGATTTTCTGAGCAAGGCCGAGAACGCTCAGTGATGCGATGACTTTCCCGTCAGAATTAAAAATAGGGGAGGCTATAGAGCGGATCATCTCATCATGTTCGGCATTGCTTACCGCATACCCGCGTTTTCGTATTGCATCAAGGTCTGCGAGAAGGGCGGACCTGTCACTTTTGGTGCTTTTTGTAAAAGATATGAGTTTCCTGTCGAGGATCTGTTCTATCTCTTCAGGCTGCAGAAAGGCGAGAATCGCCTTACCTGCTCCGGTAGCATACAGCGGGGCGGAGATACCTACTGAGACAGGATATTTGAAATGATGCCAGTACCAGTTGCCCGATTCGACACTCTCTATGGGAAGGACCTCTCCGTGAGCCATGATCCCCAGATGCACCGTGAGATCTAGAGATTCGTGAAGAGAATTCATGAAAGGTCTGCAGATATCCCTGATCTCCAGAGATGCTCTTGCAGCACTCCCGAGTTCAATGAGTCTGTTACCTAACTTGTATCTGTTGGTCTCTTTCTCTTTTCTGATAAACTGTTCAGCTTCAAGAGTATGTAGGGTCTTTGACAGAGTACTTTTCGGCAGCTCATAGAGTCTTATCAGTTCATTGAAACTGAGAGACCCATGCTCTTCCAGAAGACTTAAGATCTTAGCCGCCTTGACGATCGAGTTCACTAATTCCATGTTAAATACCCGATAATTCCTCTTATGTATGATGTAATTGAAACGAAAGCTCTCATCGCGATTATTCTAAGAGATAATAATGTATTAATCAATTGATAATCTTGACAGCTAGAATCTGTTGAAGATAGTTTCGACTACGGCGTCTTTGGCCTCATTCGCTTTCTTCAGAAGTTCCTGTTTGACAGACTGCTCAATGAGAAATCTCTCCATCTCCTGGGTGTTTTCTCTCAGAGCAAGATACTCTAGTGCACTCATATCGGTCTTCCAGTTAACCTTACTGATGTCGGGAAAATAGGAGGTGATGACTTTCAGTACTTCGACATTCGTGGAAAATCGTGCGGCGATCATCAGAACAGTATCTCCGCCTGCGATGACTCTGTCGATGTCGCTCCCTCCTGAAAGTTCGGTTATAATGAAAGAATCTACCGCCTGAGGATCATCGATGTTTGCTCTCAGGTAGTTGTAGGCTTCAATGTCTTCCTGCGTGGTAGACATGCATCCGGAGAGTGATATGGCCATTGCTGCCATTACTAAGAGTAATGTTCTTTTCATTGTCTTCATTCCTTGTTTGTTTTGTTGGTATAACTATAAAATACCTTTTATCTACACGCAATGATTAAGAATTGATTATGACGGCATTAAAGGTTTCACACCTTATGGTCGTTTTATATCTGAAAACATTGAAGATTTTAGTACGCAACTGTTATCATGGGTAAAGAGCGCCGAAAGCAGATATAGAAGATGGGTGCAGGAATAGGGAGAATTATGTGACTACAAATATTACTAAACACGTCCAATATCCGTTCAACATGATGGCTAAACCTATCGGTCCTCTATGCAATCTGGATTGTGAGTATTGCTATTATCTGAAAAAAGAAAAGCTGTTTTCTCATTGTGGCCGCAGTGAGTTCAGAATGTCAGATGAAGTTCTCCGGCGGTACATTCAGCAGTATATCGCTTCTCAGCCCGAGAATACACCCGAGGTGATTTTCGGATGGCAGGGGGGAGAGCCCACGTTGCTGGGGGTGGAATACTTCGAGAAGGTCCTGCGTCTTCAGAAAAAGTATAATCAGAGAAATATCGTGATCAGAAATGCTCTTCAGACCAACGGAACTCTTATCACCGATGAGATGGCCCGGTTCTTCAAGAATAATGAGTTTCTTATCGGAGTGAGTATTGACGGACCTGAGAAGCTTCATGACAGATACCGCAAAGACCGCAGCGGAAAGGGAAGTTTTTCTTCTGTAATGGCAGGTCTGGAGAAGCTTAAAAGATATGATGTCGATTTCAATACACTCACGGTCGTCCAGAATGACAATTCGAATTATCCTGTTGAAGTCTATCAGTTTCTGAAAGAGATCGGTTCACGTTACCTTCAGTTCATACCTATCGTCGAACCGCCTTTACCCGCATCGAAAAGAATCGCAGGAAAACGGAGTGTCGATCCTCTGATGTGGGGAAAGTTCCTCGTATCTGTGTTCCAAAAGTGGATAGCAACTGATATCCACGGAATATCCGTCCAGCATTTCGATGTGACTTTGGGTCAGTATCTGAACATGCCGTCAGCGCTCTGTGTCCACAGTAAATATTGCGGAAAGGCTCTTGTTATCGAACATGACGGGAACATATATAACTGTGACCATTTCGTCAATCCTGAAAACTATGCGGGAAACATCATGAAAGATGATCTTGCCGATATCGTCTCCTCTGATAAACAGGTCGCATTCGGGATGAACAAATACGATGGACTGCCTCAAGAATGCCTCAAGTGTCCATATTTGCCCCTGTGTTACGGAGGCTGTCAGAAAGACCGGCTCGTCGGTGGTAAGAACTGGCTGTGTGATGGTTATAGATATTATTATGAGAAAACCTTCCCGGTATTCTCGGCGATGGCACAAGCTGTGAAGTACCACCGTCTTCCCTCCGAATTCAGAAATTTCTTGAGGTTGACACCCGAGGTGATGAAACAGACAGGCCGGAACGAACCGTGTCCATGCCTGAGCGGAAAGAAATTCAAAAACTGTCACGGGAAGAACCTTTAGGAGAAAGCCGGGCCGGTCAAAATCGCTGCGCTATAACAGGTGAAGACAAGAAAGCCGCCGCAGTCTTTCATCTGCGGCGGCAGCCGTTGTGAACGTCATTCCTCAATTTAGACTATTCAGTCTTGTACACCAGAACGAGGCCTGATCTCTGGTATACCTGGGCAATCTCAAGGAGGTCCATCCCTGCAGCTTTAGCTGCGATGAGGTTTGAGACCCAGGTTACACCGAAATCTACCTGGCCTGTATATACGGCAGTGGTTTCGCCGATATCACCACCGCCGGGAATGATAGTCACGTTCAATCCGACTTCATCGTAATAACCTTTATCGAGAGCAACATAATAGCCCATGAACTGAGCCTGGGGGAGCCATTTCAGCTGGACGCTGACGTCTGCTTTTTCGACATCGAATGAACCTTCTGACGCCATAGCCTCTTCCCAGTAGGAAGAATCTCTGATGTCATCAAGTTCCATAGCTTCGAGGGCTTTTGCAGCAACAGAGTCTTCGAGTTTGATGTACGTCTTTGCGAGAGAGAGAGTCTGAGCCATGGCATCTTCGTCGATTTCACCATAGGAGGTCACCGTGTTTCCTTCGGTGTCGGTTTCTACCAGTTTCTTCACTTCACCGGCCATATATGCCTGGTGTTCCGGGGATACTGATGAGCCGTAATTGAAGACGATTTCGGCAGCTTCTTCAGGATTCGCACATGCATATTCCCATCCTTTCATTGAAGCATAGATGAATGCTTTCACTGTTTCAGGATTTTCTGCTGCGAATTCAGCTTTGGTGAAAAGGTTATCCTCCAGCATAGCGACACCTTCATCATTCATGTCGATGAAAGATACATCTTCTCCATAGCCGTAGCCGCCGTCGTAACTGTTCTTTACGAGTCCAAGCTCGTTATAGGTCATAGCTGAAGCAAGCAGGATTGAATCATCATCGAATCCGTCCATATCGAAAGCCTGACTCAGATATGAGGTGGGCAGATCATATTTTGTCAGCAATGCGAGAACCTCATATTCATTACCGAGTCCCCAGTTACCAACCTGACCTTTTGTGGCCGCATCTGTGAGAATCGATTCTACCGATGCATCCGCTGCATAATAAGAAAATTCCTCGACTGTTTCGGATTCCCCGCCTGCAAAAACACTCGAGACGACTGTCAGAAGCAACACCAAAAGAAATACACTTTTGTTCAAATTTTTCATACTCTTCTCCCTTAAAAAGATTTGTTATATGTGAATTGAATGTTTTCCATTCAAGGACGACCTTTCATACTTGCTCTTTCAACTGCCAGAAGGATCAAATACATCGTGACTCCTATCACTATCGCGGCGACTATATAGGCCCAGGCGGTAGCATATTGCGCCAATACGATATTTTCCCTTATCTGCCTTCCGACTCCTATGATGTATTCTGCGAAATATTCGCTCACCATCGCGCTGATGACACTTGCAGGAACACTGACTCTCAGCGCGGTGAAGATGTAGGGGACACTGTTGGGAACTTTCAGCTTCAGAAATATCGTTCCTTTGGAGGCAGCAAATGATTTCATCAGATCTTCCGAGAAGGGTTTTAATTCCGTAAATCCCCGGTAGGCGTTCACGCTCATCGAAACAGTACAGGTGATCATAACGACAAGCGTCTTCGCCAGCATGCTTCTCACATTGGGATCTCTTGAGAAATCCTTGGTCAGATTGTTCAGGATAGGGGCGATCGCAATGATCGGGATGGCATTGAACGAGGAGACGACCGCAAGCCCTCCCGTACCCCATTTCGGAAATGCCGATGCTATGATGGCCAGCAGATAGCCGAGAAGAGACCCCATGAGAAGTCCTCCCAGAGCAACAGTGACAGTTGCCTTCATATTGATAAGAATCTTGCCGATGTTCTCCACGATGATATTGAAGATCCTTCCCGGAAGTGGGAGTGTGAATGTGTCTGCATCGATCATCCTGTGAAGCAGCTGCGACTGCCAGAGTATGATGACTGCAAGTCCCAGCAGCAATGGAAGGACTACCGATGATAATCTGCTTCTATTGTGTTTATCCATAGTCGTTCACCTCGCTCCTTTAGCTCTTTCATGGGGTGAGAAGATCTTTTCGGCAAAGGACATCAGCTTGTAGCTGAGAATCCCGACAGTTGCGCTGAAGAACACGATCTGCCAGAATACATAGATCGACATGGCATGCTTGAGCGACTGGGAAAGCATCGTACCGAGCCCGGCTCCACCCTGCAGGGTGTCGACAAGAATCGATGCGGTGATCGCCATGGGGGCGGCGATCTTCAGTCCCGAAAAGATATAGGGGATGCTTGTCGGAATAAGCAGTTTCGTATAAATGTTCCAGTTGCTCGCCGCGAGCGACCGCATCAGATCATATTTCTCTTTTTCCACCGACTTGAGTCCGTCGAGCATATTCGTCGCAACCGGATAGAACGTGAGTATCGCAGCGATGATTATCCTGCTTTTATTGATGTCCTGTGTGATGGCGAGGACTATCGGAGCCATTCCCAGTATAGGAATCATCTGAATCATCATCAGATATGGAAAAGTCGCTTTCTCTACGGTAATGAACCTGTGCATCGCAAGTGCCAGAAGAAATCCTGCGCCGGCACCGTAGAGAAATCCTATGCCGGCACGAAGCAGTGTGATACCGGCATTGGTGATGACGATCTGAAAAGCAGTCTGCTTATTGCTCACCATCTTGTCACTGAATACCGATTCGACGATCTGACTCAGATGAGGCAGAACGTTCTGCGGGGACCGCTTCGTCTTCTCCACGACACTCGCCCCGATCTCCCACACGATGATCAGTGCGATGATCCACACGATAATCACAAGTTTATCTGTCAATGAATTTTTCCGGGCCTCTGTCATTCGTATATTCCTTCAAAACTGTGTCTTACTTTAGAAACAAGCGCTGCAAATTCCGCTGTTTCCCGGATAGCCAGGTCTCTGGGTCTTTTCAGACCGATGTTCACAACAGCCGATACTCTTCCCGGGTGGGGAGAGAGAACGACGACATCATCTGAGAGAAACACTGATTCCTGTATGTTGTGTGTAACGAACAAGATGGTCTTCTTTGTTTTCTGCCAAATGCTCAACAGGTCGATCTGCAGTTTCTCCTTGGTGAACTCATCGAGTGCGGAAAAGGGTTCGTCCATCAGCAGGATCTCCGGATCCAGCGCCAGGGCTCTGGCGATTCCGACTCTCTGCTGCATTCCTCCGCTCAACTGGTGAGGATATTTCCTGCCGAATTCTGTAAGACCTACGAGCTCAAGTACCTCGTCGACTCTTCTGGTCCTTTCTTCCTTCGGCAGTCCGATTACCTCCATCGGCATGCAGATATTTCTTCTTACCGTTCTCCATTCATAGAGAACGGGACTCTGGAACACGATTCCGTACTGCTGACTCAATCTGGTCTCTTTCGGTGTTTTTCCTTTGACCGAGATGATACCGCTGCTTATATCCTGCAGATCGGCAATAGATCTGAGCAGGGTTGTCTTTCCGCACCCCGAAGGACCGAGAAGAGAGACGAATGAGCCCTCTTTTATCGCTAGATTCACATCCTTCAGTGCCTGAATATCACCTCCGTTATCTTTATCCGGGAAGTTAACGCATAGTCCTTTAATATTTATTTCCGTCTCGTTAGCGTTTGCCATCATCATTCCTTACAAGTTTTTTTCGATACTAGACTCTTGCAATTAATGTGCCATCATTCTTTTTTATTCATATTTTTTGCAGATTCAGAGCTGAAATTCATAGTATAAGGCGTATTTTTTTCCGAAAAAAACAGGACTGAAAAAAATAAAACGCAATAGGGTAATAATTTAGAGGAGCAAAGAGGTGAGGGCACTAAAAGAGAGAAAAATTTTTATGATTTTCGTTATTGTATTGAACAGGAAAAGTCAATAAACCTACATTTGAGAATGTGGAAAGCTTAAAACCTACATTTTAGAATGTATAAAACTAAAAACATACAAAAATGTAGTAAATAATAGCTGAATACTGACTGTTTTTGAATCCTGAAACCGGAAATTGACCAGAGAAAGAATATTTTTTTTCAATTACAAACGGTTCTATTCGCTGAAATTCAATAAAATTTCAAAAATAACAAGGAAAAAATTGCTAACACCTCCATATTGGCATATTTTGTGCAACAGTGTACTTCCGTAGATGTTTGAACACTGTTCAGACACAAAGACAATCAAAGTAAAGGAAGTAAAACAGTATGTACACATGCAGCCTGGAGAGGATGACAGACAAGATCGAGACATTCAGCAGATTCGGTGATGCCGGACATGGAGGAATCACCCGATATACCTTATCTGAAGCAGATATCGCAGCGAGAAACGAATTCGTGAAAAGAATGGAGAAGATCAAAGCGATAATTGAATACGATGACGTCGCCAATGTCTACGCCACCATCCAGGGCACCGATCCCGATGCGAAAAGGATCGTAATGGGATCACATACAGACTCGGTGAAGAATGGAGGAAACTATGACGGGATTCTCGGTGTCATGTCGGCGATGGAAGTTCTCGAAACGGTCGTCGAGAAAGATATCCCTCATACCCATCCTCTTACAGCCATGATCTGGACGAACGAGGAAGGCTCACTGTATCCGCCTGCGATGATGGTTTCAGGTATCGTATGTTACGACTATCTTCCCGAGAGCATCAAAGAGAAATTCAAGTATGAGAATATGCTCTCTTCTGTCAGTGTTCTCGACCCTTGTGATACCTTCAAAGATGCTCTTGAACGATCGGGATTCAAAGGTGATGCGAAAAACAGATTGAATCCCGACAGCTATGAAAGTATGTTCGAGATCCATATCGAACAGGGCCCTATTCTGGAAGATGCCGGAAAGAACATCGGGATTGTCGACTGTGTTCTCGGAATGTTCAACTACCGGCTGAGATTTTACGGTCAGACTGTTCACGCGGGAACCTTTCCCATGAATAAACGTCAGGATGCCCTGTTCGCCGCATCCCAGGCAATCTGTCATCTTCATAAAGAGATAGATGCGCTGGGGTATCCCGAACTTGTGTACACGACAGGAGAGATCGTCTGTCATCCGAATGTCCACACCTGTGTTCCCGATTATGTGGATTTCTGCATTGATGTGCGCCACGAAAGCGCTCAGGTGCTCGATAAGGTTCTCTCGATCGTCAAAGGATGTGCTGAAAAAGAGTGGGCCGGCTGTAATTGTGAAGTCGAGAAGATGTGGAACAGAGATACCGTCTACTGGGATAAAACGCTCTTTACCTATGCGAAGGAGGCTGCCGAAGAGGTTGATTCCTCTCACATGGTGGTGCACAGCGGTGCCGGTCATGATGCACAGTTCGCAGCCTATATGATTCCGACTACGATGCTCTTCGTGCAGTCGAAGGACGGACTTTCACACTGTGAACCCGAGTATTCTACACCTGAGCAGTGCACAGAAGGGGCGACAGTACTGCTCAATGCAGTCTTGAAAGCCGATAAGAGCTGAAAGATATCCTCACAATATATATCAGGAAAAAAGAAAAGGAATGCCATGAGTTTACTAGAGACAACCATATGTGATATCCCGCTGGAAAATCCGTTTATCATAGCATCAGCCTCTCCCTCCGCATCGATAGAGATGATAGAGAAGGCCTTCAGAGCCGGATGGGGCGGGGTGGTCACCAAAACGATCAAACCCGATTTCATGAAGATCGAAGATGCGCGGCCGCGGTTCAACGTGGTCAAAGAGGGGAAGAAGATCATAGGGTTCGAGAATTTCGAACTGGTGAGTAAGAAAGACCTTTCCTACTGGCTGAAAGGAATATCGTATCTGAAGAAGACCTACCCGAACAAAGCCGTCATCGCTTCCATCATGGGAGACAGCAGTCGAGAATCATGGAGTGATCTTGCCCTGCAGGTGGAAAAATCGGGAGCCGATGCAATAGAGCTCAACTTCTCCTGTCCGCACGGGATGCCGGAGATGGGGGTGGGGGCTGCGGTAGGACAGAACCCGCCGATCATCGAGAAGATCACCCGGTGGGTATCTGAATCGGTGACAGTCCCTGTGATAGTGAAGCTGACTCCGAATGTGACGAGCATAGAGGAGGCAGCAGCTGCCGCGGCAAGAGGAGGGGCGGATGCCTTTGCCGCGATAAATACTGTTGAGAGTCTGTCCGGGATCGACCTGGAGACATTCGATCCTCTTCCGAGTGTCAACGGAAAGTCCACTTATGGAGGTCTTTCCGGGAAGGCCGTGAAACCTATCGGACTGAGAGCTGTATCACAGGTCGCACGGACTCATAGCCTTCCCATCATGGGAATCGGGGGAATATCGAACTTCAGTGATGCTCTTGAGTACATCGCTGTCGGAGCCTGTTCGGTCCAGGTCTGTACCGAAGTGATGATCAACGGTTTCGATATCGTCAAAAAGATGATCATTGAAACAGAAGACTATCTTAGAAGAAAGGGTTTTTCCTCGATTACTCAGGTTCAGGGTAAAGCCCTTGGGAAACTGACCACACATGAAAGTCTCGTCAAGAATTCCCCTCTGGTTGCCGCTGTCGATACAGCCGGATGCATCGGCTGCGGCCGGTGTGTGGTTGCGTGTGAAGACGGTGGCTATGGCGCGGTATCACTTGTGGACAAAAAGGCACAGATAGATGAAGGACTCTGTGACGGGTGCTCGCTGTGCACCCATGTCTGTCCTGCAGATGCATTGAAATTAGTTAAGTTGGAGGCATAACTTGAAGACTATCATAAAGAACGGAAAAGTGATCACGGCCGGTGACACAATTTTTCAGGACATCCTGATCGAAGACGGGATCATAAAGGCACTGGGAAAGAATTTCAGCGAAGAGGGATGTGAAGTGATCGATGCTGAGGGGACATACATACTTCCCGGCGGTATCGATCCCCACACACATCTTGAAATGCCGTTCGGAGGAACCGTAAGTTCGGACGACTTTTACACAGGACACAAAGCCGCGGCTTTCGGGGGAACCACCTGCCACATCGACTTTGCTCTTCAGACTAAAGGCGATAGCCTGACAAACGGCATCAGAACATGGAAAGAGAAGGCCAAAGACAAAGCGGCAATCGACTACAGCTTCCACATCGCCGTGACCGACCCCACAGAGGAGACGATCGAGGAGATTCCGGCAATCGTGAAAGAAGGAGTCACATCACTGAAAGTCTTTCTCGCCTACAAGGGTGTATTTCAGGTCGATGACACGGCCTTCATGCAGACGATGACGAAAGCTGCAGAGAACGGGATGCTGACGATGGTCCATGCGGAAAACGGAGATGCCATCGCGCTGAAGACAAAAGAGCTGCTCGAGGAAGGAAAGACCGATATGAAGTATCACAGTGAGGCCCACTGTGAAGCCATCGAGGCCGAGGCCATCAACAGGGCCGTATCCTTTGTGGAGATCACGAAGGCTCCGCTATACATCGTCCATATAGCGAGCGGCAACGGTGTGGAAGCTGTACGGAAGGGAAGGAGAAAAGGGCTGCCTGTCATGGGCGAGACCTGTATACAATACCTCTACATCACAGATGACGCCCTTGATCAGCCGGGCTTTGAGGGAGCAAAATACATCTGTTCTCCACCCCCGAAAAAAGAAGAGGATAAGAAGGCTATCTGGGAAGGACTTACCGACAAGACCATCCAGACGATGGCTACCGACCACTGTCCGTTCTGGTTCGATGGGACGAAAGAGGGGCGGACACCCGGTAAGGAACTGGGGAAAGGCTCATGGGATAAGGTTCCCAACGGTGTGCCCGGAATCGAAGACCGCTATCCCCTCTTATGGGACGGAGCCGTAAACACCGGGATAATCACTCCCAACAGGTTCGTGGAACTTACTTCCACCAACCCTGCGAAGATATTCGGACTCTATCCCAAAAAAGGGACCATAGCCGTCGGTTCCGATGCTGATATCGTGATCTTCGATCCTGAGAAGAAACACACCATCGAAGCTTCAACTCATCATATGAATGTCGATTACAACCTGTATGAGGGAATGACTGTGACCGGCTGGCCTCAGAAAGTGATGGTCAGGGGAAAACTTCTGGTTGATGGTGATGATTGGCTCGGAGAAGCAGGTTTCGGCGAGTTCGTGGCAAGAAAGACAGAGAATGAAATCTTATAGATTAAGAGGTAATGATGATTCAACAATACTATATGCCGGTAAAAGTCGTCTCCGGCAGAAACTGCCTGATGCGCAGCAGCAAGACCTTCAGACAATTCGGCACGAAGGCAATCATCATCTGCGGCTACAGTTCCGCAGAAAAGAACGGTTCTCTGGCCGATGTGAGATGCGCCCTCGAATCTTCTCAGATAGGTTATGAGATATTCAGAGGTATAGCACCGAACCCTACGGTTCAGCAGGTATTCCAGGTAAGTGAGATATCAAGAGCGAATGATTGCGATTTCGTGATCGCGATCGGTGGAGGATCCGTCATTGATGCAGCGAAGGTCGTCGCGATTCTGACGAAGAATGATCTGACCGAGGATGAGCTTTTTACACGGCAGGAGTTTGATTCGGTTCTGCCGCTCGTTGCGGTCCCGACCACCGCAGGTACCGGAAGCGAAGTGACCCAGTATTCGATTCTTACGAATGTTCAAAAAGAGACCAAATCGTTTGTCATCAGTGAAAAGATATTTCCTCAGATGGCCTTTCTCGACGGCAAGTATCTGGAGAATCTTCCCGAAGAGACGACGATTCATACCGCGGTAGATGCATTGAGTCATGCTGTGGAAGGATATCTGGCTGTCAGAGCCACATCGCACGGAAGGATTCTGGCTCTCGAGAGTATCAAACTTCTCGCACCGGCTCTGAAAAAACTCTACAAAGGTGAAATTCTTTCGGTTGATGAGCGCGACCAGCTACTGTACGCATCTATGCTTGCGGGAATCGTGATCTCTCAAAGCGGTACTACAGCTGTTCATGCGGTGGGGTATTCACTGACCTATTTCAAGCTGGTGGACCATGGAAGAGCCAACGGACTGCTGATGCCCAGCTATCTCGATTTTCTCAGCGGAGAACGGAAGAACGAAGTTCAGACGATTCTCGATGCTCTGGGATTATCATCCGTACAGGAGCTGAGAACAATGTGTTCAAAACTGCTGACTCCGCAGCCGCTGACCGAAGAAGAGATCGTGAAGTTTTCCCAGATCGCAATCGAAGCGAAGAATATCGAGAACACCACTCCGCGACCGACAATCAAAGTGCTTAAGAGAATGCTGAAAGATGCTTCAGAATTAGGAGAATAGATGATGAATAGTGAAAAATTGTTTCAGCTCGATAGAGAGCATGTCGTATACAGCTGGAAAAATCAAAAAGATGCAGCTCCGATCATGATGGAAAAAGCAGACCGCATCTACATGTGGGATGTCGACGGAAAACGGTATACCGATTTCTCCTCAGGTCTTCTGAATGTGAATATCGGGCATAATAACGAACATGTCAAAAAGGCGATGAGAGAGCAGATGGAAAAGGTTTGCTATGTCGGAACCGGTTTCGGCACCGAAGTAAAAGCTGTTCTGTCCAAAATGATCAGCGAGGTGACTCCCGGCGACCTCGATTATGTCTTCTATACGAACGGGGGTGCGGAAGCTGTAGAGAACGCCATCAAGGCTGCAAGAGCATACACCGGCCGACACAAGATCTATTCCAGATGGAGATCCTACCACGGAGCGACCGCGGGAGCGATCACACTCACCGGAGACCCCAGAAGATGGGCAGCCGAACCGGGAATTCCCGGAGTTGTGAAATATTTCGGCCCCTATGGTTATAACTGCCCTTTCGGTACCGAAAATGCTGAAGAATCGGGTCAGAAGGCCCTCGAGATGTTGAAAACCCAGGTAATGCTCGACGGTCCCCATACGGTCGCAGCCATCTTTATGGAGCCCATCGTCGGCACGAACGGTATTATCATCCCGACTGAAAGCTACGTGAAGGGTGTGAGAGAACTGTGTGACGAGTACGGTATACTCCTTATAGCCGATGAGACGATGTCCGGCTGGGGAAGAAGCGGGAAGTGGTTCTGCATGGAACATTTCGGCGTCGTTCCCGACATCATGACAACAGCTAAAGGGGTTACTTCGGGATATGTTCCTCTGGGATGCATGATCTGGAGCAAAAAGATCTGGGAATATTTCTGGGATCATCCGTTCATGGGAGGACTCACCTACGGCGGACATGCTCTTGCCTGTGCTACTGGAATCGCCAACATCGAAGTGTACAAAGAGGATAAGCTCATCGAGAATTCCGAGAATCTTGGAAATTACCTTGAGAAGAAACTTCTGGAACTGAAAGAGAAACACCCCTCGATCGGTGATGTGAGATGTAAGGGGCTGTGGGCATGTGTCGAGCTGACAGCAGACAGAAAGACAAAAGCCCCATTGGCAGGGTTCAACAATTCCATCAGAAATGTTGCAGGTCCTCTGATGAAGATTCTCTATGATGAAGGGCTGTACACCTTCTGCAAGTGGGATTTCATATTCCTGAGTCCTCCGCTGTGTATAACCAGAGAAGAGATTGACGAATCGCTGGAAAAACTCGAGGTGGGATTGAGATACACAGACTCTCTGCTGTAGATATGATCCAGTGATAATGAAAAGCCTCTTCTGTCCTGAACATTGTGGAAGAAGAGGCTTCCTTTTGTGTTCATGTTCCTATGTATTCCCCCGTAGAATTCTCTTGTGAAGCATTTCGGTGACATTCGTGCAGAGTATGCTTTCTTACCCGTTTGACATAGGATGGACTGTTATCTGATAATAAACTATCTCTTCTTGCGTTCGTATCATCAGAGAAGTCACTCAGGAGGTGTTTTACATGAAGAAGGTCAGAACTCTTGTCCTCTGCCGGCTGACAGAGACCGAGAAGTCCAGAATTTCCCGGTTTTCCGATAGGCTTGAATTCACATTCAAAGATATCGAAAAGGTGAATGTCACACAGAAAGATGTGCAGGAAGCCGAGATCATCATCGGGTATCCGCCGAGAAAATACCTTAAAGAGGCCCGGAATCTGAGATGGCTTCAGACGCTCTCTTCGGGTGTAGACCGCTATCTTTCCGACAGTATTCTCCATCCTGAAGTAATCGTCACCAATGCCCGGGGCTCTTATGGAGCGGCCCAGAGCGAATTCATGTTCGCGATGCTTATCTCATTGATGAAGAAACTTCATATCTATCGAGATAACCAGAAGCAAAACAGATGGCATGATGAAGGCAACGTGATGATGCTCAAAGGATCCACCGCCCTCGTCATCGGACTGGGCGATATCGGAAGCAGGTACGCGAAACTGTTGAAGGCCTTCGGTGTGTATGTCATCGGGGTGAGAAGGGACCCTTCCAAAAGGTGCGAATGGGCCGATGAGATTCATTCTTTCATAAATCTTGATACTCTTATCGGTAAAGCTGATATTATCTCGATGGTCGTTCCTGCGACACCCGAAACAAAGAATCTCATGAACTCTGACCGGATCGGTCTGATGAAAAAGGGTTCTGTGTTCGTTAATACCGGAAGAGGGATATCTGTTGATAATGAAGCTCTCTGTGATGCTGTCGAGAGTGGGAATATAGCGGGAGCCGCCCTTGATGTCTTCGATGTGGAGCCGCTTCCTCCCGGTCACAGGATATGGAAGAATGAAAAGATCCTGATAACTCCCCATATCGCGGGACTCGAGTACATGGAAGACAACTGGAAGCATACCCTTGATCTGATTGAAGACAATCTGGAAGCATTCTGTGAAGGTAAAGCGATGCGGAATGTGGTAGACCGGTCTCTTTTCGAGTTCCTCTAGGGCTCAGCTGACACTCTCTTTCATGGAGGAAGCGAACTCTTTTACTTTTGAAACGCAATCTCTGCCGTACTGTTCAACCAGTTCGACAATCGCAGAACCCACGATAGCTCCATCTGATATCGCAGCCATCTCATGTGCCTGCTGAGGATTGCTGATACCGAATCCGATGGCACAGGGGAGGGAAGGGCGGACCTGTTTTACGGTCTTTATCAGATCTTCGAGGTTGGAACTGAACGAACTGCGTACACCGGTGACTCCGAGCGAGGAGACACAGTAGAGAAACCCTTTAGCCTCCTGCGCTATCATCTTCACTCTGTCACGGCTCGTGGGGGCGATCAGCGAGATGAAATCGACACCGAATTCAGAGAAGATCTGTTCGAATTCTTCACTTTCCTCGAAAGGAATATCGGGGATGATGACAGCATCTATTTTGGCCTGTTGTGCCCTTTGTGCGAATCTTTCGATGGAATAGCTGAAGATCACATTAGCATAGGTCATGAAGGCCAGCGGGATATCAGTGTTCTTTCTTATCCTCTGGACAAGATCGAACACATCGTCCGTACAGATCGAATTTTGCAGAGCCCGTTCACTCGCACCCATGATCACTGGACCTTCGGCGGTGGGGTCCGAAAAGGGAATTCCCAGTTCGATCAGATCGCTTCCCGCTTCTTCAAGGGCATAGACGAGCTTCTCTGTTGTTTCGATATCGGGGTCTCCGACGGTGATGAAGGGGATGAAAGCTTTTCCCCGGGCGAATACTTTATCGATATTACTCATTGATACTCTCTCCTCTGTATTTGGCGATCGAGACGCAATCCTTATCTCCGCGTCCGGAAAGATTGACCACGATAATCTGATCAGGTCCCATCTTCGGTGCAAGCTCCATTGCATAGGAGAGGGCATGTGCACTTTCGATAGCCGGGATGATCCCTTCCATCTTTGAAAGATATTCGAAAGCCCTGACAGCTTCCTCATCGGTCACAGGATAGTATTGCGCCCGTCCGGCATCTTTCAGATAGGCATGTTCGGGGCCGATACCGGGATAATCGAGACCTGCAGATATCGAATAGACAGGATCTATCTGTCCATAGTCATCCTGGCAGAAGTAGCTTTTCATCCCGTGAAAGATTCCCATTTTCCCGACTGTCAATGTCGCAGCTGTTCTGTCTGTGTCTGCCCCTTCTCCGGCCGCTTCCAGACCGATGAGTGCAACGTCAGGATCGTCAATAAAATGATAGAATGCTCCGATCGCATTCGAGCCTCCTCCCACACAGGCGAGTACGGCATCGGGAAGTCTTCCCTCCATTTGCAGGATCTGTTCTTTGATCTCTTTCGAGATGACCGCCTGGAAATCGCGAACGATCGTGGGAAATGGATGGGGACCCATCACCGAACCCAGCACGTAATGGGTGTCACTCACTCTATTGGTCCACTCTCTCATCGTCTGGGATACGGCATCTTTGAGAGTCGCAGTTCCTGTGGTGACACTGTTGACAGTCGCTCCGAGCAGTCTCATTTTGTAGACATTCAGTGCCTGTCTGATGATGTCCTCTTCACCCATGAAGATCTCGCATTCCAGTCCCATAAGAGCGGCTGCGGTCGCCGTTGCAACACCATGCTGGCCGGCTCCGGTTTCCGCGATCACTCTCTTCTTTCCCATCTTCTTTGCCAGCAGACACTGTCCGAGTACATTGTTGATCTTATGGGCTCCGGTATGATTGAGATCTTCTCTTTTCAGATAGATCTTCGCACCGCCGAGATCTTCACTCATATGGCGGGCATAATAGAGACGGGAAGGGCGGCCCGCATATTCATTGAGAAGATAGGTAAGCTCCTCATTGAAAGCAGGGTCGTCTTTATAGGTATTATAGGCTTCTTCCAGTTCGATTATGGCGTTCATGAGAGTCTCGGGGACGAACTGACCGCCGTGAACTCCGAAATATCCTTTACTCATCTTTTACTCCATTGAGAGATCTCAGTATCATAGTGATCTTCCGTATCTTCTCTCTGTCTTTGTATCCGTTTGTCTCCACACTGCTGCTGAGGTCAAAGGCATACGGTTGAAAGATTTCAAAAGCTCTTTCAATATTTTCCTCGCCGATACCTCCTGCGATAAACAGCGGTTTTTCGCTTTGAAGCGCAATAGACCAGTCGAAGGTCCTTCCGCTTCCCGCGAAGCTGTCGGCCAGCAGAAAATCACTGAGAGGAGAATCGAGAAGCACATTATTTTTTTCACCCATTCTGACGGCTTTGATCACCTGAACGGGAACAGATGCCTTGAGTGTTCTGATGTAGGTGTCATCCTCGTTTCCGTGCAGCTGAACGATATCTATCGCTTTACTCTTTACTGCTTCAATCACATGATCGATAATTTCATCAACGAAGACTCCCACGCTTTTGATACGCTCATCGAGCTTTCTTCTGAGAAGAAGGGCTTTGTGCAGGTCGACTTTCCGTCTGCTTTCTGCAAAGACGAAGCCGATGTAATCAGGGAGAGCTTCGTTTACCATGTCGATCTCCTCTTCTGTTCTGATTCCGCAGATCTTCAGTTTGACTGTCATTCGGTCTCTCCTTTGAGGGATGCTAAAAGGCGGTCTTTGTTCATCGAGCGCATGAAAGATTCTCCGATCAGAACCGCATCGGCTCCCATAGAAACCGCCCGTTCAATATCCTCACGGGTGAAATAACCGCTTTCACTCACCATGATCTTTTCTGCGGGAATGAATGCTCTCAGTCTATAAGAGGTGTTCAAATCTACTTCGAAGGAATGCAGGTCTCTGTTGTTTATCCCGATGATGGAGGCATCTGTCGAAAGGGCCTTTTCGACCTCTTCTTCATTGTGGGCCTCCACAAGAACATCCATGTTCAACGAGATTGCCTCTTTGTAGAGAGAAGAGAGTTGATTGAGATCAAGCAGAGCGCAGATGAGAAGGATGGCCGATGCTCCCAGGACGGCAGCTTCATGCACCTGATACGCATCTATGATGAAATCCTTTCTCAGTGTCGGAACGTTCACTGTTGAACTGATGTTCTGAAGATATTCACCTTCTCCCAGGAAGAAGTGCTCTTCGGTAAGAACGGAGATCGCATCGATACCGATTCTCTCATACTCGCGGGCGATTTCGACGGGATGAAAATCTTCACAGATGAGGCCTTTTGAAGGAGATGCCTTTTTCACTTCGGCTATGTATGACAGGCCCGGTTTTGCCAGTGCATCATAGAAGGATGTTTTCTCAGATCTTTTCAACTCGAAAGCTCTTTGCTCCATCTTCTTCCTTTCGCAGCTTCCCACCGCATCGAGATCTTTCTTCGTTTCGGCTGCAATCTTGTCGAGGATCATGATGAGGCCTCGTTGGTAGAACGGATCATCTGCTCCAGTTTTTCTGCAGCTTTTTTGCTATCGATGGCATCTTGAACCTCGACTATGGCATCTTTCAGTGTAATATTCTCTTTTGCGATATACAAAGCTGCCGCACTGTTGAGAACTACAGCATCACGTTTGGGGCCTTTCTTTCCGGCGAATATATCCGTGATGATCTGAGCGTTCTCCTTCGGTGTTCCTCCGACAAGATCCTCTTTTTGGCAGAGGGTGAATCCTAATTGTTCAGGGTCCAGCTCATAACTGCTCAGCTTATTATCACGAATCTCGCAGACCTTTGTCTTTCCTGCAAGAGAGATCTCATCGAGGCCTTCTTTTCCCCAGACGACAAGACCTCTTTTCACACCGAGGTTCACAAGGACCCGGGCAAGAGGTTCTACAAGGGATTCATCATAGACTCCCATCAGCTGGTAGGAGGCCCCCGCGGGATTGGACAGCGGTCCGAGGATATTGAAAATCGTTCTGATGGAAAGCTCCTTTCTCACCGGAGCGACAAAACGCATCGCACTATGGTATTTCTGTGCGAAGAGGAAACAGATTCCGATCTCATCGAGTACCTTCTTCGAAACCGCAGGATCGATCGAGATGTTCACTCCGAGTTCCTCGAGAACATCGGCTGCCCCGCATTTGCTTGAGGCGGCTCTGTTGCCGTGTTTTGCAACAGGAATGCCGCAGGAAGCGACAACTATAGAGGAGGTAGTCGAAATGTTGAAGGAATTGGAATGGTCACCACCAGTTCCCACTATCTCGAGGACTTTCTTGTCATTGAGAAGTTTGAGGGAGTGATTCCTCATTATTCGTGCGCCGGCTGTGATCTCTTCAATCGTCTCGCCCTTCATCGACAGGGCGGTGAGGTATGCTCCGATCTGAACAGCACTCGCTTTACCGCTCATTATCTCATCCATCACCTGTTCGGCAGTGGAGGAATCGAGATCTTCTTTGTTCGTTAATCTGATAATCGCTTCTTTTATCATGTTATTCACCTTTTTAGAAAATTGTTCATGATCACCCTGCCATTTTCGGTAAGGATCGATTCGGGATGAAACTGCAGTCCGTAGATCCTGTTCTTTTTATCCTGTACAGACATGACCTCGTCGGTGCCGACAACCCGGGAGGTGACCTCGAGTTCGCTGGGAAGTGTTGATTCCACTACCGCGAGACTGTGATACCGTCCCACCTGAAGAGGGCTTGCGATCCCTTCGAAAAGAGGGGAGGAAGAAAGACTGGCATCGGATCTCTTTCCGTGCATCAACGATGGTGCGTGATCTACTGTTGCACCGTAGGCACAGCAGATCGCCTGATGCCCCAGACAGACTCCCAAAATGGGAAACCGTCCTCTGAGCTGTTGTACGACCCGGATGCAGATTCCCGCATCTTCAGGTTTTCCCGGTCCGGGAGAGAGAACGATGGCATCAGGGTTGATTTCTATGATCTCATCGATAGTGATCTCATCATTTCTCACGGTCGTGATATCGGTATCGATTTCGCCGATCAACTGATACAGGTTGTAGCTGAAACTGTCGTAATTATCTATCAATAGAACCATTCAATTATCCTCTAATGCATTTACCACGGCTTTCGCCTTATTGATGCATTCGTCATATTCGCGTTCACCGACCGAATCGGCGACGATACCGGCACCGCTTCTCACATAGACATTCCCGTTCTTCTTGAATGCCAGGCGGATGGCTATACAGGTATCAAGGCCACCGTTGAATGACAGATATCCTATAGCTCCGCCGTAGACTCCCCGTTTGTTGTTCTCCAGTTCGTTGATGATCTCGCAGGCGCGGATCTTCGGAGCTCCCGAGAGAGTTCCCGCAGGCAGGATGGAATCTATCGCATCGAGTCCGTCAAGACCTTCTTTCAGTTCTCCCGTGACTGTAGATCCGATATGCATCACATGCGAGAATCTGAGAACCTGCATGTATTCTTCTACCTTCACACTCGAGAATCTGCTGATCTTTCCGATATCGTTTCTGCTCAGGTCCACGAGCATGTTGTGCTCCGCTCTCTCTTTCGGGTCCTCAAGCAGTTCTTTTTCAAATGCCAGATCTTCCGCCTCGTTCTTTCCTCTTTTTCTGGTACCCGCAAGGGGGAAAGTGCTAAGCTTGTTATCTTCGAGTTTAACCAGCGTTTCGGGAGAAGCACCGGTAAGCTCTATGCTGTCGCTGACAAAGTAGAACATGTACGGTGAGGGATTCGTCTCTCTGAGATACCTGTAGACTCCTTTCAGGTTTCCTTCGAACGGAGCTACCAGCCTGTTTGAGAGGACGACCTGGAAGATATCGCCTTCGTAGATATAGTTCTTTGCTTTATCGACCATCCCGCAGAACTGTTCTTTGGAGAACAGGGGAGTGAGAGAAGACAGAAGTCTCCCTCTTTTCTCCTCCATTTCCAGTTCGTCATCAAGGAGAAAATCGTAGAGACTGTTGAGTTCAAGCAGCGCTCTTTTGTAGTTCAGTTCGAAATTATCCCGTTTCACGTTCACAATGAGGTATATCTTCTGTTCAAGATTGTCGATCGCGATGATCTTGTCGAAAAGCATCAGGTCGATATCATTGAATTCCTCTTCATCAACGGCGTCAAGACGAAGTTTCTTCTCGCTGTATGAGATGAAATCGTAGGAGAAATACCCTACAAGGCCTCCCGTGAACGGAGGAAGTCCTTCTATTTTAGGGCTTTTGTTCTCACCGAGAATCTTGCGGATGTAAGGGTGGGGCCTTTCACAGTCGATCTCGATCGTTGTGGCAGATTTGATACGAAGCTTCTCTCCTTTCTGAGTGAATTCGAGACTCGGATTGAATCCCAGATAGGTGTAGCGGCCCCATACCCTGCTGTCTTCACACGATTCGAGAAGAAAACAGTGTTTGCTGATTTTCTGAAGCCGGTTGAGAATTTCCATCGGACTCTGTCCGTCCAGCGGGACAGAAAGAGAAACCGGTATTGTATTGAACTCTTGCGGATAGGAAAGAGCTTTTTTGTAATCAGGATAAACGTTCATAGCACCTCTTCAATGTTTCTGTTTATAGAAACGATTACAGAGACAATAGAAGAAATGTGTGTTTCTGTCAATAGAAACGAATACGAAAAAAGTATCCGATATGCGAAATACCGGTTCAGTGAAGAGATCAGACTGAAGTGAAGATACGATAAGAAAGGAACATTTAATGAACTTTGAAGATGTTATAACCTCAATAACCCCCAAACGCTTTCGAACGTCTGTGTAATACTTTTCAGGTGTGCGGTCACAGCAACCTCTGCAGCATCCTGATCATGGTTTTTCAATGCGTTATAAATTGCCTGATGTTCTTTAAGGGAATCAGTCTTCCGTCCCGGAAGCAGGATTGTTCTGAGCTGAAGTCGTGCTATTCTGGTTTTTACCTGTTTTATCAGAAGCGGTACTGTCTTATTGCCTGCCGCCTCGTAGATCGTTTCATCAAAAAGGGTATTCTGGCGGGTATACTCTTCCAGATTATTTTCATCCAAAGCTGATTTAATTCCTTCCAGGCATTTTGCCAGCACTTGAAGTGATTCATCAGTAATATTGGCTGCAGCATATCTGATCAGCGCAGACTCCAATATTGTTCTGGCTGTCATAGCATCAAGTGTCTCTTCCAAAGAAAGTGTCGCGACTTTGGCTCCTCTATAGGGTTCAATGACGACAAGACCTTCGTTCTGAAGCTGGTTGAGCGCGGCTCTGATATTTTGCCTGCCGACAGAGAGTTCTTGTGCAAGTTCCTGTTCGATCAGCCGTTGTGATGGAGCATAAGTTCCTTCAAGAATATTTTTTTTAATGGTCTTATAAGGTGTATCTGATGATTTTCTGTTCATAAAGTAATCCCTGTAATGTTGTTAGCCAATTCTTTTCAAATAATTTAACACTATATCCAAATGCAGTATGAAAATCTTTTGGGTGAATTATACCTTCAATTAAAGAAGGAGAAAACAGGAAAAAATGCACTAAACAAATTATTGATACCTCGTATTCGTTTGTTTCTGATATCCGCTCGACTCTCTTTTTACCAAAGATTCCGGCACATAATGCAGTTCATTCAAAGAACAGGAAAGCAATGGAGTTTCCCCAGAATCTGATTAATCATAGATTTTGCAGGAAAATTTGTCAACAAAAACATGAGAGAAATAGATGACAAAACTGATAACAAAATTGTTGACAATATGAAATACCGGGGTTACACTTCCATTATCTTCAAGATTGCGTGTTGAGAAATACTCGTTAGCCGGTTAATCACAAATGATTCAGTGGTTATCCATGAAGACTGCTACAAATTAATGAAAAATCTGTGACGAATTTTGCCCGGCAAACAGTTTTGCTGGTGGATCACAAAAGAGGTTTGAGAATTTATGGAAAATGTAATTGCTTTCATTGGCTTCGGAGAGGCTGCCTACAATATTTCAAAAGGACTCAAAGAAGAGGGGCTTAAATGTATCGGGGCATACGATGTGAAAACGAATGACCCTGATACCGGACATCTCATCAGAGAACGTGCCGTTGAAACGGGAGTCACGTTGTATGATTCGCTGGAGAAAGCCTGCAGGTCTGCTAAACTCATTGCTTCATTGACCAGCGCAGGTGTTGCAGTGAAGGTTGCAAAATCGGTTCTTCCTTATTTAGAGGCCGGACAGACTTTCATAGATATGAATTCTGCAGCTCCTGATGTTAAAGAAGAGATCGAAGAGATCAACAGAAAGGATGGAGTTCTGGTGTGTGATGCAGCTGTCATGGGAACTGTGCCTCAGAACAGGCATAAGGTAAAGATGTTCCTTTCTGGTAGTGGTTCTCGTGTTTTCCATGATGCGATGATGGGGTACGGTATGAATCTGGAAGTCCTTGATGTTCCGATGGGCGGAGCCTCTGCCATCAAGATGTTCAAGAGTATCGTCATGAAGGGATTGCCTCAACTCATGTTCGAATCAATGACTTGCGCCCATAAATACGGAGTGCTGGATTCTCTTGTGAAATCTCTTAATGACAGTCTTCACGGAAAAACAATCGAACAACTATCTGACACATTCTTCGCGAGAACGATAATACATGCAAAAAGAAGAGCTGTAGAAATGGAAAATGTCATAGCGACTGTCGAGAGTATCGGTATGGATGCCTCGATGGCTGCTGTAACGAAAATGAAATTGGAAAATCTTGAAAAGTCCGGTCTGAAAGACCTGATTGGTACTCGGACAGATATGGATTATAAAAGTGTTCTTGAATTAGTGAACCGGAAGGAGATGAAAGATGAGCAGTAAAGATTATCGTGAGTTACCGCAATTGATTCCGCAGGATATCATTGACCGGTTCCGTCGGCTGAGTCCTGCGCAGCTGTGCGATGGGATGAAAGGGCTGGGAATTTTATCAGATGGCTGCATGGATAGTGAGATCATGCCTGTCGACGAGAAAAAAGTGATGATAGGTACGGCCTGCACCGTCGATACAGAAGACGGAGATAACTTTCCAATACATGTAGCGCTGAGCCAGGGAAAACCCGGGTACGTGATGATTATTGCCGGAAAAGCACATAAAAATAGAGCCTATATGGGTGATCTGATGGGTGCGACAGCAGAAGCTGTGGGGCTGAATGGGATAGTTGTTGATGGATTTGTGCGGGATAAATTCGGATTGAGAGATTTAGAGGTTCCGATATATTCACGAGGATTCATGCAGAGAGGTCCTTCAAAGAAAGGTCCGGGAAAAATTAACACTGAAGTTTTCTGCGCGGGGGTCATAGTAAGACCGGGCGATCTTGTTGTCGGCGATTATGATGGAGTGACCGTAGTCCCGAGGGATATGATCGATGCTGTTCTCGAAAAAGCTGAAAAAAAAGACGCATATGAAGTCCAGAGAAGAAAGACGATTGGTGAATATGTCGATTGTGTCAAAAAAGGGAAAGAACCTCCCGAGATTGCTCCTGCATGGGTGAAAGACATGCTGAACAAGAGTGAGAATTAGCAAGGAGCAGAAATATGAATACAAAACAATTGACTACGCCGATAAGTTTTGCCGATCTGGAAAACCTGAAGGCAGGTGATCCTGTTGAAATTTCAGGGACTATCTACGTGGGAAGAGATGCTGTGATTCCTCAGGTTCTTCAGGCTGTGAGAGAAGGCAGATTGAAAGAGATGGGTATTGATCTGGAAGGTGGTGTAATCTTTCATTCGGCAGTCAGCAAGGCCGGTTTAGGCCCGACTTCCTCCAATAAAGTAGAGATCGAAGGGAATATGGCGGAACTTTCTGATGCAGGAATCAGATTACATCTCGGCAAAGGGGCATTATCGGACAAGACTGTTCAGATTTTGAAAGAGAAAAGATCGATCTTTGTCGTCATTCCTCCGATATCTGCCTATCTCACGAAGAAAACACTGAAAAGAGAAGTAGCTGCATTCGAAAAGGAAGGAATGGAAGCCTTCTGGCGTCTTGAAGTCGACAGGTATCCGGGAATCGTTGCCATAGCACACGGTGAGACAATTTTTTAACAAAAGGGGAAGATTAAATGTCAATTTCTGTCAATGATATTAGAAAAGCCGCCAGTCAGGCCTTAGTTATCGGTAGCAGCACATTCCGTCCGGATCAGATTCGGGCTTACGAAAGAGCTATAGAAAAGGAAACTGATGAAAAATCGAGATGGGTTCTTGAGAAGACATTGGAGAATGCTGCTATCAGTGAAAAAGATGTGAGCCCGTTGTGTGATGATACCGGTATTCCACATCCGTTTCTGGAAATCGGAAAGGATGCCCGATACGAAGGATCTGTATATGACCTGTTGAAAGCAGTGGAAGAGGGTGTCGCCGATGGGCTGAGAGAGCTTCCAGGAAGACCAATGGCAGTCAAGGGAGAAGGCCTCGAACGGATGGCACAGATCCACGGATTATATGAAGATTCAGGGAAACTCCTCGCAGCACCTGTGAATATCAGGAAGATCGATGGTTCCGAAATCAGAGTGACTGTCCTGATGCAGGGCGGCGGCCCTGAGATCAGATCCAAGACATATCATGTATTTCATAAACATAAGGAAATGCAACTCATCGATACCGCAGTCGAATGGGCAAACGAGATGGTTGCTAAGCTTGGTTGTACTCCCTGCGTTCCCGCGATCGGAATCGGCCGAACTCATTATGAGGCTTCTTCGATGATGATCGAAGCGCAGAAAGAGGGTAACTTTGATATTCAGAGCGATATCGAAAATTACATTACCGATAAGATCAATAAAAGCGATGTCGGACCTCTTGGCCTCGGTGGAGATGTCACGGCGCTTGGTACCTTTTTGAAGATAGGCGAGGCTCGCGGCAGCGGAGTGAGGATCTTATGTGTGAGACTCAGCTGCTGCTTTGAACCGAGAAAGCATACAGTTGTTCTGAGATAGAAGAAAAGAAAAATCAAAGTCAAAGATTATTGGTTAAAGAACTGGCTGTTATGTTGTATTTTGAATAGTAATCAGCCTTTTCAGAATAGTGTATGGAGTCTTTTGGTTCTGATGCCGATACCCTTCTGATTTTGAGTAGATAATAAAAAAGGAGAAGACAAGATGAAAAAAAGATTATTGTCGATGATGATGGTTCTATTGGTGTTAACTATGGGGCTTTATGCGAACGGACAGGACGAGACTAATGCTGAAGATAGCTCGAACTGGCCTGAAAAGGAAATCTTTATCAATGTACATGCGGGCTCTGGTAACCTTGATACAGCAATGCGACTGATCGCACCATTCATTTCTGAAAGACTGGGTGTAGATGTTCTCGTTCAGAATAAACCGGGCGGATCACAGGCGGTATCTCAGGTCGCGACTCAGGGAGAGCCTGCTGATGGTTACACTTTTCAGACTTTTACAGGAAGCACCAGTTTCTCAATGGCATCCGGAGCGATCCCTTTCGGTCCTGAAGATTGGTCTGTAGTCAGTTCAATCCAGAGAGAACCTGCGAGTATCGCGGTATTAGCAGACAGTCCGTTGAAAACCATCGATGATCTGGTTGCTGCTCTGAAAGAAGATCCCGACAGTTATATCATCGGAGGATATCAGAGTGCTTCGTTCATGAGATATGTGTACTATAAACTGCAGGAGCTTACGGGATTCAATGCCAAATGGATTCCGATCGATACCACCGACGAAGTTGCAACAGCTTTGCTCGGTAAACATATTGATGTAGCTATAATGACACCAAGTACTACCGGAACAGCTGTTTCTCGGGGGGATGTGAGACTCTTGGGAATTGCAACAGCTGAAAGATCTCCAAACTATCCTGACGTTCCGACTTTCAGAGAACAAGGAATAGATATCGTTGAGATCCTGTGGAGAGGACTCGGTGTAAAAAAAGGTACCGACAGTGCGATCATTCAGAAAATGGCGGATACAATCTCTGAGATTACTCAGACCGAAGAGTGGAAGGAGATTCAGGAGAAATATAATCAGGAAAACGATCCTGTTTCCCCTCAGCAGCTTGACGAACGTCTTGCAAACGAAGTAGCAGGCCGAACAAAATTCCTTCAGGATCTTGGGCTGAAATAAAAGTATGTTTTCGGATTCGTAGGTGATGTCAGCCTGCGAATCCAGATAGAAAACATTTCTGTTAAAGGTGGTTGTATGAAAAAAGGTAATGTGATCTTCGGATCGATAGTATTACTGTTTATGTGTTATTTGCTCTTTCTTACCTATCAGATTCCAAAGCCGATGAGCGAATACGAAATGGGAGCAGGGTACGTTCCGACCGTCTATCTGTATACTGCGATCTTTTTGCTGGTAAGTATATTGATAAAGGAATTCCTGAAGAAGGATGATTCGCCGGTAAATGTGAGTAGACGAGCATTGTTCTTCTTCCTCATCATTGTAGCGTATGTCATCGGGATCAGGTTCATCGGTTACTATATTCCGACTTTCGTTGTTCTGACGGCATTGCTCTTTTTACTTGGAGAACGACGCAAAAAGATATTATTAACAGTTCCAATAGGATTTATAGTGTTCATTTTTGTGGTCTTTCAGAAGATTCTTCACGTACGATTTTAGATGAAGAGGTAACATATGGATGTGATTATTGAAGTTTTGGGGATGGTTCTAACCCTTAAGACATTGTTGATAGTGATTTTGGGAACTGGCGTGGGTATCATGATCGGGGCACTTCCGGGGTTGGGTCCTACTGTCGGAACGACACTGATGATTCCCCTTACATACAGTATGGAACCTGTGACGGCTATCATACTACTTGTGGCGATATACATGGCAGCAGAATATGGCGGATCGATAACGGCTATTCTTCTTAATACTCCCGGAACTACCGCGGCTACAGCCACATTGCTTGATGGATATCCTCTGACAAAGAAAGGAATGCCGGGGAAAGCTCTGGGAGCCTCCATAACCGCGTCGACAATCGGAGGTATCATCAGTACCTTCATTCTTCTGTTTCTTGCAATTCCTTTGATGAAAGTGGCAATACAGTTTGGCCCTATGGAGTTCTTTGCGCTAGGGCTGTTCGGGATTTCTCTCGTGGCATCCTTGAGCAATAAGTCTATTCTCAAAGGTATCCTTGCCGGTGTTCTCGGATTGATCATAGCAACTGTAGGAATTGATCCTCTTACCGGTCATGTCCGTTATACATTCGGAAGTTATTACCTTCTTGAAGGTATTTCTCTCATGCCTGCTCTGGTAGGTCTATATGCACTTTCAGAAGTTATTTTCATGTTTGAAACACAGACTAAGAATGAAAAGAGTAAAAAGATATCTTCCAATCAGTTTATAACATTCAAAGAATTTAAAGATATGCTCCCTGTAATTTTTTCAGGCAGTTTCATCGGAGCCGGAACAGGAATCATTCCCGGAGCCGGCGGAAGTATCGGAGGATGGCTTTCATATCAGCAGGCAAAAAGATTTGCAAAAGACCGGGACCAATACGGGCAAGGAGCATTGTCAGGAGTCGCCGCATCGGAATCCGCGAACAACGCCGTTGTCGGCGGAGCTCTGATTCCCCTTCTGGCTCTCGGAATCCCGGGATCTCCAACTACAGCAGTGTTACTTGGAGCATTGATGCTTCATGGAGTTTCCCCCGGTCCTGATATCATGACAAATGATGCCCCGCTGTTCTACGGGATAGTTATCGGATTGTTCGTGACATGCATCGTAATGTTTTTCATCGGTAATCTTCTCAGGAATTTCTGGGTGAAGATGATCAATATTCCCTCCAGAATCATCGCACCGATCGTTTTGTGCATCTCGATCATCGGAGCATTTTCTGTAAGAAATCTGATGTTTGATGTTTTTGTTGCGGTAGGATTTGGAATTCTAGGCTATTTTATGAGAAAATTTGATTATCCTCTAGCCCCAACTGTGTTAGCACTAGTACTAGGGAAGATGATGGAATCGAATCTAAGACGTTCTCTTCTTATTTCTAATGGAGATTGGGGTATCTTTCTGACAAAGCCGATAAGTGTCATTTTCCTGATTCTGGCTTTCATCTCATTTTTCTCACCCATCATACGAAATTATTTGGAAAGTCGCAAAATGAGAAGCAACATTTAAAACTCGTGGTTTAACCGAATATCAATAACAAAACTAATTGGGGCGGCCTTCTGGCCGTCTCATTCTATTGTAGATTCAGAATTCTGAGAAAATAGAAATTTTCAGGTATGTCTATCAGTATTCCGGAGATAGGCATCGCGGTATTCTGATGGGGTGTAGTTGGTGAAGTTCTTGAAAACAGTGCAGAAATAGTTGCTTGAAGAGAATCCGGCATCCAAGGCGATCTGGGTGATCGCTTCTGAGGTCTGTTCGAGTAGCTCCTTCGCATATTCGAGTTTCTTGAACGTAATGTAGTTGGCCGGAGGGATACCGACGACCTCTTTGAATTTGATTTTGAACCTAGATAAAGAATATCCCGATATCGCTGATAACTCTTTCAACTGTAGATTCTCACTGTAATGTTCGTTGATGTGATGGATCACCCGCTTGATATGAGGATCGTTTATCCGCTTTACCTCATTTATGATGGGGATGAAATCAGGTATCTTGAAAAGGAAACTGCTCAGATACTGTACTCCAAGCATACGGGATGAAACCGTATTCTCACAAATATTCTCAAAGGCCAAACGGAGAAACTGCTTCTCGTTCAAAGAGAATTTAAGATGCCTGTAATTCAATGAAGTGAGCATCTGGTACAAGGCCAGCGAATATTCTCTGTTCAGACCGAGAAGTTCATCCTTTTGGGTAACATCGATCTGAAAGCCGAAGAATGAACAGGGACTTAAATCATTGCTGCTCGTATAATGGGGTTCATAAGGCAAAGAGAAGAACATCTCATTTCCGGTAATGATGTAGGTCTTCTCCTCCAAATGGAAGACTCTTCTTCCTTTGGTTAGACAATGGAATTCAATGATATTGGGATGATGATGGAGAGGTACCGGACTAGATGCTCTCGGGAGATTCCAGTGCGCGAAATTTCTGAGTCCTTCAATCTTGTGCATATCGTAGGTTATTGTCTTGTTGTACTTTTCCCAACAGAATTTATCAACTATTTCCAGCAATACAGGCTCCTTTTATGTTCACAAAAGTATTAAGCATTATTCTGAATGTTTTTACCACGCCCCACAATTATACTATAGAAAAATTGAATCTCAAATATATTGAGAATCAATAAACAAAGGATGAAAATGATGACTAAATCAATTTCCAATGGCGTCTGGCCGGTGATGATCACTCCATACACCGAAGACAACAGAATCGATTATGACGGTGTTCTGGAACTGCTCAAGTGGTATGCGCATCAAAAGGTTTCCGGAATCTTCGCTGTGTGTCAATCCAGTGAGATGTTCTATCTTTCCAGAGAAGAACGTTACAATCTAGCTTCATTTATCATCAGTAACAGACCGAAAGGTCTCGGTATCATCGTTTCCGGACACGTGGCGCAAACGATAGAAGAACAGATTGATGAGGCTCAAAGCATCATAGATGCCGGCGCTGATTCATATGTGTTTATCACCAATCAGTTCGCAAAAAAGAGTGAGAGCGATGATGTCGCGAAGAAGAGTATTGAAAAACTCATTTCAAATATCGATGCCGACAGTTTCGGCCTTTATGAATGTCCTTACCCCTATAAACGGCTCATGTCTCCCGAACTGCTTTCCTGGTGTGCAAAGACCGGACGATTTGCCTTTCTGAAAGATACATGCTGCAGCCTGAACGGTCTGAAATCGAAACTTCGTGCAGTAGAGGGGACACCGTTGAAAATCTTCAACGCAAATGCCGCCACCTTGCTCGAATCTCTCAAGTTGGGAGTTTCCGGCTACAGCGGTGTGATGGCGAATTTTCACGCCGACCTGTACAGTTGGTTGTGCACCCATTATGAGAAAGATCCAAAGAAGGCTCAGGTTGTACAGAACCTGCTTGGTTTTGCGAGTGTCATCGAATGCCAGTTTTATCCGGTAAACGCAAAATATCATCTCGGCCTGGAAGGGTTGAACATCAATCTGTTCAGCAGGGTCCAGGATTTCAGCCAGTTCTCTACCAATCGCCAGATGGAAGTCGAACAGATGAAGAATATCGTGGACCTTATGAGGCTGCAGATAGGAATTTGGAACTAACCCCGTCTATCGGGAGAAAAAAGGAGTCATATATGAAAAAGAAAATGTTGATGGTTATGCTGGTGCTTCTGGTCACAGGCATGATGGTTTGGGCTGCCGGAGAAAAAGAATCTGATGGTACAAAACCTGTAGAACTGATTTTCACTTCGGTCTCGGTTCCAGGGGATTCTCATACCGAAGCGATGTATGTATTTGCAGATAAGGTCGAAGAACTAACCGGAGGATCTGTTGAAGTCAAGGTATACGACAGCGGGACTCTCTTTACTCAGGAGAATGAATATGATGCTCTGGTGAATGGTGATGCAGATATGGCATATATCTCATTTCCGACACTTGCAACACAGATTCCTTCATTCAGTATGTTCGGATCAGGGTATTTTTTCAGTTCTTATGATCATATGACCTCGGTACTCAACGGGGATATCGCAGAAGAACATATCTGGCCGAAGGTTCGTGACCTTGGTATGCAGCCTCTCGGCAGTATGTACCTCGGTTCCCGTGTCATCAATACCAAAGACAAGAAGATCGATAGTTATGAAGATATGGAGGGAGTTCTCCTTCGTATGCCAGGGTCAGAATCATGGCTCTTCCTCGGTGAGGCTCTCGGTGCCAATCCGACACCCCTGTCTTTCAGTGAGTTGTATACCGCTTTACAGACCGGTGCTGTCGGCGGACAGGACAATCCTCTTCCTACAGTCGAAAAGGCTAAATTCTACGAAGTAACAAAATATCTGGCGATCACGAATCACGTCATTGATTCGATCATGCCTTGTGTGAATCTGGACAAGTGGAACTCCATGACTGCAGAACAGCAGGAAGCTGTGAGTGAAGCCATGGACTATGCAATTGCGTTCAACGATGAAGAAAGAATCGCAAGTGAGAACAGCCTCGTGGAATTCTTTGAAGGTGAAGGTATGGTCGTAACATACCCCGATATCGCTGAATTCAGGGAGAACGTTCAGGCTGCATATGCCGGCAACTCGGCAATGACCTCCACATGGGACATGGATCTGTATAAGACTGTTCAGGAAATGGCAAAATAATGATGCTGTAAGAATTAGAAAAAGGTATGGATGGCTCTTTTTGATAAAGAGCCTCCATATTCAATATCTGGCAACCAAAGCCGGGCGATAGGATTACAAAATGAATTCAATTAAGAAGATGGGCCGAGGTGTGATGTATTTGTTAGGTACAATCATACCTAATCTTACGTTTTTGTTGATATTTGTCACTTTTATGATAACGATCATCTCAAGGTATCTGCTGAGGACTCCGGTCCCTTGGGCGTACGAGATAAGTATTCTTGCCTATATGTGGACCATGTTCTTCGGCGTGGGCAAAGCAATGCAGAATGAAGAACATGTGGTCTTCGCTCTTGTCTATGACAGCGTCGGACCGAAGCTCAAAATAGTTTTTGAGATACTCAACAGTCTGATTCTGGTCATCCTGCTCGTTATTGTTTTTCTTCCATCAGTGAACTCTCTCTTGTCCAAGAAAATGGTCACAGGAGTTCTAAAGCTTCCATATAAGGTCGTCTTCGCCCCCCTTATCTATATGTTCGCAGAGATGCTTATAAGAAGTGTTATGGTAAGCGTAAAGCATCTGAAAAACCTGAGAAACACCCTGGAGAAAAAAGGCGGTGATCGAAAATGAATATTGTACTTATCCTGTTTCTGGTCCTTGCTATATGTTTTATCATCAAGATGCCTGTCTCTATGGCAATGCTCTCCGCTTCAATCACCTATTTTATTCTGAGCGGAAGATCCTTGGGTCAGGTGTTCACGGTCATGTCGGGTAATATGTTTTCGAACTATACCATGCTCGCCGCTCCTCTTTTCATCTTCATGGCGAACGTGATGAACGAGGGAGAGATAACCGATAAATTGTTCAAGTTCTGCAACGGTCTGTTTGGTCGGATGAGAGGAGGGACTGCCCAGGTTAATGTTGCGGCATCTCTGATCTTCTCCGGTATGACCGGCTCTGCGATCGCAGATGCTTCCGGAATCGGACTGATGGAGATCGATCAGATGAAGAAAGAAGGATACGACCCCTCTTTCAGCTGTGCCCTGACTGCCGCATCCGCCACAGTCGGTCCGATCTTTCCTCCCAGTATCCCTATGGTTATATATGCGATGCTGTCAGGGGCCTCCGTAGGTAAACTCTTCATGGGAGGAATGATCCCTGGAATCATTCTCTCTGTGCTTCTGATGATATATGTTGCGATCATCTCATTCAAACGCAAATACCCTCGCGGGGAGATCATGGCCATCAGACAGTTCATTAAAGTCTCCATCAGTGCCGTTCCGGCCCTGTTTACTGTTGTTCTGCTTCTCGGGGGTATCTATCTGGGTGTCGTAACCCCTACCGAGGCGGGAGCTTTGGCCTCTGCCTATGCAATTCTGATTTCGATTCTCCTCTATCGGAATCTTGGTCCTGTGAAATTCTGGAGGATTATCAAAAAGAGCGCATCCAACACCGCGACTCTGGCGCTGCTTGCAGGAACATCAATGCTTTTTTCCTATATCATATCCCTGGAACAGGTCCCGAGAGCCATCGCATCGGTAGTTATGGGAATAACAGAGAATAAATACATCTTCCTGATGGTTGTAAACGTGGTATTCCTTCTCCTCGGATGTGTTCTCGATGTTTCGACCATCCAATTGGTCTTTGTTCCCATGGTGCTGCCGCTGGTGACGGCCTTCGGTATCGATCTGGTCCATTTCGGAGTCATCATCTGTTTCAATATGATGATAGGGCTTTCCACTCCGCCGTTCGGAATGCTGCTGTTCATTGTTTCCGGGCTGGGAAAAGCTAAGATCAGAGGTGTCATACGGGAGATTATTCCGATGATTCTTGTTATGCTGATCGTCCTGATCCTGATCACCTATATTCCGAATATCGTCATGTATATTCCGAATAATTTTATGTAGCGGTTTCTGTCTATGGAAGATTTGGTGAAAGTTCTTGAGAGACTGAATAATCCCAGTTCGAAGTACAGGTCTACACCCTTTTGGGCATGGAACGATCGTCTCGAATCAGACAGACTGATCGAACAGCTCGATCAGATGAAAGAGCAGGGATCGGGAGGTTTTTTCATCCATTCCCGGGAAGGTCTCGAAACGCCGTATCTTTCAAAAACGTGGATGACACATGTCGAGGATGTCATCGCTCATGCGCAGCGTTCAGGTCTCGAATGCTGGATTTACGATGAAGATACATGGCCTTCGGGCAGTGCGGGAGGATCTGTCAGCGCGCAGGACCCTCAATCGTATTCTGCCAGAGCTTTGACAGCTGAACTGCTGACTGATCCGACATCAGATTCTATCGGACAGGTTTTTCGGGACCCTCAGGTTCTTGCGGTATACCGGATAGTGAGAGACGAAACAGGTACAGCAGCTGTGAAGTTCGAATTGACCGGTTTTAACCGTTTAGACACCGACGGTCAAAAAAAGCCGGAATATCTCATATTCAGAAATGAGATTTCACATGTTTCCGAATGGTACAACAACAGTGCTCCGACAGATAACCTCAACCCCGAGGCTGTCGGGGTATTCATCAAAAAGACTCATGAGTTATATGCACAGCGCTTCAAAGAGTCTTTTGGCGGCACGATCAAAGGTTTTTTCACTGATGAACCGAATATCTGTGATTTCTTTTCCCATTTCACACCGGGTCGTCCCTGGCTGCCATGGACCACGCAGATGCCTGCAGCCTTCGAGAAATCTAGCGGTTACAGCATTCTCAAAATTCTGCCTTTGCTATTTCTCAAAGGAGATCATATGGAAAAGGCTCGATATGACTTCTGGCTGACCTTGACCCGTCTTTTCCTATCATCCTATACGAAGCAGCTTTACCAATGGTGTGAAGAGCACAATGTCAAATTGACCGGGCATATGCTGTATGAGAACGACCTCGGGTATGCTACACGGTGCAATGGTGCAGTCATGCCCCATTACAGATATATGCATTCTCCGGGAATAGATCTTCTCGGAGATCAGAGAGAAGAGTATCTGACAGTCAAACAATGTACGAGTGTAGCCAATCAGTTCAGAAAAGAGATGGTTGTAAGCGAAATGTATGGTTGCACTGGGTGGGATTTCTCTTTTGCCGGACAAAAGAGAGTCGGAGACTGGCAGTATGTGATGGGCGTCACTCGGCGGTGTCAGCATCTTTCACTTTATTCGATTACCGGTTGTCGGAAACGTGACTATCCTCCCGCTTTCTCCTATCAGAACACCTGGTGGAAATATTCTCATGTGATCGAAGACTATTTTGCTCGGCTTGGAGTGTGTACGACCTCTGGTGTAGTTCACAGGAAGATACTCATGATTCACCCGACGGGAACATTCTGGATGCGTTCGCATAGTTCTTTGAATGAAGATCTGAGCAGAATCTATATGAACATGGGATGGCTGGAAAAGAATCTTACAGAGCTCAATAAAGCGGGAGATTACTACAATCGTCTTGCAGAGAAGATCCTGAAAAAACAATTTGACTTCGATTTCGGAGATGAGCTGATCATGAGTGAATCAGGGAGAATCGTCGGCGATCAGATCCAGGTCGGATCACACTGCTATT
>JAQQAI010000038.1 GCA_028532915.1 Sphaerochaetaceae bacterium
CCGTACGATAGAAGCTGGGAGATCATCGGCCAGAAGATCATAAAGAACAACCACAGAGCCAATGCAACCAGAGCCGATACGGCACTCTGGCGGAATACGATCGAAAAGAGCATCCCGGTCAGATACCACACCGTGGCATAGAATACTGTGATGATATAAAATGTAAACGCTCGGGCAATCTGCTCTCCTGATGGCGGAACTCCCAGAAACAGCATCGCACTTCCTATGACAAGAAGCCACAGTGCCAGAAGCACGACGGCCATCGAACTGATCGCCCCGAGAACCTTCCCGAACAACAAGGCATCCCTGTAAATCGGTTTAGAGAGGATCCTCCCCAGTGTCCTGTTCTGGTACTCACAATTTACAGCATCGAACCCGAGCGCGATTCCGGTCAAAGGAACTAAAAAGGAGACAAAGGAGAGAAAGGAGGGGATAGGCCCCTGACTGATCGTAAAAAGGTTGAGCAGCATAAACGAATCCTTTCCCACGTACGATCGCAGTGTCTGAGCAGCTACATACATACTGGCACCTGCGGTCAGGATGATCAGTCCCATCAGGACGATCATCCTGATGTTCCCTGCATAATCCTGCATCTCTTTGAGCCATACAACCTTTACACCTGTCAATGCGGAACCTTCACGTCTATTCATTGCTCACCTCCCTGTATGCTCTCTGGTAGATCTCATTGAGCGAATGTTCCTTCATTTCCAGAGAAGAAAGATTGCATCCTGCACTGAAGACCTGCTGAGCAAGAGCCGAACGGATATCCTGTTCGGCATAGATCACATATTCCCCGTCTTCGCGTTGTTCAACTTTGGAGACTCTACTTTGCTTTTCAAACAGAGGTTTCAGATCATTTTCTCCTTCGATGTGCAGCTTGATGAGAACTTCCTTTCCGAAATGCTCTCTTCCGAGTTCATCAACCGATCCTATGCTTATCAGCTTACCTTCCGAAAAGAGACCTACCCTGTCACAGACGGATTGGACCTCATCGAGCTGATGGCTGGAAAGAAGGAATGTCATTCCCCCGCTGTCGCGAAGTGAGACGATCAGAGAGAGAAACTCATCTATCGACCGGGGGTCGAGACCTTGAGTCGGCTCATCAAGAATCGCGATCCTGGGCTCGCCGACCAGAAGTTCAGCCAGCCCCAATCTGCGTTTCATCCCGTGCGAGTATGTTTTGACTTTGTCGTGCATCCGGTCGGTCAGCCGCATCCTCTTGAGAGCATCTGTGATGCGTTTCTCACGCTGCTTTGCATCCAGACCGAGGAATCTCGCAGTGTAGTCGAGATTTTCGAATGCTGTCATATACTCGTAGAATCCTATTGTATCAGGCATATAGCCCACCTGTCTTTTCACTTCCAAAGGAGAGCGGAAAGGATCGTGACCCAAAATATCTATCGTCCCCTCCGTGCTGTCGAGAAGCCCGAGCAGCATGAGGATAGTCGTAGTCTTTCCTGAGCCGTTGGGTCCGAGAAGACCGAATATCTCTCCTTTCAATAGAGAAAAGGAAATATCATCTACCGCTCTTATCCCCTTACGGTACTGTTTTGACAGATGGGAAACGTTCAATACGACTTCGTTACCCATTGCAAGCCTCCCTTTACCGTCTACCGAACTTCTTTACAGCCAGTACGAGAAGGACAGCTGCTGCTGCTATGATAACCAGAGAAACCACTCCCCATAGTGAAGATGTTCTGATTGTTACCCGGAACTTCTCCGAAGCACTGCCGGCATTATCGCTTTTTGCGTTGAGAGTGAGACTGTAATCTCCCGTGAGGGCTTCACTCGACGGTGTGACTACAGCTTTCACCGTGACCGTCTCGCCGGCTTTAAGGGATGATATCTCGGAAGGCTCATACGAGACTGTCCAGTTGGACGGAGTATAAGAGGATAGTTCAATATTCTCCGCTTCCGCATTTCCCGTATTCTCTATTTCCAGATCAAGTACCTTCTCTTTTCCCGCCACAGCGCTCGCACTGAGCAGGCCTCCCTGTCCTGAAAGATTCAATTTCGCCTGTCCCTGCACCTTCAATGTGACGGGAACCAGAGCTTCCGCTTTCGAAGAACGGGCAGCAATTGTTATCTGATAAGTTCCTTCCGTTACTCCGTATGAAGGAGAGACTGTCACCTGGACAACTTCGGATGATCCTGCATCCAATGACAGAGTGTTCAGCTTCTTCGATCCGTACTGCTCTTTGAATGAGGCGGAAAACCCCTGAGGGACATCGGCATAGAGGTCGATAAGTGTTTCGGCCGCGCTGTTATTTCTGAGAGTCACATTGAAAGTGAAATCCGAGTCGGGGTCTCCGATGATCTCGGGAAGTTCCGCTTCCAGAGCAAGCCGCTGAGGCAGTTCTTTTCCCATCGTGACAGTCAATGGAAGGGTAAAAGAATGTCCGTCATCTCCTGTCGCATGAACCGAAAAATCATAGACAGCCTCTTTTTCACTCCGTTTCGGAATAACCCACAGCTGTACACGACTGGTCGAATCAGGTTCGGCGAAGACTGCATTCACCAGACCTCCTCCTCCGACGAACTGGTACTCCCATCCTGAAGGAAGTCCGGTAAGTGAGAGATTGACCCTCTGCGGAGCGAGGTTGTAGTTCTTCACGTTTAGATCGAATGTGATCATATCGCTGGAACTTACGTTCAATGATGGATATTCGGTTGAAACTGAAAGTCCATCATAGTCTGCAAAAAGTGGTGCCGTCACCACCATGAAGACAAAGATCACACAGTACATCACTTTGTTTTGTTTCATGAGATTTTCCTCCATCATATGATTTTTTAAAAAAATTAATAATGAATTTTCTATCCGTCAAATTTTTCTGCAATAACATTTAAAGTCAATTTTTGTGTCAC
>JAQQAI010000039.1 GCA_028532915.1 Sphaerochaetaceae bacterium
GGGGTTCTGGAAACTCCGTATTGCGTCGCGAGCTGTTCTTCGGGGATGATCATTCCTCCCTTCAGTTCTCCCGAGAGGATCTGTGTCTTTAACACGTCATATACTTTATCTGCTAAACTGGTCTGTTTGATGATCTTTGACATAATGGTGTGCTGTGTCCTTTGTATACAATAGATTGAAAAAACGGTGAAAAGTGAGAATGGAGCCTCGGATTCCTCATTTTTCAGATGAACAATATAAATCGGTTTTAATAATACTGTGGATTTATCCATAATGCAACAATCAAAAATACAAAATAGGCAAGAGGGATACAGAACAGGTCACGCAGGAAGAAGGTTTGAACAAATGAAATACTCTAAATTGTTGGATGGTAAAACAATAGATGGGTGGGTCTGTATTCGTGTAGTGACTTTGCTCGAATGGTCTGTTCGTTGATATATTGTATATATGTACTGAAATAAAAATAATAATTACAATGATTTACCTTAATCACACTATTGGATACATTGAATTTGTGTAAAATATAGTAGTATAAGATAATAAATTAACTGATTTTCAAAAACTTTATTTGACAAAGAACAGTCTCGTTGATATATTATTGTATACGGTATACAAAAGAGTGTTTTTACCAATTCCTATAAAGAGGAGCTAGAGATGAATAAAGTGCTACAAGAAAAGATCAGCAACATTGATAAGGAGAAGCTGAGCAGAGAAGAGCTGAGTGCTCTTGCTGCGAATCTTCGCCTTACTATGTTCGATATTCTCCAATCACGTCAGACCGGTCACTGGGGAGGAGCCTCCTCTTCCACAGAGATCACAACAGCATTGTATTTCAATAGAATGAACATCAGACCCGAAGATCCCGCATGGGCTGAAAGAGACCGTTTGATACTGTCCAAAGGGCATGCATCGGTAAATCTCTATACCATGCTGGCGACAAGAGGGTTTTTCGATACTGCAGATCTTCCCTCCTTCAGAGTTCTCGGTTCTCACCTTCAGGGACATCCGAGCATGAAGAAGACCCCCGGAGTCGATATGTCGACCGGAGCTCTCGGTCACGGACTGTCGATCGGTGTCGGAATGGCCTTGGCCTCCACACTTCAGGGCAACGACTATTTCACATACGTACTCAGCGGGGAAGGCTGTCTCAACGAAGGTCAGACCTGGGAAGCTGTGATGAGTGCTGCCAAGTTCAGACCGAAAAAGCTGGTCTACATGATCGACTACAACAAAGTTCAGCTGGACGGCACTTCGAACGAGATCATGCCTCTGGATCCTCTTGCCGACAAATTCAAAGATTTCGGCTGGAATGTGGCTCCCAAAACATATGACGGGCATGACATGCAGGAAATCCTCGATTCCTTCGACTGGATCGACAGTGATGATGTATGGCCGAAACTGGTTGTGTACAACACAGTGAAAGGTAAGGGTGTTTCCTTCATGGAAGGATTGAACAAATGGCATGGATCTCCGATCGATGCTGACAGTTATGCTCAAGGTCGTCCCGAGCTTGTTGCAGATATTGAAAGAAAGGAGGCTGTCTTATGAGCATTGCTATGAGAGAAGCTTTTGGAAAGAAATTAGCGGAATTAGGAAAAGATAATAGAGATATCGTCGTTCTGGATGCGGATGTCTCTTCATCCACGAAATCGGGTCTGTTCGGAAAAGAGTTTCCCGCACGTTTTTTCAACGTCGGGGTAGCCGAAGCGAACATGGTCGGTGTGGCTGCAGGACTTGCGACAGCAGGCCTTCGTCCTGTTGTGAATGCATTCGCGATCTTTCTTGCATTGAAGGGAACAGACCAGATCAGAAACGTTCTGTGTTACAACTCTCTTCCCGTGGTCATCGCCGGTGCATACGGCGGGCTTTCGGATTCATACGATGGTGCTTCCCACCAGAGCATCACCGACATCGCCATCATGAGAGCGATGCCTAATATGGAGGTGATCGTACCGGCCGATTCGAACCAGGCTCAGATGGCTCTCGAATATGCTCTCGAGCAGAATCATCCCGTGTATGTACGTCTTAACAGAAACCCGATGCCGGAAGTTCCTTCCGACGGGAATTTCAGTTCGAAGAAGGCTGTCGTCCTGCGCGAAGGGTCGGATGTTACGATCGCGGCCAACGGGATTACGGCATCGATGGCACTTGAAGCCGGCGCGATACTCGCAGCAAAAGGAATCGAAGCCGAGATCCTTTCGATGGCTTTCGTGAAACCTTTCGATACAGAAAGTCTCGCAGCTTCGGTGAAGAAGACCGGAAACCTGGTGACAGTCGAAGAACACAACATCATCGGCGGGTTCGGAAGTGCTGCTCTTGAAGCTCTTGCAGCAACAGATCTTTCCTTCGCCTATAAAGCAGTCGGTATCGAAGACACGTTCACCGAAACCGGTGCATATGACGAGCTTCTGGCCGCATATGGACTGAGTGGAGAGAATATTGCAGAAAAAGCAGAAAAACTATTGAAGAAATAAGGAGAAATAGAATGAACAGTTTAAAAGAGAAAGCTTATACATTACTGAAAGAATGGAAAGGTGATTCGTATGTGTTCGGTGTTGATGTGCTGGATTCAGTAGGTCCTCTGGCAAAGAAACTCGGAGAGAACACTCTGCTTGTTTCAAACACTACATATCTGAAGCCTGTTGCTGATCAGGTTGCAGCTGCACTGAAGAAAGAGGGTGTCGCTCTGGTCGGTGAACTCATCGCACCGGATGCAAAACCGAACGCACCTCGTGAAGATGTATACAGGCTCACCACCTATATCCTCTCTCACCGTCCTGACAGCATCATCGTCATCGGCGGCGGATCTTCGATCGATGCGGTCAAAGCAGCGAACGTTCTGGCAACATTGGGTAGCGACTACAGCTGTGAGATCGATACCTATTTCGGGACTAACGAAGTGACAAAAGCATTGGAGAAGACTCAAAAGACTCTTCTTCCCATGATCGCCATCGAAACTTCCGCAAGCAGTGGCGCTCATCTTACAAAATATGCGAATATCACAGATCCTGTAGTAGGACAGAAGAAACTCATCGTCGATAATGCTGTCGTTCCTCCCGTGTCGATCTTCGACTATGCGACAACGAAGAGCATGCCTCTGAGTGTCACTATCGATGGTGCCTTAGATGCTATCGCCCACACTTTCGAAGTATTCTGCGGCGTAAGTGACGAGAATTTCGATAAGGTCAGAGATATCACAGCAACCGCGATCGAACTTGTTGCTTCGAATGCAAAAGTTCTCATCAAAGATCCTCAGAACGTTGAAGCCCGGGAAGCGATCGGGCTTGCTACCGACCTCGGAGGATATGCTATCATGATCGGCGGCACAAGCGGTGCCCACCTCACTAGCTTCTCACTTGTAGATATTGTTGCTCATGGAACAGCCTGCGGAATCATGAACCCCTATTATGCTGTATTCTATTCAAAGGCTATCCAGAGACAGCTTAAAGTTCTCGGAGAAATTTTCTCGAGATACGGTTACATCACAGAGGAAATCTCTGCACTCGAAGGAAGAGATCTTGCTCTTGCAGTCGCACAGGGGATGATTAACCTCGGATCGTCGATCGGAGCACCCACAACACTGGGTGAGCTGAAAGGATTCAGCGAGAAACACATCGAAAGAGCTCTGAAAGCAGCTCAGGACCCTCAGCTCGAGATGAAGCTCAAGAACATGCCTGTTCCTATGACAAGCGACGATGTGATGACCTATATGAAACCGATCCTCGAAGCTGCAGCTTCAGGAGATATGTCTATCATCATCGAGAAATAAGGAAGGAAATTATGATTATCAATCACCCATTCGATTCCAAATACAGATCTATCGAGCTCCCGGATCATACTCAAATAGTGCGCCTCAATGAGCCTGAGACTCTTTCGAACGCGAAAGAAGCTATAGTAGACTCTCTAAACAACCCGATTGACTCGGAGCCGCTGACTGTCATCGCTTCGAGGAAATTGAAAGAGAGGAAAGATAAGGACGGAAAGGAAGCGAATGCGGTGATTGTTGTCTCCGACAACACGAGACCTGTTCCCTATATAGGGGAGCAGGGGATTCTTCTCCCCATCATCGAGCAGCTTTTCAGTGTCGGTTATACAAAAGATACTATTACGATTCTGATCGCGAACGGGACTCACTCTGCGATGAGTGAATCCGAGATAGAGCGGATGCTCGACGAAAGAATCCTCAAGATGGGAATCAGGATCGTCAATCACAACTGCAAAGATTACGACAACCTCACCTATCTCGGAAAGACGAAGAAGGGGACGGAGATGTATCTCAACTCCCTGTATGTGAACGCTGATTTGAAAATCGCGACAGGACTGGTCGAGTCTCACTTCATGGCCGGTGCCTCCGGAGGAAGAAAGGCTATCTGTCCCGGAATAATCGGTGAACAGAGTACCTATGTCTTCCATGGAGTCCCTTTCATGGCCGATGAGAATTCCCGAGATCTGAACCTGGAAAAGAATCTGGTTCACGAAGAGGCTGTGGAAGTTGCTTCCACAGTCGGCATCGATTTTCTGGTCAATGTCACATTGAACGGAGAATTCAAGATCACAGGAATCTTCAGCGGGAACTTCATCAAAGCTCACCTGCAGGCTGTCGAGTGTATCAAAAAGAGCGTCATGGTAGGAGCAAAGTCTTCCGACATCATCGTCACCCATGCGGGGTTTGTCGGAATGAATCACTATCAGTGCGCGAAATGTGCGGTAGGGTGTCTCGGAATCCTTAAGAAAGACGGCTATCTGGTGATCATCGCCGATACCCATGATGAGAAACATCCTGTAGGCGGCGTGAATTATCAGGCGGCTCTGGCTCTGCTGACGTTGTTCGGCCCCGAGAAATTTACCAGATTGATCAAAAGTGAGGACTGGCCGTTCGTTCCTGAACAATGGCAGGTCCAGATGTGGACAAAAGTGTTCGAAGTGATCGACATGGATCACCTGATCTTCTATTCACCCACGATGGATAAGATCTGGTGGCCTATGCTCCCCGGCTTCGACGGAGGATCCTTCATCGACGAGAGTGTGCAGGAAAAGGACTATTTCTATCATGTGGTCAACAAATCGCTGCAGCGCATATCTCAGATGGAAGGAAAAGATATTAGTGAAATGAGTATCTCGTGGATCGAAGACGGTCCGTATGTGATACCGGTAGAGAAGGAGATGTAGAGAATGAAATGTGCTTTAGCGATCGCAGGTGAAAACGCCCTGCCTTCAGCGTTCGTTGTGTTCAGAGGATTCAGCGAATCAATGAGAAAGGCTTCCGCCCTTGGATATGACGGTGTCGAACTGGCACTGAAGACCCCTGATGAGATTGAAAGAAAAGAACTGGGGTCACTTCTGAAACAAAACAATCTGAGTGTTTCCTGTATCTCCACCGGACAGGTTTACGCCTCTTTGGGATATGCGTTCACCGATACGGATGCTGTCCGCCGAAAAGAACTCTACTCGATGTTCACTTCATTCGTCGATATCGCCGCCGATTACGGTCAACAGGTCAACATCGGAAGAGTGCGCGGAGCGTTGGGCGAAAAAAGTCAGCAGGAAGGAGATGAACTGTTCATCGACATGGCCTCGAAAATCTGTTCGTATGCCGAACCGAAAGGAGTTACTCTCGTACTGGAGCCTGTGAACCGTTATGAAATCGACTATATCAATTCGGTAGATCAGGGTGTACAGCTGTTGAAGAAAGCTTCCATCCCGAATCTCAAACTGATGCCCGATGTGTTCCATATGAACATCGAAGATGTGGATATCGCAAAAGGTCTCAAAGATAATATCGATGATATCAACTACATCCACCTTGCAGATTCCAATCGTCTGGCACCGGGTGATGGCCATATCAACTTCGAGGAGATCTTCGACGCTCTCAAAGAGACGAATTACAGCAAATGGTGTTCGGTCGAGATTCTGCCCTATCCAAATCCGGATGTGGCTGCCGAGCGGGCAATCAAGTATCTGAGAAATTTTATGTAATCATATGAAAAAGGTCATCCCGATGTAGCGGATGACCTTTTCTATCAGTATTTTTTGAAGTACTGCGGATAGTTTCTGATCAGGATCTTCTGATCCACAAGGACATGCGAAAGATGAGTTTTCATAGCTTTTTTTGCGGCGACTCTGTTCTTTTTCTCTATCGCATCGAGGATTTCTCTGTGATCTTTCACAAGATCCTCCATTCTGACGAACTCAAGACTCAGTTTTCTCTCTCTGTCGAAATGTGACTGAAAATCGGTAACGACCCGGAAGGTCGATTCTTTATCACATAGACGAAAAAGGATTGAATGAAATTCATTATCGAGGTGTCCGAAATTATCGACACTGTGGTGTTTCGCATGATATTCCTGCATCAGCACGTTCGATTCAAGAAGTCTGTATCCTTCATCTGTTATCTTCGAAATGACCCGGGAGACGATTTCCTGTTCGACCAGGGAGCGGAGGAAGTGACCCTCCTTGACCATTTTCGGATCAATGAGGCTCACTGTAGTACCTTTCTGCGGAACGATATCGACAAGCTTCTGCCGGGCGAGGTCGGCAAGCGCCTCTCTCACCGGGGTTCTGCTGACAGCGAGTTCTTCGCACAGCGAACTTTCCGAGACCGCTGTTCCGGGTGAGAGGTACAGTTCTATGATATTCGATCTTATGACTCTGTATGCATAATCTCTTGCACTCTCTTTTTCGTTTCTATCTGATACTATCAACATGAAATGCTCCATCGCTTCGTAGATTCTCTTGTTCCACTATAGTACTACATTTTTACATGTTAGTGTAAAAGAAACGAAATCATATCAATAGATAAAAATATATTTACAAAAGTATACTAGTATGGTAGTGTACTTCCAGATTGATATCGGGGAGAAATGAGATGAAAATGTCTTTACGATGGTTCACGAGCCATTTTGACAAGGTGACGTTACCGGAGATCAGGCAGATTCCCGGAGTCGAAGGGGTGGTCACTGCTTTGACTGATCTTCCGGCAGGACAGGTGTGGCCGAAATTGAGGATACGGCAGATGATGGACGACCTCAAGCAGCATGGACTGAACCTGCTTGCAATAGAGAGTGTCAATGTGCATGATTCAATCAAGGCCGGAACCGAAGATCGTGATTTCTACATCGAACGGTATATTGAAACCTTGAAGATGCTTTCAGAATTCGGTGTAGATTTAGTGTGCTACAATTTCATGCCGATCTTCGACTGGACGAGGACCGACCTTGCCAAACCGAGAGAAGACGGCTCCACAGTTCTCTCTTATGATCATTCTCTTTTGTCTGACAGTGATCCTAACCAGATTATTGAGGAGATGAGGAAGAAGCAGAATGACTATATTCTGCCGGGATGGGAGAAGGAGAGACTTGACAGACTGCAGCAGCTGTTCGCCATATACGAGAACATTGATGAGAATAAGCTGTATGAAAATCTGGTCTATTTCCTCAATGCCGTGATCCCTGAATGCGAGGCAGTGGGAATCAGGATGGCGATTCATCCCGATGATCCTCCCTGGCCGGTATTCGGTCTTCCCAGAATAGTGAAGAACGCAAGTGATCTCAAGAAGATAATTGAAGCAGTTGACAGTCCATCGAACTGTGTGACCTTGTGTACGGGATCTCTGGGATCAGACCCTCGAAATGATGTCCCTTCCATCATACGGTCGTTGAAAGGTAAGATAGCATTTGCCCATGTCAGGAATGTGAAACATGTGAGTGAGGGAGTCTTCGAGGAAAGTGCTCATTATCAGAAGGATGGTTCGCTGAACATGTATGAAATAATGAAGGCTTTTGTCGATATCGGATTTGACGGGGTGATGAGACCTGATCACGGACGGGCGATCTGGGAGGAAACCTCTGTAGCAGGTTACGGTCTGTATGACAGAGCACTGGGCAGTCAGTACCTGTTTGGTTTATACGATGCAATCATGGAGGGCAGATAGAATGAGATGATGCCAAAACTAAAAATGCTGCCTTTCTGGCAGCATTTTTCAGTATATGTCGTATGAAAAAGAATCAGTTCTTAGTTTGTGACGATCGAAGCTACGATTGTTGATGTATAGTAGTCATCGCCTTCAGCTTCAGGAAGACCGAACGATTTGTTTTCTGTTCCGGCGAAGGTGACACCGAGTTTCAAAACGTTCCATCTGAGACCTGTTGATGTATCGAGAGTTTTCATTACAGTTTCTCCGACCGTTGCAGGTTCATCTGTTGTTGCAACAGCGGCTGTTCCGATGGCTCCATCACCGAGAGAGACCTTCTCGTTACCTGCTGCGGTACCGTAGGAGAGGGTGAAGGGAACATAATAAGTATCGGTTCCTGTCGTGTATGAGAGAGGGGGTACGGAGAAAGAGACTGCAGCCTGTGCGTTTTCGGTTGTGTAGAGGTTGTAGTATCCGATAGTCTGTGCAGCATCAGATTCAAGATCGATTCCATCTTTAGTAACGTTACCGTCACTGTCTTCTAAAAGGGCAACGACAGCGTCGCTGGTTGTAGCTTCGGTGAGTGAAAAGCCGTGGTAGAGTTTTCCTGCAACTTGCGCTTTGATGACAAAATCATTGGATGATCCCGGTGTGACGACAGCGAAAAGTGATGCGGTAATTAGAAGTGCTGATAAGATAGCGACTGTTTTCTTCATGATAATTCTCCGTAAAATGAAATAGGATGTTGTAAGTTACCAAGTAACTGACCTCAATATATATCAGCCTCTAACATATGTCAATACATTTTGTAAAAAAATATTTTCAACTATATTATTTTTGTTGAAAAATTGCTAAGTATATATAATAAAAGAAAATATAAAATTATAATATATGAAAACAACTTACATAGATATAACATTTATTGTGATAAGTTGTTATTGTTTCAGAAAATAGAAAAAGATGACAATAAAAAAACACTATGATATGTCAATACATTTAGGAATATTTTTGTATGATGATGTGATAAGTCTGAATGAAATAAGTATTTTTAGTGTAGGTATTTGTTTTTACAGATGCTGTTCTATCTGTGCGACCTTCTCTTTGATAAGCTTTGAATATTCTTCTTTCTTCTGAATCATCCGTGAGGCGGGACCTGTGATTGAGACTGCAGCGATGGGAACCTTTAAGGAGTTCTGAATGGGAGATGCTATACAGTATATCCCTTCTTCATGTTCCTCATTGTCAATCGCATATCCCTGCTCTCTTATTCTCTGCAGTTCCTTTGAAAGGACCAGAGGGTCGGTGATCGTATTCTTTGTCTTTTTTTCGTATGTCAGAGAGAGAAGGATCTTTGCCTGTTTTTCTTTGTCGCATCTTGAAAGAAGAGCCTTACCGAGTCCGGTGCAGTACAGCGGAGCCCCTCCTCCTCTGTGGCTGCTGGTGACAACCCTCAGCGAGAGAGTGGATTCGATCTTGTATATGTATTTGATATGAAGATCCTCGAGGGTCGCAAGATGGATAGTCTCTTTTGTCAGTTCGCTCAGCTGCTCCATGACGGGAACGGCGAACTGATGAAGCAGACTGTATTTGCTTCCCATGTTGAGAAAGCGGTTCATCTTCTGGGTGAGTGAGTAGTTTTCCGATTCGCTGTTTTTGTAGACGTATCCCATGGAGCAGAGAGTCTGAAGAAATCGATACAGAGTACTTTTATGTATAGAGACATCCTTTGAAATGGTGGAGAGATTGTTGGCTCCGTTTTTCGCAAGATATTCCAATATGGTCATCGTCCGTTCGACGGCAAGTACCTTCTGCTCAGTCTGATCCATAGTATTCCTCGTCAGTGATAGTGAAATAGTAATTCTCTTACGTGATAATTGCAAGAGCTGTTTCAAAAATATGAAACAGTTTCAATAATATATTGACATATTTGGATCCGCATACAATAATAGAGTAAAAAATTAAAACATGGTAATAAAAATGAAACAGGAGGTTGTGAAATGAAAGTAATGCCGGCAGATATACAACAAAAAATCGCCGACGGCGGTGTTGTCGCTGTCCTTTCGATAGAGAATGTCGCCGACGCCGTACCTGTGGCACAGGCTCTGGTCGAGGGGGGCATCACGGTTATAGAACTGGCTTTGCGCAGCGATGCCGCGATCCCTTCTATCGAGCAGATAGTCAAACATGTGCCGCAGATGAACGTAGGTGTAGGGACTATCCTTTTCAAAGATCAGGTGAAGAGGGTAAAGGACCTGGGAGCC
>JAQQAI010000040.1 GCA_028532915.1 Sphaerochaetaceae bacterium
ACTTTATTCATCTCTAGCTCCTCTTTATAGGAATTGGTAAAAACACTCTTTTGTATACCGTATACAATAATATATCAACGAGACTGTTTTTTGTCAAATAAAGTTTTTGTAAATCAGTTAATTTATTATCTTATACTATTATATTTTTGTAATCTCTAATGTATCCAATATCCTTGTTGAGGTAAATCATTGTCAGTATTATTTTTATTCCAGTACACATATACAATATATCAATGAACAGATCATTCAAGCAAATTCACTCAACAAACACAAATATACTCATCTATTGTTTTACTATTTAACAATTTAGATAATTCTATTTGTTCAAACCTTCTTCCTGTTTAACCTGCCATGCATCCTCTCTGCCGATTTTGTATATTTGATTATTGCATTATGGGTAAAACCACAGTATTATTAAAATCTATTAATATTGTTCATCCGAAAAATGAGGAATTTGGTACTTCATTCTCACTTTTCACCGTTTTTTCAATCTATTGTATACAAAGGACACAGCACACCATTATGTCAAAGATCATAAAACAGACCAGTTTAGCAGATAAAGTATATGACGTGTTAAAGACACAGATCCTCTCGGGAGAACTGAAGGGAGGAATGATCATCCCCGAAGAACAGCTCGCGACGCAATACGGAGTTTCCAGAACCCCCATACGAGAGGCGATCAGAAGGCTTTCCGAATACGGACTGGTAATCCTCAAACCGCGCTCTCATGCCATGGTCTATAAAGTGGATGACAAGGAAGCCGAAGATATTGCGGTTGTGCGTGTCGCTCTTGAAAAACTGGCAATTCAGATGATCACTCCTGACAGCCTTGAAAAACATATCGAAGAACTTTCCCGTCTTGCCGCAGACTGTCAGTATCATCTCACCCTCGGAGACAGAGCACAGCTGTTCGTCAAAGACAGCCTGTTCCATCTCGAACTGGTCAAATGTGCCGAGAACGATGCTCTGTTCGATCTGTACGAACGACTCGACTCACGTGTTCAGCTTCTCAGAATCGCTCAGGACCTTTCCGACAACGAACTTTCGGACATCATCAGCCAGCACCCGTCGCTTCTCCAATACCTGAAGAAAAATGATAAAGATGCCGCTTTAAAGCTTATCGAGCATCATGTAGCCCATAACATGTGAAAAGTCTCTCGACAACATCGTTTCTGAATGATCCGATATTCCTGGGATTCTCCGTATGAAGCCGGTTGGTAAGAATCGAGACAGAGACCCGGTTCTTCCTGTTCAGATAGAGATAGGTTCCTGTGAATCCGGTATGACCGCACCCTCCGAAAGGATAGTTATCACCGAGCTGGAACCCGAGCCCTCTGTTCTCAATGTGTGCTCTCATTGCAGAATCTGCCAGTTCTGGACTGAGAAATGAAGAACATGGGTATAGATATGTTCTTGCAAGACGGCAGACATCTTCGCCGTTCGAGAACAGTCCTGCATGACCGGAGACTCCTTTAAAGTAGTAATAGCCGTTTCCGTCATCACACTCCCCTCTGATCGCAGTATCGACAGGTCTGAATGAATCGAACGAAAGAGAAAGAGCTGCCACCATATCCATCTCGATACGATTCCCGAACTCGGTCTCAACACAGTCATACACCGCTGGATGCCAGGTAGTGTTCTGCAGCCGAAGAGGATGGATAACAAGCTCCTCGACAGCCTTGTCAAGCGAACAAGAGCATACCTTCTCGATTATCCTGCCCTGCAGCATGAAGTTCAGATCCGAATAGATCATTCTCTCTTTCAGAGGGTGTTCTTCAACGATGCTGGAAAGGATCTCGAAGAAATCTTCATCTCTGCGTGTATAGAAAGGGTACCAGTAATGAAGTCCGGAGCTGTGAGTGAGCAGTGAATAGACAGATATGCCGTTCAGACTTTCATGGATTTCGGGAAAAAACTGAATGAGTGTATCCTGCAACGATAGCTCATTCATCGATATCAGATGCAGGATTGCCGTCGAGGTAAACAGTTTAGTCAATGAGGCGAGATCAAAAAGGTGAGATGAAGTCAGTTTAATATGTTTCGAACCTGTATCGCCGAATACGCCTTCAAAGAAAACTCTCCCTTCTTTTTCTGCATAGATGGAAACTCCGGTGAACAGCTTCTCAGCAATAGCCTCATTGACATAACTCTTTATCGATTCCATTTTTTCACCATGATCAGCTCATCAATTCCCTCTTTCGCAAACCCTGCAAGTCTGCCCACATTCTTATACCCATGCTTCTCATAAAACGCTATGGCATCCGAATTGAAAGAGGAAACAAGAAGAAAATAGTCACGTCTCAAAGATGCAGTTCTCTCTTCAAAAGCATCAAGAAGCGCCGATCCGATCTTTCTGCCGCGGAAATTGTGATGAACGGCTATCAGGCGAAGATAGGGAGCTGTACTGAAAGCTCCTTTCTGATCGATCCAGGCAAAACCGGCGATCTCGGATCCGACAATCGCAGTGAGAAGCAGATGATGTGAATCGAATCCACCCCGGAGGCTGTTTTCGAGAGTTGCAGCTGTAAAACCGTATTTATCACCAATAGATGAGTTCAGGACTATGTCGGCACATAAAGTGATATCTTCTTCTTTCATATCACAGATTTCAATGTCCATATCACTCCTTCATCAGCAGCGGTCTCTCCGACTGCAGATCCTTTATCAGATCTTTGTCGGCTTCTATCCCCTGAGGATGCAAGGCGACACTCTGATTCTCATATACTACACCATTGAAATATGAACGGGCCAGCAGCAGCGGAGCGTCCAGATCAATGTAACTGGCCAGTGGTGCCAATGTGACGGCACTGTAGAGCCCTGCACTGCTTTCAACCATCGAACTCAGAAAGACCTTAAGATGAGCCTCACGGGCACGATCGATCAGAGCTTTGGAATATAACGGTCCACCGCACTTGGCATTCTTCACGACGACCCCTCCCAGATGAGGTACCTTCTCAAGATACTGTTCGAGCTGCCTGATGCCGGTCACACTCTCATCGAGCACGATCGGGATAGAAGTCATTGCTGAAAGTCGTGCGATATCTTCACTCCCCGATGATAGAGGCTCCTCGATGAGTTCGACACCGATATTCTCAAATTCTCTTACCGCTGTACATGCCTCATCGTAGGTCCACCCCTGATTCGCATCAATGAACAATAAAGCTTCAGGAAGAGCTTCCCTGATCCTTTTCACACGCTCGACATCACCGGGAATACCGCATTTGATCTTGAGTGAAGAGAAACCTGAATTCACAGCACCTCTTACCATCTCATCGATATCCTCGTTGAAAGCGATAGTGAATGTTGTTCTGAAAGAATGTTGCCAAGAAGAGATTTTAAGCAGCGATGAAAGAGAAACGTCTCTTATCTTACTTGCCAGATCCAGTATCGCTTCCTGAAAGGCGCAGGAGGATACGGGATATTCGAATGCCGGATATTCTGAATCGACAGGATTCTCGAGAATATTTTCAATATCTTTCGCCCTCAATCGAGAAATATTGCGTATCAGGTCAGCTTTCACCTGCTGCACAGATCCCTTGTAATACGGTACGATCGGCCCCTCTCCGTATCCTGAATGATCATTCTTTTGAATCTCTATGAATACATTATTTCTGAAACTGTATGAGCCGTGAGCTATCGTGAAAGGCGTTTTAAGCGGCAGCTCCAGGTCGAATACTTTTATGCTGATCATCTTGAACCTCTATTCATAGAGGAAACAGGCCACTTCGTGCCCGGGGGAGACTTCCTTGAGCCGGGGCGGAGTGAGAGAACACTGTTTCATCGCCTTCGGACACCGTTCGACGAACGGACAGCCTTTATGAATTTTCGAGGGAGAGGGAACATCTCCTTCCAGAATTATCCTCTTTCGTTTTCGGGCATTGATCGGGTCGGGCAGAGGCACTGCAGAGAGAAGAGCCTGAGTATAGGGATGAAGACTGTCATGATACAGCTGCTGAGAAGATGCTGTCTCCACGATATGACCCAGATACATCACAGCTACCCTTGAACAGAAATATTCTACGACGGCAAGGTCGTGAGCGATGAACAGGAAAGTAAGGTCGAATTGCTGCTGAAGGTCCTTGAGCAGATTGAGGATCTGCGACTGTATCGAAACGTCGAGAGCAGAAACCGGTTCATCGGCAAGTATCAGTTTAGGTTCCAGAGAAAGAGCCCGGGCGATTCCTATTCTCTGCCGCTGACCTCCGCTGAACTCATGAGGATAACGCCCTTTGAACGTTGGCGAAAGACCGCACACATCCATCAGGCTGGTTGCCTTTGCTTCGATTTCACTTTCGGTCAGTGCAAGAAGACCTCTTTTCGCATAGATTCTCATAGGTTCAGCTATCAGATCGATCGCCCTCATTCTGGGATCAAGCGAGCTGTATGGGTCTTGAAAAACGATCTGGAAATTCATCCGCATCTTCTGCAGGTCCTCTTTTTTCAAAGCAGTGAGATCTGTTCCTTCGAACATCACGCTTCCGGCAGTCAGCGATTGAAGCTGGGCGATGGCCATCGCCGTCGTCGATTTCCCGCATCCGGATTCGCCGACGAGTCCAAGAGATTCTCCTTTTCTGACAGAGAAGCTCACCCCGTCAACAGCCCGGATGAATCCGGCGTTCCTCTTGAAGATGATCCCTTTCTGAATAGGAAAGTGAACCTTGAGATCTTTTACTTCCAGCAATGTCTTATTTTCCATGATGCGCTCCAGTTTCATGAAGATAGCAGGCTACCTTCCAGTTCTCCTGTTCATTCAGAACATATTCGGGAGGATTGGAGGTCGCACATTTTTCCATTGCGTACGCGCATCGCGCGTAGAACGGACACCCTTTCGGAAGATCGATGAGGTCGGGAGGTGCTCCTTCAATAGTATGCAGCCGTTCATTGTGGTCCTGGTCCAGACGGGGGATCGAAGAAAGGAGCCCTTTCGTATAGGGATGCTGCGGTTCATAGAAAAGTCGATTCACAGGTGCTCTTTCGACTACCCGCCCGGCATACATGACACAGATGGTATCACACATGTCTGCTACGACACCCAGGTCGTGGGTTATCATGATCACCGAGGTTGAATTCTCTTTGGACAGTTTCTTGATCAGGTCGAGAATCTGAGCCTGAATCGTGACGTCCAATGCTGTCGTCGGTTCATCGGCTATGAGGATATCCGGATTACACGAAAGAGCCATCGCTATCATCACCCTCTGTCTCATCCCTCCGGAGAACTGGTGGGGGTAGTCATTTGCCCTTTCCCGAGCATCAGGGATCCCTATCATCTGCAGCAGCTCGATCGCCTTTTCTTTTGCTTCCTTCTTTTTAATATCATGATGGAGCATCAGAGCTTCTGCGACCTGAACCCAGATCTTGATAACCGGATTGAGGGAAGTGAGAGGATCCTGGAAGATCATGGAAATATGTTTCCCTCTCACATTTCTGATTTCTTCCTCACTTTCTTCGAAAAGATCTTTCTTGTCATAGAGAACCTTCCCCTGCGTGATCTTGCCGGGAGGAAACTGTATGAGTTTCAATATGGAAAAGTTCGTGACGGATTTCCCGCAGCCGGATTCTCCGACTATGCCGAGAGTCTCTCCTCTATGGAGCTCGAAAGAGACATCATTGACAGCATGGACGATTCCACGCTCGGTAGTGAACTGGGTCACAAGTCCTTCTATCTGTAAAATCGGTTCAGTTTTCAAACGCCTACTCCTAACGTACATTTCGTAATCGGGGATCAAGGATATCACGTAATCCGTCACCCAGCAGATTGAATCCCAGCACTAACGTCACGATCGCCAGTCCCGGATAGATGGCAGTCCAGGGAGCCAGCATCATCACCTTACGGGCACTGCTGAGCATGTTTCCCCAAGATGGTTCAGGAGGCTGTATTCCCAGTCCCAGGAAGCTCAGAGCTGATTCAAGAAGTATTGCAACAGACAGCGACAGCGATATCTGGACTATGATCGGTGCGATACTGTTGGGAAGAAGGTGGTTAAAAAGGATGTAGGAGCTGCCGGCCCCGTTGGAACGGGCTGCCCGGACGAACTCGTTAGATTTGAGTGCGATGATCGCTCCCCGTGAAATCCTTGCGAACTGGGGAATATAGACGATTCCGATAGCGATGATGATGTTCGCGTTGTTCTCTCCCAGTATCGCCATGATGAAGATCGCCAGCAGAAGTGACGGGAAAGAGAAAAGGATATCGGCGATTCTCATGATCACATTGTCCCATCGCCCGCCGAGAAATCCTGCCCAGATTCCCATAAGAATTCCGAATGTGGCCCCCAGCAGTGTTGCGAGAATACTGATCATAAGAGAAACCGCGCTTCCTTTCATCACCCGTGAGAGGATATCTCTTCCGAATTCGTCGGTACCGAAAATATGACCGGAGGACAGTGAAGGCTTTTGGAGCATCAGTTCCGGATTCATCTCCATCGGATCGAATGGAAGCCAGAAGAAGGAAACAACAATGATCACCACATACAGAGAGATGATGATCAATCCGGCCAAGGCAATCCTGTTCTTTACTAGTCTTGTCATCGTGTTCATAGATCACCAACCTTTATCAGTCAGAAAGCCGAATTCTCGGATCGGCTAACGCATATACTATATCTGTCACCAGATTCACCAATACAAAGATCGTCGCTACGATCATCACGACAGCCTGAATGATCGGATAATCGCGCTGATAAATCGCATAGAGTGAAAGCCTTCCCATGCCGGGCAGAGCGAACACCTCTTCGATCACGATCGCACCGCTGAGCAGATATCCGGCATTGAAGCCTGTCACCGTGATCACAGGAAGGATTCCGTTCTTCAGAGCATGGGTGTAGATCACGCTCTTTCTCTTCAATCCTTTCGCCTTTGCCGTTCTGATGTAATCCATTTGAAACACCTCCAGCATGCTTGTGCGGGTATATCTCATCACTACCGCGGCAAAACCGATCCCGATCGCAAGAGAGGGAAAGAACAGCATCTTGATATTCCTCAGAGGAGCCTCGAGAAAACCTACATAGTTTCCCATGGGAATCCAGCCATTGAATCCGGAAAAAGCCATCACCATCAAAGCTGCCAGCCAGAACTGGGGCAGAGAGAGTCCGAGAAGGCCAAGGATTCTCATAAGGAAGTCCCCAAAAGTGTTCTGTCTCAATGAAGAGGCGATCCCGAGCGGAATTCCAATAAGAAGAGCAAGGATAAGAGAAAAGAGAGTCAATTCCAGACTGAGAGGCAGTCGTGAAAGGATGTCAGGGAGCACAGGTCTTCCTGTACGCAGAGAATAGCCGAAATCGCCTTTCAGGATATCCTGCATCCATTCAAGATATAATACCGGTACGGGCTTATCCTCTCCGAACAGCTTCTCTAATTCCTCCATCATTTCAGGAGTTGCTTCGACCTGTGTTCCCATGTACATCTCCAGGGCGGTCCCCGGGATGAGTCTTACAAGAAAGAACACGATCAATGAAACACCTAAAAGGACAGGAATGAGAGTCAATAATCTTCTTACAATAAATCTAAGCACACTTCACCTCTAAATCTGAGTATAAGGTGCCCCTTCTATATGAAAGAGGCACCTTTATCTCAGAATTCAATTATTGTACGTCAGTTTGTGTCACGTAATACAGGCTTCCGTTTCCGACCTGCTTGAACCCGGTAACTCGTTCGGAAAGAACATGAGATTCACTCGGGCTGTACAGGAAGATGACCGGAGCTTTCTCGCTCAACACCTTCTGTACTTCATTGTAGGTCTTCTTTCTCTCGGCGGGAACAGTCTGGCTTCTTCCCAGATCGAGAAGCTCGTCAGTCTTCGCATCCGCGAACATGAAGTTGTTCACTCCGCCTGTGCTGTGCAGGGTCCGATAGAGGAATCTGTCGGGTTCGCCGCTGCCGCCGCGGATTTCAACCATGGAATCGAAATCACGTTTCACCCAGCGGTCAATATAGACACCCCATTCGACCACGACAAGATTGGCTGTAACTCCGATATTCTTCAGTTCACTCTGTATGACCTGAGCAACTGCGAGGCCCCCTTCATATGTAGCAGAACATACGATATCGAAACTGAATCCGTCAGGATAACCAGCTTCAGCAAGCAACGCTTTTGCTTTCTCGTAATTGACCTCGTTCACCGGAAGTTCATCGAGAGGAAGAGCCCAATCGGTTGCTGCTACGGGAATAGGTCCTGTAGGAGTTCCCATTCCAAACTCCGCCATCATGACGATTTCGTCTCTGTCTATTGCCAGAGCAAGAGCACGCCTGACTCTTTCATCTGTGAAAGGTTCCCTTGTGGTATTGAAACCGAAGGTTCTCACATTGATACCGGGTTTGCTTTTGACTACCACACCTGAAGTATTCTTCGCCTGTCTGATCGTAGCTCCGTCGCTGATAGTCGCGATATCGAGGTCTCCTGATTTCACCCCGGCCAAAAGCGATGCTGCTTCAGGAATGACCCTGAAGATGACTTTATCGACTTTCGGCTCTCCTTCAATGAAATAGTCAGGATTTTTCACCAGTGTCATCGAGTTGTCGGCGACCCATTCATCGAGCATGAAAGGACCGGTTCCTACAGCGACTTTCTGAAGATTGCCATATTCTTCAACAGCTTCTTTCGGTACAATCGAGAGATTGTTGCTCGTCAGCGAATCGAGTAGCGATGCTAAAGGAGCCGACAATGTCAGCTTGACAGTGTATTGATCGACCACTTCTACCGATTCCACCAGAGCCAGGTAGGATTTTCCGGGAGATGCTGTTTTCGGATCCATCACACGCTCAAGAGAGTATTTGACATCATCTGCGACGAGTTCTCTTCCATTATGGAATTTAACACCCTCTCTGAGATGGAAGATGTATGTAAGGTTATCAGGGATTTCCCAGGACTCTGCCAGATCGGGAACGACAACCAGATTCTCATCCAGACGGACAAGACGGTTGTACATCAAATCGATCCTTCTGTGAGAAGAAAAAGCTGTCACTATATGAGGATCAAGGCCGATAGCCTCCTGATCCACCCCGATCGTCAGCACTTTTTCCTCAGTACCCTGGACTTCTTCCGTCCCCGTCGCGAACAGCCCCGCAACTGAGATCGCACTGATCAATACAATCGCAATCAACACCATAGAAAGTTTTTTCACGTTCTTCCTCCTTGTGAACTAATAAAAAGGTTCCCTTCAGTCGTTATAAGGTAATCATACCCAACACCTTCGGTTCGGTCGCTCCTGTAACTGCTGGCAAGTTACCTGTTCTTCCCATCAGAGATTCATATGCCATAACGGCAAATGCCATGGCTTCACGTGCATCTTCAGGAATACCGAAATCTCTGGTAGTCCTGACGCATATGTTCTGCGGCAGACGCTGCCGTATCATATCGAGTAATGTATCATTCAGCGCACCGCCTCCGCCGATGATCACAGTCGAAATCGGATGCTTCGGCAGGATAAAATCGATATATGACCGGCAGATTGTCTCTGCTGTGAATGCTGTGGCTGTCGCCAGAGTGTCGGCATAAGAAAGATCTCTTTCTCTGCATGAATTGATGAATTTCAGGGCAAAATCTTTTCCGTAGACTTCTCTGCCGGTACTTTTGGGAGGTCCTTTATGAAAATAGGAATCTTCATCGAAGAACTTCTGAAGGATCTGTTCGTTCACAATACCCTGCCCGGCGACCGCTCCTCCTTCGTCATACCTGAGTTTTCCATCAGAGAAATATTCCACTACAGCATCCATGATCATGTTTCCCGGACCTGTATCGAAGGCATACACTCCCTTTTCTCCGGTCTCTTTCGGCAATACCGTCGCATTCCCGATTCCCCCGATATTCTGAACGATCCGCCCTTCCCGATCTGAACCGAACATCATATAGTCGGTAAACGGTGCCAATGGAGCACCTTCACCTCCGGCCGCCATATCTGCCGAACGGAAATCGCTTACGACCGGGATGCCGGTAAGATGTTTAAGATAGGAAGCATTGCCGAGCTGCAACGTCCCCTTCACATTCACAGTCTCTGTGAACGGTGCGGGAAACGGCGTCTCGACGGGGGAATGCCATACCGTCTGTCCATGCATTCCTATAGCATCAATATCTTCCGCATTGAAATCACTTTTTGCCAGCAATGCTTTAACAGCCGATGCATACCAGTAGGACAGTCCGCAGTGTACCAATACCAGTTCATCGATTTTTGACCGTTCAATCTGACACAGCGCATTGATCCTATCTCTCATCTGTTGTGTATAAGGAAGATAATAATGATCTACTAGTGCTATCGACCTGATCATCTTCTCATCAGATTCAATCGAGACGAGAACAGCATCCACTCCGTCCAGCGAAGTCCCTGACATCAGTCCGATCATGAGGTGTTCTGTAAGCTTCTTCCGGTTATCTGAATCGTTCTTTTTCATATACTGACTCATTATATGATACAATATTTCAAATCTCAATAAAAATATTAAAATATTATTTCTTTACATTACATTTACCAAATGCTACCATTACACTACATTTCTATTCCTTTTAAAGAAAATGAAACTGTTGGAGAAACCTTGATGATTGATACGACCATTACCCAGGACATGCTGGATCTGTTCACCACGGAACAGCGAAATGAAAAAACCTCTCATATTGATGAGATGAGTACCCGTGAGATAGTCGAGGTAATCAATGATGAAGATAAAACAGTTCCATATGCTGTCGAAAAACAGCTTGACCAGATCTCTGCTCTGATTGAGGATGTCGTGCTGTCATTCAAAAATGGCGGGCGTCTTTTCTATATAGGGGCGGGAACGAGCGGAAGACTCGGTGTACTTGATGCATCAGAATGTCCTCCTACGTTCGGGGTCAGCTCCTCCATGGTTCAGGGACTGATAGCAGGAGGAAGAGAGGCTCTGGTACGATCGATCGAGAACGCCGAGGATGAGGTCGAGAGCGGAGAAAAGGAACTCGATTCGGTCAATTTCACCTCAAAAGATGTGCTGGTAGGAATCACCGCGAGCGGGCAGGCTCCGTATGTTCTCGGAGCTATGATGAAAGCAAAAAGGATGGGAGCCGTCGTCGGAGCCATCAGCTGTAACAGAGGCTCGAAGACTTTTGAACATGCGACTCATTCGATCTATCTTGACGTAGGCCCGGAAGTCGTCACAGGCTCGACCAGAATGAAAGCCGGTACAGCTCAGAAACTCGTCCTTAACATGATCACTACAACAAGTATGATCAGGCTGGGAAAAGTCTACCACAACCTCATGGTCGATCTCACTCCCGTCAACAAAAAACTTATCGAGCGGTCGAAACGTCTGATCAGACAGGCGACAGGATGTTCTCTCAAAGAGGCGGAAAAAGCTTTCACTGAATCAGGGAAAAAACCAAAAATCGCTATAATCATGGTATTATTGAACATCAGCAGAGAAGACGCTGAATTGCTGGAGAATAATGACACGAAACCGATTTCGGAAATACTCAAACAATACAAAAGCGGGATTTCCGAATAAAATAAATTGCTAAAGGGTATCGCATGGAACAGGAAAAAGTGATTGAAGGGGCTCTGGTTGCAGTTAACGCACGATTGGATACGTTAAGTGAATCCGAGAGAAAGATCGCCGATTACATTTTCAGAGAACCAAAGAAAGCGATTCATCTCAATGTGAGAGAACTGGCAAAACAGAGCGGATCATCACAGGCGGCAGTGATCAGATTCTGTAAACGCATCGGCTTTGACAGCTTCAGTACCTTCAAGATACGCCTCGCAAGAGATGTCTTCAGAGACTCTGATGAACGTTATATTCCAGATCTTGATCTTGAATCGGAGATATCACCGGCGAAGGTAGTAAAAGGAGTGATAGACAGAACACAGCGCTCACTTTCAGCACTGGAATCAACTCTCGATCCCTCCAGCGTCCAGGAAGCAGTTGATCTGATGCTAAACGCCACTTCCACTATACTCTTCGGTGTGGGTGCTTCCGGAGTAGTCGCCTACGATTTCATGCAGAAACTCACCCGGTTGGGACTTCCGGTATACTACACTTCCGATACGGACCTTCAGCTGACTGCAGGTTCGACGATACAAAAGAATCAGATTGCTATGATCATCTCCTATTCGGGAGAGAACAAAAACATGATAGAAGTGGCACGACTGGTGAAAAGCCGTAAAATCCCTCTGATAACCATCACCATGGACAGCAGAAACACGATCCGGTCTTATGCTGACACAGCTCTTCTGGTCCCTTCAACGGAGAAGCTCTACAGGCAGGGAGCAGCGACGAGCAGGATCAACCAGCTCGCCGTCATCGATATCCTCTACTCTCTGATGGTATCGAACAATCTTGATGATTCGATCACAGCCATAGAATCCACGATGAAAGCCACCCACAAGAAAAACGGATAGATTCTCAGCGCAGATAGGCTCTGATGGAAGAAATTTCTTCTTCAGTCAGGGCGCAGAGTTCACTGTTCTCCATCGATGTGCTGCTGCGTTCTATCAGGATCATCTTGCATCCTTTCTCCATTATCGTCGTATGCCAGATTCCCTTATTGATGGTATAGACCTTTCCTTCTTCCATCCGACTGAACGTCATAGACTCATCCGATTCATCCTTTGCGACCAGAAGACAGTTCCCTTTCAGCAGAACGAAGGATTCATCCGTAAGCAGATGCCGTTCCAATTCTTTAAGATTCTCTATATCGTTGGCGACTTTGTAGTTCTTTATCCCGATGACCCAGTCACCTTCATCATATACCAGTTTGAGACCGTCACCTTCCCAGCTCTTGTGTTCAATACGTTCCATGCTTTCTCCTTTTTTATCCTTTCACTGCGCCGGCAGTCATTCCCGTGATCAACTGTTTCTGAATAAAGAAGAAGAGTATGATGACAGGTAGAGCACTCAGTACACCGCCTGCTGTGAGAAGCCCCCACTCGATCTGATACTCCCCTATCATATTCTGCAATGCGATCGGAATGGTCCTCACTTTCGAACTGGTAAGGATCGCCGCATACAGGTATTCGTTCCATGATGTGATGAACACGTAGATACCCGTCGAAACGATACCCGGCATCGCTACAGGAAGGACGACCCTGAGCATCGCTCCTATTCTAGAACATCCGTCTATCTGGGCAGCTTTATCAAGATCCTGCGGAATGGCATTGAAGAAACTGGTCAGCATCCACGTGGAAAAAGGGATAGTGAATGTAGAGTAGGCTATCACTAAAGCAAAATGGGTATCCATCAGCCCAAGGACCCTCATCATGATGAACAGAGGGACTATCAGAAGCATAATGGGAAACATGTTGATGACCAGAAACTGCATCAGCAGTACTTTGCTCCCTTTGAATTTGAACCGGGAAAAACTGTATGAGGCAGGAACCGTGATGGACAATCCGACCAGAGCAGTCATCAATGCGATCGCCATCGAATCGATCATATTCCGGGCAAAATCGAGTTTGGAAAACAATCTTGTATAGTTCTCGGTAGTCGGGTGTTCCGGGAAGAATCTGAAATCAGGCCTGTACAATTCTTTCTCTATTGTTATCGAAGAGATGAAAGTCCAGATGTACGGACCGATGGCAAACAGCACAATCAGAAGTACAGGAAGATAGATTGTCAGCAGTCGTTTGAACGTGTGGTGTCTTTTCATCTTAACGCTCCTCCTTCAACAGATTTCTCACATACCCGGAGACTATGATCATAAGCAGTATCGTCAGAAGTACAGCGAGAGCTGATGAATAACCGAAGTCCATCCCCTTGTAGGCTTTGAAATATGAATAGACAGGAAGTGTGTAGGTACTGTATCCGGGACCTCCCGCCGTCATAACCACAATGACATCCAGAGAGTTTGCAACCCAGATGATCCTCAGCAGCAGCGTGGTGAGAATCACAGGTTTCAGCATCGGAATCGTGATTCGGAAGAACTGCTGAGAAGTTGAAGCTCCGTCGATGCGGGCGGCCTCGTACAGTTCATCAGGAATCGCCTGAAGACCTGCAAGAAGCATGATTGCGAAGAAAGGGAAGCCCTGCCAGACCAGTGCGAACATGATGGAAGGCAGTGCAAGCTGCATATCTGCGAGAAACGGAATGAACTGATCGATCCATCCGAGCCTGAACAGGATCTGATTGATCAATCCGAAATTACCGTCATACATCCAGCGCCACATGAGAGCCGTGATGACCGACGGGGTGACCCAGGGAATTAAAATGAGAGACCGCGCTATACCACGACCGATGAATCTCTTGTTCAGCAGTAAAGCTGTGATGAATCCCAGAAGAAACTGAAATGTGATGATACCGACGATCCAGATCACGGTGTTCTTCAGAGAAGAATAGAACAGAGGATCGGAGAATATCGTCTTGTAGTTCTCGAATCCGTTGTATCGGACCTCTGTAGGCTTGTAGACGATATAGTTCATAAAACTGTATCCGATCGTCCTGAACATCGGAATGAAGATGATCGCCAAAGTCACAATCATCGCTGGTGTAATCATCTTATATGGCAATGTATCTCTTCTTTTGATTTTATTCATACGCTGTCACCTGTAGATGACGCAGGACCGAGGATTACTCCTTAGCCCCGCGTACCTTCAATCGTTTAATTATTCACTGAAATGATCTTCGATCTGCTGCATCATCTGTTCACTCGTGATCTGACCTGCGAATGCCTGCTGCATGAGTGCGGGCCACAAAGATTCAACGAATTCGGCAGTACCGGAATGTGCCGGAAGCACGCCGGCAAAGTCGGCTGAATCTGTAGTAGCTTTCAGGAATCTGTCAGCATCAGAAGTGGCATTGCTCTTATTGATCGAAACCTGTCCGCTCGATTTCTGCCAGATAGCATTGTTCTCAGCTTCTGCAAGGAAGGAGACCCATTTGAATGCGGCATCAGGAACTTCGGTGGCTGCGAACACAGCATTCTCTTCATCCCCGAACGAAGTCCATGCACCTTCTGTTCCCATTGGCACAGGAGCTGCCGAGATCTTATCGCCAAGTGCTTCTTCAAGAGTCTTTGCGCTTCCCAGGTGGTGGATGGTCATAGCTGTCTTTCCTGAAACCATGTTTGCTATGATCTCTTTAAATCCGTCACTAGGAGTCGTCGGAGGACTGACTTTGTGTTTTCTGTACAGATCGATAAACCACTGGTTGGCGGCAATCGCCTTATCGGTTGTCAGACCGGAATTACCGTCCTCATCAAAGAACTGAGCACCGCTGGACAATACGAATGTACCCCACCAGTCATGTCCGCCTCTCGCTCCGCGGATACCGAATCCGTACACATCTACGATTCCGTCCCCATCGGTGTCACGTGTGAGTTTTTTGGCTACATCAAGGAATTCCTCCCGTGTCTTCGGCAGTTCGAGACCTAACTGCTCGAACATATCAGTTCTGTAGTAAAGATAGAGGATAACCATCTGAAGAGGCATATAATACTGGTGACCATCAGAATATTTGGTAAGTTCCCAGACCTTGTCGTAGATATCATCTTTTCCGTCCCAGGAAGCGATGTAATCATCAAGAGGAAGAAGAGCTCCCATCTCTACCAGCTGGGGCTGCCACCACAGTTTGACCTGTGCGACATCTGGCGGGTACCCTCCGGCTATCGCAGTGAGCAGTTTCTGGTTGTACACATCCCATGAAATCCTTTCCGGCTCAATGACGATACCGGGATTCTCCGCCTCGAACTTCTCGATCAGCGGGTTCAACGCTGTTTCGGGATCATCGAAATGATACCAGAACTTGACAGTCTGTACCTCAGGTTCACTCTCTTTTCCTCCTTGAGCGTAAACCATAGAGACCATCATCACTAATACCATGATAAAAACGAATGTTTTTTTCATATTTGACCTCCATTATTTTTTGTTCAGGACACTCCTGACTTTTTCAATAATATCTGTTTCACACAGATGGTATTTTTTCAGTATCTCATCGGGCTCTCCGGATTCTCCGAACGTATCCAGGACTCCGACGCGTTCGAGAACGACAGGATATTCGGATGAAATGACCTCGGCCACAGCAGAACCGAGCCCCCCGATAATCGAATGCTCTTCCGCACTCACAATACATTTGCACTCCTTCGCAGCGTCTATGAGAGCCTTTTCATCAAGAGGTTTCACTGTCGGCATGTGAATGACTTTCACTGAAAGACCTTCCTTGCCGAGAGTCTGTGCGGCACTCAGTGCTGTCGGTGTCATACTCCCTGTCGACACGATTGCGACATCACTTCCTTCCCGAAGGACTTTGGCTTTGCCGATCGTAAAAGGATCATCGAAAGAGGTTACCACCGGCGTTGCGACTCTGCCGAATCTCAGATAGACAGGACCATCAAACTCTGCGGCGGCAAAGGTTGCTTTATATGCTTCGTTCGCATCACAGGGAACCAGAACCGTCATCTTTGGAATGAGCCTCATCAGGGCGATATCCTCGAAGGACTGATGAGTCGCACCGTCTGCTCCGACACAGACTCCTCCATGACTTGTTGCGATCTTCACATTGGCTCTGTTATACCCCACCGAAACTCTGATCGGCTGATTTGCCAGACTCGTCGCAAATGCGGCGAAGGTAGTAGCGAAGGGTATCAGACCGTCAACAGCCATGCCCGCAGCAGTTCCCATCATATCAGACTCCTTGATTCCCATCTGAAAGAATCTGTCAGGGTATGATTCACTGAACTTCGTCACCTTGATCGCATCGGTCAGATCTGCAGTGAGAACAACAACCTTATCATTGATCTTTCCGAGATCCGCCAAAGCGTCTCCGAAAGCTTCTCTCATCGATTTCAATCCACTATACATATCTCATCTCCATCTCTATTACTGTGGTATCAGCACACTGCAGTCTGCGTATTCATCGTTGATTCCGATATCCTTCAAAGCCGTGAGGGTCTGCTCGAGAGATGGCGTAGTCCCGTGCCATTTCGCAAGATTCTCCATAAACGGGACACCTTTCCCCATCAGTGTGTTCCCTATGATCACCGTAGGCTCTGTCGTACACTCTGCAGCTTTCTTAAGTGCATCGACGACCTGTCTCATATCGTTTCCGTCAATCTCTATCACATTCCATCCGAATGAACTGAGACGATCATTCAGGTTTTTCATATTCATGACATCTTCGACCTTCCCGTCTATCTGCAGCCTGTTATTGTTTATGAAGACACACATTGACGAGAGCCTGTAATGGCCTGCCGTCATAAAGGCTTCCCAGACCTGTCCTTCCTGAAGTTCTCCATCGCCAAGGACACAATAGACTCGTGCCGGTGATTTTCTCAGTCTCAAAGAAAGGGCGATACCATTTGCGACCGAAAACCCCTGTCCCAACGGTCCGGTGGAAGTCTCCACCAGCTTTGGCATCGCACAACGTGATGGATGTCCCTGCAGTCTGCTTCCCAGTTTCCTGAATGTGGCCAGCTCTTCAAGAGGAATCAGGCCGCTTCTTGCCAGAGCGGCATACCAGATAGCACAGGTATGACCGTTGCTCAGAACGATCCTGTCTCTGTCAGGATCCTCAGGATCAAAATTCATCGCATATCCGTACAGGGCACCAATAAACTCGGCCAGCCCCAAAGCTCCACCGACATGACCCGATCCGGCATGATAGATCATCTCGACAGTATCACGCCGAAGCTGCTGGGCAAAACATTCCAATCTGGTAATATCTACCTCACTTTCAAATCTCTCCATCCTCATTTTCTCCCTTTTTCTGTATCTCATCACCGATTCTTCGCTTTCTCGAATTTTTCATATGCTCTTCCATTGCGGCGGAAGCTCTTTCAGGATCTTTTGATTCGATTCCTTCCATTATCTTCTCATGCTCATTGATACTGTTTTTGACAACGACAGTGTAGTTCTCTTTGAAATTCCTGTTCATCGAGATAATTTCAGGAGTGATCAAAGTGATCAGAGACTCCAGCACAGGGTTCTTTGTCGCCTTTGCTATCGAAAGATGGAACAGATGATCCTCCTCCAAGGTAGCTCGTCCCTCATTGAACGCTTCAATGAAATTCTCATGAGATTTCCTGATATTCTGAAGATCTGAAGAATCACTCCGCTTTGCAGCGAGCGATGCAGCGAAGACTTCGAGATTCGTCCTCGTTTCCATCAGATTGACGATATCATGTTCGGTGAACGAAAGGATATTGTTGATCAGTGCATCGAGAGTAACCGGCTTGATACGGGGAATATAGATACCCTTCTGCGGCCTGATTTCCAGAACCCCGTAGTGTTCGAGCTTCTGAAGGGCTTTTCTGATATATCCGCGGCTAGTGTTGCACTGTTGAGCAAGAACACGCTCTGAAGGAATTTTCTCTCCGGGTTTCAACGATCCGTCTCTCAGCTGATCCTGAATCTGTTTGATAATGAGATCAATCTGATTTGTCTTCTGCTGTGACATATTAGACTTCTCCTGAACACAACTGGTTAACCAGTGGTACATGTACAAGAGTAATACTGGTTAACCAGTTTTGCAAGAAAAATCTTTAATTCCTAACATGATATGTTTTTGCAGAAAATCTCAAAGATAAATAGGGATAAGAGTAGTATTCTTGTGTTGAATTCTCAGCTCGACTCTCGTTCAACAAGAAAACAGGGAAAGGAGATGTGATGCTTTTCGATCTTCTCGTTTCTGGTGAGTTTATCGAGATACTCAACCGATTTATCGCACATCTCTTTAAACGGCTGTGCTATCGTCGTGATACTCGGATAGATCATAGGGGCGAACTGTACATCATCCATCCCGACCACCGAGACATCCTGAGGGACTCTCTTTCCGTTTCTCAACAATGTGGAGATCGCTGCGGCCGCGATCAGATCGTTCTGGGCCCACAGACCATCAAACTCTTTATCCGATTCTAGAAATTTCTTTACCCCGTCCATTCCCGACTGATACGTAAAACCGCCTTCATAAATCAGCTCTTCGTCCAGCTCGATGTCATGGCTTCGCAGAGTATCAACGAACCCCTGATGACGGTCTCTGGCCAGTGATATATCGAACTTTCCCGTGATCGTGGCTATATGACGCCTTCCTTTCGAGACCAGATGCTCTGCGGCAAGAACTCCCGCCTGATAATTGTCTGCCGTTATGTTCGGGATTCTCTCATTATTGAAAGCTCTGTCGAGAACCACCATCGGAACGTTGGTGGATCTGGAGACATTCACGATGTGAGATTTATCTGAAACCCTGATAAATATGATTCCGTTGATAGCCTGGCGGACAAGACTGTCGATGATCTTCGCCTCTTTCACATCATCGTTATGTGTATTGCAGACGATCGTGTTGAGACCTCTTTTTGCGGCACTGTCGACTACGTATTTTATGACCAGATTGAAGGATGGATGGGCAATCTCTGGAACCAGCAGACCGATATTCTTGGTGGCCTTGAGTCTGAGACTCTGAGCCAGAATATTGGGTTTGTAATTCACTTCTCTGATTGCCTGTTCGACTTTCTCTCTTGTATCGGGAGAAACGAAAATCGTATTGTTCATCACACGGGAGACTGTAGAAGGCGAAACTCCTGCCAGCTGCGCTACATCCTTTAAAGAGGCCATGATCTCTCCTAAATCTTATCGGTGAGAACGGCCTTCACCATTCCCACCGTACTATCTTATAAAATCAAATCAGGATTCTCGGCTCCGAAGTGTTTCAGGATGACTATCGGATCTGATTTCGATGGATTCTTTATTTTCACTCCTTCTTTCGCGGCCTTCTCGCTCACAAAGTATTCATCATAGGTAAGCTGACCGAACCTGATGAGTGCAGGAGATTCTATGTCATGGACTCCGAATGTACCGTGGCCCTGAACGACATACATACCGTATGCTGCATTATCGTGAATAGTGACTTCAGCTTGGGGGAATATTGTAAGTTCTTTGGCACTCATCGCGGAAGAACGGTAAACAACCCACTTCTCCTCATAGCCCTCCTCGTGCATCTGTTCAACAGGTCTCACAGGTTTGGGGATCATGAAATGATGTTCTGCAAACAGAGGATCGACATTCATTTCCCAGTCGATCACATCTACCAGGTAATCATAATCGCCAACCTTATCTTCCGGGGTATTCTTCCACAGAAGCTCTTCTTCTATCACAGCATCGTTTACCAGCGACTGATACATCGCAAAGACATCCGATGCCATCTGAGGTTCATAGGTACATAGTGATCCGGGAGCATGAAGGACTCCGGGAGGAACATCCCAGCCGGTTCCCGGTACCAGGCGGTAGGCACTCGACAGATCGGTGATCTTGTTATCACCCTTATTGAAGTTCATCAGAGCTTCTTTCACCATCTCTTTGGTCACACCGGGCTGCAGACCGAAGAATGTATAGGGGAAATCTCCTCCGTGGTTATTCAGCTGCGGCGGGAAATAGTAGGCCTCGGGTTTTCCCATCTCCCCGACTAAAGCAGCATGTTCATCACGCTGGTGGATATGATGGGGAAGAGGGCCCTTGTTGTCGAAGAACTTCGAGAACATCGGCCATTTGCCGAACTTACCATACAGCCGTTCTCCGATAAGCTCTCCTTTGAGAGTCTCAACTGCATCACGCAGGAGGAACTGTTTCGTTTTACCTTCATCTTCGAACACGCAGAAGCTCAGCCCTTCAAACTCTCCGGTAAGAGGCCCGTTGTCTGCAGGAGTCGTCGAGCTGAACCACCGCTCGTCGATTCCTCCTCTGTTTCCTCCCAATGCATAATAGTCGTCGGGATGGAGCTTGATCCTCCTTCCCGGAACACAGAATGACCGGGGAACCCAGTTAGGGGCAAGACGCAGTATTCCCCGCCCCTTTTCAAATGCCAGTCTAATGTCCTTTTCACTCATATGATAACTCCTCAAATAATTAATTAGTTTCATCTCTGAGACGGTCGAGGATGACAGCTCCGATGATCAGACATCCTTTCACCACCTGCTGGAAATAGGGGGAGATACCCAGAAGGTTCATCCCGTTGTTGATCACCCCTATCAGAAGGGCGCCGATGAGAGTCCCTATGATCGTTCCTCTCCCTCCCGACAGTGAGGTTCCTCCGATAACCACGGCCGCGATGACATCAAGTTCATACCCCTGTCCCGCGATAGCCTCGGCAGAATTGAGTCTGCTTGTAAGAATCAGGGCACTGAGACCCGATGCGATACCTACGATCACATAGACCATCGTCTTGTAGAATTTCACATTGATACCCGAAAGCGTCACAGTCTCTTCGTTTCCTCCGATAGCGTAGGTGTATCGCCCGAGACGGGTATGATTCAGAATATACCAGGCGATGACGACAGTGATGACGAAGATGATCGCAGGGATGGGAATTCCCAGAAAATAGCCGCCTCCGATTTCCCTGAACGAGGAAGAGAATCCGCTGACCGGATACCCTTTGGAGTAGATCAGAGTCAGCCCGCGTGCGATCGTCACCATACCGAGTGTCACAACGAAGGGAGCGATCTTGCCCAGTGTGATCAGAAGACCGTTGACCAGCCCCAATCCGCCTCCTACGAGGATCGCAATGAGCGATGCTGCAAATGCGTTGACCCCGTTATTCTTCATCAATCCGGCACAGATCATTCCCGAAAGAGCAAGAATCGATCCGACTGAAAGATCTATTCCTCCTGTGAGAATGACGAACGTCATTCCGACAGCTATCACTCCGTAGATCGATGTCTGCCGGAAGATATTCAGAATATTGTTCAATGTAAAGAAGTAGGGAGAGAGAAAAGAGAGCCCGATACAAATGATGAAAAATACTATGAGCACCCCATTGTTCTTCACGACCTGTTTCATATCCAATGTTTTATTCATTCCTGTTTCCTCTTTTTCGCAATTTTCTAGGCATGCTTTTTCTCATGCAACCCGAGAGAATACTCCATTACCTGTTCTTCATTGAGTTCACCGCGGGCAAACTCCTTCACGATCCGTCCTTCGAACACCACAGCTATTCTGTCGGCGATGTTCATCACCTCCGGCAGTTCGGAGCTGATCATAACGACCGCGGCACCCCTGAGAGCAAGATTCTGCATAAGACGGAAGATCTCAACCTTAGCTCCCACATCGATCCCCCGTGTCGGTTCATCGAAGATGTACACGTCGCAGTGTCTGATGAACCATTTGGCAAGAACCACTTTCTGCTGATTCCCGCCGGAAAGATTTTTCACCAGCTGCCTCACCGACGGTGTTTTGATATCCATCGAATCGATCATCTTGTTCACTTCGGCATTGATCTTCGACCGTTTGAGTATCCCTCCTGTGCGGGAGTAGAGATCCAGTACAGCCAGGGCCGCATTATCGAAAACACTCATTCCCAGGATCAGACCCTGCTGTTTTCTCTCTTCGGGAATGAGGGCGATACCCTTTTGGACAGCATCCTGACAGTTTCTGATCTCCACCTTCTTTCCGTTCATGAAGATCTCACCGCCCTCTTTCTTCCGGTATCCGTAGATCGTCTGCATGATCTCCGTTCTCCCGGCCCCTACGAGACCGACAAAACCGAGGATCTCCCCGGATCGGGCAGTGAAGGAAAGATTCTCGCAGATTCCCTTCTTCGTCAGATTCTTCACCTCAAGAACCGGATCACCCGGTGTCGATTCGTACTGGGGATACTGTTCTTCAAGAACACGGCCGACCATATGACGGACCATCTCGTCGTTGCTCATCTCGCCTCTCTTTTTGGTCACCACATGTTTTCCGTCACGCAGGATGGTGATCCGGTCGGCCAGATGATGTACCTCTTCAAGACGGTGGGAGATATAGATGATCGAGACTCCGTCATTTTTGAGTTTCGCGATGATATCGAACAGTTTGTCGACCTCATTTCCCGTGAGGGCGGCCGTCGGTTCATCCATGACCAGAATCTCGGCCTTGAGCGAAAGGGCTTTTGCGATCTCGATGATCTGCTGATAGGCAGCCCCGAGTGTACACACTTTCTGTGTAACGTCGATATCGAGGTTGAAAGGCTCCAGAAGCTCTTTTGTCATCGATCTCATCTTCTTCCAGTCGATTCCGTTCACCCGGTTGAGAGGTTCACGTCCGATGAAGATGTTCTCGGCAACCGAAAGATACGGAATGAGGTTCAGCTCCTGATAAATGACTCCGATTCTGTGGCCGATCATCTCTCTCAACCCGGTGGAGACGATCTTCTCTCCTCTCAGAATCAGATCGCCGGAGTCTGCCTTATAGAGTCCGGAAAGGATCTTCATCAAGGTCGACTTACCTGCCCCGTTCTCTCCAACCAAGGCATGCAACTCCCCTTTATAGAGATCGAAACTCACATCTGATAACGCTATCACTCCGGGAAACGTCTTCGTTATTCCCTTCATGGCTAATATAGGTTCCATGCACATTTCCTTTTTTTCAGGGATCGCACAGGAGCCGGTCTACCGGCTCCTGTGAAAGTAACAGCAAAAACTACTCGGTCACAGGCAGAGGATTGATATACTCGACTGCTTCGGCAGGTTTTTCTCCTGTCTTGATGAAATTCACCAGAACATCCAGAGCTCTGCTGGCCTGACGTCCGGGGAACTGGTCGATGGTCGCATCTAGCTTTCCTTCTTTCATATAGGAGAAGGCATCGGTGGTGGCATCGAATCCGATGGTCACCTTCATAGCGGGATCCATTCCGGCCGACTGCATAGCCTCGATAGCACCGATGATCATCTCATCGTTCGCACCGAATACTGCATCGAATTCAGGATAAGCCTGCATCAGGTTTTCCATGACAGTCTGTCCTTTCGAACGTGAGAAGTCGGCTGTCTGGCTGACGATGATCTTAACATCCGAATCGTTGATAATCTCGTCGAATCCGGCTTTTCTATCCAGAGCCGCGGAAGCTCCGGGAGTTCCTTCCAGTTCAATGACAGTCCCTTTTCCGCCGAGCTGTTCGATGATGAACCGTGCAGCGGCTCTACCGCCTTCAACGTTGTCAGCTCCCACATGGACCAGAACTTCATCCGTATTGGCTTTTCTATCTACGGTAGCTACAGGGATACCGGCTTTCACGGCGGCTTCGATAGCCGGAACGAGAGAATCGGTCGTCATCGGTGAGATCAGAATTCCATCGACCTTCTGGGCAATGAAATTTTCTACGGCAGCCATCTGAACAGAGGACTGGTTCTGAGAGTCATGTGTGAGAAGTTCGATACCCAATTCGTCAGCATACGCGAGAGCTTCTTCCTGCATCGTCACGAAGAAAGGAAACTGCAGTCCGGGGACTGTCATCCCGATCGTAATTCCGTCATCGGAAACAGCTTCTGTCTGGCCTGCGCCAAAAGCTGTGAACCCGACGATCAACACCACGATAGTTGCAATCAGTAATCGTTTCATAAATAACTCCTTTTTTTTATTAAACTTATTCAAAGCATAACACACCATATCCCGCTGTCAATATGAAATCGATTGCACAATCGATTTCTTTGACACTTTTCCTTGACTTATCTTTAAATGGGTTCTAGGGTTAAAAGGAACGGAGAGTGATTACCATGCGTCCACAGCCGATCACGAAACAGGAATTTCAGGCAAAGATCCTACACCTAAGAGGGGTGTTGAACAACCGGGGATACCGGGGAATATATTTGTCGAGCGAAGGTGCTATGAGATGGCTCACAGGGATGCGCCACCAGGTGACCGACATAGCTCCGCTTGATTCCACCACCATCCACTGTCTTATAAAACCGGATAAAGAATCGACGATTCTCCATTTCTACTGTGAAAGATGGGAGCAGAACAGACTGCAGTCCTTTCTGCACGATCCGCTGTTCTCATCAGAGGCGGTGAAGGTACGCTATTCTCTGATCGAAGAACTCTATCATGATGATAACGTCCTGTTTCCGGGCGACACGGGATACCGTGAACTTGAAAGAGAGATCGTCTCCGTCCTGATTGAACACCTTCAGGGAAATCAGATGGACAAGCTCAACTATCTTGTCTCGAATTCAAGAAAGGCGCTCATAGAAATATCCCGTCTTGTAGAAGAAGGTATGACAGGCTGGGATCTTCGTTCGCTCGTCTATGAGAAGTTCCATCAGAAACACCTGGAACTCAATCAGGTGGTTCTCGGTCTTTCCGGTATGGAATCGTTTCAGCATCCTGTCACGGATGACGATTCCACGGTCCAAAAAGGCTCTGTGATAAAGATCGTCGTGGGAGCCCGTTACTTCGACATGCTTCATTCTGCCTCCCAGCTGGTCAAGATCGGCCAGGATGTCACACCCTTTGAGATGAAAGTCTACAAGGCGCTTGCAGCTTTCTCGCTCTCATATGCCGCCACGTTCACATCGGAGGCTGCAGAAAAGGATATCTATGAACGCGCCTATCCCATCGCCGTGAAGGTGGAAGAAGAATATCAACTGGAAGGATTTTCACAATGCGCCTACCTTCACCACCTCGGAGGACCGCTCAGTCCCCTCGGAAACAGAGAGTTTCTCATCAAAAAGGGAGGGAACAGAAGAATACTTCCCTACTCGCAGTTTGCCGTCAATCCTGTCGACCCGATCCTGTTTCACAAATGCGAACTTCAGGGAATCGTTATTCCCGACGGCCCGCCTGTGATACTAGACGAGTTCGCTCTGGTAGAACATGAATTTATGACGATGCCCTATAACGGCCGGAAAGTACGTATTCCCACAATCATATCGACAAAGGAGAAGTGAACGGAAACTTCTCCGCTCAGATTCATCAAAGCAGGCGGAAAATTAAAATAAAGAGGAAACCATATGAAAAAGGAAAAACCTGTCATTATCGCCGATCCGTATCCTCAGACACTCGAGCGGATCTTCGACCCAAAAGCATGGGATCGTCTCAATTCGATTGCAACTGTGGTCTCATCTGAAAGCGAACGAATGGACGAACAGCAGTTCGAACAGCACCTTGGAGAGGCTGCGGCCATCATCGGGCAGACTGCGATGCCGAAAGAGAGGCTCGACAAGGCGCCGAATCTCAAAGTCATTTTCAACGTGGAGGGCAACTTTTATCAGAATATTGATTATCAGGAATGCTTCAGACGATCGATCAGGGTACTCAACTGCGGCAAAGTATATGCCCGCCCCGTAGCCGAGATGGCTCTTGCTCTGGCCCTCGATCTTTCCCGCTCGATCACGCGGGAACATATGAGGTTCACTGAGGGAAAAGAGCGGTACGTTCTCGAAGGGAACAAGAAAGCGAGGCTGCTCACCCGCTCACAAGTGGGAATCATCGGCTTCGGTCTTCTCGGGCGGTCGCTTCGTCCTCTGCTCGTCCCGTTCGACTGCAAAGTGAAAGTCTATGATCCGTGGCTTCCCCCATCTGTCATAGAAGAGAACAATTGTATCCCATCCTCTCTTGATGAAGTCCTTTCAACAAGCGAGTTCATCTTCATCCTTGCCGGAGTGACTAATGAGAATCAGGGGTTTTTGGGAAAGAGAGAGTTCGATCTCATCGAAGACGATGCGAATGTGATATTGATGAGCAGGGCAGCTGTCGTCGATTTCGAAGAGTTCACAAGGCAGCTTGCCACGGGAAGGTTCAAAGGAGCCACAGATGTATTTCCTTCAGAACCGTTCGATGCTCACCATCCGATCCGCTCTCTCGACAATGTGATTCTTTCTCCCCACAGAGCAGGAGGGATCCCGCAGGCATTCTATGAGATCGGCAATATGGTCATCGATGACTTTACCAGCATCATGAACAACCTTGCTCCAGTGAGAATGCAGGCGGCTCAGCCTGAGACAGTTTCGCGCCTGGTAAGCAAACCTGTAAAGGACTGAGATTGAATCAGGCCTCCCGTAATCACGACGGGAGGCGATTCTTAATCACTTATCATCGCTTTTAGACTATCATTTATCGTACCGATCCCAATGGATGATCGAATCATCGAATGTTTGCCTGTGTGCAGGTTCAGCGTCCGTATGACCCAATGCTATGATCGAAAACGGAATAATATGTGAAGGAGATTGGATGACAGAAGAGATCTCTTTCATCCTGTCTTCATTCGGATACAGACCTATCCAGCATCCTCCCAGACCTTCTTCGACGATCTGCAGCAGCATGTTTTCTGTTGCAGCGGAAAGGTCCTGTTCCCACTTGTTGTTCATCCTGCTTATCTTGCTCGTGTCCGCCAATGCTATGATGACAGCTTTCGCTGTCGCTGCGAATCTTGCGTACGGACTGATCGATGACACCTTCTTCTTCTGTTCGGGATCTTCTATGACGATGAACTGCCAGGGTTTGACATTCATCGCAGAAGGTGCAGCCATTCCGGCATGAACGATTTTCAATAAGGAATCTTTATCGACTTTCTGATCTGTGAATGTTCTTACACTCTTTCTTGCAAATATTGCATTCATATTCAAAATTCTCCTTGTAATGAAAATCTAATACATTATAAAAAATTCTCAAAACACTTTTTTAAAATCACCGATTGAAGCGCCTGGACCCGAAGATGAAGAGCTGCTACAATACAGCCTGTAATACCATGAAACAGATACACGTAGCAGCAGCAGTCATAGAAAAGGATAATAAGATATTCGCCGCACAGAGAAAGGATGCCGGGGAACTGGCTCTCAAATGGGAGTTTCCCGGAGGTAAGCTCGAAGAGGGTGAATCGGGTGCTCAGGCAATCGTCAGAGAGATCCGTGAGGAACTCTCTGTCGACATCGTAGTGAAAGGACACTTTCTGAGAGTCTCGCACCAGTATGAAAGTTTCCACATCACGATGGATGCCTACCTATGCAAATTAACACGGGGAGATATCAGGTTGAACGAACACGTAGATTCATTTTGGTGCCCTGTAGAACAACTGATGGACCTTGACTGGGCCGCAGCCGACATCCCTATCGCACAGAAGCTGCACAGTACAGCAATGGAAAGATGAACAAAGACCAATCACCTTCAGCAGATCTTCCTCTCTCGCTTACCAGCGGCTTCATTGATTACAGAACACAATCCCCTCTTGCCTACAGACCATCGCTCATCCTCAATGATCCTCCCCGTTCTAAGGTGATCCATACACTCATAAGAGAACTCAACGAATGTACCTCATTCGAATTTTCGGTCGCATTCATTACCACAGGCGGAGTGATGATGCTTTTGCAGTCACTTTATGATGCACAGAAACGGGGTGTGAAAGGAAAGATCCTCACTTCAGATTACCTTAACTTCACAGAGCCTGAAGCCCTTCGTATTCTGTACGACAAATTCGATAATATCGAAATACGAATGTACCGTTCGGATCCGTTTCATGCAAAAGGCTATATATTCCACCACGAAGAAAAGTGCTCATCGGTGATCATAGGCTCTTCGAATATTACAGATAACGCACTTGCGAGAAACAGAGAATGGAATGTCCGGCTGGTGTCTCTTGATGAGGGAGAGCTGCTGAGAAAGACCCGCGAGGAATTCACCCTGGCATGGAATAAAGCTTATGAGGTCTCACCGGCTCTCATCGCTCAATATGAAACTCTCAGAGAGAACATAAAACAGAAACAACCATCCCCATCGGTCCTTCCTGAAGAGGAAGAGACCTTTGACGAGAAGAAGATCGTCGCGAATTCTATGCAGAAGGAGGCCCTTCGCTCTCTTGATGCACTTAGAGAAAGGGGGGAGAACAAGGCGATACTGATCTCTGCTACCGGTTCAGGAAAGACGTTTCTGAGTGCGTTCGATGTAAGACGATTCGCTCCGAGGAAGTTCCTGTTTATCGTACACCGCCAACAGATAGCCCGCGAATCTATGCACAAATTCCGTCAGATTCTCTCGAACAGCATCAAAGCGAGTCTTCTCGGAGGATCAAACCATTATGACAGAGATGCCGTATACACCTTCGCCATGATTCAGACTCTAAGCAAAGATAGGACTCTTCATTCATTTGCCCGTGATGAGTTCGATTACATCGTCGTCGATGAAGTTCACAAAGCCGGAGCTCCGAGTTATGAGAAGGTTCTCTCCTATTTCACTCCGAAATTCCTTCTGGGGATGACGGCGACCCCCGAACGCAGCGACGGATACGATATCTTTCGTCTGTTCGATCATAATATCGCATATGAGATACGGCTCAATCAGGCACTTGAGGCAGACCTTCTCTGCCCGTTTCATTATTACGGCATCAGCGATCTTGCTATCGATGATAAACACTATGAGAAACTCTCTTTGTTCGCCCTCCTCAAAGAGGATGAGAAGGTCCGTCAGATCGTGGAAGCAATAGACCGCTATTCGGTCCCGAGCATCAGGCGCAGAGGACTGATCTTCGTTTCACGTAACAAAGAAGCATCGATCCTGAGTGAAAGGCTCAATAAAATGGGGCTTTCCACTCTTGCTCTCAGCGGAGAAGACAGTGACGATGCAAGAAATGAGGCCTTCGACAGACTCGAAAACGGAGAGCTCGAATACCTTATAGCCGTCGACATCCTCAATGAAGGAATAGATATCCCATCTCTCAATCAGATCATCATGCTGAGACCCACACAGTCGGCCATAATCTTCATCCAGCAGATGGGACGGGGACTGAGAAAACATAAAGGAAAGAAATTTCTCACCGTCATAGATTTCATCGGGAATTATCAGAATAACTATCTCATTCCTATCGCACTGTTCGGAGACACTTCCTATAAAAAGGACAATCTGAGAAAACTTGTCAGCAGCGGCTCTCTGGGAATACAAGGGGTATCGACAGTCAATTTCGATGCGGTCGCGAAAGAGAGGATATATCAGTCGATCAACACAGCTTGCATCACTCATAAAAAGCTGCTTAAAGGAGAATATATCAGGGTAAGGGCCAAGATCGGTCGCATACCGAAGATGACAGACTTTATCACCCATGGAGTGATGTCTCCTCTTCTGTTTCTTGAGAAATTCAAGAATTATTATTCATTCAAAGTCGAGGCTGAAAAGGAATTTCTTAATACATGTACCGATAAGAATCAGATTCAAAATGATTTCCAGATGGATCTCAGCGACATACATCTGAGAAGCCTCAACTTCTTTTCCCGCGTGCTCGCCTTTGGTATCCGTCCATACGAGACTATGATCATCGCCCATCTGATAAAACAGGAAACACCTCTTTCGTTTGAAATATTGAACAATGAAACAGAAAGCCTATACGGCTTCAGGCTGTCGCGCGACAGCTATGATAGTGCTTTGAGAATCCTTTCGAACCAGTTCTTCCCAGAAGGAGCCAGAAACGGGTATGGAAACATCTCGTACTGCACCAGAAGGGGCGATCTTGTATATATAAGTGCCAGATTCAAAGATCTTCTTTCAAACAGTGTCTACAAAGATGAACTTGAGGACATCATCGCCATTTCAAAGCATGAGTATGAAACATCGATGTTACCGAAACGCCAAGATGATGATCTCATCTTGTATCATAAATATTCCAGAGAAGAAGTGTGCAGGATGCTCAACTGGACAAAGGACGAAAGCGGGACAATATTCGGCTTCAAGGTTCACAGGGAGACTATGACATGCCCCATATTCGTAACCTATCATAAAAAAGAAGATCAAATTGATTCTGCAATCAATTATTATGATCGTTTTGAAAATCCGGAAACCTTCATATGGGAAACAAGGACAAGGGTGAAAATCGATTCGTCGGAACCGAAGGCGATCAGAAATGAAGAAGGACCGCTGAGAAAGCTTCTCTTTATTCAAAAGAACAATGATGAAGGAAAGAAGTTCTACTATATGGGAGATGTATCATTCATCTCTCATGAGCAGCATACCAAAGAAAATGATAAAGGGGAGACTTTGCCCGTAGTGAGAATGCGCTTTGCCATGCACAAATCAGTTCCCCCGGATTTGTACGAGTACATCGAAACCAAATAAATAATCCCGGCCGGGTTTATCCAGTCGGGATCTTCTTAAGTGTCACGGGAAGATGTTAGCACTTCTTCCCCAATCGTAATCGAGTTCTCTCAGCTGTTCTACCGACGGCATCGGATAGAAGAGGATACTCTTTCCCCGTGCAATATAGATTCCCGTATCGATTATCTGATAGGTGAACCGTGTCCCGAAAGACCGGTCGACAGTCTTCGTCATTTTCTGAGACTGCTCAGTTATGGTGGAGATACAGTCTTTCAGATGGTCGAGATCCCGTTCGAACATGCTTCCGATATTCCCCGTGTCCTCTTTCTCATCGAAATCTATGATGCGTACATCGTTGAAGATGATCGCAGGAACGGTGATCTTTTTGGTCCGGTCATTGATGATGTAATCGGCAAGAGCCTTGGGGTCGAGAGAACTGACGATGAACGGGTGTACAGGGCAGTGTTCCTTGTACAGCCCGTATCCTCTCCAGTTATGCGGCTGGCGGTATTCGGCAGCCTTCAATGCAAGAGTCCTTCCATCCTTGTTGACCAGAAAGACATCTTTGTATGCTTCCAGCGGGATGTGTTCGATCACCCGGTAGATCGAGAGATAGAGGGAGTGTTTGACCTCACCGTTGCTGTGCTCGACACAATTGGCCTCGGCATAATCCCAATCGAAATAGTTACCGAAACCGCCTTCTACCTCAGCGAACATCAGCTGTTCGGCTGAACCTTTCTTGGAACCTCTCGCCATATACATCCCGAACTGTTTCGGTTCCAGCTGTGAAGCGATAAAGGCCTCTATCGGTGAAAAGACAACATAGTAATAGATCATCCAATCCCTCCTTTTCTACTACATGAACAGGGCAAACAAATTATATTTACTGAATATCGAAACAGAGATGACAGAGACGATCGCCATTATCTTGATAAGAATATCGAGTGAAGGTCCGACAGTGTCTTTTAACGGATCACCGACGGTATCACCGACGACCGCAGCCTTATGGGCATTCGAACCTTTTCCTCCAAAGTGTCCATGTTCCACGTATTTCTTTCCGTTATCCCATGCTCCTCCTGCATTAGCAGTGTACAGAGCCAGCATGACAGAAGATAATGTCGTTCCGATCAGCAGACCTCCTACGAATTCAGCTCCGAAGATGAATCCTGTAACCAGCGGAGTCGCTACCGAGATGAGAGCAGGAATCTTCATCTCCGAAAGGGCCCCCGCACTACTTATACTAATACAGGTAGTATAATCTGGCAATGATGTTCCCTGAATAATTCCGGGATCCGCCTTGAACTGTCTTCTTACTTCCTGAACCATCTTACGTGCCGCATTGGCAACAGCTTCGATCAGAATTCCGCTGAACAGATAAGGAAGAGCTCCTCCAACCAGTGCTCCTACCAGCGTGAGAGGGTTGACCATGTTCAATATCATATCCACCCCGTGGGCAACGGTCTCTCCCGCCTGGGCATACAGATAAGAGGAGAACAGTGAAAGGGCTGCCAATGTAGCAGAACCGATCGCGAAACCCTTCCCGATGGCTGCAGTAGTGTTACCTACGGCATCGAGTTCATCTGTGATACCTCTCACCTCCGGGTGGAGTTTCGCCATCTCGCTGATACCGCCTGCGTTATCGGCGATAGGTCCGTATGTGTCGACGCTGACTGTGACTGTAACGAAACTGAGCATTCCGATGGCAGCCATCGCAACTCCGTACAATCCGGCAGTCATGTTCGCCGCGATAATCGCGACTCCCAGCACCAGAACAGGTCCGATGACACTGATCATCCCGACCGACATCCCCTGAGTGATTGTCAGAGCAGGGCCTTCCTGACTCGAAGAGGAAATCTTCTGAGTTGGTCTGTAGTCGTAACTGGTGTAGTATTCAGCGATCTGCCCGATGATGATACCGCTGACGATACCCAATACAGCACAGACCCACGGTGAGAATGCCCCGAGAGCGAACCCGATCTCACCCAGTGCCTCTCCTTTGAAAACCAGATAGGAGATCACGGCCGATGAAGCGATCGTCAGACCGGCTCCCATGAATGTAGCGGCGTTCAGCTCCTTGTGAGGATCACTCGATACTTTCTTGACCAGAAGGAACAGGATTCCGACCATTGAAGAGAGGATTCCCACAGCTGCCACAAGAAGCGGTGCATAAATCAATTTGGACACGAGCGTCGCTGAAATATTACCCTGAGAGAAATAGATGTATGCAGCCAGGATCATTGCTGATACCAGTGCGCCTACATAACTTTCAAGAAGATCTGATCCCAGACCGGCAACGTCTCCTACGTTATCACCGACATTATCCGCTATGGTTGCAGGGTTTCTCGGATCATCTTCGGGAATACCGGCTTCAGTCTTTCCGACGAGGTCAGCTCCCATATCGGCGGCCTTGGTGTAGATTCCTCCTCCGACACGGTTGAACATCGCGATGATGGAACACCCCAGAGCATACGCGCTGATAGTCATGGTGAACGGGATATCACTGATTCCGAGCCAGTTCGTATGGAATACAAGATTCTCGGGTGCCACCTGATTCAGCAGCACGCCGAATACGAAATAGACGATCGCAAGCCCGAGCAGGGCGAATCCGCCGACAGCCAGACCCATTACAGATCCTCCTCTGAAGGCGACTCTCAGAGTCTTTCCGAGGCTCTTGGTAAGACGTGCCTCATTAGAGACCCTTACGTTACTGATAGTCGCGATATTCATTCCGATCCATCCTGCACTGGCACTCATCACAGCACCGAGAATGAACGCAAAGGCACTGGTGACAGAAACGACAACGCCAAGAAGAATCGCGATGATGATGACAACCTTCAGTATCACAGAGTATTCATGACGCAGAAAGGCTCTTGCCCCCTCCTGAATAGCGCCCGAGATCTGCTGCATCTCAGATGTACCAGGATCTTTTCTCTTAACTCCGTAGTAGTTGATTGCAGCGAAGGCAAGTGCTGCAACAGCCGCAATGATGATAAATCCGATCATATGACTTCCTCTAATATAAATAAAAGTGTATTAATTTCTGTGCGAAATCTCTGAATAACAGAAATGACCCACATTATTTTATCCACACGGATTCTATACTATATTTTTATTTAAATCACTATCAGAATACGAATTTTCCGGCAAGTTATCTTTTTTTGTCATATAAGATAAGAAAAATCTTCCCATTTTTACCCTATCGATAAATCCGTATCCAAAAATCACCCTTATCCGGGCAGAAAAAGAGCGCTTAAAACTTCCAGCCTGCATACTAGGATACTTACCATACGATAACATATTCAGAGTGACAGGTCACCCCTTCTTCTCTTTCTCACACCCATAAAAAAGAGGGGAAGGACCCCTCTTTATTTTTGCTGTTATGAACTTTTCCGTCTTCTTTTTCTTCCAGGATCAGGGGCTCCCGGCCAGCTCTTATGCTCCATCTCGACAGAACGCGGATTTTCGCGCCATAGCCTGTCGGCGACAGGCGCCCAGGCGGCAGCTGCATCATCGGTCTTGGCTGCCAGATCTTCCACACTCTCGGTATGAATATACTCGGTGGAAACTGCCTTGCTCTCATTCACCATCTTCCGCAGATATTGAGGATTATCCAGAAGAGGACACGGTCTCAGATAGTTCTTGTTGAACGGCTGATGAGCCCGATACTGCTGGAAAAGCTGAGAGTGGAGAACTTCCAGGAGAGAGTGATCCTTGATAGATATGTCCGAATAATGGATGAAGGCGCACGGTTCGACATCACCTCTCGCATTTATGTGGAAATAGTTCCTTCCTCCTGCGATACATCCGTATACATATTCTCCGTCATTCCAGAAGTCCATCAGGAATATCGGCTTCGTCTTTCTGAATGTTCTCACCTGATGATACATGTACTCTCTCTGCTCGGGTGTCGCAATCAGTGAAGGAACAGCGTTTTTACCCACAGGGATATAGGTGAACAGCCATCCGAAGATCGCTCCGAGATCGATCATCGAATCGATATACTCTTCACTTCCTACCGTCTCGCTGTTTTCACTGTGATAACAGGAAGAGAAACCGAACGGAACACCTTTCTTTCTCAACATCTTCATTGCATGCATCATCGTATCATAGGAACCCTCTCCTCTTCGCGCATCGGTCTCCTCTCTGCTTCCTTCCATACTGATCGCGAGGGTGAAGTTGCCGACCTCTCTCAGCTGTTCGGCAAATTCCTCATCGATGAGCGTCCCGTTGGTAAATGCCAGGAAATAGCAGTCATTATGTTTTCTTGCCAGTTCTATAAGATCCTTCCTTCTCACCAGAGGCTCTCCACCCGAGTAAAGGTACATGTAGATTCCCAACTCCTTCCCTTCGGTTATGATCCTGTCGATCAGTTCATTATCGAGAGAGTCTGTTCTGCCGTATCCTTCTGCCCAGCACCCTTTACAGTGAAGGTTGCATGCTGTGGTGGGATCGATCAGAATCGCCCACGGAATGTTGAGATCATACTTGTCTCTGTTATCTCTCAGTTTCTGATTTCCTTCCCATGCCGCATTCAGCACCAGGTTGTCGACCATCTTGTTGAGACAGTTCGGATCGATCGTATCGATGATATTATGGACCAGTTTGTAATTGTTGTCCCGTCTGTTCCAAGAGGTCCTGAAGTTGTTCAACTGCTTCTTATGAGTCTCATTACCCATAAAGTATTCGACCATCGGCAGTATACGCTCAATGATCCCGTCAGGATTTTTCTTTATCACCTTCATCATCGTCATGATAGTCGAATGCATCGCATCTCTTTTATTCATATCATCCTCCACGTATCGGTATATGAGAGACCGGAGACTCCCTTTCAGGCCCGAGTCTCCGGCTAAGTCGCTATTCGCTCTTCTGCTGCAGAATCCAGATGGAGAGTACCACCATTACCAATGTGATTATTCTCATGTTCCAGGCAGCACCGCCTGTGAACCCGATGATCCAGGGCGAGATAAACATGAAAATCGAGATGAACAGATAAGCCCAGGTGAAACCCTTCTGGTCGGGCTTGCGGACAGCCAGATAGATGATAACTGCAGTGACGATTCCGGCAATGACAGTGAAGACTGCCCCGGTTTGGAACGTAAAGATCGCAGGTGAAAGAATCATCCAGAGAGCCAGCACGAAATTGATCCATCCAAGAGACTTTGATAATTTAGCCATGTACTTTCCTCCTATTTACAAGTGCTTTATATACATAGAGTAAATACGTGGGGATGAGGAAACAACTGTACGAAAGTATGGTTATGGTACTGTTCAGCCGATGAGATTGTGCCGACGGGCCGAATTTACAGCCTGAGTTCTGTTTTTCACCTTGAGCTTGCGGTAGATATTCGAAGAATGCCATTTGACAGTCCGTTCTGAAAGACAGAGCCGGCCGGCGATCTCCTTGTTCGTTAAGCCCTGGGCGAACAGAGAAAGCACTTCGATCTCTCTGGTGCTGAGCAGTTCGTCTTCCTGTGCTTCATCTTTTTCGTGAAAATATTGAAGCAGATGACTGACAAACGATCTGTCTTTCTCGGAAAAGGTAAGGGAACACAGAACCTGCTTCATCAGAGGGCCTTCATCGGCCCACATCTGAATGATCCGGTGAACAGATGAGAACCTGAGCGCGGAAAGCAGAACCTTTCTGCATTTCTCTTTTTCATCGAGAAACCAGTAGCATTGAATGAGAATCAGTCGGGCTTCCAGTGAATGCATAGGCCACCCCAGCTGGGTTGCA
>JAQQAI010000041.1 GCA_028532915.1 Sphaerochaetaceae bacterium
TTTCATTTCTTCTTCTGCTGCCAACGCTGTTTCAGGATCTGTCATGGTCGCATATGAAGCTGACGATATGAGCGGTAGCCTTGCTGCTGACCTCGTTTATGTTAGCGGTTCTGTCATGACTGATGTGGCTTTGACAGCTACATACGATGCATATACACTCGATGTGTATTACGCAACTGACGCAACTAACGGCGGTTATACTGCTACTTCAAACCTTCTTTCCGCTCAGGTTGAGGGTACTATTGAAGACTTCACTGTTACTCTTGCCGGTTTGGACCTGATCAATACAAGAGACCTTTCTGCAACAGTTGAATACATGGTAAGTGATGAACTTGCAGTTTCTGTTGATGGTAGCTATACCCTTGTTGGTGGCGCCTGGTCAGCTGGTGCTGATGCAACTTACACAACTGATGCTTATGAACTCGCATTCGGCGGTAGTTATGCAAGCACTCAGAAAGTCACTCTTGACGCTTCAATCGAATCTTCATCAATCGTTCCTGGTGCAACATTGGCTCTCACTTACGCTGCTGATGACGTTACCGCTGTCGATGCTGCTTCTGAAGATGATGGTAACCTCGGTTCTATCACAGCTTCAGTTGAGATTGCATTCTAAAAAATCTCTTATAGATTTGAAAGGCCGCCGAAAGGCGGTCTTTTTCATACCCCTCCATTGATGTGCTGTATAAAGGGTGTACAATAAAATCAATGGAGTTTTTATGTCTAAGAAAATACTGTTTACTTTTCTCGTTTGGTCTGATTCTTCTGATTCCCTTGAGCGCGAATGAGGGAGAAGAATTCATCACAATGTACGAAGGGATGGGAGATGATTTTATCTCTATCGAGAAAGCCATACCTGATTATCCTGCTTTGATGCTCGTCTACGGAAACAGTGACGAACGTCATTTCGCCATCACAAGCTACGATGAGACCAATGAGTATCTTGATCTGCTTGTAAATACTACCGACAGGTACCTTGGAACCGTCCCTCTTGATCTTGGAAGTGCCGGCAATACTGCGTTTCTCGAGATCAACGCCACAGGTGCGTGGCAGCTTATTATCTATCCTATCTTTGCAGCGGAGAGACTGGAAAAAAACATTGACTATTACGATACAGGAGATAATGTTCTGTGGATTGAAGAAGAGGGTTCTCTTCTTGAGATTGCAGGAAATGGTGGTGAAAGACATTTCTCTGTTATAGCTTATGATTCTTTCGGCAATTACAGTGATCTTCTTGTTAATACGACAGATGTATATGCAGGAAGAGTACGTCTTCCTTCTGATACGTTGATTCTTCAAGTTAGTGCAGTAGGGGATTGGACGATGACACTTCGATGAAAAAGGGAGGCTTTGATTGCCTCCCTTTTTTCATTGTGCGTTTTTCTTTACTACCTTTTTAGTCTTCTTGTGATCGAGAGGTACCGGTTTTACCTTCCTGTGTCTGATAGTATAACAGTAGTGGATCTTTGAGTTGCGTTTGAAATCCTCTGGAATCGTTGATTCGCTGATATCTTCCACTTGATACTGGTCGGCAAGCTGTTCATCCATCTTGAATTTCCGGTAGTTCGTCGAAAATATAAGAGTACCGTCTTTACTCAGATGGTTCATGCACTGATGTATAAGGATCTTCTGATCTTTTTGAATATCGAACATGTCTCTCATCTTTGAATTTGAGAACGTCGGAGGGTCGCAGAAGATGAGATCGTAGGTATCGTATGTACTTTTCAGCCAAGTGATACAGTCTTCTTTGTAGAAGAAATGATTCATCTCGTTGAATCCGTTGATATCCATGTTCTTGATAGCCCAGTCAAGATAGGTGGATGATGCATCGACAGAAACTGTCGAGAGCGCTCCACCGCATGCTGCATGCACCGTCGCCGTTCCCGTATAACAGAAAAGATTGAGAAAGCGTTTTCCTTCAGCCATTTCTTCTATCATCTTTCTTACAGGTCGATGATCCAGAAAGATTCCCGTATCGAGGTAATCAGTGAAGTTGACAAGAAATCTATGACCGTTTTCCTTCATAAGATAGAATTTGTTCGATGAGGCCATCCTCTGGTACTGATCGCTTCCTTTCTGTGATTTCCTCTGCTTTATGAAGATGAAATCGAGGTCTATTTCTGTAGCACGTTCTGTGGCATCGATAAGTTCCTGAAGTCTGGTGGAAGCTGCTTCCTCATCAATCGATGATGGAGGAGCATATTCTGTAAGATGGACGAACTTCCCTTCATACAGATCTATGGCAGCAGAATACTCGGGCATGTCAGCATCATAGATTCTGTAAGAAGAGATTCCCCGTTCTTCCATCACAGGCGTTATCTTCGCAAGGTTCTTCTTGAGTCTGTTGTAGGCCATCTGGGCTCCTTCGCTCAAAGGAGCGGCAAGACGCTCGGCCTTTTTCTGCTTTGCCCGTTCGATGAACTGTTCTCTTTCTTCATCTGTAAATACATAGTAATGGGCAAGCTGCGCTTCGATGGGGCCGTTGAACAAAGAATTGGTCCTGTTTGGTTTCATGTCGACATAACTGAGCAGTTCTTTGTTACCGCAGAGTATCGAGATATCCCATCCGCCGAATACTGTGTTGCAGGTCTTTCCTATCTTTCTGTACAGTTGTTGGATGCTCTCATTATTATTGAGTCTGATCCCGTAAGGGGGATCGGTAACTATGGAGTTGTTACCTTCAGGGATCTCCTCTCTTTCAGCCGTTGTGAAATCCTTTTGAACGAAAGTGATAAGATGATCGACGTTAGCCATTTTTGCATTCGCTTTCGCGCTTTCGATCGCTTTCGGGTCGATGTCCCATCCGATGAAAGATGGAATCTCCTTCTTTTCCTCTTCAGCCTTCTGAAAAGATTCTTCAAGAATCTGTTCGAACAGATTCTCGTCATGGATGGGAAGGTTATGGAAGGCGAAACTGCTGTAGTGAAGTAAACCCGGATCGATCCGGGCTGCCATCAAAGCAGCTTCGATCAAAATTGTACCGGAACCGCAGAACGGATCGAGCAATGCAGCGGGATTGCCGTCCTGAAGAGATTTGTACCAGTTGCTTCTCATGAGAACTGCCGCTGCAAGGTTCTCCTTCATCATCGCCTTGACATCTTCATTCCTGTATCGGCGCTGATGCATGGAACGACCGGAGAAATCGACATACCATTTCACTTCATCTCTGTCGATATGAAGATGAAAGGTGACATCGGGATTCTTGAAATCTACAGTAGGGCGCAGATCATCGTTATGCTGACGGATCCGGTCGACGATCGCATCTTTCAGTCGTACCGCACCGAAATTCGTGTTGTTGAGCCATTTGCATCTCATAGCCGAGATCGTGACATTCATCGTCTGATCAGGGGTCACCCAGTTTTCCCAGGGAATAAACATTGATGCTTCATACAGTTCGTCTGCGCTGTAGATCTGATCATCCTGAGCAAGACCTATCAAAAGTCTGCTGGCGATACGGGATGTAAGACAGAATTTATAGGCAGTCGCCAGGTCTCCTTCAAACTCGGCACCACCGTTTACAAGATGGATCTCCCCGGCATCGCACATTTGCGCCTCATTCGCCGCTAAATCATTCTGGTTTGCGGCAGATGCTGCAAAAAATATCATATTCTCTCCTTAGCCCAACAGGGATTGTAACTCTTCTTTCTCGAATGGATAAACAGAACCGCAATTGAAACAATGCAGCTGCAGGGGGAACGGGCCATCGGTCAGGATTTCTTCTTTTTCCTTCTGGGGAAGGGAAGTGAGATACTGGGCGAACACATCATGACTGCAGGTGCATGAGAATCCTATCGGAAGAGATTGAAGATATGTGGGATCGAAATTTTTGAATGTCTCTTCCACGAAAGCTTTACCGCTATTCCCTTCAGACAGGTACTGTCCGAGCGAACCCATATTGTTCACAACATTCTCAAGTTCTTCAAGAGTCTCATCGTCCGCTTCGGGAAGTTTTTGCAGAAAAAGAGCACCGGCTCCTATAACTTCACCTTCTTTGTCGAACTTGATGCTCAAAGAGACAACAGTAGAAGTCTGCTCGCTGATAAGAAAGTAGGTGGCAAGATCTTTCGCGATAGATCCGTGTTCAAGCATGATCTGCCCTTTGAACGGCTGTTTTTTTCCTTCGAGCATCTTTGTTACACTCAAAAAGCCCGGTCCGAAGAAGGGTGAAAGATCAAAATTCTGCAAAGGTTCTTTTACCTCGATCGGCACTTCCTGCAAATATCCCCTGACAGCCCCGACAGCCCAGGCTTCCACGCTAATCCCTTTGATGGGACCTGCACATTCTATGGCGAGCTGTACCCGGTCGTTTCCTTTCACCGTTGAGGCAAGGATTCCTCCTGCCAGATACGCATGCCCTAAAGTCAGTGTCTCGAGTATTCCGAGAGAGTGATTGGCGCGCATCTGATTGATCATCTCGGTTCCCTGTATCACTGTACAGCGGACCGTATTGTTATGTAGAAGGAACACATCTCTCACATCAGGTGAGAGATTTTTCAGGTGTTCTCTTAGCTTTTCATTCTGTATTGGTATTCGATTCATAGAACTATAGATTACTGAGGTGTCACATTTTGTGCAAGAGTCTTGAACGTATCTCCGTCGATCACTTCATCTACAAGCAGCTTCTGCGCAATCGTTTCAAGCAGATCCCTGTTCTTTCTCAGATGTTCGAGTACGAGCCGATAGCGTTCGTTGACGATCCTTGCCGTTTCCGAATCGATATACTGCTGGGCTTCCTCTGAGTATTCCCTGCTTCCTCCGAATCCCTGATTCGTTGTTGACGGAAGGGTGATGTTTCTGTACTTCTCGCTCATTCCGTATTCGGTGATCATCTTGCGCACCAGATCGGATGCTCTGGAGATATCATTACCCGCTCCGGTGCTGATCTCGCTGAAGATCAGCTCTTCACTCGCACGGCCGCCGAGCAGTGTGTCTATAGTACCCAGCAGTTCGCTTTCGCTCATAAGAAAACGATCTTCGGTCGGATACTGAAGAGTGTAGCCCAGAGCACCGAAACCTCTGGGGATGATAGAGATCTTAGAGACCGGAGGAGCTCCCTGTGTCATGTAAGCGGTAAGGGCATGTCCTGTCTCATGGTAGGCGACTTTGATCCTCTCTGATTCGCTCAGGATCCTCGATTTTCTCTGCAGGCCTGCAATAGATTTTTCGATGGCCTCTTCAAAATCCTGCTGGCACACAGTTTTCCTGTTTGCCCTCACGGCCAGAAGGGCCGCCTCATTGGCTATGTTGGCCAGATCTGCACCGCTGAGTCCTGCAGCACTCTGGGCGATCTTTCTCAGATCGACAGTCGAATCCATCTTGATGTTCTTTGTATGTATCCCCAAAATGGCGACACGTCCTTCAAGATCAGGTTTGTCGACAAGGACCTGTCTGTCGAATCTTCCCGGTCTCAACAGGGCCTGATCGAGGATTTCGGGACGGTTCGTTGCTGCGATGATGATCACTTTGCTGCTCGAATCGAATCCGTCCATTTCCACAAGAAGCTGATTGAGAGTCTGTTCTCTTTCATCATTGCCGCCGAGACCGCCCTGTGATCGGGTCCTTCCGATCGCATCGATCTCATCGATGAAGATGATGCAGGGAGATTTTTCTTTGGCCTGTCTGAACAGATCCCTCACTCTTGCCGCACCTACACCGACGAACATCTCGACGAAATCGGCACCGCTCATTCTGAAGAATGGAACTTTCGCTTCACCGGCGACTGCCTTCGCAAGAAGGGTCTTTCCTGTTCCCGGAGGTCCGACCAGAAGAACTCCTTTCGGGATCTTTCCTCCGATATCACTGTAGCGCTGGGGGTGTTTGAGAAAATCGACAACCTCTTCGAGTTCAAGCTTACTCTCATCGACACCCTTTACATCGGAAAATCGTACATTCGTGTCCCCTTCAGCGACGATCTTTGCCTTGTTCTGGTTGAACGAGAGTACTCCCTGACCTCCTCCCTGTCCCATTTTGCTGAACAGATAACGCCAGATGAAGATGAAGATCACCATCGGAAGCAGATAGCTCAGAAGTGTGGACAGCAGTCCTGGACTCTGTTCAGGTGCCGCGTAGTATTCTACACCCGATTCATCAAGCAGAGGAATGAACGTCGGATCATCCACCGCGTAGGTTGAGTAGGTGTTCATGGAAAGCAGCTGGGATGTGTCGATCGTATTGGTCTCTTGAGTCTGTTGAATAAGTTCTTCTTTCGTCAGGCTGTATCCTAGAAGTTTATCGTCCTGAATCTGAACTCTGACAATCTGATCTTGAGCGATGAGTTCTTTGAACTGGTTATAATCAATTGTTGTAACATTCCTGTTCTGGAGAAAAAGAGTATTGAATCCAAGCAGCAGCAATATGATGAAGAGGAAATACCAGAAGGAGAATCTGAAGCGTTTCCCGAAGCGCATGATAGGATCACCGATATTATGAATTCCCGGAGGATCTTTCTGTTTCTTTTTATTGTCTTTACCGATCAGGGTAGGGCCCTGTTCCAAATCGTCTTTGTTGTCCATCTATGTTTTCCTTTATAGAATTACCATTCTACGAGACGAATATACTCAAAAGAATCAGAAGCGACAAACTATTGGTTAGTTGAGGCAAAAGGGCTATACTCCCGGTATGAAAAGTGATCGAAAATATGCGGTAGTATTCGGTGCTTCACAGCGGCTGGGACGAGCGATTGCTCTATATCTTGCTCAGAACTCTTACCATGTGGCAATCCATTACAAGGACGATGCCGCCGGTGCACACAAAACTCTCCGCATGCTTCAGGAGTATGACGACGGGTCGTTTATCTTTCACGGTGATATCACACGTGTCGACCGGATCGATGAGATGCTGGAGAAAGTCCTGTCAGTATTCGACCGTATTGATGTAGTGGTCAACTGCATATCAGTCTTCAATACCGCCATGATCGATGAAGTTGACGAGATGAGATTCGATGCTGATCAGGCTGTTCACCAGAGAGGACCCTTCTTTCTCACCAGAGCTCTCTTCTCTCTAGCAAAACAGAATAATTCTCAGGTTGCTCTGGTTCATCTCACCGATGCTCATACGATCCATCCGAAAGCTTCCCGTCCTTCATACTACACGGCAAAGAGCGCTCTCGAAGCTCAAATCAGGACACTGGCCGTTTCTGTCGCACCGTTTGTCAGAATCAACGGTGTAGCTCCGGGACTCGTCATTCCGAACAGTGAGCAGGAAGCTCTATACTTTTCCAAAAGAGAGCAGCAGATTCCTCTGTACTCGCTGCCATCTCCCTCTGATGTTGCTCATGCAGTGCTGTTTCTCGCTGAGAATAAAAGTATCACGGGTCAGACAATCATCGTTGACGGGGGAGAATGGCTGCTGTAGAAAAAGGGAATTTGGTTATTAGATAAATGTTTGGTAAAGATACCCATAATATACTTTCTTTACTTACATAAATACCGTATCTATGTAGTATCAAATGATGAAAAAGGAATATAGCTTATGAGAAAATCATTTCTTTGGATAATGATTACACTATTATGCATCACTTCGGGGTCCGTCCTCTTTGCGGTCGATATCGATAGTGTGATCGAACAGGCGAAAGAACAGAGCGAGATTCTCGCAATGTACACTCTGGATAAAGAGTCGGGACAACTGTCTCTCTCTTTGTCCAATATAGAGGATGTGCTTTCGGTGGAAGTGAATGGTAGTGCAGGGTACGAGGAGATGACCTTCGACAGTTCGACAGTCGACGCGCTGTACGCGAGTGCCGATGTCGAACTGGTTTTCCCTGATGACAACGATACAACACTTACATTCTCCACCGGGACTGTGGCGAAGGATACTGCATCATCATCATATATCGCCTATCCTTCGATCAGTCTGGAATCGACATTCAGTTCACTCGATGATGGAGACATTCTCGATGCTCTGAACGATTCGCTGACCGAACTGGAGATAGAATCATCCTATCTGGAAAGCGAAAGCTCTTTTGTCTCCTCGATCTACGATAAGGCAGTCTCTATCCTCACGGCCGAGAAAAACATTCTTTCGACTCAGAGGAATATCGATACGCTGCAGACGACGATGGAAAACACGCTCGCTTTAGGGACATATAGTCCAAGCAGTACGAAATATAAGAGTTATGAAGTCCAGATGAAGAATTATCAGAGGCTGCTTTCAAGTTATGAAAAACAGCTTGAACTCGCGAAAGAGCAGTTCACTCAGCTGACATCTCTGGAATGGGAAGATCTTGATTCCATGGAGATTCCATCTTTGAGTTTCACAGCTCTTGAGACCGGGAATTCGGATGTGATCATCGCCCAGCTCGAACTGGAGATTGCGAAAGAAGAACTGGCGTTATTCAACAGACAGACAGTCATCTCCGGTTCATCCAGAACCGTTCCTTCATTCAATGTATCGGGAAGCGCGCAGTTGAACTATGAGGATATCAACTCATCGACCGATACCAGTTATGATCTGGGATTGGACGGGATGTATTACGGTTCATCCTTTTCTGTAGGAGCAGGTGTCGGCGTAAATATCGATGATACCGGATCTCTGACACCTGAGATAAGCATCAGCGGATCATGGAATAATTCAACATCCAGTTCCTCTGACGAGATTCAGCGCTCATCGCTGCAGAACGATATAACCAGTGCGGAAATCGCCTACAACCAGGCGATGCTCGATTACCGGCTCGATGCACAGGAACTTTCCAACGACATCCTTGATTATAATCAACAGGTCGAAGAGTTTCTGCTCAACAAAGAATATAACCAGAGTGTTCTGGAAATTCAGCAGGAGGCGTTCGACCTCGGCCTGATTACGGAAAGTGAACTCAATGAAGCTGTCTATACAGTAAGTGATGACCTCATCGATGAGAAGATTTATGCACTTCAGGGATTCATGCTTGAAGAAGAAATCAGACAAATGCAGTTCTAATGAAACAGGGAGATGTAAAAGATATGAATGATAAAGAAATTAAAAAAGATAAGAATACTGCTCAGCCTATGACTACAGAAGAGAAAGTGAAAGAGAATATGAAAAAGAGAAAGGCGCGATTACGCCGCAAGAGGATCATCAACTGGTCAATCTTCGCACTGATCATCGCCCTTGGAATATTCACGTATTCATTCTACACAAGTGAAGGGCGGATGTGGTGGACTCCGGCAGCCGATACGAATCTCTCTGCAGCAGTGAGCGAGACTACCGTTCAGAAAATATCCATTTCCCAGACGATCGATCTGAGCGGAGAGGTGGAGCCTTACGATATTCAGGAGGCTGTGTTCAGAAGTGACGGAGCGGTGACACAGATTCTGGTAAAAGAGGGAGACACTGTGACAAAAGGACAGCTTCTCGCTACGATCGATGATACCTCCCAGCAGTACCAGATCGCCTATATAGAAAGTGAGATCGCCAGTGCCGAACTGGAAGGGTCTCTCACCGATCTGAAACTGTACGAAATGGAATTGACGGAAGCTGAGACCTCACTCGATTTCACAAGAGTATATGCCAACTTCGACGGTGTGGTTGCGGAGGTTGATATTGATGAAGATGATTATGTTGAAGCCGGTACGACTGTGATGACGATCGTTGATACGAGCAAACTGATCGCTTCGGTGGAAATTGACGAAATCGATATGCAGTCTGTTGAACTCGGAATGGAAGCAGTTCTCAGCTTTGATGCAGTTCCGAGCGAGGAAGTCATCGGATATGTGAACTATATTCCGCTTCTTGGACGTACTACGGATCAGGGAATCGGTGTCAAAGATGTTGAACTGATCATCGAAGAGTATCCTGAAGGTATCGCATCGGGCTATACCTTTGCAGGTGTCATCTCTCAGGAAGAGGAGGAAGAGGCTCTCGTTGTCCTCTCTTCGGCCATCAACACGGATGACGATGACAATTCCACCCTTGCCATCAGGGGTGATGATGGAAGTGTTTCGGTCGTTCTGGTCAAGACAAAGTATCTCGGTGAAGGGATGAGCGAGATACTCAGCGGAGATGTGGAAGAAGGTGATGTCGTGGTCATCGCTTCTGAAGAAGACGAATCCGGCTTCCAGCTCGGCTTCGGCGCCGGACCGGGAAGCGGCGGCGGTGACAGACGTCCGCCAGCTGCCCAGTAACCGAGGAGATGCTAAATGAAACATGTTATTGAATTGACGGATGTGAGACGGTACTACACAGTCGGTGATTTCATCGTCAAAGCGCTGGACGGAGTTTCTCTACAGATTGAAGAAGGAGACTTTACCGCCATAACCGGTCCTTCCGGCTCGGGAAAATCGACGCTGATGAATCTCATAGGTTGTCTGGATACCCCCACAGACGGATACATACAGATTGACGGGGAGCTGACGATGGGGATGGATGAGAAAGACCTTGCAATCCTGAGAAATCAGAAGGTCGGCTTCGTCTTCCAGCAGTTCAATCTTCTCGGGAAGATGAACGCTCTCGATAATGTCGCCACACCGCTTCTCTATTCGGGGGTTCCGTTGAAAGAGAGAAGGGAACTGGCAAAAAGCGCGCTTGAGAGAGTCGGACTCGGACAGAGGATAAAACACCGCCCGAACGAACTTTCCGGCGGACAGAAACAGCGTGTGGCGATCGCCCGGGCTCTTGTGAACAATCCGTCGATCATTTTGGCCGACGAACCGACCGGAGCTCTGGATACCCATACGGGAATGCAGATTCTTGAATTATTCGAAGAACTTCACAGTGAAGGGAGAACGGTAATTCTTGTCACCCACGATAATGATATCGCAGCACATGCGAGAACTCAGATCAGAGTCCGTGATGGGAAGGTAGGTGAATAGATGTTGTGGGAAAATATAACCCTTGCCGTTAAAGATATGATAACCAGCAAGATGAGGACTCTTCTCTCATTGCTTGGTATTGTTATCGGTGTAGCTTCAGTGATCGCGATTCTGACTCTGGGGCAGAGTGCGACAAAGAGTATCACCCAGTCGATCGTCGAAGGCGGTCTCGAGATGGTCACGATCTTCCCCGACCGTGATGACGAGAATGCCGGCGAGTTCACAGAAGAATTCGGAGAGACTCTGATGGAGGAGGTTGATAATATCTCCACTGTGCTTCCTGTGAACACCAGCTCTGCCAATCTCAGGGTAGGACAGGAGACAACTACGGGGACTGTCAGCGGAGTAGTTTCCACGTACGCCGACGTATTGGATTACGAAAGCGAAGAAGGAGAATTTTTCTCCCTCTCGGACAACCTTTCAGCGCGTCAGGTCGTAGTGCTGGGATATGATGTGGCGGAGGAACTGTTCCCGGACGGTAATGCTGTAGGGCAGTATATCTCGATATTCAGGAATCAGGCGAAAAGTTATCAGGTGGTGGCTGTGATGGAAGAGAAGGACAGCTCTTTCAACATCACATATGACTCGAGCGTGTTCATTCCGTACAACACCTTCGTTCAGCGTTTCAACAAACCTGACAATGTAGGTTCGTATGTGGTGAGAGTAGCCGACGGAGCCGATGCTCTTGAAGTTTCGGATGATATCAGTGCGTATCTTGACAGCACCGTGGGTTCTGATGCCTATAACATCTTCTCTCCGGCGACGCTGGCAGAGATGGCAGAATCCATCACTTCTACGCTTTCGTCATTCCTCGCTGCCATCGCCGCGATATCGCTGCTGGTCGGAGGAATCGGAATCATGAACATCATGCTGGTGTCGGTTGCTGAAAGAACCAAGGAGATCGGAATCAGAAAGGCACTCGGTGCATCACCCGTGGTCATCATGGGACAGTTCATCACAGAAGCGATCGTTCTTACCATGACCGGAGGTCTTCTGGGAATAGCTGTCGGGACTCTGGTAAGTTACATCGTCGCAAGCGCGGTGGAATGGCAATTATACATCTCTTACGGAGCATTTTTGTTCGCTGCAGGATTTTCTACCCTTGTCGGGGTATTCTTTGGATGGTATCCTGCATTTAAAGCATCAAAATTAGATCCGATAGAGGCGTTGAATTATGAATAGAACCGGGAGATGGAAGTTTTTAGAAGGAAAAGAGCAGATAGTGATCATCGTCGTTCTCTCTTTTCTCTTTCTTCTGCTTACCACTCTGGTTCTCTTCCTCTCACAATTATTCATACAACGGGAAACCACTCTCATGCAGTACGAGGCTGAGAGGGGGTTTTCCAGTTCGACTCTCCTGCTTCTGCAGGAAGAACATTCAAGAGCACTTGAAGCTATGGCCGATTCCAATATGAAAGG
>JAQQAI010000042.1 GCA_028532915.1 Sphaerochaetaceae bacterium
AAAACACGATACACTTTCCAGATACGGAGGAGAAGAATTCATCATTCTCGTTTACTGCGATGCGCTCGATGAACTGGCAAAAATGGCCGAGAAAATCCGTCATACGGTGGAAACCACAGAATTCCCCTTCCTGAAAAGCCCCCTCACCGCGAGTTTCGGAATCACCATGATCGAAAAAGACGAAACTCCCGGGCACCTGATAAAAAGGGCAGATGAGGCTATGTACACAGCCAAAAGAAAAGGAAAGAATCAGGTTTCATCACTTTGAGTATGATCAATACGACCTCTGACCGATGATTTGAATATCATCTGCGGACGTAAAGAAAAACCATCCGGACCGGATGGTTTCTTTCTGTAGCGCTGGTAATTGAAATTTTTATACGCCAAAGAGGATTCGAACCTCTGACCCACAGCTTAGAAGGCTGTTGCTCTATCCAACTGAGCTATTGGCGCAGGTTATCTGAGTCGGGGCGAGAGGACTCGAACCTCCGATTTCTTGCTCCCAAAGCAAGCGCCTTAGCCACTAGGCAACGCCCCGTTTCGCGTAACGGATGTGAGTATACTTGCTTTTTCGGGTAAGAGTCAATATGGCTCAGCCGAGATTTTCCCTACTCTTTCATTAAAAATTAAGGTAAAGTGTGGTGTATGACAGATATACAGAATAAAGTAGATTCAGTATTCGATCTTCTCGATAGAAATTCTCCTGAGAAGATCGATTTCCTCCGCTTCAACAATGCTTTCGAACTGCTCATCAGCGTGATCCTTTCGGCACAGACAACCGACAATCAGGTGAACAAGGTGACCGAAACTCTATTCGAAACATATCCTACCCCATCATGTCTTGCGGCAGCCGAGGTGGAAGATGTGGAAGAGATCATAAGGAGCACAGGATTTTTCAAACGCAAGGCGAAGCATATCATTGCCGCATCAGGAGCCTTGGTCGACAGGTTCGATTCTAGTGTTCCTCTTGAAATGAAAGATCTTATCACTATACCCGGAGTGGGAAGAAAAAGTGCGAATGTGATCATCGGGAGGATAGCTCATAAAGGAGCTGTGATCGTCGACACTCACTTCATGAGGGTAGTCAACCGGTTAGGCATCGTCGACTCCTCTGATCCGCTTGTCATAGAAATGACCATAAAGGAGCTTCTCGCAGAAAACAAGCAGTACAGATTCTCCATGGTGGTGAATCTGCACGGAAGGAGGGTATGCTTTGCCCGCACACCCTCCTGTGATACCTGCATATTATCAGGATACTGTGATTATATTGTCACATCCTAGTGATCGCAGGTATTAGCCCCCGCTACAAGAGAGTCTGCAAGATAGTCGGCTACGATCTGATCGACATCGACTGAAGCGACACCCATGACGACCTTCACTCCGAACCCTTCAAGCATTGACTGGGCACTCGGTCCCATTCCGCCTGTGAGGATCACGTCAACCTTCTGGTCACGCAGGAAACGGGGAAGGACACCGGGTTCATGCTTCGGCGGTTCCACTTCCGATTTCGAGTTGATCTTCTTCGACTGATCATCGACATCGTAGATGGTGAACAGTCTGGTATGGCCGAAATGGCCGTCAAGTTTACCATTTGCTGTAGGGATTGCGATTTTCATTATTTATCTCTCCTTGTATGAACTATGGCTTCGCAGATCTCATTATAAGCTAGAGCGATCGGCGAATTCTCAAAACGCTGTACGTAAGGGATTCCCACATCACCTGCGATACCGACATTCGCATCGAGAGGGATGGAACCTAATAGGGGAACATGATAGTACTTCGACAGTTTATCACCGCCACCGGTTCTGAAGATGTTGGTGACAGTCTGGCAGTGGGGGCAGACAAATCCGCTCATGTTCTCGATGAGACCGACGATCGGCAGATCGAGCTTATGGCAGAAATTGATCGAGCGGCTCACATCGGCTGTCGATACCTGCTGAGGAGTCGTCACCAGAAGAGCCTCTCCTTTACCTTTCAGCTGCTGGGCTGTGGAAAGCGGTTCATCCCCTGTCCCCGGCGGATTGTCGACTATGAGGTAATCGATATCGCCCCAATCCACATCATTGAGGAACTGTTCGATCATCTGATTCTTCAGCGGACCTCTCCATACGACAGGGTCATCAGGATGTTCGAGCATAAAGCCCAGACTCATCACCTTGAGGTTGTAGACATCCGGCAGGATCACAGGCACGATACCGTGATCGCCTTTCATCACATCGACATCGGGCAGATTCAGCATCACAGGAATCGAAGGACCGTGAACGTCGACATCCACAAGACCGACCTTATATCCTTTCTGTGCCAGAGAAACGGCGATATTGAGGCTGACGGTACTCTTTCCGACTCCGCCTTTTCCGCTGATGACCATGATAGTCCTTCTCTCTTTACTCTCCTGGTGTTCCTTACTGTTGTTTACGATCTTCATCGGATGCTTCTTCTCTTCTTTCAGCAGATATGACTGAACGGCATCTTTGAAGGCACTCAATCCTGTTTTGAATGATACGGGAGCTTTACTGCCGTCAGCAAAGACAGCGGTCTCTTCCGTCGCAAGCAGAGTTTCCGCCTCCTTTCCCTCAGCATATTCACACAGGGAGTCCAGAGCCTGCAGGACGTCGTCTGAGGCATCACTCACAAAAGAGACCTGAGTGATCATCCCCCGATCTCCCTTCACGAACACTTCATAAAAGTAGTGTTGTTCATCATTCATTTTTACTTTTGCATCATAGATATGCATAGCCTTGTAATGTTGCATCACAAAATTCTCCTCGATTCTATTGATATTCCCATAGTTTCTTCCATATTCTCATCTCGACTCTTACCGTTCATCCGAAACCTCTCATATACTATAGTATCTAAATTCGTCCGGTTCGACCTGTCTTCTATCGTCACTTCTGCATTTTTTCCGGTTCCTCAGGGATGATGATTCAGTGATTCTTTCTTCTTTCTCCCCTTATGCAGCAATTGTCTCTGCTTCTTTTGGGACAGTGATGAGGGCGAAGGCAACCGGGCATCGAAAACGTATATCCGTGAAGACTCCTTTCCTTCCACCCCTTGAGAACCTCCTGTACGGGACCACACAGAAAGGAAAATACCTCAACACCGTTGTACACGAGCAACCTTTCGACTTCGTTGGATATCGCGCCGCACACCACAGTGTCGACAGGAATGTGATAAAGCGTCTCAAGGTTCTGCTGAGCACCTTCGGGAAACTCTAAGGTACTTACGAGAACACAATCGCACCCGTATCCCTCGGTCGCATACAATTCGATGTTAGTGGCACTGTCGAACAATGGGGCGATTCTCTGACGTGTAGTCGGGATTGCAAGTTTCATACAGAAAGAGACAGCATCTTTTGTGCCAACATATTTCGGCGATCTGAGAGCCTGATACGAAGGGTTTGTCGCAATCTTGCGACAAACCTGTCGCATTTCTAAATTCATAGCGCGACAGAACGGATCAGATCTCTATCTTGTATTTTTCGATTTTCCTGTAAAGGGTTGAGCGGTGCATGTCAAGATCTTTCGCTGCTGCACTGACGTTGTAATCATGTTTTTCCAGAACGGTCCGGATCGATTCCTTTTCGGCGATCTCCTTCATTTTGTTCACGTTGAGAACAGAATGCTCTTCATGTGATCGGCTCATAGCAGATGGAAGATCTGATAATGTGACCTCATCGCTGTCACACAGCACAACCGCACGTTCGATCACATTTTCCAGCTCCCGGATATTGCCGGGCCAGGAGTATGAGAGAAAAAGCTTAAACACATCGTTGGAGAACCTGTCCACCCTCTTGTTATTGACAACGCTGAAACGGTCTAGAAACTGATGTGCAAGGAAGATGATATCTTCTTTTCGTTCTCTGAGCGGAGGTATGGTCAAAGTGATCACATTGATCCTGTAATAGAGATCCTGACGGAATTTTCCCAGTCTCACAAGTCTTTCCAGATCGGCATTGGTGGCACAGATGATCCGTGCGGAGGTCTTCTTCGTCTCGACCGAACCGAGAGGTTCATAGCTTCTTTCCTGAAGGACCCTCAGAAGCTTCACCTGCATCATCGGAGAGAGTTCTCCTATCTCATCGAGAAACAATGTTCCCTTATCGGCAAGAGAGAACCTTCCCGGTTTATCCCGGTCAGCACCGGTGAAAGCCCCTTTATTATAGCCGAACAGCTCGCTTTCCAAAAGAGAATCCGGGATCGCTGCGCAGTTTATCGCGATGAACGGTCCGTTCTTCTGTTCACTGAGAGAATGGATCGAACGGGCCATCACCTCTTTACCGCTGCCCGACTCGCCTGTTATCAGAACGGTGGAGGCACTTCGGGCGACTGTAGGAACGATATGAAGGATCTTCCTCATCGTCTCGCTTTTTGTGACCATGGTCCCTTCTCTCTTGAAAGCTCCCAGAGACCTCAGATGTTCTATGGCCGAGATATCCCGAAAAGTCTCCACTCCCCCGATCCGGTTACCCTGTGAATCATAGAGTATCGCCGAAGAGACACTCACTTTCACCCTCTGTCCCATCAGATTGACGATATAGCCTCGCTGCTCTCTCACGTTCTCTTTCGTAGTGAACGTGTGACGAAGCGGACAGTGGGATTCGCACATGTTGGATTTGAAGACCTCGCAGCAGCTGAGACCTATCGCCTGGTCGCGCAGGATCCCTGTGATCTTCTCTGCAGCACTGTTGAAATAGGTTATTCTCCATTCATTGTCGATGGTGAATACCCCGTCACTGATACTCTCCAGGATAGTCTCGCTCGTCAATATATCCATAGTATTATACTTCTTTGGAAGATCAGTTCAGAAAGTAGGAAGGAAAGGCGATCTTCAGACTCTCGTGATCACACTTGAGATGCTCGACATAGAAGGTATGGTGCATGATCGCATCGTTGCAGTTGTGCTGCGTGATCGCGTTGACGATCGCCTCCTGATGTTCTATAAGCTGGGCAAACGGTACCATTGAAATCTCAAGCATCCATTCGCGCACGATATGATAGAAGAACCGGTCGAATACGCAAAACAGTTTTTCTTTATGGAAGACAACGAATAGCGAATTGTGAAATTTATACAATGCGGTAGCCAGCTCGAAGATATTCTCTTTTTCCAGAGCAGCTTTTTCCTGTTCGATATTCGCCTTGATTGTATCTATCGATCCATGGTGGATCATATTGCAGGCATCTTTGATGATCTGGTCTTCCAGAGCCTTGATCCCGAAGATCGACTGATCGATGATATTGATATCGATTCTGGTCACCTTGGTCGATCTCTGGGGAAACACTTCTATCAGCTCTTCTCTCATGAGAGCTAAAATAGCCTCTCTCACCGGGGTCCTGCTCACAGAAAGCTGAGTCGCTATAGCGAATTCCTCGATCGTATCATTGGGGGGAAGAATCAGTGAAGTGATATTATACTTCAGGACTCTATAGACAAAATCCTTTGCGGACTCCCCGCTTTTTCGCTCGTGGACAATCTCAAGTGGCAAAAGAAAACTCCTTTAATAACATGAGAACATTCATTGTTCTGCAACTGTGTCATAATAGTAGCATAGAGAAAGAAAGGCGACAAGGGCTCTCCGCTTTGAAAAAGAACTGAAAAGCTATAATTACTGATTTTAAATCTTTTTATGAAAACGTTTTGTGAGATATTCTTATATTCAAGCCTCTATTTTTCAACCGCCAGAGATATCGGTATACCGGACTACATGGAAAGAATATGTTAATTTTCTGTAAAAAGAAGTGAATATGAAAACTCCATCTTGTCAGGGATGCAAGTCATTGGTAGTCTGTCATTATGGATAACGATATACAGATTTTAGTTGTTGAAGATGATGGTGATATCCAGGAACTGATGTGCCACCACCTTGAAAAAGAGGGATTCCATACGATTCGGGTCTCGGACGGCGAGAGCGCATTGGATTATGTAAGATCCGAACAGGTCGATCTCATTCTGCTTGATCTCAACCTCCCTAAAGTGAGCGGACTCGATGTTCTCAAGACGATCCGCTATACCTACCAGATGAATACCCACATCATCATCGCCTCGGCAAGGACAGACGAAAGTGATATCATCACGGCATTGGAACTCGGAGCAGACAACTACCTTCCGAAACCATTCAGCCCCAAGGTGCTGGTAGCCAATGTGAAGGCACTACTGAGAAGATCTCACGAACATAATATTAAGAAGATAGAAAAGCAGGCAAATCAGATAGAGGCGGGACCTCTTTCGATCGACCTGCTCAGATACGAGGTAACATGCGGCGGTGAGGTGATCTCACTGAGTGCTACCGAGTTCTCTCTTCTGGCTTTTCTCGCATCCTTCCCGGGAAGAGTCTTTACCAGAAATCAGATCATCTCGAAACTGAAAGGAGATGATTATCCGGTAACCCAGCGGTCGATCGATGTGCAGATCGCCTCATTGAGAAAGAAACTCAAGGAAGCCGGAGAGCTGATCAATACAGTATGGGGTATCGGTTATTCTTTCCAGGACAAAATGTAACATGAAAATACGTTCGCTCAGAAACCAGAGTATCCTCCTTATCCTCTTCATCCTTGTCATCACATTGCTTTCGATGGTTCTCATAAGCCAGTACACCTATCTGACAAGTCTGAAACAGCAGACCTACGAAGATCTGGAATCACACAATGATTTCGTAAGCTCACTGATCGAACAAACACCCGGCAATCCATTTGAGACTCTTGATGAGTATTCATCGATTCATTCGATCCGCATTACGATCATAGAGAGTGACGGGACTGTCGCATATGACAGCGACTATGATGAGATGAATCTGGAGAGCCACCTTTTTCGCGAAGAAGTACAGCAATCGCTGAAAGAGGGCTTCGGAATGAGTGAGAGAAGAAGTGCCACACAAGAGGCTCTCGTCCTCTATTTTTCCCGATACCATGCTGAGGCCCCCTACCCTTTCGTAAGGACTTCGACGCCTCTCGATCAGCTCAAAGAATACCGCACATTGTTCGACAGGCTGCTGTGGGGAAACGTTTTCTTCCTGATCCTCGTTGTGACCGCCCTTACACTGTTGAGCATAAGGAAGATCACAAAACCGATCAGCGATCTGAACATGCTTGCACAGATGTACGAACAGGGAAATCTTAAGGCTAAGCGGCAGATAAGAGGCCCGAAAGAGATCACCGATCTTTCATTAACCATGCAGAAAATGGCTTCCACACTGAAAGGGAAAATAGAAGAGCTCAACTCCTCCAGAATCATGATAGAGACGATGATCAATGCCCTTTCACAGGGTCTGCTGCTGCTCGACAACAATCTGGTCATCAAGATCGCGAATACCCCCTCCTATGAACTGCTTATGACCAAAGGATCCCTGGAGGGGCGCACCATAAGCCAGATCATAAACAGTACCCGTGTTCTGGAGACGATCAGAAACTGCAAGGATGAGAAGACTCACACGGAGATCACCATAGAACAGTATGCTCATCTGTTCGGAGAGACTGCAAGAATCGTCGGCAGAGAGAAGACAAGAACATTGAGGTTCTCCGTCGACCCGATAGATGATGAGAGCACTTCGATGTCCCTGGTCATAACCATCACGGACATGACTGAACTGGTGAAACTGGAGCAGATGAGAAAGGATTTCGTCGCGAATGTATCCCATGAGCTGAAAACCCCTATCACGGCAATAGCAGGATTCAGCCAGACTCTCCTTGAAGAGGATGAACAGCAGCTCAACGAGACACAGAAAAGATTCCTCTCGATCATACACCGTCAGGGACAGAATATGCTTTCGATAGTCCAGGACCTCCTCCTGCTCTCTTCTCTGGAGCAAAAGCAGAGTTCGCTTGTCCAGTCATGGGTTGAAATCGAACATGTTGTCGAACAGAGTATCGGTTCCTGCGAATACAAGTCGAAAGAGAAGAATATCAACATCATAAGTCACATCGAAAATCCCGAAAACCTTCCGGTCTTCATTCATCCTGTTCTGATAGGCCAGGCGCTGACGAATCTGCTGTCCAATGCGATCGCATACTCTCCAGAAGGAAGGACAGTAGAGGTGAACACCGCTGTGGATGAGCAGAACCTAGAGATAAAGGTAATGGACAAAGGATATGGTATTCCCGAAAGCGAACAGGAGAGAATCTTCGAACGATTCTACCGTGTCGATACAGCACGTTCGCGAGCTCTCGGGGGAACGGGACTGGGCCTTTCGATCGTCAAACATATCGCGGCGGCCCATCATGGGACCGTGAAAGTAGAGAGCGAACCGGATAAAGGATCGACTTTCACAATCACCGTCGACCGGAAAGGCGGGCAGTTCAGCCAGCTCGAGAAATCAAGAAAGAAGATTATTTCGAACTAAGAAAACGACAGCCTCTTTATTTTTGAAGGCTGCCGTTTTCTATTCAGTCAGTGATTCTTGCTGTGGGGATTGTTCAGGTGGGGACGTTCGCCCTTCTCCATGTACACGATCCACCTGCAGATCGTCGTCACATGATCGCCCAGACGTTCCATCTCTTTAGCGACATAGAAAAGATTTAACAGCCTCTCCATCTGGGCCGGATCGGAAGCTGTCGCCTTGAAGAGCATGCTGTTGATCTCATCGCGGGCAGCGTCCATCTGATCATCGATCTGAGCGACCTCTATCGCCTTTTCTGATTCCACATCAACGAAAGCTTCGACCGCCTTTCTGATCATCGTCGCTCCGATGAGAGCCATATCGCTGATCTTCTTGATATACGGCTGCTCCGCCTCCGATTTGTCGGCTGTGGCCATCTTTGCCAGATGGGCCGCATGATCGCCCATCCTCTCAAGATTCGAGACCATCTTGATTCCTGCTATGATGTGACGCATATAGTGACCGTAGGGAGCTTCGCTGACGAGAAGCCTCACCCCGTCATTCTCTATCATCTCCTGCAGCTGATCGATGAAATAGTCGTTCTCGATCACTTTTCGGGCGAGAATCACATCATGCTCTTCGAATGCCGAGCGGGCCTGATAGACAGCCTCCTCGACCCTGGTCACCATCTGAAGCATCATCTCCTGGAAGAAGTGCATCTTATCATCTAGTGAATTCTGTTCTTTCATATAGTTTTCCTTCTGTTTTATTATATCAACCAAATTTACCGGAGATATACTCTTCGGTCTTCTTATGAAGCGGATTGAGGAAAAGGTGTTCCGTAATATTGAATTCCTGCAGATAGCCGCTTCTGTTCTCGTCAACCATGAAAAACGCAGTGTAATCGGACACTCTGGATGCCTGTCCCATGTTATGGGTTACGATGGCGATCGTATAGTCCTCCTTCAGCTGCAGTATCAGCTCCTCGATCCTCCCTGTAGCGATAGGGTCGAGTGCAGATGCCGGTTCATCCATCAGGATCACCTTGGGCATCACAGCGATGGTTCTCGCTATGCACAGTCTCTGCTGCTGTCCACCGCTGAGCCTCAGTGCATTCTGTTTGAGTTTATCCTTCACTTCATCCCATAACGCCGCCTGAGTCAGGCTTTTTTCGACAAGTTCATCATAGTCACCTTTGAACCCGTTGATACGGGCACCCCAGGCGATATTCTCATAGATGCTCTTCGGGAACGGATTAGGTTTCTGGAAGACCATCCCTATCTGACGTCGGATCAGCACCGGATCCACCTGATCTTCGTAGATATCGTGACCTTCGAATGTCACCTTACCTTTCAGTGATGCTCCGGGAATGGTATCGTTCATCCTGTTTATCGACCTGAGAACGGTCGATTTTCCGCACCCCGACGGACCGATGAAGGCTGTGACCTTGTTCTTCGCTATATCGAGCGATACATTCTTCACCGCCTGAAAATTGCCGTAACTGATCGTCACATCACTGACGGAGATGATTTTATCTTCTGTCTCCATCGCCTGTGAAACGGTCATCGACGGGTGTTTGTTCAACTGCTGTTCAATTATACTCATGCTTCAAGCCTCTTCTTTCTATTTAATCTTTCTCTCATATAGATGGCACTGCTGTTTATAAGAAGCAGCAGAACCAGCAGGACTATGATCGCTCCGGCAGCTATGCTGCGGTAGGCACCCTGCGGCCGTGCCGACCATTGATATATCTGTATGGGTAATGTCGTGAATTTACTGAATACACCTGTCGGATCCACACTGATGAAGGTCGACGCTCCGATGACCACCAAAGGAGCAGTCTCTCCGAGTGCTCTGGAGAGAGCAAGAATCGTACCTGTGAGGATCCTCGAAAAACTTGCCGGCAGCACATGGTGCCAGATAGTCTGCCATTTTGTTGCCCCGACCCCGTAGCTGCTCATCCGCAGCGAATCTGGAACGGCCTTTATGGCTTCCTGTGTGTTGATGATGATGATCGGTAATACCAGAAGCCCCAGTGTAAGACCACCTGAAAGTATCGTTCTTCCGTTGGCGACGGTGGAGGAGATGTGGGTGAAGACCGCTCCGCTCGTCACAGGTTCGAGCACCCTGACGAAGAACGCAAGCCCCAGCAGGCCGTAAATGATCGACGGAACAGCCGAAAGATTGAATATGTTCAGCTGCATGATATTGGTGAGCCTGTTTTTCGGCGCATACTCCTGCAGGTATATCGCAGCTCCGATGCCGAACGGGAATGAGAACAGAAACGTTACAAGGAGAATCCACATCGATCCCAGAAAAGCTGTTCTGATCCCTGCGATAAGAGGATTCGAAGACTGGCTTGCCTGAAGAAAATGAGGAGTGATCCATGACCTGAAGGAAAGGTATGCCCCTTCGTGTTCCAGGGCGAACTGCTCCACCTCACCCTTGCGGGTGATCGAATCCCACAATCCCCAGGTTCTTAAAACACTCGGTTCTATGACATACTGTTCCACAAGAGCTATCAGATCGGAGTCGCTGCGGTTTTCAAGAGGGTTTTCGTATTCGATTCTTCTCAGAATTCCTTTTGATATATGTTCCGTAGAGAGGTGGATGAGCTGCTCACGGCTGAGATCTTTCACACTTTCGGCATCTTCGACAAGAGTCGAAAGAGGGCGTTCATCCACAAGGACAGCCCAGCCGAACACATCGTCGATGATCGATATGAGAAGGATCGATAGGAACATGACTGCGATCACTGTGGAAAGGATGAAGAGAAAATAGAAGAAATTCCCTCTGTTCTTCCTTATTTTCACCCTTGTCGTCGCTTCTGCTCCTGTAGCATAAGGTTCTATATATTCCATCTATTCATACTCCATATGGTATTTCGCACTGATCGACCGGCTTATCAGATTCAATGTGAAGGTGATGATGAACAGCATCAGACCGAGAGCGAAGATACTTGTATAATCGACCGAGTTGTAACTGACATCACCTCCCGAGATTCTCACAATATATCCTGTGATGGTCTCGGCTCCCTCGAAGGGGTTGAATGTGAGTTTCGGTCCTGCTCCGGCTGCTAACGCCACGACCATCGTCTCTCCGATCGCCCTGGAAAGAGCGAGAAGGAACGTTGCCGACAGACCGCTCAGTGCAGCCGGAAGAACAATGTGAAAGGTAGTCTCGGCAACCGTCGAACCCAGAGCGTGCGATGCGAGTCGAAGCTCTTTGGGGACCGCGGAGATGGCATCTTCGGCCATCGTGGCCACAAGCGGTAGAATGAGGATCCCGATGACGATCCCCGCACTGGCGGTATTGTACATCTGGACGACCTCTTCTCCGAATATCGACCTCAGCAGAGGTGTCATGAAAGTGAGCGCAAAATAGCCGTATACAATAGTGGGGATCCCCGCGAGGATCTCCAGAATAGGTTTGACTATACTTTTGGTTTTCGCCGTGGCATATTCGCTCAGATAGATTGCGACACTCAATCCGAGCGGAAGTGCAACGAGCATGGCGATAAGGGATGTCGTGATCGTAGAGTTCAGCAGCGGGAGGACTCCGAACTGCCCTATCATCGGCTGCCATTTAGTTCCGAACAGGAACTGGGAGAGAGTCACCTCGTCACTAGAGAAAAAGAGCATCGACTCTTTGAAGAGGATGACGACAATACCGACAGTGATCATCACAGACATCAGAGCAAACAAGAACAGAAGCGATTCGATGACCGTTTCGTGTAATCTTATTCTTTTCCCATACGGATGTGGTACAGTATTTTTCATTCTTTACGTTTTTTCCTTTCAGCAAACGGCTTTTGACGACCGGAAGACCGGTGTCAAAAGCCATCTGATAGTTACAGTAAGGTATTCTTTAATAGGTACCTTCCATGGCTTCGAGCCAAGAAGCGCGGCCTTGAGATAGAGCCTCTTCACTTGCCGGGAAGTAACCGACTGAAGTGACTTCTTCAGTAACATAGGTGAGGTAGAAGTTTATGAAAGCAGCGACCTGCGGCTTCTCTTTCATGATCGAAGCGTCCGAGTAGAGGAACAGGGGTCTTGCGAGAGGATAGACTCCAGCGTTCACTGTATCTTCGCTTGCTTCGATACCTTCGATATCGAGTACGTTCAGAACATCTTTGTTCTCGACATAGTATGCATAACCGAAGAATCCGATCGCATATTCGCTTCCTTTCACTCCCTGCACGAGGATGTTGTCATCTTCGCTCAGCTGGACGTTCTCTGCACTCAGCATCGCTGTGGCATCTTTGTCGAAAATCTCTTCAACGAAGTAGTCGAAAGTACCGCTGTCGGTTCCGGGAATGAATCTCATGATCTCTTCCTTCGGCCATTGGGGTCTCACATCACTCCAGTATACGGCAGACCCGAAGATCTGGGCGAGTTCCTCAAGAGTCACATCTTTGACGAAGGTGTTCTTCGAACTCACCGTAACGGCGAGGGCATCGGTTCCTACTTTGAACTCGATAGGATTTCTACCGATAGTTTTAGCCTGGGCGATCTCTTTGTCTTTGATAGGTCTTGAAGCATTGGAGATATCACTTTCACCTGCGACAGTGAAGCGTTCAAAACCTGCTCCGCTTCCGATGCTGTCAACCGTGATCGTTCCCGAGTAACCTTCTTCGCTGAATCTTTCAGCCATTCTCTCAGAGAGAGGGAACACTGTAGAAGAACCAGCAGTTACGATATTTCCTGTTACTTTCAATGGATTGACACCGGGAAGACCGTTCACCATCTGATCTTCGATCCAGCCGTAGGCATCAACTGTCTCTGTCTGTTCGGTACTACCGCCTGCAGCAACCGGCAGGATGATCAGGGAGACAAGAAGCAGAGTAAGCAATATTTTTTTCATATATTCCTCCGAATAAATTAGATGACCAAAATCTACAGAGAAAGTGTTAGCAAATTGTTAGCAAAAAGTGAGAAGATCATGTATTTTTGAAAAATTAATTCAAATCTTCTATGGGATGTTGCACACATTTATGATACGATATCGATGTTCTTTTTTTGACTGGAAGGATGCTTTTCACTGTCTACTAGTATGGTAGATAGGAAACAGGAGGACCTCTGCATGGTATTTTGTCAGATAGCGGATTCTGAAGGAATCTCTCAGGAAACAATGAAAAAACACTTCTTCAAAGGCCTGAAGGCTCTTGGCGAACGAAAGAGGATTCTGCTCATTCCTCCTGACATCACCCGTCTGCACGGTCTCGGAGGCCTTCTGGCCGTGTGGGCTGTTGAGTATTTCGGCTCCAAGGTCAAAGCGATCCTGCCTGCACTCGGAACTCATGTTCCGATGACGCCCGAAGAGCTTGATATCATGTATCCTGGAATCGATCACTCGCTGTTTGTCGACCATGACTGGAGAAATGATGTAGTGACTTTGGGAACCGTCCCCTCCTCTTTCATAGAGGAAGTTTCGGAGGGAAAACTCTCGTATCAGTGGAAGGCCCAGGTCAACCGCCTCCTTGTGACAGGCGGATTCGATCTGATACTCTCTCTAGGACAGGTCGTGCCTCATGAAGTCATCGGGATGGCAAACCATACAAAGAACATCTATGTGGGAACCGGCGGCCCCGAAGGAATCAACAAGAGTCATTATCTCGGTGCCGTCTATGGAATGGAGCGCATCATGGGCCGCACCGACACTCCAGTCAGAGCTGTACTTGATTACGCTCACGAGAACTTTGCCCGAAATCTGCCCATCGTCTTCGCCCTCACGGTCGTATTCCGCCAGATCGACGGGACGATGAGAAGTGCCGGGCTGTTCATGGGAGATGACAGAGAATGTTTCAATGAAGCATGTGAACTCTCACTGAAGGTAAACTTCACAATGGTCGACACACCGCTGAAGAAGGTGGTCGTCTATCTTGATCCGGAGGAATTCAGGACGACATGGCTGGGAAACAAGGCTATCTACCGTACGAGGATGGCTATCGCCGACGAAGGGGAGCTCATCATCATCGCACCGGGGGTCCATAAATTCGGTGAAGATGAACAGATTGACCGGCTCATCAGGAAATACGGATACAAGGGAACCGACCATACCCTTGAAGCGGTCACACGACACCAGGATCTGAAAGATAACCTCTCTGCAGCAGCTCATCTCATCCACGGTTCGAGTGAGAACAGATTCTCCATCCGCTACTGCCCCAAAAGTATCAGCAGAGAAGATATCATCCAATCGGGCTATCAGTACGGTGACATCACAGAATACACCGACAGATATATCTTCGACGGGATACAGGATGGAGAGAACCGGACAGAAGACGGAGAGACCTACTATTATATCAGCAATCCGGCAGTGGGCTTATGGGCACATGAGAGTAGATTCAGCAACTAGGAACAATATAAAAATACAACAAGCACCCTCACATCATGGGAGGGAAACAATGGGAGAAAGCAAGATGAAGAAGAAAGCGGATATCGGACTTATCGGTCTGGCTGTCATGGGACAGAACCTCGTCCTCAATATGAACGATCATGGGTATACTGTCGCTGTATATAACCGTACAGTATCGAAGGTCGATGATTTTTTGCAGGATGCTGCAAAAGGAAGAGATACCATCATAGGGACCTATTCGATGGAAGAGTTCATCGACTCTCTAGAAAGACCGAGAAAAGTCATGCTGATGGTGAAAGCCGGAGAGGTGGTCGACAAGTTCATCGATCAGATCGTTCCTCTGCTGGATGAAGGTGATCTGATCATCGATGGAGGAAACTCCCATTTCCCCGACACCAACAGAAGAACTCAACGGCTCAAAGAGAAGGGGATCATCTATATCGGTACCGGAGTATCCGGCGGAGAAGAAGGTGCCCGCAGAGGTCCTTCGATCATGCCCGGCGGGAATAAGGACGGATGGCCCCTGGTCAAGAAGATCTTCCAGGATATCAGTGCGAAGGTGGAAGACGGATCTCCCTGCTGTGACTGGGTCGGAGACAATGGAGCAGGCCATTATGTCAAGATGGTCCACAACGGAATAGAATACGGGGACATGCAGATGATCTGCGAAGCCTACGATCTTCTCCACCGGGGACTCGGACTCACCCATGACTCCCTTCATGAGATCTTCAGCCAGTGGAATCAGACGGAGCTGGACAGTTATCTCATTGAAATCACCCGAGATATCATGAAGATGAAAGACAGTGACGGTGAGGTTCTCGTCGAAAAGATCCTGGACAAGGCTGGACAGAAAGGGACCGGAAAATGGACAGGTATCAGTTCTCTTGAACTCGGTGTTCCTGTCACCCTGATAGTAGAAGCCGTCTATGCCAGATCGCTGTCAGCTCTGAAAGGGGAAAGAGTCGAGGCCAGCAGGATCATCGAAGGTCCTCAAGGCCTGATAGAAGGAGATGAAAAAGAAATCATCGAAGATGTCCGAAAAGCCCTTCTGGCTTCCAAGATAGTCTCCTATGCACAGGGCTACATGCTCATGAGAGAAGCTGCAAAAGAAAACGGATGGGACCTGAACTACGGGGGCATCGCTCTGATGTGGCGCGGCGGATGCATCATCAGAAGCGCATTCCTCGGAAAGATCAAGGAAGCATTCGATTCGAACCCCTCACTCAATAATCTTCTCGTCGATCCCTATTTCAATTCGGTGATCAGCGATTGTCAATCCTCATGGAGAAAGACTATAGCCCGCGCTGTGACCGCAGGGATCGCAACACCTGCAATGAGCAGTGCACTTGCATTCTTCGACGGTTACAGATCCGAACGCCTCCCTGCAAACCTGCTTCAGGCGCAGCGCGATTACTTCGGAGCGCATACCTATGAACGCACCGACGCTGAAGAGGGAGAATTCTTCCATACGAACTGGACGGGAACAGGCGGGAACGTCAGTTCTTCGACCTATCAGGTATAACGAAATCTTCTACCGATATCAAAGAGGGGAGCTGCGGCTTCTCTCTTTTTTCTTCTTTCGATAATTCCTTTTATGGAATATACTAACAAAATAAATTGAAGATTCATTGAAATCATATTGACAACAATCGGCAAATACCCTAATTATATCGCGTATTTGTTGTGGTTTTCAAAGTTTACAGTCACATTTCGTCATGAGCGGGATGTAGGGAGGAATAGGAAAAAATTTGAAAGGTTACGATGTACAGATAGAGAATGTCTCAAGAGCCTACGGCTCTTTCAAGGCCCTGGATGATGTGAGTATCGATATAAAAAAGGGAGAGTTCTTCTCTCTTCTGGGCCCTTCAGGATGCGGAAAGACCACTCTTTTACGTATCATCGCCGGATTCGATTCCCCCGATACCGGCATTCTTCTGTTCGATGGAAAGGAGATACTCTCCCAGCCCCCTGAAAAGAGGCATGTGAATACGGTATTTCAAAGCTATGCCCTTTTCCCTCATCTTACCGTCTATGAAAACGTGGCCTTTCCGCTGCGCCTCAAAAAGATCGACAAAAACCTCATCGATTCGAAAGTGAGAGAATATCTTCATCTCGTTCAGCTCGATTCGCACATCCATAAGAAACCCGGCAAACTCAGCGGAGGACAGAAACAGAGAGTCGCTATTGCACGCGCACTGATCAACGAACCGAGTGTCCTTCTTCTTGACGAACCTCTTTCTGCTCTCGACGCGAAACTGAGACAGAACCTCCTTGTCGAGCTCGATCATCTTCATGACCAGATCGGCATCACCTTCATCTACGTGACCCACGATCAGAGTGAAGCTCTCTCGGTCAGTGACAGAATCGCCGTGATGAATCAGGGCAAGGTCCTTCAGGTGGGTACCCCTTATGAGATCTATGAAAGCCCCGCGACAGATTTCGTCGCCCGTTTCATCGGAGAGACCAATCTGTTCGAAGCGACGGTAGTGAACTGCGACCCGTACGAAGATTACTTCATGACCACACTCGATATCCCTGCGTTGAATTCTCTGGTGAAGGTCACCGATTACGACAATCTGGAAAAAGGCCAGCGGGTATCGTTCACGGTCCGGCCGGAGAAACTGAAGATCACCGGGGAGAGACCGAACAAAGTCGGAAAGGATATCAATCTGTTCCATGGAATCGTAGAGGAGCCGATCTACAGCGGTTTTCAGTCGAAATACTACGTCCTGCTCGAAAATTCGACTGTCATCAAGGTTATCCAGCAGCATGCGAACTATATGGATGAAGGGCCCGAGATAGACTGGAAGGATTCCGTCTTCGTCTCCTGGAGCGCCGAAGACGGCTACATCGTCGAGGTGGTGGATTCATGATGAACAACCGCAAACGCGAGATACGGCTCGGAACGACCTATTCTTTCCCTATGGGTATTTGGCTCTTCATTTTCTTTCTGGTCCCACTGCTGATCATCATTCTTTATTCCTTCATGAAGAAAGGATTGTACGGCGGTGTGGAATGGGAATTCTCGCTGGCCGCATACAGACAGATGTTCAACCCCAATTTCATGAGAGTCCTGGTCAGGACGATCGTCGTATCGGTCGCAGCGACGTTCTTCACTATGCTGCTGGCTCTGCCGTGCGGTTACGCCATGGCAAGAAGCCGCAATCAGACACTTCTTCTGGCTCTGATCATCATCCCTTTCTGGACAAACTCTCTCATCAGAATCTATGCATGGATAGCGATTCTCTCCAGTGAGGGCTTTCTCAACGAAACGCTTAAATTCTTTCATATCATCAGCGAGAGTCTCCCGCTTATCTACAACCAGGGAGCTGTGGTCACCGTACTGATCTACATGTACATTCCTTTCGCGATTCTTCCGATTTTCACCACGATCGACAAATTCGACTTCCAGCTGCTCGAAGCGGCAAGAGATGTGGGTGCTAACAAGACCAGGGCGATCATCTCGGTCCTTCTTCCAAATATTCGAAGCGGTATCATCACTTCCTTCATCTTCACATTCATCCCCATCTTCGGCGCATATACCGTCCCCCTCCTGGTAGGTGGAAAAGACTCCTACATGATCGGAAACATCATAGTCGATCAGGTTACCAAGACGAGAAACTGGCCGCTGGCCTCGGCTTTCAGCCTCATTCTCACTCTCCTGAGCACGCTGGGCGTCATGTGGATGATGGTCTCGAGCGCAAAGGAAAGATCGCAGAGCGGGAAAAAAAATCCCTCGTTTAGACAGGGAGGAAACCTATGAGTTCACTCGATCCCTCTTTTCTCATCAAGGCTCCGACACATCCTGTCGGTGTATATAAAGTCTCGAAGAATCAGGTATTCAAAGACCACCGCAGATTCGGTTTTTCCAATATCGTCCTGGTTTTGACCATCCTGTTTCTTTTCACTCCACTGATAGTGGTCATAACCTACTCTTTCAACAGTTCGAAAGGGATGATGTGGACAGGTTTCTCTCTCAAATGGTATGCCGCCTTGCTGTTCGACTCGGAGGAACTGTGGAGAGCATTTCTGAACAGTTTCATCATAGCCATCTCATCTTCGGCTGTGGCTACCGTTCTCGCCTCTTTAGCGGCTGTCGGGATCAAGTGGTATTCGTTCAAAGGAAGACAGTTCATACAGACTCTCAGCTTTCTGCCGATGGTTCTGCCTGAAGTGATCATAGGTATTTCGATGCTCATATTCTTCACGGCGATTAAACTGCCTCTGGGAATGTTCTCGATCTTCATAGCTCATACGACCTTCAACCTTCCTTTCGTCTTCCTCCTTGTCTCCGCTCGCCTCGATGAGTTCGATTTCACGATCCTCGAAGCCGCAAGGGACCTTGGAGCTTCTGAAAGACAGACGCTGATGAAAGTGATCGTTCCTTCCATCATGCCCGGAGTGATGAGCGGACTTCTCATGTCGATAACGATGAGCCTCGAAGATTTCGTCATCACCTTTTTCGTCTCGGGTCCCGGGTCGACTACATTACCTCTGTACGTCTATTCGATGATACGTTACGGCGTCTCCCCGGTTATCAATGCCCTTTCCTTCGTCCTGATTCTCTCGATCATACTTCTCGCCTTCGCTCTGCGCCGTTTCTTGAAGGTGATAGCCGCCTCAAGCTGATCACCCTTTTTCTCAGAACATCGCGTTCCGGGGTATGACCGTATGGTGGTCCCGGACGTCTGAATCTCCTTCTTTCGGGAGGATCATATGAATAAAAAGATGCATTTCATCTTTATCGTGATAATCTTCACGATCTCAATCGTCTTTACTGCAGGCTGTGCCAAAGAAGAAGCAGTAAAAAAACAATCAGATACAAATACTCTCTATCTGTACAATTGGACCTACTACACCCCCGAGTCGGTCATCGAGAAATTCGAAGAGGAATTCAACGCGAAAGTCGTCCTCGACTACTTCGGATCGAACGAAGATATGTTCGCAAAGCTGAAAGCCGGCGGATCCGGTTATGATATCGTATTTCCTTCCCAGGATTACGTTTCGATCATGATGACCCTCGATATGCTCACACCCATTGATCTTGAGAAGATTCCCAACAGCCGGTACATCAGTGATCTTGCACTCAGTAAGGCAACCTACGATCCATTGATGAACTACAGTGTCCCCTACTTCATGGGAGCAGCCGGCATAGCCGTGAACACGAAAAAGGTGACCGATTATCCCCGCGACTGGTCGATCTTCTCACAGACAAAGCTGAAAAACAGAATGAGTATGCTCGATGACATGAGAGAAGTAATGGGTGATGCTCTGGCACACCTGGGCTACAGCGTCAACACGACCGATGAAAAGGAACTCAAAGAGGCTCAGCAGCTGATCAACGGGGAATGGAAACCCAATCTTACGAAATTCGATGCCGAAGGGTTCGCGAAAAGTTTCTCTTCAGGTGAATTCTATGTCGTACAGGGCTATGCGGAAGCTATCTTCGAAGAGATCGAGGAAGACAGATGGGATGATGTCGATTTCTTCCTTCCCGAAGAAGGAGGGCCGATGTACCTCGATTCGATGGTGATTCCCAAAGGGGCGAAACATATCGAACTGGCGCACCAGTTCATCGATTTCATCCATCGTCCCGAAATCTATGCCGAATTCCTCGACAGATTCAGATTTCCCTCGTCTGTTCATACCGAAGCTATGAATTACACGACAAAAGAACCTTTCTATGTCGAAAGTGATCTGGCCAACTATGAACTGAAAAACGATCTGGGAGAGAACCTGGCCGCCTACGATGAGATCTGGCAGACTGTCAGGTATACTGATTAGACATCGAACAACTTCTCACATATTATCGGAGTATTCTGTTACGGAATATTCCGATTTTTTTTTGACTTCCAAAGGCATATAGTATAAAATTTTTTTCAGAGGTAACCTAAGTTATGAAAAAAAGCATTATCGTCCTTGTCACAATCTTTCTGGTTATGATAATTTTCAGCAGCTGCGATACATGGTATTTCAGGAACAAAGAACTTATCGTTGATAACCAGAGTAATCTTGATATCACTGAGTTGAACGTGAATATCCTGGATTCCGGACAATTGACGAATTTTTACAAAAGCGCAGGAGAATCTATGCCGACTGTGTACATCACATCCGGTGAGAGTAAAGAATATGCGATTCCCTATATTCCTTCAAACAGCAGATCCGATCAGATCTATGTATTTGCCGAAGGTATGGATTCACTCGACGATGATTACGATGCTGGTATAGTTTTTACATTCGACACATCATCAAGTGAAGGTATCATCCTCACTCTCACACAAGACGATGAAAGAGGGGCTTCTATCAGTTACCATTTTGAAGGCGAAGGAGCAGGCTTTCAGAAAATCGATGACTTAGATTAAAATAAAACCACAGAAGAGCAAAAAATCAGACCGGTAATAAACCGGTTCTAATATAAAGGAAACATATCATGAAAAAACATATAACAGTGATCATTCTGACGGCGATTCTGGTCGTAATCTCAGTATCGTGCAACGAAACACCATATGCTGTCAAAACGGTTCATTTCGTCAATGACAGTGACGTTGACATCACCGCGGTACATTATGTCTACGGTGACAATATAGATTCGATAGATTCGAGAATCAGTATTTCAACAGAGCCTGTCATCTATGCGGGAGATACGAAAGATTATGCCGTTCCCTATATGGCGAATCAGGGGACAAGCGACACCTATGGCTTCACAGCATACTATGAAGAGCCGGACAGAGATGTATTTTCCTACCCCACAATATTGTTCACTTTCGATGCGGGAAGCACCGAAGATATCACGTTGGTGTTGCAGGGAGAGATGGACTCATATACCATCACCGGCGAAGGAAGCGGTATCGAAGAGGTTGAATATATAGCATATGACTGAGATCTGCCAATAAAAGAATCCGTCATGGCCTTTTTCAGCTCAGCGTCTCCTTAGCAAGCAAAGTAAGCTGGTCGACAGCCTTCTCGGTGATTTCCTTTTCGATGAAACTGATGCCTTCGGCATCAAGTCCGGCAGCCCAGTTCATCGAATAGACCAGCCCGGCAAATTCGATATGCAGCTCGTTTGCAAGTATCGTCTCTGTGGCCGCGGTCATCCCCACGTAATCGGCACCGAGTCGACGGTACATAGTGATCTCTGCAGGAGTCTCGAGCCTGGGTCCGTTCGTGCAGACATACGTACCTTTCAAAGACAGCGGTATCCTCAGTTCCTTGGCCTTGTTGGCCAGCAGCACCCGCAGTCTTCTGCTGTAGGGAAAGACCATCGGAGTGTGTTCGAAAGGCTCGTTGAGTGTGTCGTAGAACGTTGAGATTCTGTTGTTCGTCAGATCGATGAACTGGTCTATGAGGCCCAGATTTCCCGGAATCACCATGGAAGTGATCGAACCGACTCCGTACAGACCTATGATCTGCGTCACACCAACCTTTTTCAAAGCTGTGATGTTCGCCCGGTAATTGATCAGATGAGGAGGAACGGTATGTCCTTTTTCATGTCTGAGAAGATAGAAGATGGAATTTTCGTTCACCTTCTCTTCCCACAGCGTCGCATCTCCATACTCGGTTGAAACACACACCTTCTCTGCATTCGCGGGAATCAGGCCCTGAAAGCCGCTTCCGCCTATAATCGCCGAATTCATCAATCATCCTCCAGATCGAATATATCCATAATCTGATCGGGCGCATAGAGCCCTTTCGGAGTAATTATCCCTGTTATGAGAGAACGTGGAATCTTATCGAAGGCGGGATAGACTCCCTTCACACCCTCAGCAGTGATTCTTCTGTTTTCGAACACAAAAAGTTCTTCAGGGTCTCTCTCCTCCATCTCTATATCCTCTAAAGTCTTCTTCGTTCTGTCAGGAGAGACTGAGAACACATGGAAGGGAAGAGAAAAATGACGGCAGATGATCGCATTGTTCAGCGTCCCGACCTTGTTCACGGCAGATCCGTCCATACAGAGGGTATCTACGGCACTCATGTACCGGTTGATCTTTCCTTCCACGATGTAGTGTGCCGCCATCGCATCGCTCATAAGTGTCGTATCGATTCCCGATTGCACCAGCGAAGGTGCACTAAGATGTGCTCCCTGCAGATACGGGCGGGTTTCAGGTACCCATGCTGTTACGTCCTTTCCAGAGTTTCGTGCTTTGAGAAGAGAAAGGATGAAGGTATGCTCGGCAAAGCAGGTCGTGAACACACCATCTCCGTCTGAAATCAGGTCCGCTCCGAGATCGCTCATATGATCGTAGATTCTGTCGAACTCATCCTCTATCGCTGATACTTTCTCTGTGACGAAAGGCACGATATCGTGTCTGTTGAGCATCTGCGGGTGGCGAGAAAGATCTTCTGCGACTCTCTGATAGAGGCGGCGGGCTGTGGTGTTTGTCTTCCGCGCTTCCAGTATAGGTCTCATACTGTTTTCGAAACTTTCCAGTGAGAGGTCGACTCTCCCCCGGTCCATCAGACGGGCGATATAGATCATGGAAGTAAGGACCACCTGCTGTACCCCTCCTCCCTGGGTGACCATTGCTTTGAGACAATCTGCAATCTCTTCCGGTGAGCTACATGCAACAAATTCATCGCAGTGAGGATATCTTCTTCTGTTGTGGATATAGAACACATCGTCTTCGATATGGGCTATCACCCGCTTTTGCAGGATGTGAGGCAGTTGTGAGTCAAGGTCCATCGGTCAGTCCCAGAATCCGATATGGTCTTTAAGAATCCGGTCTCTCAACGATTTGTCATCGACGGGACCGACCACAATGATATCCTTCTGTCCGTGATCGATCACCGATCTGCAGGGAAGAGAGAAGGTCGGATTCTCTTCATTCGATCCGGTCAATTCAAGAAGGGTATGTTCGGTGAGGCCGTAGACAAGACGCCCCACATTTGCCCAGTACAGAGCCCCGGTACACATCACGCACGGTTCGATAGTCGTATAGAGGGTGCACTCTGAAAGGAAATCTCTCGAATATTCCTTCGACGCTCTGAAAAGCAGTGCCGTCTCCGCGTGTCCGCAGTCATTATGCTCGGTCACGACCTCGTTTCCCTGTGTCATCAGGATATGCCCCTCTCTGTCGGCCAATAGAGCCCCGAAGGGATGATTCCCCTGTGCACGCGAGAGGGTTGCCACCTCTGCGCTTTCATACAGCAGTTCAATATCTCTTTCGGTGATCGTTCCTTCGACTGTTCCCATAATGTTTCCTTCAGTTATTTTGTGCCAACACTTTACCACGTTACAGCCTCAGTATAAAGAGTTTACCTGAAAAACACTTTCTCTTCAGTCATTCCACACAAACTTCTATAGACAATAGGAAGGAGTATTGCGATACTATACAGAAAAGGCATCTTTTTTTTGGAGATTTTCAATGAATTTTGGTGAGAAACTTGAGCTGCTGATGAATATGACAAATACCACTAACAACGAAATCGCTTCCAGATTGGATATCGATCCTTCGCTGGTCAGCCGCTTCAGAACGGGGAAAAGAGTTCCCAGTGCAGCAAGCGGATACAGGGAACAGATAGCGTCATTCATCGCTTCGAAAGCGACAGAAGATTATCAGAAGGCTGCACTGATGGAACTCACAGATACTATCTGGGATGAGAACGAAGACGAGTGTGAATTCCTGACTTCGATAATCACATCATATCTTGAGGATTCATCTTTCATCACCCAGCGTGAAATCTCTCATTTTCTTTCGACCGTAGGATCATATTCCAAAATCCCCGGACACCCGGTCCCGGTAGAACAACCGGAAACGGTCAGCGGCGAAGTGATTGCCCATGAGCTGTACAAAGGACATGACGGGCTCAGAGCGGCAGTCATCACGTTTCTCTCAACTGCGCTGCAGATGCAGGGACACGTGACATTACGCCTGTTCAGCGAAGAGGAAATCTCATGGATCACAGAGGACCTGACATTCGCCAGATTGTGGACGAACCTGCTTACCGCCTGTATTCATAAGGGTATCCGCATCGAGATCATACATACACTTCAGCGCAGTTCAACCGAACTCAATACGGCCTTAGCCAGGTGGTTCCCGTTCTATCTGAGCGGAATGATCACAAGCTACTATATGCCGATAAGATATGAAAAGATCTTCGAGCATACGATCTTCCTCATGAACGACACCCATGCGGTCTATTCCCACTCTCCTTCGAACCAGGATAGAGAAGATAGGGTTTATTACAGTGTCTCGAATCCCGAGTCTTTATCAAATCTTCTCTCCTCCTTCCGGTCATTGAAACGTGAGGCAAAACCTCTCATACGTCCCTATCGGGAACCCACCGTCGAATCCTATTTTGAAGCAGTCTCCGCATCATTCGATTCAAAAGGGGATGATGCTCTTGGTCTAGAAAGTCTCTTTTCTCTGTCCATGAACGAGACGCTGCTCGAAAAGATCCTCACCAGATGCGAGGTGGAAAATACTGTGATAGAACATGCTGTCAGGATGCAGAAGGAAGTCAATGCGAAGGTCTCATCATATCTTCAGGACAGAAATCTCACCCTGATCACGACTCTTCCCAGAATAACCGAAGTTCTGAAAGGAAAGAAAGATTGTATTCTTCCCCTGTTGGGCAGAGATCTGAAGATCACCTATCTTCCCGGGGAGTTCAAAGAACATCTTGAATATATCATCGCCATGCTCAACAAGCATGCCCGTCTCAACATATTCATCATTCCTCATCAGCGCTTCCCGTTCGGAGTACAAACGCTGTGTATCGATCACGATTCTCTTCTGGTACTGAAACAGACCAGACCGACTCTGATGTTCTCTTCAGAGCAGAAGGAACTGGTCACTTCGATGAGAAACTATATCGCTGACACCGCCTCGAGCATCCCGAAACGGCACAGGAAGAAGGAATACGTCATATACAGATTCAATCAGTACATCTCGAAAATAGAAAGAGGATTGAGAAGTTAACCTTTCACGGCGCCCATCGTGAGTCCTTTGACGACATATTTCTGGAAGATCATGGTCAGTATGATAGCCGGGGTCATGATCGCCACGGCAGCGGCCATCACTCCTCCCCAGTCCACTTCGGCATAGGACATGAAATTGTAGACAGCTATCGGAAGTGTCCGTGTCTTCTCCATGCTCAGCACCTGAGAGAACATGAAATTATTCCAGCTGAAAATAAAGCTCAAGGTGGTGGAGGTGACGATTCCGGGTACGGACAGAGGTAGAATGATGGAAACAAAGGCCCTCTGCATCGTTGCTCCGTCGACCATCGCAGACTCTTCCATCTCTCTGGGAACTCCTTCGAAATAACTCGACATGATCCAGACCACAACCGGAAGCGCTATCAGAATATGGGAAAGTACGAGAGCGGTGTAGCTGTCCATCAGACCGAGACGGGAGAATACGATATACCAGGGCATCAGAAATGATATTCCGGGCATGAGCCGGGCTACAAGGATCAGAACCGATAGTCTTTTCTGGGAGAATCTTGCGATCGAATAGGCTGCAGGCAGCCCCAACAGCAGTGAAAATCCTACCGACAGGACTCCGACGATCGTCGAATTTTTGAGGTATAGAAGGAAATTCTGCTCGTTGAACACTTTATTGAAATTGATCAGTGTCGGAGAGAATATGAATTTGGGAGGCCAGCTTATGATGTCTACCTGTGTCTTGAACGAAGAGAGGAACATCCATAGAAACGGGAAGATCATCGGGATGATGATGATAAGGATGATCACGACGAATCCGATTTTTCTGTGTAATGGTCTTTTCACAATCTCCTCCTTTTACAGCTCGAATCGTTTTCTCAGCCGCATCACACCGAGACTGAACAGAAGTACGAGCAAGAACAGAAATACCAGAATCGAAGAAGCCTGTCCGAGATTGAAATATTCGAAGCTGTATTTGTATGCGAGAATATTCAATGTCTCGGATGCATAACCGGGTCCTCCGCCTGTCATCGCGTAGATGATATCGTAGGTCTTCAACGCATCTACGGCCCTCAAAATTACGGCGGTGAGTATCGTGGGGGTGATCATCGGAAGAGTGATCCTGAAGAAGATCTGAGATGAGGAGGCCCCGTCGACTTTCGCCGATTCATACGGTTCGCTCGACAGTCCCGCCAGTCCCGCCAGGACGATCAGTGCGATCATGGGAGTCCACTGCCACACATCCACAGCCATGAGAGAAGGAAGGACGGTAGCTGAATCTGTCACCCATCCGCTTTGGGGCAGATGGAAGAGACTCAGCACATAGTTGAGAAAGCCTATAGTCGGATCATAAAACAGATTGAAGACGATACCGACAGCGACCGGTGTAGCTACCAGAGGAAGCAGCAGAATGAACTTCAATCCGTTCTTTCCTCTGAATTCTCTGTTGAGAATAAGTGCGATGATGATACCCAGTACAGCTTCGGCCGCAACAGCTCCGACAGTGAAATAGAAGGTCCTTCCCACTGCATCAAGGAATCTAGGTTCTTTGAGGATCTTGAGATATGAGGAGAATCCTGCAAAGGTGATCGGACGACCGCTAGTGAGCGTCCATTCCGAGAAACTGAGGATAAGGGTGTAGACGACGGGAAACACCATCAATGCGATGACGAAGATGAGTGCCGGCAAAGGAAAAATATATTTCAGATTGCGTTCGAAGAATCCGCTTTTTATCACGAAGAGACCTCCTGCTTTCAAAATGTAAGTAAGAGGGGATCGTGCAGAGCAATCCCCTCTTTCGATGTATATCCCGGGAAGCTATTTCATTCCATATTCACCGTCGGCTTTCAACAGATCGTTGACCGCCTTGGCTTTTTCGGTCGCGAGTGACTGCAGTTTCGGTGACATACCCTTCGTGTTGATCGATTCGATGACGATCTCGCCGATCAGGTCTCTGGCCTGTCCGACTGCACTCATGAACGGACGGTCGAAAGGATATCCGTTCATCGCCGCATGTGCCTGAGTTTCGATCAGTCCGGGGTTCATCATCGCTCTTACGCTTTCGTCGGCCCAGGCTGAATTTCTTGCCATCGTGATATTGCTCTTCATTCCTTCGATAGCCAGGCTCTTGCTTGTCGCCCATTCGAGGAATTTCATAGCAGCTTCGGTATTCTTGGTCTTGCTGCTCATCGCCATTCCCCAGGAGACGACGATGAACGGGCTGTCATCAACCGGACCTCTGGGAAGCTGTGCGACACCGACATCCTCTGCAGGTATCTGAGTCTTGGCAGGATCGACTACCTGACCGTAGAAGACCGAAGCATCTGTCCACATAGCCAGCTTGCCGGCCTGGAACACGGGCATCAGGTTCTCCCATGACATCGAGACCACACCCTGCGGTCCGTAGTTGCCCAGAAGTTTTCCGTAGTATCTGATAGCTTCGACGGCCTCGGGGGAATCGAACACTGCGATATTGTCCTCAAGGTACCGCCCGCCGTAGTTATAGATGTAACTTGAGAGCTGGGTCACCGCGGCAGCCCCCTTCCCTCTTGAACCGAATCCGGCCACACCATCTTTATTCAAAGCCTTGGCGGCTGCTTCAAGTTCTTCGAAATTCGTGGGAACATCGATTCCTGCGGCTTCGAACAGATCTTTTCTGTAATACATCACCTGCCATTCGGTGACAAGCGGTACGATGAACGGCGTGCCGTCCTTCCTGCCGATATCGACTGTATTCCCGGGATAATCCGAGAAATCATACGAATCCAACGGTGCATACCATCCGTTCTTGTTGAACAGCAGTCCTTCCTGCAGCGGACGGGTCATGAAGACATCGACGGTGGAAGAACCTGTCGCGAACTCTGTCGTCAGCTTCTGTGTAAGCTGACTTTCCTGCAGCGATTCCACATTGACCTTGATCCCGGTCTGTTCTTCGAATTCTCCGATGGATTCCTTCAACAGTTCTCCATAGGGGTGGTTAGCGAGTAAAACACGAATCTCCTGTTGGGCACTCTCAGTCTGACCTTGTGCAAAAAGGACAAATGACAGGCTCACTACGAGTAAAACAACGAAAACCTTTTTCATGAACTTCTCCTTTTTTCCAGAATTTATGAAACGTATTCACTATTTAAGTATCGAGCACAATTTTCGGATTGTCAAACACAAAATGACTGGTATTTTTCATTTACATGAATATTTTTTTCATATTATAATAGAGAAATATGAGAGATGAGATGCAGGAGAAGAACATACCGGTAATAAGCTGCCTCTATACGATACATCATATGCGAGATCGGCTCAGTGCTTCGCATCGGCGTATTGCGGACTATATCATCGAGCATCCCCAGAGGGCGATTCATGCGACGATCGATACTCTTGCTGGAGAGATCGGGACAAGTGAGTCGACTCTTGTACGCTTCGTGAGAAAACTGGGGTACGACGGATACCAGCACTTCAGGATCTCTCTTGCGACCGAACTGGTATCTCCTGTGAAACGGGTCTACGAGACTGACATCAACCAGGAAAAGAATATCATCCCGACGGTCTTCAACAGTTCGATAGAGACTCTCAGGGCGACAAGAGAACAGCTCGATTCATCGAAAGTCCTTCAGACGGCAAGGCAGATGATCGAAGCCGAGAACGTTCTTCTGTTCGGTATGGGAGGATCCTTCATCGTAGCTCTCGACGGCTTTCACAAGTTCGTCAGGATCGGCCTCCCCGTCAAGATGATCCAGGATTTCCATATTCAGCTGATGATGGCCAGTCAGTCTTCACCTGCTGATGTGGCACTTCTCTACAGTCATACAGGTATCAATGTCGATGCCATCTCGATCGCTGATGAACTGGGAAAGCAGGGATGTCCTACGATCTGTATCACAAGCAATGAGAATTCTGTCCTTTCACAACACTGCAGCAGCACACTCGGCGTATACACCAGGAGCAACGGTGTGATCAGTGAAGCATTCAGTGCCAGAATCGCCCAGATGGCAGTCAACGACGCTCTTTACCTCTATGCAATCAAAGAGAGGGAGGAAAAAAGTGTCAATCAGCTCGAGAAAATGCAATCTGTCATCTCCAAGAGAAGAATTTAAAACGTAAATATGCTACCATACTAATATGATAGATTTAAGGAGTAAGAAATGGGGACATTAACTATGATTCAGGACACCGGAGCAAAGAGTGTGAAAGACTCTTCATATGACTTTATGGCATTGGGAGCTCTGGTCACACGACTCGACCCGGGGATAATACCTTTTGAATATGCTTCATCCTACGACCTTCATGTTTCGGGAGGAGAATTCAACGTCGCGGCAAATCTTTCAAGAGCTTTCGGTCAAAAAAGTGCCGTCATCTCCGCGATGGTCGACTACCCTATCGGAAAGAAGGTGGAAGCCGAAGTGAGAAAAATGGGTGTCGACGCCTTTTACAAGAGGTTCACTCACAACGGAGTGCACGGGCCGACGATAGCACAGGTGTGGAGCGATCAGGGAAAAGGAGTGAGAGCTCCTGTCGTCTTCTATAACAGGGCCAATGAAGCTGCGGCATTGCTGGAAAAAGATAGTTTTGACTGGGATGCAATATTTTCCAACGGTATCCGGTGGTTCCACAGCGGAGGGATCTTCAGCGCTCTTTCCGAAACGACTCCCGAGGTCGTCATCGAAGGTATGAAAAGAGCGAAGGAAGCCGGTGCGATCATCTCCTTCGATCTGAATTATCGGGCGAAACTGTGGTCTGCGAACGCACTCGAAGGAGAGGATGCTGTCAGCAAGGCTCAAAAAGTCCTCTCTAAGATAGTTGAACATGTCGATGTACTTGTCGGAAACGAAGAGGATCTTCAGATGGGTCTCGGTCTGCAGGGGCCGAAAGTCGAAAAACAGTCGAAACTCGATCCTTCGGTCTTCTTTTCGATGATGGAGACAGTGAAGGAAAGATTCCCGAACATCAAGGCTGTCGCCACGACGATGAGAGAGGTCCGTTCGACGAACCGGCATGACTGGAGTGCGGTCCTTTACATCGGGGGGAAAGCATATCAGGCACCGACTGCCTCGCTTGATGTTTACGACAGAGTCGGCGGTGGTGACGGATTCGCTGCAGGATTGATCTACGGAATACTTCAGGATATGGAGCCGCAGAAAGCACTGAATCTGGGGTGGGCTCATGGCGCATTGTTGACAACCTTCCCCGGTGATACGACAATGGCTACGCTGGAACAGGTCGAAGCATTCGCTCAGGGAGGTTCGGCCCGCATTCAGCGTTAAGGAGAAAAAGTAATGAAAGCGCTCGTTCTGACCGGATACAAAAGATTGGAGTACATGGAGGTCGCCACCCCGACTATCAGAAAAAGTGATGAGGTGCTCATCAGGATCGCTGCTTCCGCTATCTGCGGTTCAGATATCCACGGATACGACGGGTCGACCGGCCGCAGACAGCCGCCGGTGATCATGGGACATGAAGCTTCGGGAGTCGTGGAAGAGATCGGCAATGAGGTAACAAAAGTCTCTGTCGGTCAGAGAGTCACCTTCGATTCCACCATCTGGTGCGGAGAGTGCCGCTTCTGCAGAGATGGCAGAGTGAACCTCTGTGTCAACAGACGGGTGCTTGGAGTCTCATGCGATGATTACAGACAGGACGGGACCTTCGCTGAATATGTGGTGGTTCCGCAGCATATCATCTTCCCTATCGCTGATGAGGTATCCTTTGACGAAGCAGCTCTGACCGAACCGGCATCCGTGGCAGCCCATGCTCTGAGGATCACACCGGTAAGATTGAACGACAGTATCGCGATAGTGGGAGCAGGTCTTATCGGTCTGCTTGCCATCCAGATGGCGAAGACAAGAACCGCAGGGGCGGTCGTTGCCCTCGATACGGATGAGAACAGAAGGGACATCGCTGTCGAATTCGGCGCCGATGCCGCCTTCGCCCCTGAAGATCCCGACCTGTCCGATAGAATAAGAGAAGTGACCGGAATTTCAGGATGCAGCAGAGTCATCGAAGCTGTGGGAGCGACCGCTCCGGTACGCACTGCCGTCTCCATCGTGGAAAACGGCGGTTCTGTCACGCTGATAGGAAACGTAAGCCCCTCGATAGATCTGCCTCTGCAGCAGATAGTGACCAGAGAGATTGCTCTGTACGGTTCTTGTGCGATAGCGGGAGAATACCCGCTGGTACTCGATATGATGGCTCGAAAGAAGATCGATGTAAAACCGCTGATAAGTATCACCGACACTCTCGAAAACGGTCCCAAATGGTTCGACATCCTTTACAGTAGAAAACAACCTCTATTAAAGGTAGTATTGAAACCATAGGAGGCGCAAATGGAAAAAGTACGCTTTGGATTAATCGGATACGGCAAGGTCGCCCACCTTCATGCACAGGCGATCGAAAGTGTCCAGGGAGCGCAACTGGTCTCTGTCTGCGGCAGGAACAGGAAAAGAAGAGACCAGTTCGCCACGGAGTTCAATATCGGCTCCCGCGATTCTGTAGAGGAGATGATCAATTACGATCATGTCGATGCGGTGATCATCACCTCCCCCCACCCCATCCATCACAAACATACGATGGAAGCTCTCGAAGCAGGGGCTCATGTCCTCGTCGAAAAACCTATGGCGATGAATGTCGTTCAATGTGATGAGATGATACAGAAAGCTCAAGATGTGCAAAAGCAGCTGTCGGTGGTCAGCCAGAGAAGATGGTATCCTTCCACGATGAGAATTCGCGAGGCGATCGACAGCGGAAAGCTCGGAACCGTCGCTCTCGCACAGGTGACGATTCTCGGCTGGAGAGATGAGGAATATTACAACAGCGACCCGTGGAGGGGTAAATGGGACAGCGAAGGCGGCGGGATCCTGATCAATCAGGCTCCGCACCAGCTCGATCTGCTTCACTGGTTTTTGGGCCCTGTGGAAAGGATCTACGGAGAATGGGATAACATGAACCACCCGTATATCGAGGTGGAAGACAGTGCGGCTGCGACGATCCGGTTTAAAAACGGAGCTCTTGCATCACTTCTTCTGAGCAATTCGCAGAAACCGGGGATCTATGCGAAAGTCCATGTTCACGGCACCAGCGGAGCATCGGTCGGTGTCCAGACCGACGGAGGAGCTATGTTCATCGCCGGCCGCTCGGGTATCACAGAACCGCCTTATAACGATATCTGGAATATCGAAGGAGAAACATCACTTCTGGAGGCCTTCAGGCAGCAGGATACGGCATTCTTCAATTCCATAGATCCGAACACCTATTTTTTCGCCCGGCAGGTCGAGGATTTCGTGAAAGCCGTGACAACCTCAAACACTCCGATGGTAACAGGCGAAGACGGAAGGGAGACAGTGAAGATCATCGAAGGTATCTATCGAAGCGGAAGAGAACTCCAGGTAGTCACTTTTCCTTGACCTGTAAAGCTGTATTGTCGTAGAGTCTATCTATATGGTGAAGAAAAACTTAAAAAGCCTTTTTCTGCTCAAGATACTCATTCTTTTTTCTGTCATGACATTCCTGTCGGGCTGCGCCGGCACCCGTCAGCTTGTTATCGACGGAGAGAAGGCCAGAGAAATCGAAAACTGGATAAACAACCTTGCTCACGATCCTTCATTCGACCTCAGGGGAACCGCTGTAAGCAATATAAGGAACGGCGGCGGAGCTCTTATCGATTCCGATAATCTCTATCTGATCAGGAAAGTCTCCTTCTCACCGGAGGATACATTCTCCTATCTTCAGAAGATTCCGATGAAGCTTCTTGGAACCCCCTCGATGAAAGATGACTACATCGCTGAAACAGATGCTGTTCTCCTCTATTCGGATGAGTCATACATCTACTTTATCGACAAAGAAGATGAAAACAGAGCGAAGGCCTTCGACAAAGATTCCAATATAGCATACACGATCAGTGAACGACCGGTCTCTTCGTTTCAATTCTTCGATTCGACAGGCTATTTCAGTGACGCCGAGACCGGAGATATCCTCAGGATAACCGGCGATGATGGAAATTTCGGCACGGAAATTCTCAGTAGAGGCGCAGGGGATCTGATAGCCGTCGAAAAAGAGAGACTGTACACCTATCCATCCAGCGACGATCATTCAAAGGTGGTCATTTACGACAGGACCACCTTTGAAAAGGTAGGCGAACTTTCAGGAAACAATTTCGATGATGCACAGGTCTCGGGTGCATACCTCTATTATATTGAAGATGACATGCTCAGACGCAAACTGATAGATGAACAGTGCCCGTGTGATACAGCATCAATTCTTCCGACTGGAGAATATGCACTCTATGATGAGTATATGGTGATCGGCGGCATAGACGGAGGACTGTTCATGTCCTCTCTCGACGGAACCCACATCGTCAAGCTTTCCGATGACAAAGCATCGAATCTTCAGCTGTTCGATGATTTCATCTTTTACCGCAACGGATATGATGAGAACAGATGGTATCTTTTTCAACTCTCTTCACAGATCAGACAGGCTGTAACAGGGGAGACAATGACTGATGGAGGACCGCAATTCTCGCTTATCGACGAGTATCACAGTGAATCGGTCGAGCAGTATTTCTCCTTCTTCATCCTTGAAGCCCGGCAATTCACCAGCACAAGAATCTCGACCAATGCTCACATAGGGGAGAATGTTCTTTTCGTAGATGTGCGAGAACCGCAGTGGAAATACTACTCTCATAAAGATTTTCATTTCAGCAATGAACAGACCGATGCCATTGTCATCATCACTTCCGAAGATACACTGCTCGGAAAATATACAGACGGCGACAGCGCCTATCGCACAGATACCAGACTGACTCTCTTTATTCCGGGAGACGTGAACCCGGTCGTTACGTTGACTCAGGAAGGGCAGCTTCCCATCGACATCAAAACAGGAGATGGAGACCGTTACGGATCTGCCGTCTCATGGCATCTGAAAGGCCTTGAGCTGATGGAAATGGTCTTGTGATCACTTAAGCACTTTTCTGATCAGTGCACTCTTCTTTTCGTTGTACGGATGATAGCGGGCATTGATATCGAACAGCTTTCCTTTCTTCATGACTGTCTTGTGATGTGATAACAGATCAAAACTGTATTTCCCGTGATACATGCCCATTCCGCTGTACCCTACTCCGCCGAACGGCGCTTTCACATTGGCCAGATGGAGTATCGTATCGTTGATGCACCCGCCTCCAAAACTCAGTGTTTCACATATCCTTTTTTCTATCATTTTGTCATCAGTGAACAGATAAAGCGCAAGCGGTCGCTCTTTGCTTCTTATGATGTCGACAGCTTCATCGATACTCCCGATCTCTATTATCGGAAGTATCGGTCCGAAGATCTCCTCTTCGAGCAGCAGGTCCCGATCGTTCGGGACTGCCAGAGCAGGTTCGATGAAAGGATATTCACATCGGCCTCCGTAGATCACCGTCGTCTGCTCAAGCAGCTCGATGAGCCTGTCATACCTTTTGCGGTTGATGATCCCGGGATACTGTTCACAGGCATTCGCGTTCTCTCCCACGAACTGTACGATATAGTGCTTCATCTTCTCGATCAGAGGCTCTCTGACCTCTTTTTCAACAAGCAGGTAATCGGGGGCTATACATGTCTGTCCGGCGTTTATCAGTTTCCCGAAGATGATCCTTTTCGCGGCTATATCGAGATTGCAATTCCTTGTAACTATCACCGGGCTCTTTCCCCCGAGTTCGAGTGTCACGGGAGTGAGATTCTCACTGGCCGCTCTCATGACAACTTTTCCGACAGCCGTGCTGCCGGTGAAGAAGATATAATCGAACCTCTGGTTCAGCAATGCGGTATTGGCGTCTCTTCCTCCCTGAACGACATAGACATACTCTGAAGGAAAAAGGGAAGACAGAAGCTTTTCAAGGACTGCCGAAGTAGATTCCGAATAGGCCGAAGGTTTGACGACGGCACAGTTGCCGGCCGACAGAGCCCCAATGAGAGGAGAGAGGGTAAGAAGTACAGGATAGTTCCACGGACTCATGATCAGAGTGACACCGAAGGGCTCTTTGAGGACTCTCACCTTTGCAGGGAACTGGCCGATCGAGGGTGAGACTTTATCAGGTTTCGCCCACTTCCTGAGATGGCGTATGTGGTATCTGATCTCTTCGAGAGCCAGACCTACCTCACTCATATACGCTTCGTGTTCACTTTTATGAAGATCCTGATAGAGTGCTTCGGTAAGCTCATGTGTATGTTCGACAAGTGCTTTCTGTAGCTTCTTCAGAGCATCGATGCGGAAAGAGAGCGAAAGGGTGGCTCCGCTTTGAAAGAATGTCCTTTGAGAGCGGACTACTGTTTGAATATCCATAAGTCTATGATACTACAACAGAGTCTCATCGGTAAGGGTAAAATTGCTCCTGTGTGATTCGATTATTCCTTCATCGATCATCTTGGCGATCTCACGTGAAAGAGCGCTTCTGTTCACACAGAGAAAGTCTGCGAGTTCATCCCGGTTGAAAGGGATGGTGAAGGTCCTGGTTCCGACCTGCTTATACTGCAGAAGAAGGAATGCAAGGAGCTTGTCTCTCATGGTTCTCTGAGAGAGGATGGCGAGTTTCTGATTCATCAGCAGATTCCGTTTTGCAAGGACGTTCATCATATTCTCGATGACTGTCGAGTGAAACGCACAGGCTCTCGTGCAGGGAGCCACCAGCCTGGAAAAGTTGAGAAACATCACAAGGCAGTCGGTGTCCGCCACAACCGAGGCCGGAGCATATCGGGCCTCTTCGGTGGTAGCGATCTGACCGAAGATCTCGCCGGGAGGCAGTTTTGCGGTTATGCTCCTGTTTCCGAACAGATCCTCGGTTATAACCTGTACCCTACCCTCCAGGACGACACCGAAGTTATCGTATTTTTCCTCTGAGAAAAAGATGAACTGCCCCGCATCGAATTCTTTCGTATGGCAGCGCAGGCAGTACAAAAGCTGGGTCATATCCTCTTCTCTTATATCCGAGAACAGAGGAGTTTTCACGAGCATCGGGTAAAATGGTTTGACTGAATTCATCTGTTGCATAAGCAACAACATTATACGCAATCATATTAAAAAATTCTATAGACAAAATGCAAAAAAATGCCTAACATAGTAAACCATCCACCGGGCGCGTAACTCAGCGGGAGAGTGCTACCTTCACACGGTAGAAGTCGTTGGTTCAAACCCAATCGCGCCCATCAGGCAACTGGTTC
>JAQQAI010000043.1 GCA_028532915.1 Sphaerochaetaceae bacterium
CACCACACTGGACCCCGAGATTTTAGATGCGGCGGCAAGACTGACCGCAAAAGATCTGCTGGCATTGAAGAAACCGGGATTCAATATCCGGTTCTATGAGACCAGAGATGATTTCTTCCTTGCAGAAGCACTTGAATATATTAAAGCATTCACTTCCTCGACAGCCGATGATCCAAAAGGAATCTGCGGTCCCATCGGCCCTACAGAACAGCTCCCTCTGGTGGCCAGAATCATTAACGAGATGGAAATTGATGTCAGGGAAGGACATTTCTGGGCGATGGATGAATGGGTCGTAGACGGAAAAGAGGTGGACGAATCCTATCCTCTGAGTTTCAGACGTGCCGATATGGAACTGCTGTTCAACCGGATTGACAAGCGCCTGAGGATGCCGGATGAGAACCTTCACTTCCCCACTGTCGATAATCTTGCCGAATATACAGCATCTTTCGACCAGGCGAAATGTCTTATCATGCAGGGAGGACAGGGAGAGACGAAACACTGGGCCTTCAACGACCCTCCACAGAGAGTCGCTCCTTTCACAGATAATCCGCCATCACCCGAGCAGTATCGGCAGCAGAGTGCCAGAGTTCTTGAAATCCATCCTATGACGATGATTCAGAATGCCAGAACTTCAGGAGGCGGGGTCGTCTCCAATATCCCGATTCATGCGATCAGCGTCGGACCTGTGGAAACATGGAAATGCGACAAGGTAAGCATCTGGCATCCGGGCTGGCATGACAATGCCTTCGGAATGCGACTGACGGCATATATGATCGCTAACGATATCAAAGACTCTAGTGTTCCGATGTCTCTTCTTGCCGATCATCCGGAAGTTGAATTCCATTATCTTCTTCCGAATCTGGGCTCCTGTTCAATCGAGATGCACTGATCGGGGACAGTCCCGTATCTGCCGGTTCATCTCTGCTTCACCTCATAGCGACCGGCAGGTATCTGACAGTATGATACCACATGATATTTTGTGCAGTATCATCGAAGTTTTATCTGGAAAGGGAGGTGTTTCCATGAATAGTGATAATGATATTGTAATGAACGCTGACGGTGCGGCAAAACTGGGTTTTCCAATGTGGCCCCAGTTTGCCCCGGAGACCGCCGAGGCGATAGCAGAACCGATACGATCGGGAAAAGTGAACTACTGGACGGGAAAGAAGGGGATGGAATTCGAACGCCAGTTCGCCCGATGGGAACAGGTTAAGAATGCCATCAGCTGTACCAACGGTACAGCTGCTCTTCATATCGCACTTTCTTCTTTGGGTATCGGCCCCGGAGATGAGGTTATCGTCCCATCCTACTCTTTCATTGCCTCATCCTTCTCGATAGTTCAGGCAGGTGCGGTCCCCGTCTTCGCAGATGTTACCACAGATCATACACTCGATCCACATCAGCTGGAATCTTTATTGAGCGAACGGACAAGGGCTATCGTGGTCGTCCATCTGTATGGAGTTGTCGCCGATATGGATCCCATCATGGCATTTGCAAAGAAACATGATCTGTATGTCATAGAAGACTGCGCTCAATGTGTCGGCGGGATGTACAAAGGAAAGAAAGTAGGGACTGTCGGTGATGCCGGCTGTTTCAGTTTCTGCCAGAGCAAGCATTTCACCACCGGCGGAGAAGGCGGAATGGTAGTCACGGATGATGACGATCTTGCATGGGAATGCCGATCGTTCAGAGACCACGGGTATGATGTACAAGAGAGACTCAATCTTCTTGCAATGGAAGAAAAGCTCAACTATGTGCACAACCGAGTCGGATTCAATTATCGTATGACCGAGATTCAGTCAATCATCGGCCTTAATGAACTCAAAAGATTTGACAGCTGGAACCTGAAGAGGAGAAGAGAATATGCGAAAATCTACGATGATGCGTTCACCGCACTTAAAGGGATAAAGGCGTTGCCGGTCAATACGACCGACAGAATGAATGCTTACTGGTGGTATCCTATCCGCCTGGACCTTGATGTTCTCACTATCGATGCTCCCGCATTCGTTAAGACCCTGGCAGCATCAGGTATCCCCTGTTATGGGATCCAGTGGCCGGAAGCCTATGAGGAAAAAGCCTACAAGGACCTTAACGGCTTCGGCCGGGTGAAATTCCCGTTCAAATCGAAAGAGTACACCGATGCCGAATCAGTGAAATATGGAACCAGACAGTGCAGAACGGCAAAATCTTTGAGAAAGGAGACACTGAATCTGTTCCTCCATCCCACATGGGAAATAGAACACATCCAGCGGTGTATCGATGCTGTGAAGAAGATTCTTCAAAAGAACTATAAGTAGGGAGCTTTCGGTATGGATCAGATACAATATGGAATAGTAGGATTCGGCGGGATTGCCGAAAACAGGATAGCAAAAGAAGGCTTTGCCCTGGACAGAGACAGGTTCAATCACCAGATCCTCCCGTTCACGCTTGCAGGAGCTACTGATATCAACAAAGGAAGAAAAAGCGCTGCTAATGCTTTGGGAATACGTTGGTATGAATCGGTAGATGAACTTCTCAAGAACCCGAAGATCGATGCGATATATGTAGCAACGAGCAATTCGACGCACTTTGAAGTCGCTATGAAGGCTCTTCAGGCGAAAAAGCATGTGATCATCGAAAAACCTATGACAGTCGATATCAATCAGGCGAAAAAGCTTGTGGAGACTGCCGAGAAGTTCGATTTGAGTATCTGTACGAATCTGATGATGACAAAGAATGTCTATAACAGAAAAGCTAAAGAGCTCATCAGAAGCGGTGTCGCAGGACACGATCTGTTTACCACACTTCATATGGAATTCCTCTACGGGAAAGATCCTGCGGAAGCACAGTCCTGGAGGTGCAGCCGGCCTGAAGAACTGGGAGGTCCTATCGGAGATGTGGGAGCCCACTGTCTCGATATGGGAGAATTTCTGTTCGATGAGCAGATCAGGTCTCTCAGGTGTACGTATTACCCGCCTACACTCGATATCGCGGTAGAGAACGGGGCTGTCATCAGCTACATCCTTAAAAATGGTCTTGAAGGATGTGTAAGGGTCGCCTTCAATCAGCCGAGAGGAGGTGTTGTAGGAACTCTTCAGAATCTCGGCTACGAGATATACGGCGAAAGAGGTGTGATCAGAGGATATGGAACGATGTTCCAGTTATCGGGACATCAGGATGAACCGGCTCCGGTCAGACTTGAGCTGGTGACCGATGAGATTTCAAAGACTTATTGTATGGCAGATGTGGAAAATATTTATCAGGCGCAGATCACAGAACATGCGAATTCGATCATCAATAATCAGAGAATGGACGGACGAAGAGGACTGAGAAACATCCTTCTGGTACTCGCATGCCATGAATCTGCATCCAACGGAGGAAAGGAGGTTATGATTTAAATTATGGATACCAGCACACACATGACGGCAATGGCGATAGGATGTCATCCCGACGATATCGAGTTCATGATGTCGGGGACTCTGTTTCTGCTGAAAGAACAGGGGGTGACTCTGCATTATATGAATGTGGCGAACGGAAATTGCGGGACACTGGAATATGGAAGAGAGGAGATCGAGGATATCCGCCGCAAAGAGGCACAAAACGCTGCCGATTTTCTCGGTGCGACATGGTATCCGAGCATCGCAAATGACCTCGAGGTGGTATATGATCTCGATCTGGTGAGAAAGGTAGCATCTGTGATCAGGAAGGCACGTCCCGACATCCTCCTTGTTCCAGCTCTTCTTGACTATATGGAAGACCATATGAACACGGCAAGGATCGCTGTTACCGCAGCGTTTACCAACGCTATGCCCAACTTCAAAACGATTCCGGACACACCGACGTTTCAAAAAGAGGTTGCTTTGTATCATGCACTTCCCTACGGTCTGCATGACGGTCTTCAAAACAAGGTCAAAGCCCAGTTCTATACAGACATCTCGGCGGTAATCGACAAGAAAGAGAAGATGCTCTCGATGCATAATTCCCAGAGGAACTGGCTTGATGACAGTCAGAAACTCGATTCGTATGTCCAGACGATGCGCGATATGAGTCATCAGGTCGGAAAGGATTCGAAAGCCTTCGACTTCGCCGAGGGGTGGATCCGCCATAATCCTTTAGGGTACAGTTCACCTCAGTTCACACCGCTCGAAGATGTTCTCGAAGAACACATTGTTCATTCATAACCATCTGGACAACCAGTCAAAGGCTTCCGTCTGCATTTCTGTGCTGAAACGATGGGAGCCTTTGTAATATCTGTGGTCAAAATGGTCCGGGAAGCCGGCTTTCTCATATACACCGCGAAGATTCTTCTCAGCCTTTCTCACTTCATCCAGGCTGAACAGTTCATCATCACTGCAGCTTTGGACCAGAAGCGGCGACGGAGCGGTCATCGACACGATATCTGAAAGCCCCATCAGATTCGACAGTCCGGGAATCGAGTACATCCAGGTATGGTCGATCGCATGATGCAGGATAAAATCATTCCATGTAGTCATAAATCCGGCAGATACCGTACATCGGATTTTATCGGTCGAACCTGAAATATATTGTGCACGCATACCTCCGAGACTCAACCCGCAGCATCCCAGCCGATTCTCATCGACATCCTCCCGACTGGCAAGAATATTCAAAGCGATCCGGTCTTCCGTCAATGTAAGCCCGGGCCAGGTGAAACCGGAGGAAAAGAGGACCTTCGCAATATCTGACTCCATATAGGAAGCTTTTTCATTATATTGAGAATAGTCATCACCATTCTTATCGACAACTCCGTCGAGAACCGAAAAGGCCTTCGAAGGGGTGATCAGACGGCTTTCAAACGGGAAGACATCATGAACAAG
>JAQQAI010000044.1 GCA_028532915.1 Sphaerochaetaceae bacterium
TCTGGCATCTTGTTTTGCCGATGGTTTCACTTTCAATTCTGAGAATCGCAGAATTTCTGCGCTACACACGGGCGAGCATGCTCGAACAGCTTCACAGCGATTTCGTCTGGACGGCACGTTCCAAAGGATTGAAAGAGAAAAAGATCATAAGCAAGCATGTGTTCAGAAATGCTCTTATTCCGATCATCACGCTGATAGGTCTTAATATTCCTGTGCTTTTCAGTGGAGCTATCATCATAGAGCAGGTCTTTCAATGGCCGGGAATCGGAACACTGTTTGTCACATCGGTGACCCAGAGAGATTACCCTATGCTCATGGGACTTTCTCTCATCTCGAGTATAGTAATTCTCATCAGTAATCTGCTGACCGATATCATGTATGCCGTAGCGGACCCGAGGATCAAATATGAATAATACAATACACAGTCAAGATTCGATCGACCAGTTGGAGATGGTGAAGGGAGAGAGTTTCGGTTATAAAGCCGTTCAGCGGTTCAAACGACATAAACTTGCTATGTTCGGGTTGGTCGTATTAGGTTTCCTGCTGATTCTTACGATCGTTGTCCCAATCTTCATCGGTGATAGTGCATATGAACTGAACTTCACCGAAATGGCGCAGAGTCCATCGTTGAAACATATATCGGGAACCGACAGTATCGGAAGAGATATTTTCGCCAGACTGATGATCGGTGGACGGGTCTCTCTGTCCGTAGGGCTCGTATCGGTAATCATATCCACCACCATAGGTGTGATCCTGGGAGGACTTGCCGGATATTTCGGCGGAAAGGTGGACATGATCATCATGAGGTTCACCGACACGATCATGTGTTTTCCTTATCTGGTCATCGTCATGACCCTGGTGGCTGTACTTGGGCCGAGTCTTTTCAATACTATGTTTGCAATCGGTGTACTCTCGTGGACACGTATTGCACGAATCACCAGGGGAGAGTTCCTTCACCTCAGGGAAATGCAGTTCATCGAAGCCGACAGAAGCCTCGGAATCAAAACACCCACCATTATTTTCGGCCATCTTCTGCCTAATGCCCTCAGTCCTGTGATAGTCAGTGCGACCTTCAATATGGCGAATGCGATACTCATGGAGGCGGGACTTTCCTTTCTGGGGCTGGGCGTTCAGCTGCCGACCCCAAGTTGGGGGAATATGCTCCAGGAAGCAACGACTTTAACTATTTTAGAGACAATGCCCTGGGTCTGGATTCCTGCAGGAATTCTGATAGCGGTTACGGTGTTGAGTATCAATTTTATCGGAGACGGTCTCAGAGATGCCATGGATCCGAAGATGATGTTGTGAGGCAAAGATGGAAAAGCTGCTGGAAATTAAAGATTTGAAAGTTCACTTTGAAACACGTGAGGCGACGATACATGCTGTGAACGGCATTTCATACACCCTGCACAAAGGAGAGACCATCGGGATTGTCGGTGAGAGCGGATCGGGAAAGACGGTAAGTTCGATGTCTTTACTGAAACTGATCGAGATGCCGCCCGGAAAGATCGCAGGCGGTAAAGCTCTCTACAAAGGGAGCAACCTGCTTGATCTGAGCCAGAATGAACTGCGTGAATTCAGGGGAAAGGAGATCGGAGTGATCTTTCAGGATCCGATGACATCTTTCAATCCTGTCCTCACCATTGGAGATCAGCTGACTGAAGGATTGATATCACAGGGTGTTTCAAAGAAGGAAGCTTTCAGAAAAGCGGCCGAGCTGCTCGAGATCGTAGGGATTCCTTCTCCTGCAGAACGGCTGAAAGATTATCCGAACACGTTCTCGGGAGGAATGAGACAGAGAGTCATGATTGCGATGGGACTGATATCCAATCCGAAGATCATCATTGCCGATGAACCTACTACAGCACTGGATGTGACGGTTCAGGCTCAGATAATCGATCTGGTGAAGAATTTGAAAGACAAGTTCGGAACATCCATCATCTGGATCACACATGATCTGGGAGTAGTGGCCGGAATGGCTGATAGAGTCCTTGTAATGTATGCAGGATTCATAGTCGAGGAGGCTCCTGTCGATCAGCTCTATACACATCCGGTACATCCATATACCAGAGGACTGCTGAAGTCGTTACCTACTATCGATGATGACGAAAGAAACAGGCTTGCTTCGATTCCCGGACTGCCTCCTTATATGAACAGGATGCCGACAGGATGCCCGTTTGCCCCCCGTTGTTCAAAGGCTGTTGAAAGATGTTTCAAAGAGAATCCGGTATTGGAAATTCGTAATGGAGATCCTTACCATCGTGCGGCCTGCTGGCTCGATTGAACAACAGGTTAGAGGAGAGACTGATAATATGGCAGAAATTAAAGATGTAAAAAGAGATAACACACTATTGTCAGTGGAAGGATTGAAGGTCCATTTCCCCGTACGTGAAGGTATCCTTAGAAAGAAACAGATTGGAGTCGTCAAAGCGGTAGATGGCCTTGATTTTTCCATTAGGAGTAATGAAACTTTTGGTCTTGTCGGGGAATCCGGGTGCGGAAAATCAACGACAGGACGTGCGATACTCAGACTGATTGAAAGTACCGAAGGCAGTATTTACTATAAAGACAAGAATCTTACGAAAATGACTCAGAAAGAGATGATGCCTCTCCGCCGGGATCTGCAGATGATATTCCAGGACCCTTATGCATCACTCAATCCACGTCAACCGGTTATAGATATCATTTCAGACCCGTTGATTGCCCATTCGATGATCTCAAAATCTGAAAAACAAGACAAGGTCGCACAGTTGATGGAACTTGTAGGGTTGAATCCCAGATTCATGAACCGGTTCCCGCATGAGTTCTCGGGTGGACAGCGTCAGAGAATCGGGATTGCCAGATCATTGGCTCTTAATGCGAAATTCATCGTATGCGATGAACCTATTGCTGCACTCGATGTATCAATTCAGGCTCAGGTCATCAACCTTCTTCAGGATATTCAGGACAAGCTGGGTCTGACTTATCTGTTCATAGCTCATGATCTGAGTGTTGTGAGACATATCAGCGATCGTATCGCAGTGATGTATCTTGGTAAGATCGTCGAGATCACCGGTAAGAAAGAGCTTTTCCAAAACCCTCAGCATATGTATACGAAGACCCTGCTCAGTGCAGTCCCTATTGCAGATCCTGCGAAGGAGAGAAAAAGGACCAGAATCATTACAGAAGGGGAGGTTCCCAGTCCTCTGCACAAACCTCAAGGATGTGCATTTTCTTCACGATGTCCCTATGCTAAGAAGATATGCAGAGAACAAGAGCCTGAACTAAAAAAGACTTCCGAAGAGCATTGGACGGCATGCTGGGAGGTCCAATGAGAAGACCGAATATTTTATGGATATGTACTGACCAGCAGCGCTATGATACCATCCATTACCTGGGGAATCAGGCAATACATACACCTAATCTCGACCGACTATGCAGAGAAGGAACTTCTTTTACCAATGCATATTGTCAGAATCCTGTCTGTTCTCCGAGCAGAGCGAGCTTTCTTACCGGAAAATATCCCTCAGAGACAGGTATCACGGCAAACGGTCAAAAGAGTGTTCCCGAAGAAACCGAACTTATTACGAAAGAACTTCATGATCTTGGGTACAGGTGCGGTCTGTGCGGAAAACTTCATCTTGCATCACCAAAGGAGGGCATAGAGAACCGCTGCGATGATGCCTACGAAGTTTTCCATTACAGCCATGACCCCTGGTATGGAAATTGTGAGGATAACGAATATCTGAAATGGCTTGTTGATACCAAAGGAGATCTCAGGGAATTATTTGAGTACGAATCCGGTCACAGAAGAGGATATTCAAGAAACATCACTGCACAGAAGCATCAGAGTACCTGGTGTGTGAACAAGGCTATCGAGTGTATAGATGAATGGGAGAGTGAAAATACGGATGATCCATGGCTGCTGAGTCTCAATATTTTCGACCCGCATCCTCCTTTTGATGCACCCGAAGAGTATGCCGGCAGATATGACTGTGAGAAATTGCCGGATCCGCTGTTCAGAGAGAGTGATATGAAAAATCAGGAAAATCTGAAGATGGCTTATCATCAGAGTGCTCTGAATTTTCATGAACCGGATAAAATAATCAAACAGAAGAAAGCAAGCTACTACGGGATGGTGGAGCTCATAGATGAGCAGATCGGAAGATTGCTGAATTATCTGGAAGAACACGATCTGAGACAAACGACTATGATCATCTTTCATTCCGATCACGGAGAGATGCTCGGTGACCATGGTCTGCTGCTGAAAGGGGCGAGGTTTTATGAAGGGGCTACCAAAGTTCCTCTGATCTTTTCTCTTCCCGGCGTCATCAAAGAGGGCAAGCAATATGATCATCTTGTCGAGTTGAGAGATATTGTGCCGACACTACGTGAGATGGCAAAAATGACAGCATCGGCGAATTCCCTGTGGAAGATCCTCACAGAAAAAGAAAACGGGCCGGTCCGAGATCATGTCGTGTGTGAATATCATGATTCGCTATGGCCCCAATTTGCGGATAAGAATGCTGTTCACCATACTACCAATGCCACGATGTACCGGAATGACCGGTTCAAGATTGTTATCTATCATACTCAAAGTACCGGAGAACTATATGATCTTGAAAATGATCCTGATGAGTTCGAAAATCATTGGAATGAAATGTCATATAGAAGTATCCAGACAGAACTGATGCTGCTCGTCATGGACCATTATATGAGCGGCTGCAGGTCTAAGACACCTGTAATATGGAGTTTTTAGCCTATCGCAGAAGGATAAGATTAGTCCGGTTGAAAGAGAATATACATTATCAGCAATCATACTCGATCTTACCCAGAACTCTTGAAGGATTGACCGTTTTGAAGGAGATTTCGATTTTCCTGTCTTCAATCGAGAATTCACAATACCTACCTGCACATTGTTCTTTAAGGGGGTAGTTTTCAATGAAAGAAGGAACTGCCAGGCAGGGAATGGTATTTACTTTTTTGAAATAAAACCAGTGAACATGACCACATAGATAACAAAGTATATTTTTTCCCTGAAGTAATATACGTTCAACTTCTTCTCCGTTATCAATTTTTTCCTGACCTGCAATGGTTGTGAAAAAGGGATTTCCCTTCATATCCTGGCTGAAGAAGGGATGATGAGCACAAATAATCTTGGGTAGATCGTCTGCCGTCAATTCTTGTTCAAGCCATTTCAACTGCTGACACGATATGTGTCCCATGCATTCTTTTCTGACAGGGTCAGCGGTATTCAAAAAGATGAAACGGATTCCATTGATGATTTTCGAGTAGTAGGATGATTGCAGGCCAAGGATTTCAAGATTCTCTTTGATAGTCACGTTATGCAGATCGTGATTGCCTAAGACGGGATAAGTCTTTTTTCCTGACTTTCTAAAAAGAGAGACGATTTTTCTGGTGTTCTCGGAATCTGAGCAATAGTCATGATTATTGACTCTGTCTCCCAGATCTATGATCACTTCAGATTCGCACAGATCAAAGAAGATGTTCAGTAGATGTTCCGCTTCATCTCCGGGACGGCATTCAATAAGGCCTCCCATGTGGATATCACTGATCAATGTAAAACTGTTGTGAGTCATGTATTCTCCCGGATATCTGCTGATACAATAATCATACCACTTCAGTGTCGAATCTTCCAATGCTAATCCTGATAAAGATTTTCATGTCATTCATTTATCTGTATTGTAATCAAGGAGGTAACAGATCTAAACTTGATCTTTGCAAAATTCTGCAGCTGATTGAACTCTGTTGTAGCTAATAAGTTCCTGTTCCAACCGGAGATTATCGCGGATAGTATTGGACACCAGATCCTGATAAAGAGCTCTTTCATCGTCGTTCAGATGATGCGGATCTCCTGTGAACGGTTTGGGCTCTCTCCCCCATGAATTCTGGTGGTCCATCAGCGTTTTCCGATCCATCAGAAATGAAGAAGTAGAAGGGAACAGAGAGCGAAACTGACTGAGTATTGAGAAACCGTGGGTGTCGATATCACCCCAGTACCAGATTGAGGTTCTATTAAGCCATGCACATTCTTTCAAATGGTTGAAATTATATCCCCGTCCGAAGATTACCAGACTTCTTTCGATATTCGGGAAGCTGAGTGCGCAGATATCATTCTCGATTACGAAGACTCGTTCGACAGGAAGTGTATCATCAGCTTGGAACAGTTGGCAGAATTGTCCTGAAGGAATGGATATATCTTCACATCCTCTGTAGTACAATCGCGGGTCGAGCAGACGGAATCTCACTAATTCCGGCTTATCCTTAAATCCGAATCTTCGTTCAAATTGTGCCACTCCCCGGTGGTTTTCATCGATGTGGTTCTTATCTGCCGTGATATTCAACCACTGATAAAGGATTTGCTTATGTTTTTCAGTGAATTTTGTATCAATCATTGGAACATCAATCTGTCTGAGATATATCCCGGCTCTTGGATGACCGATCATCCACTCCCATAGCAGAAGCAGTCTGTCAAGATCTGACGATGTTTCCAGAAGTTTTATCGGATGACCCATCGCCCATTCGTACAGTCTCTCATCCTTTCTTCTGACAGTCTCTGTCAGATTGATGAATTCATCCCATTTACGACGTTTACCGAGCAGTAGAGCAAGATCTTCAGGACTTTCGAATCGAAGGTGATCAGGAATCATATTCTTGCCGAAGAGCCGGTGATTGACCTCTTTATAGCATAAAAAGGGAGAGAGTTTCTGATGATCCTTGAATGATTTGATCCATGTTCTAATCAGATCATAGTTCTCGGTCATCTGTTTCGATGTGACCGAAGGCAGTCGATAATCATACGGGAAACAGGTTCTATAATGCTTATAGAAATAGCCGCGTTCCCAATCAGTCTGCAGCTTCCTGATTACGTCCTGTGGATACATCATCCCAATAGGTCTCCTTTATATGATGATACTCCTCAATCGAGAGATTGCGTAGAAGCGATTCCTTTCCGGCTGGGTTATAAACAAATCCTACACTTGAAACATACGGTTCGATGATATGAATCTTCTGCAGCGGGGTGACAATAAGCAGCTGAAGATTGAGCCTTTTGAACAAATCCAGTCCGTAATGGGCCGATTCATCCGAGCCTCTTCCGAAAGCTTCATCTATGACCACGAAACGGAAAGAACGGGAACGGACCTCGCCCCATTCAAGACCGAACTGATAAGCCAGAGATGCTCCCAGTACTGTATATGCGAGTTTTTCCTTCTGCCCTCCGGATTTGCCTCCCGAATCGGTATAATGTTCGTATTCTAAGTCATCTTCTCTCCATCTTTCAGATGCTGCGAATGCAAACCAGCTGCGCACATCGGTAACCTTCTCTCTCCACCGTTTGTCAAGATCGGAATATCCTTCCCGACCTTTGAAACGGTTGATAAGTTCTTTGACCTGAAGGAACTTTGTCTCACTGTATTGCTGATCCGGAACCTCTGTTCCCAAGGATCCTTCGATACAGGATTTCAGATCCTGTCTGAATGTCCTGATCTCAACGTCATTTGTGTTCAGAGCCTCAAGAACGATATAGCGGTCTTTGTTGAAGTCAATTCCGTGCAGGTATCTGTTGATCTGGTTGACTCTCTCTTTCACCTGCTGATGTTCTTTATTCAGAAGGGCCTGAAAACCGGCGATCTCACGGATCGTATTCTCGTTCAGCAGCACTTTGAATTTATCTTCGAATTTCGGAAGGTTCTCGCCGACCAGAATGTTGAGCATGGTGCGATACTCATTCCCCGCTTCAATAGACGGGTCCACCTCACGGGTCTCAGACGGGTACTCACGATTATAATCTCCCATGACGGAGATGATGGAATCACGCAGTCTGTCCAGTCGTTTCTTTGCCGCGTCTATGTCTGCCTGCAGTTCTTCACGGAATGAGCGTTCAATGTGGTCGAGCCCGTCAATGTTCGGGGTTTTGTCTTTGAACTGTTCAGTTATAAGCGGACCTATATCGGCGATGATGGTATCGATCGCCGTAGGGGTCTGCTTCAGCAGATCCTCTATGATCGACAACTGTTCGCGAATAGATTCGATTTTGTTTTCTATTCGACCTGCTTTGATGAGCAGTTCATTCTTCTGATTTGTTTCGGATACCAGATCTGAATGTATCTGAGACAGTTTCTGCTGCAGAGTTTCCAAAATATCGGAATTGGATTCGATCAGTTTGATCTCAGAGAGAATCTCTTCAATACTGTGTGCGGGTCCTTTCCAGTCGAGTTCCTCATATTGAGTATAATCAGTGATTCTCTTCAGATCCTGAATTTCCGATTCAAGCCGGGTCTTTTTTTTCTGCAGTTCAGCTATCTTTGTCCCCAGTTGGGAGAGTGAGAGATCATTATTGACCTTCAACCGTTCCAATTCAGTCAGTTTCGAGGTGTTTACCCATCCGAGCACATACCGTCTTCTGTCTGAAATGACAAATCTGTCATCTTTTTCGTGATGGATAGCACTGCCTTTTATCTGACCGGATCTGGTAATGCCTCTGCTCACCCGTCTGAATTCCTGCATATTTTCACAACAGATACAATCCCAGTACCGGTGAGCGAGTTCTTTCTCGAGCCACGCGTGACAGGCATTATCCTCTTTTATCATGAGTTTCTCGACGATTGACCCAGGAAGAATGTCTTTAGGCTTTTTCACGTCCTTATCTGACATCCGGTAGTATACGAGCCTTCCTTTGAGATGAGTCGAATCAACCCATTGAGATATTTTTTCATATAGATTGTCCGGAACAAGGAGGGTCAGAGCAAAAGACCGCAGAACCCGTTCTATGGCACCTTCCCACTTTTGCTGATGAGGCTTTACAGAGAGCATTTCTCCTATGAATGGAAGCGACGATTCATTCAGCGAGAGCGCGTTACAGAGTCTTTCTCTGATCTCGATCTGCCGTCTGTCGATGTTGCTCTTTCTTCCTGTCAGAGAGGTTATCTCGTCGATGAGGGCCGTCTGTTCATCATGAAGTTTCCGTTTTTCATAATCTGTTTCGGACAGCTGCTGTTCGATTATGTTTCGTTCATCGAATACATCTGTCATCCGGTTGCGGGCTGTCATCATGTTGTCGTTGAACTGATCTATTCCGATAAGAGGAGAGAGGCCGAGTCTTTTAGCTACTGCCTCATATTCTTCGGAACGTCTCATTTTTGAATCTCTCTCCCTTTCGGTACTTTCTTTCTTGTTGTACAGAATCTCAAGACGGGCTCCACCTTTTGCGGCGATGGACTGAGTTACTTCATCGCGTTGTCCCTGCAGAGATCTGATAAGGGCGTCAGAATGTTCAAGCTTCTGCTGATGTCTTCTTTGAAGTTCAAGTTCCTTGTCGAGACGGTCGTCCAATAATAGACGTTTGGATTCTGCAATATAGTATTTCAGTTCATTTCTTATCTTTACTTTTTCATTGATCTCCTGCTCGAGTGCCTGATAACGGTCAAGATTATCAACGAGCGGAGACAGGATCTGAATCTGTCTTTTTGCACGCAGGATTGCATTGTGCGCCTTATCGAGGTTCTCAAAATGGTGGATGAGGTTATCGATAGGAGTGACCGCATCGAAAGGCTCGAGCATATGAGATTGAACGAACGAGGTGAGATTCCCGACGGTCTTCAACGACACTGTCTGGTGAAAAAGCTCAAGCGCCTGCGCATTTTTCAGGCCGAAACGTCTTCTGAATGCCGCCCCGTATTCGGGAAATCTATTGTAGACTTCGATTGATTCTTCTTTTCTCAGTCTTTTTTTGAGTATTGTCAATTCCTTCCCGAAATCAGAAAGATCTTCTCTGATCGATAACCGTCTGTCACCCACTACAAAGAATCTGTCAGGTTGTCCATTTGAATCTTTCTGAAAAAATACCTGTGCTAAAGAGACAGTCTGCGATAAGGCCTCGTTATGGAATACTCCGAGAATAACCGAGTATGTTGTACCGGCTTTTCTGAGAGGAACAGGTCTGGTCGAGTATCCTCCTTCGCTGCGTTCCGACTTGTAGTAGCCCATGACGTAGGATCTTAGCGACCGCTCTTTGAAATCTGCACCGGCTGCCCTGTTGTAGGCTACTTTATGGGAAGGAACGAGAAGGGTTGTAATAGCATCGACAATCGTCGATTTCCCTGATCCTATATCGCCGGTGAGGAGACTGTTCTTCCCTTCAGGATTTAAAGTTACGATCTTTTCATGGAAGGTTCCCCAGTTATAGAGTTGTATCTCGGAGAGTCTGAACCCGGCCATTTTGTCATCTTCAGCAAATTCCAGAAATCCATCAAACATCGTCTTCTCCCCGGTTGGTTTTCATCGATCCATACGAACGGTATTCTTCCAGTTTCTCATTGAATTCACTTAGCCACTGAGCATCAATGTATGCTTTGAGAATTCTCTTCACTTCGAATTTTTTCTTATCCGTTCCAAGGAACCTGATGAATCCCAGGTCGGATACACGCTGCAGATGAGCATCGATTCTTTTGAGAACCCTTACTTCATTGTTAGAGGATGGAAAGAACGTTGATATCATTTCGACCATTTCCCCGACTTCAATGATGAGTCTCGGTTCACTGGAAGTGGTGTCGTGTTCTACCATCTTCCTTCTCAGCAGAGACAGGATCAGACTAACCGGATATGAAAGCTGTCTGCGGTTCATGATCCGCGGTAATGACGAATCCTCATTCTGCTGATCTCTGGTTCGAAGATAAGCAAATCCGTCACTTTCATATATTTCGAGGTTCAAATTCATCACAGACAGATAATCCCTTACGGATCCTTCGAATCGTTCCATATCCTGCCATACCCGGGGTTTTTCATCTCTGTAGAGAATACCTCTCATCAGGTGGATGACTACCTCGGAGATATCGTTGTCTTTCTCAGCTTCCATTGCTGTTCCTCCGCGTGAAGATAATTCTGGGGATCCGGGCCTTTCTTGTCGTCTCATTATCACTGATCCATGTTACATGATCAATCTCTTCCTCTGAAACAGTTGAGAACGGATTTTCCTCTGCTATCTGCAGGTATGTGATCAGTTCGGCAAGACCCTGCTGCAGCGGGTGTTCTTCGAGTAATTGACCGAGTCTGATCTGTGTCTTTGTCCTCAATGATTGACTGATATTTCTGAGCAGCTGTTCTTTGTTGATAAATACAAGATTGAAGAGACCGGATGTGTCGATATCCTGTTCTTCTTCGATCTGAATCATGGATACAAGCTGCTGGACAGGCGGCGGGGTAAACAGAGGCTGTTCCATCGGAAACCTGATATCAGCTTTGGAATTTTCCACATCCATCCATGTTCCTGATGGTAATCTATCTTTGATCATCATGGCATTTTTCTCAATAGAATCGAGAATTTCTGTAATTCTGCGGTTTTCCAGATACACCCGATCATCAAGAAAACGCCTGAGTTGTGCCGAAAGTCGTGCTATAGTCCGTTGAGTCTTCTCTCCCGCGTCGATCCAGTCGAAATGGATTCTCCGCAATGTACTGTCTTCTTTGAGCTCTTCAAGTTCTTCAAGCTCAAAGACTCTATCGAGTTGTTTTGATAATTCCTCCTGACTATCCGGAGCCATGATGAAATCCCAGAAGGCTCTGAAGCTCTGTCCTTCATCTGATTCGTTGATCCTGTCACGATCACCGAAAAATTGTTCTAGAAGTTCTCCTTTTTTGCCGTCCCATGTGGCAATCTCTTCTCTGATTTCACGATCGAGTTCTCTGAAGTTTGTATCAACGGCAGTGAAATCACTTCTCAGTTCCTGTGCTGTCTGTTTGAACTGCATGAATCGTTCCCTGATTTGTCGTTGATCCAGCATGGGGATGTCACCGGATGCTATTCGGGCTATTTCAAGTTCGATGGAACGTTTCTGCTGTTCAAGCTCCGCAATCCTTATCTGTGAGTCGGTCTCCACTCCCTGTACGATCTGGCGGAGAAGTTCAAAACATGTCTGCAATCTGCTTTCGGTCCCTACAAAACGGCGCTTTGAAAGTGAATCCATCCACTGAAGGACTTTTTCACTGCCGGGTGTAAGTTCATAATGGGGGATATCCTCACCCGAAGGATAAAACTTTCTCAGCCAGTTCTTTTCCGGATCACTCCAATCATTAAGATAAGATATGGCTGATTTTGAAAATAAATAAGGTTCACTTGCATTATCATTCAGATCATATAGATAATCTTCAAGCTTTAACACAATCTCATATTCGTCAATCTGACGCAGTCCTTCCTGACGGAATACCTTATCAAAAAAAGAGATGATTAACGGAGCATTATCAGCATTCATCAACCTCCATGAGGGGTTGGACTTTTTTTTATTGGCAAGATCATAAAAATCAAAAGGCATATCATACCGTATCACCAAATCATTGACAGTACAACCTGCTGATTTAGACAGCAGAGTTGAATTATAGTGAGTCTTGATCTGGATAGTACCCGACACTTCAATCCGGTTTAATCAAAAACATGTTGAAGCCGGCTTGAACTTTTGGTGATGCACTACACTTTTATTCCACGACGGCATTGAAGTAATTCGTTATAAGAAAAGATGATATCGTGACTTTTTTATCATCTTTGGTGAAAACATTTTTTTGTGTTTTACTTTGGTTTTATTTCTTGATTAATAGCTGCCTTGAAATTGTTTTCAAGGCAGCTGGATTATCCAGATTATTCTGTTGTGTTCGGTAATGCTTCACTGATGTACTCTTTATCCGAGGGGACGATGAAGTTTGTGATTCCGCGCGAGAATGCGAACTGGTGAAGACGGCCTAGTGGACGCGGTTCGAAGGTGTAGGCTTTCATTGAACCTTTTTCGGTCATACATGCTATATCAGGTTCAGAAATGCATTTTTCTACGGCCTTCTGTCTAAGTTTTTGAGCCATATCGAGCTCTTTGTTAATGAGGTTTGTCATCTCGTTCGGATCTTCAGCCAAGTTGAACAGTTGTTCTCTTCCTCCGTTTGCCATAAAAATGTACTTGTACGTGTCGTGCCTTACCATGATCTTGAACTGTCGTGTGTTTGGTCTGCCATATAGAGAGAACAGATAGTCCCGCTTTTGGGTGATGATATCAATTCCATCACGTGTTTCTGTTTTTCCTGCCAGGTGTGTAGCAAGACCAAACAGATCGGTGAGACTGACGAGGTCGGAGGAGACTGTGTTCTTCTCGAACCGGGGAGGATAGCTTACGATGAACGGGATCTTCACAGAAGCTTCATAGAAGGTCTCTTTCTGCCATCCGTGGTGATCACCGAGCATATCTCCGTGATCTGCGAAAAAACATATCATGGTATTCTCTGAGTCGGCCCGTTGTTCCACCTCGTCAAGGATCCGTCCGATACAGGAATCTATGTAGGATATTTCTCCATAGTAGCGGGTTTTGAGATTTCTCGCCCATGCATTATTAATCTCATCTGCATAGATGATGGAATTCATCCATGGTATCTGCTCATCAAGATGATCCTCTTCAATTGCACCGGTCACCGGATTACTCATACCGTCGGGATCATACATTCTGTTGAAAGGAATTGGAGGAGCGCAGGGCGGGTGAGGCCCTATGAAGGAAACCAGACCGAAATAAGGTCTCCCATCATCTCGTCTTATCTCTGCTACCGCTTTATCAGCGACAAAACTCTCCACTGTATATTCGGCAGGGAGGCTACTCAACTGTGGTACATAATACATATTGGTTCGTTCGCCGTGCAACTGTTCAAGATATGTGAATTCGGGATGCTCATTGTTGAGAAACTGCATGAAGCCATCTTTATTCCTGTGTTCTTCATCCTCCCACATCTCTTCGGTATGTATGTGAGTTTCATACCCCAATTCCTCATACTGATCGGGAAAAGTATGGAATTTTCCGATACCGAAGGTTCTGTATCCAAGATTCGACAGGGTCCTGGCAAGAAATGGATCTGTCCACTGTTCGATAGATTCTCCATTGTGTCCTTCAGGGCATATGGGTTCCTCATTACAGTAACAGCCTGTCTTCGAGGATTCTCTGCCTGTTCTGATGCTGTATCGTGCAGGGATACACACGGGACACGGAGAGTATGCGTTCGTAAACGAGACGCCTCTCTTAACGAGCCTGTCGATATTCGGAGTCTGAATACCATCATTACCAAGTTCCGCTATGCAGTCATAACGGAACTGGTCACACATGATGTACAGAATGTTAGGTCTTGTGTCTTTCATGTTTTACCACCATTTGATCAAGTCGGTTACCTCATTACGTAACTCGACGAATTGTCTGCTTGCCACGTTTCTGGGTCTCGGCAGGTCATTGATCAGCTCAGTCTTCACCTTAGTGGGTTTGTTGGTCATGACGAGAATCCGGTCACTCAGATACACGGCTTCTTCGATATTATGTGTGATGAAGATGACTGTCGTCCCTGTCTGCTGCCAGAGACTCAGAAGCTCATCTTCGAGTTTGTACTTTAGGTTCAAATCCAGCTGTCCATACGGTTCGTCCATAAGGAGAAGGTCGGGCTTTGTCGCAAAAGCGCGGGCAATGACAACCCTCTGGAGCATACTTGCCGACAGCTCGCTCGGGTAATAGTGCCGGTAATTTTCAAGATTTACCATCTTGATTGCCTCTTCTACCCGTTCTTCTATGACAGATTTTTCATACCCTTTGATCTTTAATCCATAAGCGATGTTCTGTTCGACATTGAGCCACGGGAGAGCAGAATACTCCTGAAGGATATAGGCAAGATTCTGTTTTCTCGGATCTACCGCCTCACCGTCAAGGAGAATGGAACCATTGTTGATATCGATGATCTTGGTAAGGCTGTTGAGGAAAGTTGTCTTTCCGCACCCGGTAGGACCTACGATGACGAAGAATTCGCTCTCTTTGACGGAAAAGGAAATATCATCCAGGACGAGAAGATCTCCGTAGCTCTTTGTAAGATTCTGTACTACTACTTTTTCATTCGGCATCATTTCCTCCTTCTCTCAGATCTACAAGAGAACTGATTTCTTCACGCAGACTCAAGAATTCTTCACTGACAAGCGATCGCGGCCTTGGAATGTCTATCTTGTATTCGGTTAGAACTCTGGCGGGACATTCTGTCAAAATTACAATTCTGTCGGCCAGATAGAGAGCTTCTTCTATGTTGTTGGTCACAAAGATTATCGTACGTTTTTCTTCCTGCCAGATTTTCTCTACTTCCTCTTCCATCATATACCGTGTTTGGGCATCAAGATGACCGAAAGGTTCGTCCATCAGGATTATTTCAGGGTCATTGCAGTATGCCCGTGCGATACCTACCCTTTGCTGCATGCCTCCTGACAGCATGGAAGGGAAATGTTTCTCGAAGCCTGTCAATCCGACCAGATCGATATAGTATTGAGCCTTCTTCTGCCGTTCCGTTTTGCCTATTCCTCTTGCCTTCGGGCCGAATTCGACATTGCCCATGACCGTCAGCCACGGGAACAAGGCCGTGGTCTGGTAGACCATACCGACTTTGGGATTGAAACCTTTTAATTCTTTTTCATCGATCTTTATAGATCCTCCGCTGATAGTTTCAAGTCCTGCAAGCATCTTGAGTAACGTAGTCTTTCCGCATTGTCCGGCGCCGAATAGAACCAGAAATTCGTTCTCTCTGATATCCAGATCTATCTGGTCGATGACTTTCACTTCTCCATCTTCAACCTGAAAGGTCTTGGAGATTCGTTCCATCGTGATGATAGGCTTCTCTTTCTTTACCTGCTTCGTACTGTCCATCTGCAAAGCCTCCTTTCTGCGTTTCTTAGTAGTGTTGCCAGAATGAGTCCTACCAACCCGATGGCAATCATCCCTATGACGTTATTCTCGATCCTTCCTGTCTGCATTCCTGCAATGATGAGCCAGCCTGCTCCCTCTCTGGCGGTAATCATCTCTGCAGCAAGAACTGCCATCCAGCTTGTGGATAAAGAAGTCTGCAGGCCTGTGAAGATGTAGGGAATAGAGGAAGGAAGAACGATCTTGCGGAAGATCTGATTCTCCTTTGCTCCAAGGACCTTCGCAACTCCCACAAGTTCGGTATCAACATGTTGAGCGCCGTCCATGGTGTTCATCACCATCTGGGAAAACCCTCCCATGAAGATGATGAAATGGATCGTAGGTTCCCCTATCCCTATCCAGAGGATTGCAAGAGGGATCCATGCAATACCCGGAATAGGTCTGATGATGCAGAAGATGGGATAGATGATCGCATGGGCAAGTTTCGAATACCCCATCAGCAATCCGATGATTATCCCTGTTATTGATGAAAGTGTGTATCCAATGAGTACCCGCCGCAAACTGATCGAGATGTGCCCCAAAAGGGTATGCCTTCCGATCGGTTCAACGAAAGCCTGAAGAAAAGCCGCCAGAGAAACTTTGGGAGTGGGGAAGATCTTGCCGAAATTGGTAAAAACACACGCGGCCTGCCAGACCAGTAAAAATACCAGAAAGCCGAGAATCCCGTACATCCACGTCTCTCTCATGTCTTTAGTGAATGTCTTGTTGATCATGAGCGTCTTCCTCCCTTCACTAATTTCCGTTCAAGAAAACTCAGTCCTTCCATCATTGCAGCCCCGAATACACCGATGACCAGAACTCCGACGAAAACCACATCGATTCTTCCTACAAGCCTTGCAGTCTGGATCATGTACCCGAGACCTTTCGTCGATGCGATGAGTTCGGCGGCTACCAGTGATACCCATGATCCGTTGAGAGCAACCCGTGCTCCAGTAAAGATCATCGGTCCGGCGGAAGGAATGGCGATGGTGAACAGTACCTGCCTGTTCGATGCCCCGAAGGTCTGAGATACCCATTTGTGTACTTCTCTCGTTTGTTTGATTCCGCTGTACGAGTTTATGACAGCCGGAATGAACGAAGCGATGAAAATAACCGATACTTTGGACATGATTCCTATTCCGAAGAAGGTGATCATGATCGGTACCCAGCCAACCGGCGGGATCGGTTTTATCAGATCGAATAGAGGACTGAAGAACTTGTCAAATTTCTTGAACCAGGCCATGCTGATTCCTAACGGTACACCGATGACAATACCGAAGAAGAATCCGATGAGCGCTTCTTTCAGGCTTGTCCAGATATGAATGGGAAGGGTGTTCCCGTCAGGGTTCTTGTTGCCGAGTTTATAAATGAATGTCTCGAAGAGTTTGCTGGGGGCAGGCAGCTTCTTCGCCGAGATAATTCCCGATTTCGATACCAGGTCCCACAGAAGTATGAACGATATCAGCGAGACGATGGAGATGATGATGTATTTCGTTTTTTCTTTCACGATCGATATCCTATGATATCAATGGCAGCTAAAAGAGTATGTGATAAGCCCGTCTAGCTGCCATTGTCAGTTTATGTTGTGAGAATCGATAGATTACTTGTCTGCAAGGACCTCTTTCCACAAGTTGTCCACGACATTACCTTTGAACATCTCTGCCTGCTCGGGTTCGATATTACCGATATAGGCATAGAAATCTGCGATAGCGGCTTCAGGTGCACCGTAGTCCATACTCTTCTGAACTTCCGGAGTGATAAGGATTCTGAGTTCAGCTTCCTGCCTGCATGCATCAAGGTCGCCTTCACGTCCGTTTTCTTCGTACCATTTGACGAGCATTCTGGCCTTGAGGTCATGATCTGCCTCAAGTTCCTCAGCTGCACGGTAGACAAGCTTCATATATTTCTGAATGGCTTCTGTTTTATTATTGTATGCATCATCAGAGACGATGAGGTCTCCGGTCGACATAACGAAGTCAGAAAGGGTAGCGATGGGCACCCACCCGTAGGTATCACCGACAGTCAGTGACCACGGTGTCGGGAATGCTGCAATATCGCCTTCACCGGTTGCGAATACCTGTTCACCTGTCTGGTAGTCCATCGGGACTTTGCTGACATCATCGACACCTACGCCGATTCTCTCAAGGTATTCGATCACCAGCTGATGCAAAGATGTGCCGGGTGCGAATATGATCGTTTTGCCTGTGACAGTCTCCGGGCTGCCGTAGACTTCAGGATAGGTCGGGTTGAAACCTTTGGCCTTGAGAATCTCACTGTCTTTTCGTACGAACAGAGTATCACCCCGGGTCTCCTCGTAGTTACCGACTATCTTTGCATCGTTGTTGATAACACCGAATACGTAGGCCGCTCCCTGGAAACCGATGTCCCACAGTCCTGCTGCAAGAGCTTCGTTAGCTGTTGAACCGTTCGAATAGACCTGCATATCGATGTCGAGGCCTTCCTCCTCGGCCCATCCCTGGTCTCTGATGTACATGGCGACTACTCCGTTGAAATACGGCTGCACCATGACTCCCAGTTCGGTCATGTCGGCTCCTGTTGCTGATTCACTGCTCTCTTTTCCGCCTTGTGCGAAGAGAGGGAATACCAGTGCAAGTACCATTAATACCACGACTAATTTTTTCATAGTATCCTCCTGTGTTTTGTTTTGTGACTTCAGAATATGACAGGTTTTCAGGTGCCGATATGGAAAAAGAAGACATTTTTTTTCCGTTTTCAGTTTCTCTCCTGATGTGATGAGACGTTCCCGTTTGTATTTTTTCGGTATAATACTATCATTTTTTCGTGAGTGTCTGTATCACATTTTACATGGTAAAATAGTTATAAGGAAAAAAAGTCGGGTATGCTCCAAAAAATAAGAAAACTGAAGCTTCATACGATTATCTCTTTATTCATCATAATCATAATTGGATTTATCATTGCAGTTTTGGGTATGCTTTCTTTATCATTGTTCAAGAACGAAACGCTTGAGAGTTTCGCTGACAGCAGGCAGGATACTCTTCTGCAGATCAGTGAGGATGTTACCGAATACTGTGAAAAGATAGAACTTTTGTCCGATTCGTATGCGGATATTAAGTTTATCCAGCAGCAGGCTTTGCTTTCTCCGGATGATATTGACCTTGATGCGTTTAAAACGAAAATCGATGGGATCAAAGAACAGATGGATGCTTCGTTTTTCTTCCCCGAGATAGAGTATGAATTACAGGTCATCTGCGATAACGGCCTGTATTACTCTTCAGTTGAGGACCATAACGCTACTTTGCTTGAACTACCCGGAACACTCTGGTTCTATCGGGCAGAAAAAGAGAATGCAGATTCAATATGGCAGTCCAATATATCTTTCAAGAATGAAGAGGGTAAAACCGATGTCATTTCTCTGGTCAGATTTCTTAAAGACGAGAAAGGGAAGAATCATGCGGCGATTCTTATAAATCTTGACGAGAGGCAGTTGTACCGCATCTATGCCAGGATCATAGGGTTCCAGAGCACAATATATCTTGTGGATACAAATGGACAGATCGCTTCTCACCCGACCTTATCGATGGTCGGACGTTTTTTCTATGACATGAACATCTTCAATGCGTTCTTTGAGGATTCCGACTGGGCTCAGATCGTCAAATCGGAGAAGGAATACCTTTTTTCAAAGTACGATTCACCAGATAATCCCTGGATTGTTGTTGAAGAGATACCGATGTCGGTCATCACAGATCCTCTCGAACAGGTAACCAGGACGATCAATATCCTCACTGTGATCCTGCTTCTGTTTTCTGTCATAGTCGCAGTGTTCTTTTCCCAGAAAGTCTCTGCTCCTTTCGAACGGCTTTCTGATTCGATGGATATCGCTGGAAAGGGGGATCTGTCAGTCACTTTCCCGGATTCTGTCTGCTCTGAATCTTCGAAGATGGCCAAAAGCAGTCAGAAGTTCGTTTCAAGAATCAAATCGCTCATCGATGAATTGAAACTAAGAGAGATGGAAAAACGAAAAAGTGAGCTTGAGTTTCTACAGATGCAGATTAATCCCCATTTCATGTATAACACTCTTTTTACGATCAGATGTATGGTGGAGATGGGTCTGCAGCAGGATGCGAGTGAGATGCTCGAACGTTTCTCCAATATGCTCAGCAAAGTTCTGAGGATCGACTCCCCAATGCTCTCCATCCTTGATAACATCGATTACCTCGAAGATTATTGTTCCATAATGAAGCATCGTTTCGGGGAACTGTCGTTCTTCTACGAGATAGAAGAAGGTCTTGAGAGAACCAAGATGCTGAAATTTATCCTTCAACCTCTGGTGGAAAATAGTATTCATCACGGGTTCCCGGACGGAATAACGTCGGAATCATCGATCAGAATTACTGTCAGCCGGTTTGCAGATGAATTCATAGAGATTCATGTCATTGATAACGGTTGCGGTATGGACGAAGAGACAGTGAAGAACGCTCTGGATGAACATCACCTGAAAAGCGGTACTCATATCGGACTGGTGAATGTAAAGATGAAACTGAGACTGTATTACAGTAAAAAGGCCATATTTTCGATCGATACCGGGATAAATAAAGGAACAGATATTAGAATTATCATTCCGAAGGTGGAAAGTTGATATGAGAATACTGATAGTCGATGATGAGATAATGATCAGTCAGTGGCTTGAATTCACAATCGCTTCTCTTGCTGATGACAAGGTGTTCATCGATAGCGCATCCAATGGTGAAGAAGCTTTAGTTCTGATAAAAGATCATGATTACGATCTTATTTTCGTGGATGTCATGATGCCGAAACTCAATGGTATAGGTCTTCTCCGGGAACTGAATCTTCTAGGCTGTGAAGCAATGCTGATCGTATTGAGCAGCCATGATGAGTTTAAATTCGCCAAGGAGGCAATTAAGTATCATGTGCATGAGTATGTTCTGAAAAACGAATGTTCAAAGGAAAAAATTTCTGAGATTCTGACCGAGTGCAGGCAGCGGTTGCTCCAAAGAAGATCGGATAATGAATTATCAGAGGAACAGATGAGAAGAATCATCTCTGATAATATTTCCTCCCAGATAAGAGATTGTATAGCTGCCATTTATCCAGAGATACAGGAAGGTCGGTATTCTGTCATGGTTATCTCCGATCAGATCCAGGATTTTCCGAAGGTTCTCACTGTTCGTGGAGTGAACTGCAACGTTGTTCAGCGGATCGGAAGGCTTGAGAACTGCTCATGGTACATTGTCTCAATGTTCGTTGATGTGGAAACAGTCTCCTACAATCAGGCCCGCCAGAAGTATGCCGAATTTCTATCGGACGAATTGAAAACACAGGTGGTGCTTAGCAAGTTCTGTGACCGCCCTTCGGATGTGATTTCTGGATGTCGATCCGCCTGGATAGGGTATCAGAATCTGTTTTATGAGAAGGTCAGATATCATGTCGGTCCGGTAAGATACCAAAATTTTGATTCAGAGGCGGTAGATAGTCTATGTGATCAGACTCTGGCTGAGATACGGCTCTATAAAGATGATACAATTGTGCAGAGTATCAGAAAGCTCAATACCTATTTCAGAGAATATAGGCCGACTGATACCGACGCTGTCAAGAGCATCTATCTTGCGATTCTGAGCACTTTCGTTATTTACAACAACAAGAAGTCCCGCAATGTTACCGGAAAACTGGAATCCATCCGGACTTCTATCTCGGAATTTTCTCAATTTGACAGTCTGGCGAAATGGGCACTTGCGATAATTGAGAACAATGCTGATCTTGTTAGTCGAAGTAGATTTTCTCCTTCGGTCGAGAGTGCTCTCGATTATATCGAGGAACATTATCAGAGCATAAACAGCGTCAATGAGATCGCAGATCATGTAAATCTGAGTCCCGATTATTTTTCCAGATATTTTAAGAAGGAAGTCGGAGTTACATTGAACACCTATCTTATCAACTACCGCCTCGACAAAGCCTCGATCATCTTGTTGTCGAGTAACCTTTCAGTTCAGGAAGTAGCGAAGAAAGTCGGAATAGATAACGGAAGTTATTTTTCCAAGTGTTTCAAAAAGAAGTTTCACACACAACCTATACAGTTCAGAATCCAGACAAAAAATTAGAGCATGACTATCCGGGAAAGTATCTGCCCGAAATTGTTATCCGGGGATCATCTGATCTGCCTCTGCTGATCTGATACCGAAATTCTTAGCTATACAGATTTGATAATACTGGTTTGTCGGCGATTTCTCATGTATATTTTTTTTAAAAGAGAGATCGGGGAATATATGAAAAATATGTATGAAGCTATGCAGTCTATCCTTGACAGGACTGTAGACAACAAAAAAGTGTTCGGGGCTTCCTTTGCACTAAGAAAAGGGGATTTCAGATGGTCGGGAGTTTCCGGAAATATGAAAGAGTCCAGGCCGTTTTTCATTGCGAGTACGACAAAACTTTTCACAACGGCTCTTATCCTTCAGCTGAGGTCGCAACTGAAGCTGTCCTTTGATGATCCGCTTGATAGATTTCTTGACGGGAACATTCTTGATGCTCTGCACATATATAAAGGGAATGATTATTCGAAACAGCTTACCGTAGGACATCTGCTGGCACATACTTCGGGACTTCCTGATTATTTTCTTGGAAAAGGGAAGGACGGAGAGAGTCTCGAAAAGAGATTGTTTGCGGGTAGAGATCTCTCTTTTTCGTTTGAAGATATTCTCGAAAGAACAAAGATGATGGACGCCCTGTTTGTTCCGGGAACGAAAGGGAAAGCCCATTATTCCGATACGAATTTCCATCTTCTTGCAAAGATCATCGAGAACATCACAGGAAGGTCCTTTTTTGAAAACTGCGACAGCCGGATCATCAGGCCGTCAGGCCTGACTGACACTTATCTCTATGAGGATATAACGGACGATAGGCCGATGCAGCTCTATTATAAAGATGGAGTACTGAATATCCCAAAAGCGATGGCCTCGTTCAAAGCAGACGGAGGAATGGTATCGACTTCGCTAGATCTGATACGCTTTTGTGAACAATTTTTTACCGGGAAACTGTTTCCTTATGACTATATCGGAGAACTTCAGAGGTGGAACAGAATCTTCTATCCATTCAGTTCGGGGATAGGAATCCAGCTTTTTTCTCTTCCACGGATTCTGGACCCGACAAAAACTATACCCGATTTCATCGGTCATTCAGGACTGAGCGGGGCTCTTGCCTTCTACTGTCCCCGTGAGGATCTCTATATCGCAGGGACTGTCAATCAGATGGCTCACCCAGACATCTCCATCAGAACGATGATAAAACTGTCCCGAATCGTATTAAAGGATTGAATTTTAAAAACGATGTTTCTGGTCTTTTGAAGCATGGGCATGGACAGAAGACGTGGTCCAGAGTTCTATTGCTGATTGATCATTTCAAAATACAGATGGTAAAAGTACCACCGTGTTTCTCAACATGGTCCATGAAGAGGGACTTAACATCCCCTCTTATTCTTTATGTTGACACAAATGGGTATAATTGTCAAAAATAGAAGAAAAGACAGGAGACCCTGTATGAGAGCAATTGAGGCATTAGAAAGATTGAAAGATGGTCATTCTCGATTCCTGAAAGGTACGAGAGAATCGACGAATAAGACGTTGTCATATGCGAAACAGTTACATAATAAGCAGGAGCCTTTCGCCGTCATCGTATCATGTTCAGATTCGAGAGTATCTCCCGAATTGATCTTCGATGCGGGGTTCGGTGATCTGTTTACTATCAGGACAGCGGGGAATATCATCAGTGATTATGATCTTGCGAGCATAGAATATGCGGTCCTGTTTCTTGATGTGCGCCTCATTCTGGTCGTCGGTCACTCTGATTGCGGCGCCGTCAGGGCCGCAGCGGAAGACACCCCCTGTGATTCAATGTATCTCACCGGGCTGAAAGATGCGATAACAGCTGTGATCGAAGTCGAGATGAGCTTGGACGATATTGCACAAGCCCATATAGAGAAGGAAGCTTCATCTCTCACTGCAAGATCGAAGATCCTGTCACAGACAGGACAGTTGAGAATCGCCACCTGTTTCTACCGCCTTGATAATGGAAAGATCTGCTGGTAGAAACTGGACAGAATCACTCATTAGGTATAGTCTATTACCCTATAAGTACTTAATTATCGAAGGCGGCATAGGGTGAGCATAGATTCGAGAGAATCCTTTTACAAAGATAAGATACGTCACATACGGGTGGCGAATACCGGCGGTCATCGTGCACCTCATAAACCACTCCTGATGCTCCTTGTTCTCGGTCAATACCTTAAAGGAAAGAGACTCATCCGCTTTGCCGATATCTGTGAACCTCTGACCCTCATGCTCCGTGAGTTCGGGCCTTACCGGAGGAACTATTACCCGAACTTTCCGTTCATAAAGCTGCACAACGACGGTCTGTGGAAAATCAGCGGAGATGTGGCTGTCGATACACTTAACAGGGGTGGATACTCGAAGAATTTCCTCATAGACAATCATTTTACGGGTAGATTCGAGCCCGGGTTCGAACGGTATCTTCTTGAGGATCGAAATCATCTGCTCGATATTGCCAGGTTCATCCTTGAAACGAATTTTCCGGCGACGATCCATCAGGATATTCTGCAGATTGCTCAGATCGATCTTAACGATACCGCCGAAAGGACGGTTGATTCGCGACAAAAAGGAAGAGACCCCCATTTTAGGGAGGATGTACTCATCGCCTACAATTATACATGCGCTGTCTGTGGTTTCGAACTGAGACTCGGACGTAATCCTGTAGGGCTGGAAGCCGCACATATCAGATGGCATTCGGCCGGGGGAGAGGATGCCATCAGCAACGGGATGGCTCTGTGTTCACTGCACCATAAATTGTTTGATCTCGGGGTGTTCACCCTGACCGATCAGTATGAGATAGCTTTATCAGATATGATAAACGGCAATGTCGGCATCATCGAAAGGTTCAGATCTCACCAGATCACTCTTCCTTCCCGTGACTATCCGGCTATTGGAAATATCCGCTGGCACAGAAGGGAAGTGTTCAAGGGAAGTATCTGAAAAAGGTTAGCCGATCTGTTCTTTTGCACTTTCTGCCCGGGCGTTCAGGGCTCTTTTCTCTCCGTTTTCCAGATGAGAGGTCAGCGTAGCCATGAGTTCTTCACAATTGCGTTCTTTGAGCTTTGAGAGGATCCCGATGTGTTCACTGATTACATCCCGGATAATCTGATCGTGAGTATTCTGACTGCTTCCCTCTGCAAAGTAGCGCAGGCGTTCGGACATATCGTGAACCTTTTTGATTGCATCGATCAGTAGATCGTTTTCCAGATGAATATAGAATAATTCATGGAGGAGTTTATCTGTTTCGGTATAAAGTTCATGGTCAAAAGGTTTGGACTGTAAGCTTTCTATCTTGTTTTCCAGGTTTTCAATTTCTTTATCGGTGATCCGTTCAAGACTCATTCTGGCGGCAGCGGGTTCGAGTAAACGTCTCATTTCCCATATGTTTTCAATATCTTTATCGGTAAATCCTGTAATCTGCGCTCCCCGGTTCGGGATAAGTGCAACAAGTCCGTCGGATTCAAGTCTTACCAGGGCTTCTCGTACCGGAGTCGCACTCACTCCGAATAATTCAGCAAGATGGTCAATCTGAATGAATTGATGAGGCTCGTACTCATTCGCGACTATCTGCTCTTTCAAGCTGTTGTAGATTTGCTCTCTGATTGAGTGCGAGATATTGATTTTCTTTTTCATGATTAACCGTCCTGATATCAATGTATATTATATATTATATATTTAATTGATTGGATTCTCAAGAGATTTATTGTATTTCTATTAAAGAATACTGGAATTCACAAATTGTTCAAGCCTTTTTTATCTCATATGCCACTACTCTTTTAGTTTGATGTTAACTCCTTCTCAAAGTCTATTGGTACTGCACTTCGAATGCTCCGCTTCTCCTTTTGATGTTTATTACAAATTTTATGAGTGTGTATAAGTAAGGAATTAACAATAAAGCAAATTTTTTCGAAAATATGGTGAAATTTATTTCACAATAAATGCATTATTCAAATTTAATACTTATGAAATAAAAAATTAAAGATTGCATTATGAACTCTTCCATGTAAAAATATAATATATGATATATATTACAGGTGATTGAATATATCCTGTGGTATCATTTTAAAAAGGGAGGATATATATGAGTATATCTAAGAGAACAAAAAGGGTTGGGAGTTTTGCAAATTATGCGCTCATAGCAATTTTTATTTTAGTAACCAGCATGGTTTTCGGTGCGGGGCAGGAAGAAGCTCAAGGAATGCAGGAAGATACTGCTGCAATCGAATTTCCTACGCGCCCTGTACAATATGTTGTAGGCTGGTCGGCAGGCGGCGGATCCGATATCGTGAGCCGTGTCTTGTGTGCTGAAGCAGAAAAGTTTCTTGGACAGCCGATTACTGTTGTTAACCATAGCGGCGGATCCGGAGCACGATCATATACCGAAATAGCGAATGCTCCTGCAGATGGATATGTAATCGGAAATACTACCGGAACTATCTCTACACATGTCTTCATGGGTAATCTTGATTTCGGTCATGAAGCATTTGTTCCTGTAATGACCATCAATTCTGATCCCGGCGCCATCTGGGTCAAAACTGATGCCCCATGGGAAACTCTTCAGGATCTGATCGATGATCTTAAAGCTAATCCTGAATCTATCACCATTGCATCTTCTAACCCCGGATCGATCACACGTTTCGGAACATTGCTTCTTGAGAAGGCTGCAGGCGTTAAATTCAAAATCGCCAGCCAGGCCGGTGGAGAATCTGCAGGTCCCGGACTCGTTGCCGGAGGACATGTTGACGCCTGTCAGGCAGCACCTGTGACTGCTAAATCATTGTATGAAGCCGGCGAAATCCGTCCTCTCGGCGTGATGGATACCGAGCGCGTTGCTGCATTCCCAGAAATTCCTACATATAAAGAACAGGGATATGATATCACAATCTATAATATGAGACAGATCATTGCTCCTAAAGATACTCCGGACGAAGTAGTCGATATCCTTTATCAGGCATTCAAGAAGGCAGCAAACTCGGATAAATATCAGAATTTCATGAAAGATTCCGGTTCGACTCCGCTCGACTGGGACCCCGAAAAATCAAGAGAATTCCTGATCGAACAGGATAAGCAATTCAAGCAGTACATCACCGATGCTGGCCTCTTAGTAGAATAACTGCAATCAAACTAGAAAGATCAATATATAAGGAGTAGATAATGATAACCAGAATTGATCATATCGAGATCATTGTGAACGATGTCAAACGGCACGTTGAGTTTTTCCAGAAATTGGGATTCAAGCTTCTGACATGGACCGACCACCACGGTGGATCTGCAGAAGTTCAGCTCCCCGGTCCCAATCAGCCGATTATCGAGATGCACTCGGTGATAGACGAAGAGAATATCGGAGTCAATCACATTGCACTGCAGGCAGATGATATTGTTGAAACGGCCAATGAACTGAAGGCGAAAGGAATCGTATTCCAGAAAGATCCCTACAGGAACCGTCATACCGGACGGGGGAATGCCCGGTTCAGAGATCCTGACGGATGGCGGATGCAGCTGTGTGACGGAAAAAGAAAAGATCCTGAAAAGGGTGTTGAAGAAAAAGACGTTGTAGCAGAGTTATAATCACCGGTATGTATGATTTGATCTGTTTGATTTTGAATCGACTGTAAAGTAGATTCCGGTCAAACAGATCTGTCATGTCAGGTATTACCGGGTTTCTTTCTGTCCGTAAAGGATCGGAAGAAAAAGAAAAGGAGGAGAAGATGATAACCAGAATTGATCATATCGAGATCATTGTGAACGATGTGAAACGGCACGTCGAGTTTTATCAGAAACTCGGATTCAAGCTTCTGAGGTGGACAGACCACCATGGAGGATCTGCAGAAGTTCAGCTTCCCGGTCCCAATCAGCCGATTATTGAGATGCACTCGGTGATAGACGAAGAGAATATCGGAGTCAATCACATTGCACTGCAGGCCGATGACATTGTCGAGACGGCAAAGGAACTGAAGGCGAAAGGAATCGAATTCCAGAAAGATCCGTACAGAAACAGACATACCGGACGGGGAAATGCCCGGTTCAGAGATCCTGACGGATGGCGGATGCAGCTGTGTGACGGAGAGAGAAAAGATCCTGAAAAGGGCGTTGAAGAAAAAGACGTTGTAGCGGAGTTGTAATGCCGATGAAAAAATTTAATCCTCTGCGGAATAAGGACACATTTCTCGGAATCGTCTTGCTGATTGCAAGTGTGATCTACCTGATCGGAGTTCAGAGATTTCCTCCGGTGAACGTGGAATTCAGAGCGAGCAGCCCTTCATTTCTGCCGAATCTGCTCGGGGTAGCTTTAGCTGTGCTGAGCATATTTCTTACGATTGAAGGATATCGCTCTGCACCGGCTCCTATCCTTAACATACAGGCAAGCAAGAAGAATATCATTCGTGCAGCTGTATTGCTGGCTGCATTAGTACTGTTCATCTTGTTCTTTGATATCCTGGGTTTTGCCGTTTCGGCATTTATTCTGACTGCTGGGCTTCAGTTGCTCCTTGGAGAAAAGAATATAATCAGAACGCTCATCGTTGCATTAATTGTATCGGCCGTTTTGTATGTTATATTCGTTGTTCTCCTTCGAGTTTCCTTCCCAGTAGGAATTTTTATGAGATGAGGTTGCATCAATGATTGATATTTTTAGTGCATTCAGTATGGTGTTTGACTTTCAGATAATCATGCTCATTTTCGGAGGGACTGCTTTAGGTATTCTCGTTGGTGCTCTGCCGGGACTTTCTGCCACGATGGGGTTGGCTGTTTTACTTCCGATTTCTTTTTATATGTCACCTATACAGGGAATACTTCTCCTTCTCGGAATGTATACGGGATCGAATTACGGCGGCTCATTCTCGGCAATACTTCTTAATATACCGGGGGCTCCACCTGCTGTCATGACAGCACTGGATGGAAATCCCATGGCCAGAAAGGGCGAAGCCGGTCGTGCAATTGTAATCTCCACTTTGTCTTCTTTCCTTGGCGGTGTTTTCGGCGTATTGTGTCTTATTATCATCGCGCCGTGGCTTGCCAGATTCGCACTCGATTTCGGACCTGCCGAGTATGCCCTGTTAGCACTATTCGGGTTGTCGACAATTGTTGCGGTAGCCGGTAAATCAATGAAGAGAGGGTTTATCGGAGTAGTTATAGGGCTTATGCTGGCAACGATCGGTCTTGATCAGTTCACCAACGTCCCGCGATTTACATTCGGACGGTACGAATTGATGTCCGGTGTCAGCTATATTCCTCTTGTAATCGGTGTATTCGGCTTATCCGAAGTACTTTCACAGATACTATCGCTGAAAGATACTCATGTGAATCTGCAGAAGGTAGGTTCTTTTAAGACGAGCAAATCAGATATCAAGAAAATACTCAACCGGTTTCTTCCTTCAAGTATTATCGGTACAATTATCGGAGTACTGCCCGGAGCAGGTGGGACTATCGCCTCGATCATCGCATACAACCAGTCTGTACAGACTTCCAAGCATCCGGAAACATTCGGGAAAGGCGAGCCTGAAGGGCTTATCGCTGCCGAATCTTCCAACAACGCAGCTGTCGGTGGATCTCTCGTTCCTCTTTTGACTCTTGGAATCCCGGGAAGCTCTCCAGCAGCGATTCTTCTGGGTGCTTTGATGATTCATAATTTACGTCCGGGTCCCATGCTTTTTCTCGAGCAGAGACCTATGGTGAATGCTTTCTTCATCGGACTCATGATTGCACAGTTCGCTATGGTGATAGTAGGGTTGCTTGCAGCAAGAATAGCACCCCATATCATCTCGGCCAAACAGAAAGTGATGATGCCCGTAATAACGCTCCTGTGTATTATCGGTGCATATGCGTTAAACAGCAGTTTCTTCGATGTGAAGCTGATGCTGATTTTCGGTGTAGTCGGGTTCTTTTTGAAACTTCTCGGAATCAAACCCGCACCAATCGTTCTGGGCTTGATATTGGGGCCGATGTTCGAAACCAATTTCCGAAGTGCTCTTGAACTGTCACAGAATGGCTACCTGATCTTCGTGACCAGACCCATTTCTATTGTCCTGCTGATTTTGATCGCATTACTGCTTGTCTGGCCTTTCATCCAGAAAAGAATGACGGAAAAAAAGAAGCAGGATGCAGTTTCGAAATAGTTCTGAGACTCCCGGTTATGCCTGATAATCATTCAGCTGTCGTAAATCGGCAGCTGTTTTATATTGGACAGGATGAATATGATTCTTCCTGCAGTTGTTGAAAATGATTACGGGCTGTTTCTGAAGATGATGTACTCCAGTACCGGGCTTTCATGAATGAGTTTGAAGATGTCTGATCTCCTGCTGGATAGCGGGTATCCAAGATCCCGCTACTGCAAGAAATCTGCCGTTTATTGATAAATTTACCTTCGTATGGTAATGTCGCTTATCGACCGGCATGATTAGGAATGCTGGACTGAGGGTCCTCTCGGGGACCCGAAAAATGTATGAACCAGGATTATGGTATGCCTGCGCCTACCAAATATAAAAAAGAGAGATGCATATGGACCAAAAGATCATCTATACAATCACCGACGAGTCGCCGGCTCTGGCTACCAGTTCTTTACTTCCGATAGTTCGGGCGTTCACCAAAACAGCGGGCATTACAATCGAAGAGAAAAACCTCTCACTCGCCGCCCGTATTCTTG
>JAQQAI010000045.1 GCA_028532915.1 Sphaerochaetaceae bacterium
ATGATCCGGTGAACAGATGAGAACCTGAGCGCGGAAAGCAGAACCTTTCTGCATTTCTCTTTTTCATCGAGAAACCAGTAGCATTGAATGAGAATCAGTCGGGCTTCCAGTGAATGCATAGGCCACCCCAGCTGGGTTGCAATCTCATCGATGGCCTCAGCCAGAGAGGCACTCTCGCTGTAATGCTTCCGGGCCAACAGAAGCCGGCTCTCCAGAAGCAGTTCACTGAAACTGGTATACAGTTCGAGATAGGAGACATTGTGATTGAAAGAATCAAGTCCCGAACAGAAGAAGGTGCGGGATTCGACCTCCTCGAAACATCCGAACCTGAGAAGAATCAGATTGTGGTAGTAACTTACGAGCCGGTCATCGAACATAGTCACAGAAAGTTTCTGTGCAAGTCGCTCAGCTTCGTCGATCTGATAAAAGGCCTGTTTGGAATCACCGGTGAAGGTGTATATCTGTGCAAGGGCGATATGTGCATTGATGTTCTGAAAATCCACCCAGCCGGCACTCACAGCTATCCCTTCATGAAAGAAGTGTTCTGCAGATTCCAAGTCCCCGCGGATTCTATCGATCTCTCCGAGACCGATAAGAGCACTTCCTGCAAGCCAGCGGTATTCTCCGACAACATCTGTGGAAAGACGGGCAGCCCTCCTGTAGAGAGTTTCTGCACTGTCGAGTTCACCTTTGTGGACAAGAACTCTTGCCTTGTAGTCCAGAGACATCACTGCGATAAGAGTGTTACCATCGGAAAGAGCTTTTTCAAATGTCTTGGACAGGAGATTCATAGCATCCTCTATCTCGTTGTTTGTGATTTTCGCTAAAGCAGTCGTGAAATCGATGATTCCTCCGATAAACGAATAGGGTTGAAAGAGGGTGCCTTTAGCTTTTCTGGCTATCTGAAGAGCTTTTCGGGAATCTCCCTGAAGCATTGCGATGTAGGAACGGAGCATGCAGAACGGACTTGAAGGAAACATCTTCTCAACTTCATCGAGGAGATTGTCGATCTGAGAATCCGAACGTCCTTCGTTTATTTCGAACCATGCATGGAAGAACATTGTGACCGCATATTTGCGGCAGATGGAAATAGGAAGCTCCATCGCCCAATGCATCACGGATTTAAGATTGCCCCGTTTGAGAATCTCCAGAGCATACCGATCGATCAAAGAAGCGGCCTTTTCGATATCATCTGCTTTGAACATGTAATCGACGGCATCGACATAATACCCGTGATTTTCAAGCCATGCCGAAGCTGTCGTGTAAAAGGATGTGAGGTTATCACCATAGGTCTGCACACATCTGGAATACAGAAGATTCGAAAAAAGGTTGTGAAGGCGATACCAGCCATGCACATTATCGAGAGGAGAGAGAAAAAGATTATGATGCTCAAGGTATTCAAGGAGCTGCTGAGAATCAGTACGGCCTGTGACAGCATCGCACAGATCTGCATTAAAACGATCGAGGATGGAAATTTTCAGCAGGAAGTCTTTGACATCCTGATCAATATCACTGAGAACCTCTTCAACAAGGTAATCGAGCAGATGGGTTTTATCCCATGACAGTTCATCTCTGAAAGATTCACAGCCGGTGATTGAGGAGGTTATGATCTGCAGTCCGGCGACCCAACCCTCCGTCGATTCGGCGATATTCTTGATCTGCTGTGAATCAAGCGCTATCGAAGTCTTTCTTGAAAGGAAATCGGAGGTCTCTTCCGAATTGAACCGCAGATCACTTTCATGCAGTTCGAGCACTTCTCCCTGCCCTCTCAGCCGAGAAAGTCTGAGCTGCGGATCGACTCTTGTGAGAATCACGATATGAAAGTTGGGCGGAATATACTCAAGGATCATCGAAGTGAAGTCTCTGATCTCAGCCGATTCTGCAAGATGATAATCATCAAGAACAAGAATAATCTTTTTCGGGATCATTGAGAGTCTGTTGAGCATTTTTGTGATAACAGTCGAGTCATCTCCGCTAAGACCATCGGTCATCTCTTCGAATAGGACATACAGATAATGGAGGATCTGACTGACCGAAGTGTCAAACCGGTCGAGAGTGATCCATTTGAAATCGAGTTCTCTTGATTCTATCCAGGAAGCGACCAATGTGGTCTTTCCGTAACCGGCAGGAGCCGAGATGAGGGTAAGCTTTCCTTTTCTACCCTCATCGAGCCGTTCATACAGCCTTTCACGCTGAACGACGTTCTTCACCGGTGGACAGGTGATCTTCGTCTGAATAATTACATTACCGTCATGTACAGAATTATTCATAGACTGATCGTCCTGTCGGTTGAGCTAACTTTCATCTTGCTTTCATGATATCAACGCGACAGGTATTGTCAAGTTTGAGAGTCGAAAATACCTTCAATCTCCTTTTTTGCTTCATCTGTAAGAGGGCTGAAAGGAGACCTGCAGGTTCCACAGTCAAACCCTTTAATACTCAGAGCATATTTTACTGCATTGAAGATTCCATGCTTTACGAACAGTTCGACTCTTTCATTGATGGCAGTCTGCACTTCAAGAGCATCCTTCATATTGCCCGCTTCATACAGATCAGCGACCTTCCTGAACAATCCGGCGAAAACATTGACAGTTGTTCCGATAGTCGCATCGGCACCTGCAGCGAGCGCCGGCAGAAACATCTCATCGAATCCATTGAACAGGACTTTATCAGGGTAGGCCGTTTTGATCCGTTCCAGACCATAGAGGTCCGTTGATGTGTGTTTTACACCGAGGACCTGTGAATGATCGAGTAGTTCTTTCGCATTCTCCTTATTGAATGCGACATGGGTAAATTGAGGAATATTGTAGATAAGAACTGGAAGATCTGTGTTATTGAGAACCTCCAGATAGTATGAAGTGATCTCTTTCTGAGTGAACTTATAATAATACGGAGGTATCATCGATATAGCATTCACTTCTGCTTCAGAAGCTTCTTGAGCCAACCTGATGGTATCTTTTGTCCTTAAAGTTCCGATATGGGCTATTAAAGGAACCCGTTTCTTTACGACTCGGGAAACCTCCCGGACAAAGTCGATCCGCTCTTCAATCGAGAGAAGCAGAGCTTCTCCCGATGTACCGCACAGATAGAATCCTTGAACACCCTGCTGCAGCTGGTGTTCGATCAGATCCGAAATGATTGAAAAGTTGACAGATTCGTCTTTTTTCATCGGTGTAATAAGTGCTGAATAGACTCCGTGATAATCTTTCATCTGCCAACCTCTACCAGGCGGTCCATCCGCCATCGATGACCAGATTAGATCCGGTCATATATTTCGAAGCATCCGATGCCAGGAAGATGATAGCGCCGTTGTACTCATCGGCATTCGCCATCCTCCCTATCGGCATTCTTGCACAATAATTCTTCTGGAACTGAGCATCCTGAGTGTCTCTGAACACTCCGCTTGGAGTCAGCGTATTCACTCGTACTCCCGATTTTCCCCAATAGGTTGCACAATATCTTGTAAGATTGTACAGCCCTGACTTTGCCGCTGAATAGGCTACCGGTTTGATGAACGGCACTCCTGTCTGTTCTTTCTTATAAGCATAGATATCCTGAACAGGCGAGAGCATTCCGTAGATCGAACCGATGTTGATAATCGATCCTCTACCCTCTTTGCCCATCAGAGCTCCGACCGCCTGAGTCATCAGGAAGGTTCCCACCAGATTCACCTCTACGACTTCCCTGAACACCTCTTCAGGAAAATCTTCAAACGGTCCTGATACTTCTGGAGGTGCACTGGGCTGTGTATCTATCCCCGCATTATTGACCAGAATATGAGGAACCCCCATGGCCTCCACCACTTGATTCAAGGCAGTTTTGATCTCGTCTTTCTTCGTTATATCGACCTTGAAGAAAAGTACATTTTTCTGCTGAATATCATCTTCCTTATACAGGGTACTGATGGATTCTTCTCTGAGATTTCGGGCAAACACAGCGACACGTGCACCGCGGGATAATAATTCGTTTGCGAATTCGGCTCCCAGCTGTCCGAGAGCTCCTGTAACGATAGCGACTCTACCTTTAACACTGAACAATGCATCTTCCATCTCATCACTCCTTATAAAGTTTTATTCTTTTGTTTTTTTGAATAGTGTTTGTACAGATTCTGACCGATTGTGGCGACGATGATCAGAATGAAGAAAATCGAAATCGGCCGTTTGAAGAAAATCGTCAGATTTCCATCTGAAATAAGAAGAGTCCTTCCCAGATTCGACTCAACCAGCGGCCCGAGAATCACACCCAGAAGTACAGGGGGAATGGGATATTTGATGATTGAAAAGGCAAAACCCAGCAACCCTGCCATAGCCATCACCAGCACGTCGAACATGCTGTTTCTCATCGAATATGCTCCAAGAACAGAGAAGATGAAAATGAAGGCCACAATCACACTCTTAGGAAGAGAGAGGACTTTGGCGAAGAATCTTGCTCCGAGAATCCCAAGAACGATCATGATCAGATTCGAGGTGATTGTACTTGCAAATACTGTGTATATGACTTCAGGCTTTTCAGTAAAGAGCAGAGGTCCCGGCTGCAATCCCAGCACCATCAATCCGCCGAGAATGACAGCTGTCGCTGCTTCTCCGGGAATACCCAGAGTGAACATGGGTATCATAGCTCCGTTCACACAGGCATTATTCCCCGCCTCCGGAGCTGCGACTCCTTCAATGGAGCCTTTACCGAATTCTTCAGGATGTTTCGATGATCGTTTTGCCTCTCCATAAGAGAGGAAGGCTGCGATATCTGTCCCCGTTCCGGGGATTGCTCCAACGAAGGTTCCGATAAATGCCGACTTCACAACATGAGGAAGGATCCTGACAAATTCCTTCAATGATATCCCGATCTTCGTCAGTTTTACCTGAGCCTTCACCTCGGTCCTCACATCTCTTACCCCTTCGATTGCCTGAGACATCGCAAAAATACCGATGAGGATGGGAAGGAGTTCGAAACCGGTAAGAAGATTCAAGGTTCCGAAAGTAAATCGGGGAACGCTTGTAATCGGATCGATACCGAACGTAGAGATCAATAGCCCGATACACCCTGCAAAGAGTCCTCTGGTCAGGGATCCCCCTGAAACATACGATATCATCGTCAGACCGTAGACCCCTAGAAGAACGTACTCGGGAGGTCCGAATTTCACTGCTATCTTTGCAATCTGCGGTGCCAGAAACGAAAGAATGATGGCCCCGATGAGTCCGCCGATAGCCGATGATATCGTCGCTATGGTGATTGCCTTTCCCGCATGGCCGCTCTGAGCAAGAGGATAGCCGTCCAAAAGGGTGGCGCCGGCAGCGGGTGTCCCAGGAGTCTTCAGCAATATAGCTGAAACAGAACCACCGTAGATTCCACCTGCAAACAGACCTATCAGCAGCGATAGTCCGATCCCCGGATCGACATAATATGTCAGCGGGATGAGCAGTGCGATACCCATGGTCGCGGTAAGCCCGGGCAGAACCCCGATGATTATTCCAAGAACAACACCTGCAAGCAATGCCAAAGCAGCCATGGAAGAGAACAAAAAACCGAATCCGTCAAATAAATAACCTAACATGTTCACACCCTCACGAGAATAGGAAGCCTTGAGGAAGCGGAACCCCAAGAAGAACTTTGAAAGCGATATATAAGAGTGCGACTCCGATTACAGTCACCAATGAGACAGCAACGGGTTTCCTATATTCCAATATGAAAAGAATCGACGGGATGAAAATGAGTGTTGATATAATGAATCCGAAGGTCAGCAGAAGCAGATAGTAACAGACTAACAGACCCAGTGCATACTGGACTCTATATTTCTGCACACTTCGAACAAAAGGAGAACTATCGCTGTCTAACTGTTCTTTCTCATCGCTGACAATCTCGTTTTTTCTGTACCGGACAACTGATGCTGCAATATTCACCAGAGCAAAGAGAGAAAGAAAAATTCCTACAAGAATAGGAAAAGTCCGTGCTCCCAGTATGGTTCCCTGGACAAAATCGTAATTTTTTGAAACTACAGACATCATGAGTACAACCATGATAAAGAAGGTGTTTATACCGATCTCCAGACCAAATTTCTGTTTTGCTTTCATTTCAGATAACCTTTATAGTAACTCTGCCCGGAGACCTCCGGACAGAGCAGTTCAATTCGATTCATAACTTATTTTACAGCAAGCAGACTCTCAAGAACCGGAGCAAGGGTCTTCGCAGTATTCTCTGTAAGTTTATTGTAGTCTTCCGTATTTCTGTAATCGATACCCAATCCCATATTCTCGATCACCTGAACGAAATCAGGTTCTTCGAGCATCTTCTTGAACCCTTCATGAAGGATTGCGACACGGTCTTCAGGAATTCCTGCAGGACCGCCGAGACCTCTGAAGGTGTTGACGACTACATCGAAGCCCTGTTCTCTGGCAGTAGGAATATCGGGGAAGATATCCATTCTTCTTTCTCCGAAGACGGCAAGGATCTTCATCTCGCCTGCACGGACCTGAGAAGAGACTTCGGCACCGCTGACTGTGACTGCATCGATATTTCCGCCGAGAACGCTTGCGATAGCATCAGCAGCTCCGTTGAACGGAACATAGGTATATTCGGTATCTGTCGAAAGCGCCAAAGTAGCAGCAGCGAGGTGCCACAGCATGCCGGTACCCGAGTGACCGATCTTGATCTCTCCCGGATTCTTTCTGGCATATTCCACAAACTCTTCAAGAGTATCCCATGGAGCATCAGATTTAACCGTCAGTGCGGAAGGGTCGGTATTCAGATTCATGATTTTGGTAAAATTACTGAAGTCGAAAGGATAGATACCCGATTCCTTCAGGAAACTGAGTTCTACAGGAATGACTGCCAGTGTATATCCGTCAGGATCAGCTTTAACAGTCTCTCCAAGACCTACAGCTCCGGTTCCGCCCGGTTTGTTTTCCACCACGACAGGTACTCCAAGATGTTTCTCACCATTTTTCGCCAGAGCTCTGGCAATGGCATCAGTACCACCGCCTGCAGACCATGGAACGATCAGTTTGATCGGTTTTGACGGGAAGACCTCCTCTTCCTGTACGCCCTGTGCAAAAGTCACAGATGACACCATCATAATCGCGAGCATAAGTAAAGCTACTTTTCTCATTTTTTTCCTCCTGTTATTAAATGATCCCGAGAGTCTTCAGTACTGATCTTAATTCATCAGTCTCAGTCTCGGTAATATTCTCTAATGGTTCTCTCACTATTCCTCCTGGAAGACCAACCATTTCCATTGCCTTTTTTATGATCGACTGGTATACGGAAGTCGCCTTTCCTCCGAGCTCACTTCCCAATACAGTCGGAATATTTCTCCGGCTCACACACGCCGATACGAATTGATGGTACGGATTAAGAAGTTCCACCTGCCGTTTCATTTCGTCATAGTCTTTGTTCTTAGCTGCATCATAAATCGCGAAAGCATATTCCGGAGCAAAACAGACAAGCTCCGAGATGAATGCGGGACAGCCCAGAGGTGCTTCGAAAAGATATGCGAGCGCGCCAATGCCGCAGGCGACCACCATATCGGCAGGATCGATATTCTGTGTCATCCAGTAATAATTTTCCACGTTCGAAGTGTTCTCTTTGACCGCTATGATATTCGGTACTTTGCTGAGTCTTTTCATCAGGGGAACAGGGATAGCGATCTTGCTGGTTGTGGGATTATCATAGATCATCACCCCGATATCCAGAGCTTCCGCTATCGTTGAAAAATGCCTGTACAGCCCTTCTTCACTCACATGCATGTAGTAGGGGTTTGTGATCATTGCCATATCGATACCAAGATCCTGTGCCTTCAGACTCAGATCCAGCGACAATCCCGTTGCCGCTCTTCCCGTCCCCGCAATCACAGGAGTCTTTCCATGACAGACATCTACGACACTCTTTATCATATCCAGTGATTCACGATCGGTCATCGCATAGAACTCGCTCGTACTTCCGGCGATCATCACACATCCGTCTCTACCGGCGTAGACCTCATTCGCATATTGTGCAACAGTCTTCATCGCTCCTGTATCTAAATCGCCATTCTTGTTGAAATGGGTAGGGAAAATCGTAATGGGTCCTTTTATCTTTCCAATCATCTTCTGCGGTTCCATCTAAGCCTCCAATCAAAGATTCTTTTTTTGTCTGCCATCAGACAATATACGCTAAATAAACTATTCATCATTCACAATTTTCATATCTTCTTTTGCAAGTTCGAGATGATGTTCTATACTTTTTACTGAACGTTTTTTATCCCGGGATCCCAGAGCTGCAAGGATTTCCAGATGGGGCTCTATCGCGTTTTCAGCATTCTTTTTCACCCGGAATGACATACTTCTGTACTTCTTAAATTCTTTAGCGACTATGCTGTTCAGGTTGATCAGCAGAGTATTATGTGAAATATCGACAAGGGTCTTGTGAAACAACTCATCAAGGGCAGCCATCTCTTTGACATCCATAACCTTCACAGCTTCAATGAATTCTTTATTGATATCGACCAGTTTCTGATATTCTTCTTCGGTACTTCTCTCGACTGCGATTTTGATTGCCAGCGACTCGATAGCTATGCGCACCTCAATGAAATCGTTGAGCTTGGGAGCATTGACCCGGAACCAGTCACGGACATTGATAACTTCATGAGGAGCAGAGCTTTTCACAAAAGCTCCCCTTCCGGGTTTGAGCTCGACATACCCCATAGTCTGGAGTACCCGATATGCTTCACGGATTGTAGAACGGCTGACCTGCAGTGATGCGCACAAGGACTGCTCGGAAGGAAGTTTTTCCCCTTCTCCGAACGTTCCATCCATGATGGAATTTTTAATCGAGTCTACAACCTGATCTGAAATGGGCATCTTCTTTACCGGTTCCATTCAACCTCCAAGATTGTCTTACATCAGACTAAACCGGCAAAATAGATTTGTCAAATTTTTTTTTGAAATATATGAGCAAAGACCTATTTTAGTAAAAGCGACCGGATGATGAACTGATTACAATAGTGAAGTGATGTCTCGACAAGATCGAAATCTCCCGAATGGATATTCCAGTCCAGCAGGATGCCTCTGATGGCACGATTGAAGTATGTGGCCAGTGTTTCAGCATCGATATCA
>JAQQAI010000046.1 GCA_028532915.1 Sphaerochaetaceae bacterium
TTGCTAACCATATTATAGCGATTATATGACACGTACTATATGTGACCGGCTTGACCGGTCAACTCTGTCACCTGCCTCAGAGCAGGTATGCGCACATCCTACCCATTTCGAATAGTTAGGTCAATAGAGACCTGATTCATATGAATATATTGTTCAAAAAGCACCCGGTCATTTCTTCAGACTCTTTTTAGAAAAACCGTTACAATCCATGAAAAATGATTATTTTCCGCCGTTTTATGTGAAAAACACTTATTTTCATCAGCTTTTCATGAAAAAGATATACAGATTCACAGGTTCGAGACTCTCCATGCTCTTTTCATATTCCCGCAATCAATCGACTCTGTACTTTCGAGACAGTTGAAAGTACCTTTAGAAAATCCTTTTGTAACGATATATGGAGGTGTACATGAATACACTCGACAGAATATTTTTGCTGCTTACGGCGTTGACAGCTTTTTATACAATCTTCCGCCTGACTCGAACAACCTCGAATGTTAGAAGATTTATCTTTCATCTGATCTCACTTTCAGTGCTCACACTTTCATCACTGCTCCTTATGATTTTCGGATGGGATATTCTCGGGCTCATGGGAGACGGGATAAGCAATAAGGTCATCGCTGTGGTAGCCTCGCTGATTCCTTTTGCCTGGGCTGTAGGAGTCGCAGGCGATATCAAAAGGGAATTAGTAAAGTACTATCTTCCTGTGTTGGGGACGGGTCTTGTTCTGATCACCATAAGCAGGTTCACCGACTCTGCTGATTTCGCAAGAATCATCTATCCTGTGTTCCACGGATTCGCAGGTCTATCGATCATCGCTCTGCCACCATTGTTGATCAGGAGAACGAACTTGAAGAACTCTTATCTTTTTGTCAGTCTTGGAGGGCTTCTGATCAGCACAGGAGGAATGGCTCTGGCATTTCTGACTTCGGGAAGACAGCTGCTTTTCTTCTCCGCGGATGTGGTACTTATGATACTTGCGCCCCTTCTGCTTCTCACGACTGCAGCCTATTCAGCAGGACTGATCAATTCAGGTGATACTGAAGCATAGAACAACCGGTTGAACGGATTGAGATTTTGAGTGTAAGGTAGTCCATAGATAAAGGAAAGATTCTATGGATTACTTAAAGACCGCAATCGATCTGTTTTTTCAATTCAAAGCATATGTGATGCTTCCGATCATCATCTTCATCATAGCCGTCATCATACGGATGCCGTTGAAGAAGGCCTTCCTCTCGGTTCTGCAGCTCGGGGCCGGTTTCGCCGGAATCTTCATCGCCTTCGACTTTTTCGTGAGCAATATCAACCCGGCAGTGAGCGATCTCATGATCATGCGGGATATCAACCTTCCTGTTCTGGATGTCGGCTGGCCTCCGCTTGCCGCTATCACCTGGGCTTCTCCGATCGCCCACCTCTCGATCCCCATCATCATCGTGATAAACATCGTGATGCTCACGTTCAACCTCACTCGTACTATCTATCTCGATATCTGGAATTACTGGCATTTCGCAATGCTCGGAGCTCTGGTGCTCAATGCGAGTAACAGCATCGCGTTGGCTCTCATCTCTACCGCACTGATTGCAGTCTATACGATCAAGATGGCAGACTGGGCAGCACCTTCTGTCAAACGTGAGATGGATCTTGACGGGATAACGATATCGCCATTGTCTTCGGTTGGACTGCTTCCGTATGCTCAATCTCTGGATGCTGTCATAGAACGTATTCCGGTAATCAGAAACATAGACTACAACCCCCAAAAGAGCGATAAGGAGGCAAGCATTCTCAGTGAACCCATGGTGATCGGAGCTCTCGTCGGATTGCTTTTGGGCCTACTTGCGAAATACCCTATGAAAGAGACCCTAGAACTGTGCGTAAATATAGCTGCAGTCATGTTCATCCTTCCTCAGTGCGGATCGCTGATAGGAAAGGGAATGGGAGACGTTTCTTCGACTTTGAAAGATGCCGTGGTGAAAAGATTCCCCCATAAGGACAACCTGCTGGTTGCCCTCGACAGCGGAGTCGTCCTCCACAACAAATCCATCCTCACCGCAGGTATCATCCTGATGCCCCTGACGATCCTTCTGGCTCTCATCATCAAGGGAAACAGGACTCTCCCTCTGGGAGATCTGGTCGCCCTGATCTCTCAGGTTTCGGTGATGGTCCTCATCTTCAGAGGCAACGTCTTCAGAACCATCATCGCAGGGATTCCTCTTGTGATCTCATACCTGCTGATCTCGACACATCTGGCCCCCCTGATCACATCTCTCAGTAAGAAGGTAGGAACGGCAGTGCTGGACGACAGAATGATCACAAGCCTCACAGACGGAGGGAATCCTTTAAGATTCTGGGCCCTGAAACTCTTCGAAGGCAACCTCATCGCGATTGTGATCATCCCTCTGTTCATCCTAATGCTCATCATTTCCTACCGCAGGTATAAGAAGGAAATACAGGAGCCTTCGAAAGAGCACTGATCGTTACACATATCCTTTACAAACCATGCTTTCTGTTGTACACAGGAGGTATGAATACGTTCACAAAAATACTCGCTGCAATAGGAATACTGTCACTGGCCCTCACGTCTTCTCTTTCTGCCTCTTCGGCCGATGAGAAAGAGATTCTCACCCGA
>JAQQAI010000047.1 GCA_028532915.1 Sphaerochaetaceae bacterium
ATCAAAGATTTTGCAGTGCTCTGATTCTTTGAATTCGGCATAGAGCCGTACTAACTCTTCCCTATGATTCTCAGAGATCTCATTTCTCTTGTTTCCAAGACTCTTTCGCATCTTAGAGAAGAAAGATGAACCATCGATCAACTGTACTTTCCCTTTTCGTTGATTACTCTTACGATTACTGATAACCCACACATAGGTAGAGATGCCCGTATTGTAGAAAAGCTGGTCTGGCATGGCGATGATAGCTTCAAGCCAATCATTTTCGATGATCCATCGCCTGATCTCTGATTCCCCCGATCCTGCGGCACCTGTGAAGAGGGGACTGCCATTAAAGACGATAGCTAGTCGTGTCCCACCTTCTGCAGGTGATTTCATTTTAGACATCATATGTTGAAGGAACAGGAATGATCCATCATTGATCCTTGGTAATCCTGCCCCAAACCTTCCGGAGTATCCGAGTTGATCATGCTCTTTCTGAATGAATTCTTTTTCGGGTTTCCATTCAACACCGAAGGGCGGGTTAGCTAACATATAATCAAACTTCTCACTGGGGAATCCATCTTCTGTGAAACTGTTACCTAAGACGATGTGTTCAATGTTCTGGCCTTTGATGAGCATATCAGAACCGGAGATGGCATAGGACTGATCATTGTAGTCCTGCCCGAATACCTCAAGGCGTGCATCAGGGTTATGTTCTTTCAGGTATTCTTCTGCTACTGATAACATACCACCGGTACCCATAGCCGGGTCGAAGATCGTCTTCACGATTCCTTTTGAGGTAAGCACATCGCTATCAGGTTCGAAAAGGATATCAACCATTAATCGAATGACTTCTCGTGGAGTGAAGTGATCTCCTGCCTCTTCATTACTGGCTTCGTTGAATCGTCTGATGAGATCCTCGAAGATGTATCCCATCTCAATATTAGATACTGTGTTTGGATGGAGATCAATCTCAGCGAATTTTGATACGACCAGAAAGAGTCTATTGGCTTTCTCAAGTTTCTCAATCTCTGCTTCGAACTTGAATGAATCGATGATGGTACTGGCTTTGTTACTGAATCCTTTGATGAAGTTTACCAGGTTACTGGCAATCCCATCGGGGTCTCCTTTCAGCTTCTGGAAATCAAACTGTGAGGTGTTATAGAAAGGAACTCCTGTGATCCTTTTGAGTTTTGCATCAATGATACCAGATCCGGAATCTTTGTATTTATCATAGGTTTTGAGGACATTCTGTTTTGTAGGTTCAAGAACACAATCGAGCCTTCTCAAGACTACTAATGGAAGCATCACATTCTTATATTGATTTGGTCTATATGGGCCTCTGAGGAGGTCTGCAACACTCCAGATGAAGTTTGCTTTTTCTGTGAAATTTATATCGGTCATCATATCTCCTGCCACAAGTACGGTTGTAATAGGTTCTTGATTCGTAGGATAGTAATCGCTTTTGAATCGTGATCCAAAGGGTAATATCTAGCAAATACTCATTATTGTATAATATAGCACATATCCATATGCCAATAAACCGTAAATCAAAAGAGGCGCATAATATGACCGATTACTAAAAGCGCAACTCCCGAATCAATGTACTGATCACCGGATGATATTTCTTTATCAGATTAGTTCTCGCTGTCTCAAATTCCTCATCATCTAAGCCCCCCTGCTTGTGGAGTATTTTGAGCATATAGAATGCCATGTGATAATCTCTTTCTGCAGCAAACTGTTCTTCGATCATTTGTCATGCTCCTTTGGAGTATCGATCGTAAATGTAGCATTCATGACAGCAGTATTTACGATTCCTGTTCCCGTATGAGGTGAACGCATTTCCACAGAATGCATAGGTGAGGGTGTAGAAGGCTTCTCTTTTCACCTTATTAGGGTGTGCATTCCACCTGTCCATACGGCACTGATCAGAGCAGAATTGCTTTTTCCATGTTTTCAGCTGTCTGATTAAGAGCAAATAGAGTCTATTTTCGAATATTGTATCAATTGTCATGAAATCAATAGCGTATAAAGCAAGATCCGTTTGGATGCAATTTTCCTTTTTTTTCATATGCCTGAAGTATTCTATTTACAGTGCTGTAATGAACACAGATATGCAATTCTTGTAATTCATCAGCAATTCTCCTGCATCTCCAAAGAACATTATTCTGTAATTTCAGATGTTGTTTCAAAATCTCATTCTCTTTTTTCAGAAGAAGCATTGAAAAGAATGCTTGTAATATATTAACCATGCATATGGTGTCCAAAAATGATCAGGATGAATTATGCAACATCACGCGAATCGTATATGTGAAAATTGTAAATCGTACTTACAATTTACAATCATTATCATAACAATTACCAGAAGAGAATAGTAAAGAGTCCGAAAGTCAATTTCTATGATACAGGATTGGTATCCACGCTGCTTAAGCTTAAAGAACACAGCCAACTATCTCATCATTATATCAGGGGTTCGCTGTTTGAGAACTGGGTAATTGCCGAATACATCAAAGGACGATTGAACCTCGGTCAGGATGCCGATTGCTATTTCCGGAGGGATCATACGAGGAATGAAGTTGATCTTCTTATTGAGACTGTGGATAAGCCTTTCCCGATAGAGATCAAATCTGGAAAAACCATAAAGCGTGAATTCTTCAGAGGCATAGAGCACTTTGAGAAAGTAACAGGAACCTCTCGTTCTGGATTAGTGTATGGAGGAGACCAGAATCAGGAGCGAAACGCTACATCAGTGATTTTCAGGGAACAAGGGCCAGATACAATTGATATGATCACCAAAGAAGTGAGTTTACTAATTCATACATAGTTGGTATGCGTCCTATACATCGATGAGACACATCTTTAGTAGATGAAATTGATACATTTTGTGAAAGTCAGATACTTATCCTGGTACAAAGCAGTCGAATCTTCGACAGACCTTTTAATTGCCCGGTATGGTTAAAGCAGATATTTTGACAGGGGGCAGGACACATTAATCCTGACCAGTTTTCAAAGATTCAGCTGTACGTAAGCCATTATTGTGTTCGCCACAATTAATGAATTGTGTTGTCCTTTTTTTTCAAGATGGCAGGCAAAAAGTCCTTGAATTGGTTTTCTTGTTATCAGGAAATGTCCCATACGCTTGTAGTATATGCCAGAGAGCGTATGAGTAATAATAGAATATTCTGTATGAGCATAGCGCAGAAATATCCTCTGTATGTAGGCAAGGCGGAGAAGAAAGGAAGTTCTAAGGGCGAGGTCGACCATATCATCCTGTGGCTGACAGGATATTTTTACGGTGAAACGGAAGCACAGATCTAAAAAGAGGTCAATATGGAAACCTCCTTCGCAGAGGGTGACAGGTTGAAGATCACGAGATCTGTCTGTGGTAGCAAGGTGGAACAGGTCGAGGACCCGCTGATGCGTGAGATCCGGGATTTCGATAAGCTCATCAATGAACAGGCAAAGGGTAATCATATGGAGAAAATCCTACGCTCCTGATTTTCGATATGTTATCAGTGATCAGCTCAAGAGGAAATCCCTGATATTACGGTGTATGATACCGTTCCTGCTGAAATCGAACTGATCGAGACTCAGTACGTATTTAGGGTAGTTATCAGGGATATTCTCTAATACAGAGAATTCCCTTTGGGTGACTTCCTCGGAAGCAAGAAGATAACAGACCTGAAAGTATGTTCTCTGCGACCCCTTCTCTGCGACGAAGTCGACTTCCTTATCCTGATATTTTCCGATGGTGATCTTATACCCTCTCCGTAGCAGTTCCATGTAGATGATGTTCTTAAGAACCTGGTCTATATGCTGGTTATTCTTTCCATAGATTGCCTGTCGGAGTCCATGGTCAGTGATAAAGATCTTTTCTTGGACCTTGAGTATCTTCTTGCCGACAAGATCCTGTCGTCGGACCTTATGGAGCAGGCACGCCTGTTCACAGGCCTTGATATAGTTATAGACAGTCTCAGGAGCGACCTTCCTCTGCTCACTCTTCAGATAATCAGAGATATTCTTTGCTGAGAATGTCTTCCCGATATTGGATATGATATAGATTAGGATCCTTTCGAGCAGTTCCACATCCCGGATATTGTTCCGTTCGATGATATCTTTGAGTAATACCGAATTGTAGAGGTCCCTCAGGTATTGGGTCACAGGTTCTTCTGCTAATGCAAGATTCCCCAAGAACGGCATTCCCCCCACTCGGATAAACTGAGAGAATAACTCATCATCGCTATATGATAACCCAAGAACAGCGGACTGTTCTGAGAATTCCTTGAATGAGAACGGGTATACAGGGATCTCTATATATCGTCCGGCAAGATAGGTGGCCAGTTCCCCGGACAGGAGTCCTGCATTCGATCCTGTAATATAAATATCTACATGAAAGTCGACTCTCAGTGAGTTGATCACTCTCTCCCAGCCCTGAACTTCCTGGATTTCATCAAAGAAAAGGTAGTAGCGTTCCCCGGGCTCTGTGATGCGGGATTGGATTTCTTCATATAACCTATCGGCTTTCCTGAGTCCGATAGTCTGATACGATTCGAAGTTATATACTAACAGCTTCGATTCTTCGACTCCCCTTTTTTTCAGATGTTCCATGAGAAGGCTCATGAGCACTGACTTCCCGGAGCGCCTCATACCGACTAATACTTTAACGATATCTGTATCGATGAAGGGAAGAATCCTGTCTATGTATTGATCTCTGTGAATTAATCTATTCATATCTTACCCCTTTATGCTGTTTGGATTGTATCATAGTTATAACTGAAAAGATATAATGAAATCTAAAATATTACAGTTATATCTAAAATAAAGCAATTAATATATAAATCTTTCAGTTATAACTGAAATGTTTTGTTTGAATCACTGATTCTCAGTAACGAAATGTCCTGGCTTGGTTCATTTCCAGACGGCAGGCTCTTTTTCGAAAGATCGATATCCCATTCCTTTAATGAATCAGCCTGTAGAGCATACCCGGGCTGAATTTTTGTGTCGATGATACCAAGGGTGATGCTCCACTCATCATTCCTTTGTCAGCTATATAGACAATTTCGACTATTCAGAGAAGAAGAGATGTCAGCCCGCTAACGTTGGATTAAACATCTGGGATGGGTCAGTTGCAGTAGATGAGAACCGGTGAAGACGATACGTCGGTATCTTCGGGAAATCATGAACGCTATCAATCATCAAATGAATAGCAGTATGCTGGAAGTGAAGAATACTGGTATTCAGAGAATCAGGAAAAAGCGTGCGGGTATCGCAGTAGGGAGAGATTCAAAACAGCTATTCTATTTCATTTGGTAAGATGGATTTGAGATCGTCTCCCGCACAATAGTCCAAAGCTCCAAATTTGGTAAGCTTTTAAAGGGTTAAAATGAACATTCGTATGCGTTAATAGCGCAGGCCAGGTCATTTGAGGGTTTACATCAGCTACCCTTTTACCAAAGATAGATGGCTGCTGGAATCTACCCGTTCAATTCAAATTGAGTCAAGATATCTGAATGATAGTTTCTCACTACATATGTTTCCCTATCAAATTCTATATCTCCTGAATATACAACGGCACCTTTCCCTGAGGATTCATTTGCTGATTGGAACCATTTGATTCCTTTTGAAAATTGATCATTCCAAGTCATAGCTGACTTGATTTCAATAGGATAGGGGACTCGTTGCTGATCGAAAATCAGATCGACTTCATGACCTTTTGCATCCCGGTAGAAAAATAATCTAGGATCATATCCTTTGTTTACGCGCTGTTTTATCAGATCCATAACAACCATATTCTCAAATATTTTTCCGAATAAAGGATCTCTGATGCATTGTTCAGGAGTCTCTATCCCAAGTAACCAGGCAGCCAGTCCAGTTTCTACAAAATATAGTTTTGGGGATTTTGTAATTCTTTTTCTCATATTTGAGTGGTAAGGAGGTAAACGGTAGATGATAAATGATGCCTCAAGAATTGACAGCCAGTTAGCTAATGTAGTAGAAGAGACTCCGACGTCATTGGAAAGAGATGAAAGATTAACGACTTGTCCTATTCTTCCAGCAAGAAGTCTGATGAAATTTTCAAATTGAGTAAGGTTCTTTATGTTAGTCAATAATCGTACGTCCCGTTCAATATATGTGCTGAAATAGTTCGAATATAACAAATTAGCCGGAATCCCGGCATTATGGAGTCTTGGAAGAAATCCGTTGACAATCATTGTTTCCTTCTCTTGTCTTTCTGGATAATATTCCTGTATTTCAGATATTGATAATGGAAGCAGATTAAATATCGCAGTTCTTCCGGCCAATGATTGAGAGATCGCTTCATTGATTTGTAACTGGTTGCTTCCAGTCAGTATATATTGCCCATGCTTAGGGTTATCATCGGAGAGAACCTGGACCCATGAGAGCAATTCAGGGACTCGCTGAACTTCATCAATGATCATTGGTGTCTTATGTATATGAAAAAATGTCTTTGGATCGTTATTAGCCATAGCCCTTATTTCTGGATTTTCAAGATTGCAATACGTGTATTGCGGGAAACATGCCTTCACTAATGTTGTCTTTCCTGATTGTCGAGGGCCTGTTAATGTTACTATCGGGAAAAGTTTACTTGAAGAAATTAGTTTGGAAGATAGATTTCTTGGTATTATCATAACTAATGATACATTGACTTGGTGAAAATCTCAAGTACAAATTGAAATATTCACCATTTATCATCCGTTCTTTTTATAATCATATTGTTGTATTAAAAATGGTTTTTAAACGCATCTTCAGTAGATGAGATTGATACAATAATCAGATGCAGATGGTGGCCAGAAATGGTCAGCAGGACTTGAAAACGGCCACTGTGCGGAAGAATCCAGGAAGCCGGGTAATGAATGAGGGTCTTGATTCACAGGACATAGCGAAACTCCTTTTGCTCTGTGATAAATCGATAGGATTGATCTACCATCAATGCTCCGCTGTACCCGCTCAGCAGAGAGGTAAACACCTATGCATTTCTTTTCGCGTTGAACGAGTACACGACAACCTGATAGGCATCGCTGGTACCAACCTGAATCATTTCATAGTGC
>JAQQAI010000048.1 GCA_028532915.1 Sphaerochaetaceae bacterium
GCCTCCGATGATCCGTACGTGGTCAGCATCAAACTGATAGTCTCCATAGTTGATCGTCTTTGAACCGGCAAAGTCGAAGTTGATATGAGCAAGGTACATATACTCCAAAGGAGTGTGTGATACATTCTCGGCATCAACTGCGACCTTCGCAGACAGTCCGTCATGACCGAGATAGACTTTTGGAGCGAAGCGGTACTCGCCCTTGAACGGCACCTTGTAATTGAACACCCCGCACAAGGCTATAGGAAACAACTCATCATCACAGAACTCGAGCCATGCCTGATTGAAACGGGAGACAGGAAGCTCACCATGATGCAGATGAGTGTCATCAGCTTTAGGATTTCCCATTCCGGTGAATCCGCAGTGGATCATAAAAGCACCGTAATTCTCGACAAAAGTCTTCCCGTATGCAGGTTCATTCATGAAACCGGAGAACTTCTGTGACTGTCCGTCGACCTTCCAGTCCCACACCTGCTGCCCAAGATAAGGCAGCCAAACGAACTCTCCCTGCCCGATATTCACCCGGACGGCTTCTACTCCGCTTTTATAACGGAATAAAGAGACTGTGAGTTTCTTAGAATGATACAAAGGATTCTCCGACTGATTGAAAAACGAAGGATCCAGGAAGATCTTTGTCTGATTGTTCATATGCCGCTCCTGTTATCAGAATAGACGTTGTTACTGATTATATAACAGAAGCGGCAGAATTCAATAACATTCCTGTTGAGATTTTCACCTAATCTCAAGCTTTCCCTTCTGATCTGAATGAGGTGACAACTTCCCCGAAGACCTCTTTGAATGCATCGATTGCAAGATAGGAAATGTTATCATATACGGTGTATGGATTGTTCATCAGATATTCTCTCACTTTCGCGGCAACTCTCTGATATCCATAACTTACGTAATTTATCTTTCTGATTCCCCGGTCTATTACCTGATGATATGTTCTTCGGTCATGACCGGAACCGCCGTGCATCACCAGAGGAACCGGAATATCTTTGTGAAGATGTTCCAATAATGTCAGATTCAGAGCCGGTACAGTATCATGGATTCCATGAACCGAACCGAAACTGACAGCCAGTGCATCGATATCGGTTGCCTGGACAAACTTAATCGCTCCCTCCACATCGGTAAAACACGTTTCCTGAGCTTCTTCGGATATCTCATCGTTCATCTGACCGAATTCGGCTTCGACGGAAACTCCGTTCGCATGAGCAAGTTCTACAACCTTTTGAGTAATCTTTATGTTCTGAGCCAGAGAATACCCGGAAGCATCTATCATGACCGAAGAGCATCCGAGATCTATTGCTTTTCTGATCATTTCGATGTCCAGTCCGTGATCAAGATGAATACCGACCGGTACAGAAGCTTTCTCACATTCATGAACCAGCAGATTCATGATCGAATCGAAATCAACAAACTTCTCACACTGAACCTGAGCGATGCCGACCATAATCGGCGCATGTTTTTCTTGTGCAGCATTAAGGATTCCAGTCAACGAGACCGAATCGATAACATTATGAAAACCTACAGCATAATTGCCTTCTTCCGCCTTTTTAAGAAGCGACTTCATCGATGCTATACTCATGAGTATCCTCCTCTATGATTTCCTGAAAAGATTTCTCTCAACCGTTTACGATATTTCGTTTCATAAAATTCACATAGCTTCTTTTTTTCTCCCGCATATGACTCGTAAAACGTTCCACCTTTCACAGTTGATGTTATTCCCCCGTTCAGATTTCCGGAAATTACAGATTCAAAAAGATCGAACCGCTTTTTTCCCTGTTCCATCTGGACTGCAATAGAAGCGATGACTCCACCGACGAAATTATCGCCACAGCCGACGCTGTCTCCGGTAGGAAGTTTACCCATCTTCTTATCAGTATCGATCTCATCAACTATCGGAATCATCTGTTCGATAGGGTAAAAATGGGGAGCACTACCATAAACGAACGTAGGTTCTATACCATGAGTGATAATAAAACTGTTAACTTGAGATTTTTTGAAATATGAGATGGCTTCATTCAATGAAGTGGTTCCGCTGTAGTATAGGGCTTCATGATAATTCATGATCAGAACATCAATATAACGGTATACCTCATCGGAATCCCCCAGCACCCATTTATCTTTTCCTCTCATCTGCGGATCGCTTGCGGTTCCCACGACAGTAATCATGTTATGGGTTTTGCATGACTTAAGTATATCAGTAAAATTATCTGAAATCTCAGGTTCCCACTGCACACATGAAAACAGAACGATGTCACTCGAAAAGAAATCTCTATCCAAATCCGACACCCGCAGAGTAAGATTTTCCTCTATGTGAGGTTCAGAGATAAAAGTCCTTGTCCCCTCATAGTCTTCGTCTGTATCACATAAAGCGTATGTGATGGCGGTCCTGCCCCTCTTTACTCTGATCTTATCCAAAGAGAGAGGTGTTTTCTTCAGACTATCCTGGATGAGCTTTCCGTTTTCATCATCTGCAACATTGATATAGTATTGCACCTTCGCATTGTGTGAATGCAGTAATTGGGAGGCTCCGATAAGAGCGGCAACGGCAACACCTCCCAACAACGAAGTATACGGTTTATTATCGGTGAGATCCTCAATGATTTTTTTGATAGGTTCCCCTGAGATCTCTTCGAGGTCTTCGATCAAAGACGCCTCACCGTATGTGAGACCTTTCACTTCATTCGACGATCCGTATTTCTCAAGTAACCGGTTATCAAAGTGAATATTCTGATAGACATAGTCTACGACACAGCATCCAACTCCCGAAATCAGAATTGGACTTCTGTTTTTCAGATTCATAGTGTTCCTTCCTGTCTATTTTGATTGGATCCTGTTTCTGATGATATCGAGAATCACTGCCAGAATGATTACAATACCCCGTACGACTTGTTGCCAGAAATAGGAAACACCCATGATTGTCAGACCATTGTTGAGGATACCTATGATTAACGCACCGAATAAGGTTCCTATGACTGTTCCTTTTCCTCCTGTAAAACTTGTTCCTCCGATAATCGCAGAAGCAATAGCATCCAGTTCATATCCTTCTCCGAGCAAACCATTGGCACTGTACAGTCTGCTGGAAATCATAACTCCCGCGATCGCACTGCAGACACCACTTATGATATACGCTGATAACAGGATGAGCGGAACTTTGATCCCTGTATACCTTGCCGCCTGAGGGTTTCCACCTACCGTATATATCCTCATTCCGAAAACTGTCTTCTTGAGAACAAACGAGAATATGATAACGAGCAAGAGAGCAATGATCGTAAGATAGGGAATCGGGCCGAGATAATCATTACCGATCCAGGCAAAATTCAGGTCACTGTTGATAACAGAAACACCACCTGCCAAGATAAACGCAAATCCTCTCAGATACGTCATAGCACCCAGACTTGCGATGAAAGGAGGTAATTTTACATATGCAACCAGCATACCGTTGATAGTTCCGATCAATACACCGACCAACAGAGCAACGGGAATAGCAAAACCGGCATAAGGTGTCAGCGAAACTTTCAGAGCAACTACTCCAGTCAGAGCAACAATGGATCCTACCGATAAATCTATGCCTCCGGTGAGGAGTATCACAGTCATGCCTGTTGCGATAACAATGTTGATCGAAGTGGCTCTGAAAATATTCATCATGTTATTAAAAGAACCGAACTTAGGTTCCAGTATCCAGAAAATCAGGATCAAACCGACAAGAACCGGTAAGATACCAAGTTGATGCAATATTGGTGTTTTTATTTTAATTTGATTGTTGTTTGTTGTTTCGGTCATTCCAGTCTCTCCTGTCTTAACCCTTATACATATAATCGGGGGGTATAATCCCTGAGGCATATGCCATGATCTTCTCTTGCGAGAAATCCTTCTTATCTACCAGTTCAGTGACTATCTGTCCTTCCCGCATAACCAGGATTCTTTGAGCCATTCCAATAATCTCAGGAAGGTCACTTGAGATCATCAGAACAGTAACTCCGTTGGATACAAGCTCTCCCATCAGTTCATAGATCTCGCTTTTAGCTCCTACATCTATCCCTCTTGTTGGTTCATCGAGAATGAGTAATGACGGCTTAGTCTCCAGCCATCTCGCCAGAAGGACTTTCTGCTGATTACCTCCTGAAAGGAAAATCACCTGCCGTTGAATATTTGGAGTATGAATCTTATGTTCTTTTACAGATTGTTCTGATATCTCTTTGATCTTCCCCAGATTGACGATTCCGTGGCGGGAAATCCTATCAGAATCTATGATATTCGTCGTAATATTCATGGAACAGGATAACTCAAGAAACAAGCCCTGGCTTTTACGGTCTTCAGGAACATATCCCACCCCGCTTTTTATCGCCAGAGAGGGATCCGGTACAATCTCCGAGCCGTTAAGAAAAACATTTCCCGAGATTCTAGGAGCAACACCGAAGACCAGGTTACAGAACTCGGTTCTTCCTGATCCGACTAAACCGGCAAGACACAGGAGCTCTCCCTTCTTGGCAAAAAACGAAACATCTCGGACCTTTTTTCCATCACCGACATTTACCACCTTGAAGTATTCCTCGTTCGACAGGTCTGTTACGACCTTATGGTGGTAATAATCAGACAACTCTCTTCCAACCATCCATTTTACTATTTTCTGTTCGTCTATCTGGTCGCCATACATTGTTCCTATGTAGGCCCCATCACGAAGAACCGTGACAGCATCAGCAATCTGCATTACCTCGGGAAGACGATGGCTGATGAAGATTGTTGTCATCCCCTGGTCCTTCAGTTTCCGAATTACATCGAAAAGGTTCTCCGTTTCCGTCTCACTCAAAGATGCGGTTGGCTCATCCATGATAAGGACTTTGCCTTCATAACGAAGAGCTCTTGCAATCTCAACCTGTTGCTGTTCGGCTACACTCAGTCTGTTCGCCTGTGTATGGACATCTATCGGGGCTCCCAATCTCTTCAAGAGGATCTTTGAGGATTCGATCATCTCTTTCCTTTTCAGAAACCCTTTAGTATTCAGCTCACTTCCGATAAATATATTTTCATACACGCTCAGTTCAGGGACTATGTTCAGCTCTTGGCTGATCAGATTTATCCCCAGCTCGATCCCCTGTTTCACATCATGGAAGACTCTCAGTTCCCCGTTCATCCTGATTTTGCCGGAAGTCTGCGTTTCGATTCCACTGAGGATCTTCATTAAAGTACTCTTACCGGCCCCGTTTTCTCCAACTACTGCATGAATCTCTCCCTTTTGTATTGCAAAAGAGACGTTCTTCAGTGCTTTGACTCCCGGATAGATTTTAGTAACATCAATGATTTCCATTATGGCAGTGTCGGCAACATCCACCTTTTACCTCCAGTTTTCCCATCAACATGTAACAGCTACGAAACTGTAGCTGTTACATACGATAATTGCCTTCTTATTCTGGAATTGCCCAACCGGCATACCCTTCTTTCACTTCCTTCTGTGTAATCAGTTTAACCGGAATCAGTTCTATCGGATTCTCAGGCATCTTTCCGTTCATCACATCCCAGCCGACCTCTACGGCATGATACGCCATATAATATGGATCCTGTGCTGCGCTGGCGGCGAAAATGCTTCCCGGCTGTTTCATGGACAGAGCGGCATCAGGAGAACCGTCAACACCAACTACAAACATCTCATCATCTCTCTTTGCCTGTTTTATCGCCAATTCTGCTCCCAGAGCGGTCGGATCATTCACACACCAGACTGCATCAATTTTCGGGAATGCAGTGAGAAGATCAGTCATCAGATTCATGCTGAGTTCTCTTCTTCCTTTTCCGTTCTGAGTATCAGACAACACCTTTATTCCCGGATACTCTTTCATACATGCATCAAAACCGTTCTTTCTGTCCAAGGAAGCCGAGACGGGATCTCCAATCAGGGCTACTACATTTCCTTTCCCGTTCAGTTCTTCGGCAATGTACTCGGCCACGATATAGCCGGCATCGAAGTTATTACTTGTCATCGTAGCATCTGTTCCTCCGGCAGCAGTAACATCAGATGCGATCACGACTATCCCTGCCTCTTTGGCCCTTCTTACTGCCGGGGCAATACCTTCGCTATCCGCAGCGTTCAATACAATAATCTGGACCCCTGCAGAAATGAAATCATCGATCTGCTGGAATTGCTTGTTAAGATCATTATCGGCAGATTCAACCATAACCTTCACATCCGGCCCTCCGATATCATGCGCGGCCTTCGTGACAGCCTCTCCCATCAGTTTGAAAAAAGGATTCTGCAGATCCTGACAGGTAAAAGCAACTCTTTCCAACACAACTTCATCCGAAGCTGCTTCCATCTCTCCAGTAGCAAAAACCGAGGAAGTAATAATCATGAATACAAGAATTGGAATTAACATTCTTTTCATTTCTAAACCCTCCTATTTCTGGTTTATTAAATGTTAACTCTCGGAATCATCTTTTGTCAATTAAAAGTTATTTATAAATTACATTTCAAAAACATTTTATTTACATTTAACTGATTAGGATTGCTGTTTTATTCATAATAGATTATGATTCTCATATGGAAAAAGTTCAGGATAAGCAAAATCTCATCTATAATGAGCTCATAAAAGAGCTGAAATCTTCATTATATACTATCGGAGACAGACTTCCGAGTGAGACCCGTCTGGCAAAACAATTTCAGGTCTCGCGCCCCACGATTAACAAAGTCATGCAACGCCTTCGGGAAGAAGGTATAGTTGAAAGCCGTGCAGGCGTCGGAACTACTGTTATTTCGCTTCCAGCAAACAAGTCTGATACAAAAACCTTCGGCCTCATTCTTCCGTTTCTTAAATCAAACGGATTATTCCCCATACTTGCTGATGAGATAGCATCTCTATCAGGTCGTTATAATTACAATATAATATGGGGAGGGCAGTTCCCTGCAGGCACACCGTCTGCAAATCAATTATTTCAAATGGCTGAATTCTACATACAGCAGAAGGTTGATGGAGTCTTTTTCGCCCCGACTGAATTGTCACCATCCTGTAAATCAATCAATCAGGAGATTGTTCGCAGAATCAAGCGCAACGGGATTTCGCTGGTCATCCTTGATGCAGGTTATGTCGATTTTCCCCAGAATATGGAATTTGATTTCGTCAGTATCGACAATTATCGTGCAGGATATACTCTTGGAGAATACTTTGTTAAAAAAGGCTGCAGACGAATCGATTTCTGTACCTATCCTTTCATCGGAGAAGCTGTAAAACTGAGATTCAAAGGAATTAAAGATGCCATGCTGGATGCAGGAATAATTTTCGACGACAAATGGACACACCTGTACACAAAGAACAAGCAGGATTACATCAATGAGATAATCAAGTCAAAAGGAACAACGATAATCGGAAGTAATGACGATATAGCGAATGCGACACTCCGGCTTCTTCAGGAACGCGGATATAACATTCCTGAGGATTTTGAGGTAGCAGGATTTGACAATTCGGACCTATCCCGCTCCACATATCCCAGAATCACGACGATAGAACAACCCTGTAAAGACCTAGCCCATCTCGCAATCAACACGATGCTGCTCAGAATCGAACATCCGGAATTACCAAAAGCCTCAATCATGTCTAATTTCACTTTGATAAAACGGGGATCCACGAAATAAGTCAGGTTCTCAGTTCTCTCTGAGAGGTTACCACAGAGTCTTTTGTTATCCCTTCATCAAAGATTTTAGTCTCATCTATCTTGGGAGGAGAGGCTTTCCAGTTTTTCAGGTTTTGCACGACAACCTTATAAAAAGAGAGCATCTTCGACTCGTACACTTCGATAAAGGTTTTTGCCCCGGCAAATTTGTTACCAAGACCAAAAAAAACAGAGAGTTCGAAAGATTTCACTTCCCCATCAGCAATCTTCTGCTGGATATCATCGGTATATGAATATTTCACAGCTAATGTGGATTTCTGTCCTTTAAAAATAATCGAAACAAAAAGGTGGTCTTTGATGGAGTCGAAGCCTTCCTGATCCTTAGCTGCTACACTCTTTAATTGCCTCATTAACCAGTTAAAGCGTGCGGAATTACTCTGTTTATCTAAAGGAGCATTGATCTTCACGGTATAACGTATGGATTTTTTCAGAAAGTTAGCCTTTGTATAAATGGGGGATGCTGAATTTTTGATTCTGAATACTGACTCTAATGCCTTATTTTGAACAAGGCTATCCTTATCTCCTTCTATCCGCTGCTCCAAAGTTTTGTACTGTCTTTTCTGACAATCCACCATCACACCAAGATGGCTGCTCAGTTTCAAAGCAATATCTTTCTCTTCCTGAATCCAGTCATTCACAGCATCGGTAATAGAAGGTTCCTCCTTCGATAGGCATTCATCAATTGCAGACAGTTCAGTTACCTGTTTCCAGCCCTTGCTCATTCTGTCAAAAGTTTCAGTTCCCGTCTCAGGACTCTTCAGATACAGAACAACCTCTTCCATGATTCTGACCTGATCAGGATCCTTAATATTCAGATCATTATCAGTCAGAAGAATATTTGCGAGCGTAATAATATAGCTCCATGAGAAGTGATAAAGTTCTACTTTTTTATCTCTGTTTACAGGAATCGGATATGATGAAGGTTTTGGCACATATTGGTTAGAAATGGAAACAAGTCGAGGAATGCCCAATGCTCTGGCGACCTTTTGATATGATTCTATTTGATCAGAGTAGACCTTGAACTTCCTGTTTTTCATTTCAAAGATTGCAGCATCTGTGATCACTCCGCCGGTAACAACAATTG
>JAQQAI010000049.1 GCA_028532915.1 Sphaerochaetaceae bacterium
AACACATGCCCGACACCCCAGTCTCTCAGAGCAAGGAGTACGGGTCGGAGAGTTTCTCCTTTCTTGCTCAGGCTGTACTCCACTTTCGGCGGAACCTCGGCATATACCCGGCGGATCACCAGTCCGTCTTCTTCCAGTTCCCGAAGCTGTTTGGTGAGCATCCTCTGAGTGACATCACCTGTTTTCCGTTTCAGTTCATTGAACCGCAATGTCCCGTCTACAAGCAGATGGTATAACACGATACCTTTCCACTTTCCTCCGATAACATTCAGCGCCGCTTCAACAGGACATCCTGGTGATGTCGGGGTTTTACATGAATTCATAATTCTTCCTCAGCATGTTTTATAGCTGTGCTCATGATATACGCTCATACAGTGATAGTCAAACAGCATCTCTATCTCACCCACTGAACCACAGACTCCATCGGATGACGTGATCTTGGATAGGGTGAATCATTCTTCCTGTAGCCGAAGGCGACCATCGCCGCAACGCCGAAATGTTCATCATCAAGCAGACCTTCCTCTTTCAGGACCTTCTCCACTTCCTTCTTATCGAAACCTTCGATCGGGCAGGAATCGATCCCTATCTGTGCTGCGGAACTCATCATATTGGCAAACGGCAGGTACACCTGTCTAGCGGCCCAGTCGAATCGTTTCCTATCGTCTGTGAGATCGAATTCCTTCTCCTGAAAATTACCGAAGAAAGCCTCTTTCTCCTTCGCCATCTGATCAGGAAGGTGATCCACTTCCATGGATTTGTATGAAAGGTAGGGAGAACCCACAGCCATATCCTTTCCGCTTCTTGCCAGAAGTATGACGAAATGACTTGCGGAGGGAAGCTGTCTCTGTGCTCCCCAGCTAGGACCCATCAGTTTCTCCCGCAGAACAGGGTTCTGAACCACCAGGAATTTCCACGGCTCCCATCCGAAAGAACTGGGTGACAGTCTACCCGTCTCGAGGATGAAATCAAAATCCTCATCTGTGATCTTTTTATTTTCATCAAACTCTTTTATCGCTCTGCGAAATTCGTATGCTTCTAAAATCGAACGTTTCTTCTCATTCATGATATTCTCCTATGACACTTTTGACGTGCCTTCTTTGATGTATATGCAAACAATATTATAATTATAGACATTTAAGTCAAGTATTATCATTTTATGTCAGTAGTATCATTTTGTATACTATTGGAAGTAAACCTATACTGTACCTACTTATATTATTTTCTGTACTTTTTAAATTTCCTATTATAGAGGTACAGGCAGAAAAAAAGGAGCTTTTTCAGCTCCTTTTTCCTCTACTTCCTCTTCTTTCTGTCACGGTCGCGCTTTCTCTTCTCACTTGCCGCAAGAAGGTCTGCAAAAGTCGTTCCTCCCGAATCATGATTCCGTTCGCGGTCGGGACGTTTCGGTTCACTTTTACGGGGGGCCTGATAGGAATTCCTTCTACGGGCGAGCTTGCTTTCTCTGACCACTTCGATCACAGTCTCGTACGGTATCTCAGCCACCTTCTTCTTTTTGACGACGACCTTCTTCATACTGTTCGCAGTATTGCTTGAGACTGTCTTCACCTTTACGGCTGCAGGAGAGGTCTGAGGAATGACAACTTTCTTCTTTCTCTTGATCTCCATCTCCTCATACGAACATGACAGCCTCGAACAGATATTATGGACCCGCTGCTCTTTATCGATGACCTTTATCATCGGCGAGGAGCAGTAGGGACACTTTTTGGCATCGGAGAACTTCGGCGAAAAACTGTCATGGCTGTTTCTTATCGATTCAACCAGCTCAGCAGTCTTTTTCTTGATGTCTTCGATGAAATCATCATAGTTCTCCTGAGATTCTGCGATCGCGCTCAGACGTCTCTCCCATTCTCCTGTGACCTGCGGTGACTGAAGCAGCGAAGGGGCGAGTCTGACCAGTTCTCTTCCGTAGGGAGTCGGTACAAGGTATTTCCCTTCCCGTTCGATGTAGTGATTGCCGATCAGTTTCTCAATGATATCAGCCCTTGTGGCGGGAGTTCCAATGCCCCCCTTCAGATCCTTTTTCAGATCACTGTCCTCGATGAAACGACCCGCATGTTCCATCGCACTTAACAATGTCGCTTCGGTATACCGCGGAGGAGGTGTCACATTGACCTTTCTTGACCGTACTTTGTGGATCGTGAATGTGTCTTTGGTATTCACCGATGCGATGACACCGTCATCAGATAGCAGATCTGCAGTATCATACTTCCTTACAGAGTCCTCTGCGAAGGCTATCATATCCTTCCATCCGTTCTGGCGGGAAACCGTCGATTTGCTTTTCAATACTGTCGAACCGCTTTTCAGAGTGATCGAGACCGAATCATACAGATGGTCGTGACTGAGGACCTGAAGGAATCTTAATGCGATGAGATTCCATAATGAACGTTCCTTCTCACTGAGCTTTGATAGATTGACCCTCTCTTCGGTGGGAATGATCGCATGGTGGTCTGTCACCCTGCTTTCCATCACGAACCGCCCGAGATCCTTTCGATACCCATCTACTTCATACATTCTGGTGATCGTAGAGAAGGTCGTATCGCGAAGAGCATTCAGCCGTGCGGGTATGGTCTGGACGATATCTTCGGTTATATATCTGGAATCCGTTCTGGGATAGGAAACGATCTTGTGCACCTCATACAGTCTCTGAAGGACATCGAGCGTCTCTTTGGCACTGAACGAGAGAATGGTGTTCGCATCCCGTTGAAGCTCGGTAAGATCGTAGGCAAGTGGGGGTTCTTCTCTCCGTTCCGTCCTTTCGATGCTTACAACTTCCGCCGTTGCATGTTCCAGTGACGAGACAAGCTGGTCGGCTGTTTCTCCGTCTGAGATCTTAGCGACCTCATCACCATCATAGACTGAAGCGCTGAAAAGTCCGAAATTTGCCCTTACTGTCCAATACATCTCACCGAGGAAGGCTTCCCTCTCATCTTCTCGGGAAGTGATAAGAGCAAGAGTCGGAGTCTGTACTCTTCCGGAAGAAAGCTTTGCATCATATTTTGTCGTCAGCGCGCGCGTCACATTCATACCTACATACCAGTCCGCAGCAGCCCTCGCCTCTCCGGCCTTGTAAAGCCCCTCATACAGATCTCCGTCTTTCAGGTTCCTGAAACCATCTTCGATCGCGCTTCTGGTCTGACTGCTGATCCACAGTCTTTTGATCTCTCCGTTCCATTTCGCCTCTTTGATGATCCAGCGGGCAACCAGTTCCCCCTCTCTTCCCGCATCGGTCGCGATGATGAGCGTTGACACATCATCTCGCATCAGAAGTGAGCGGATCGTTTCGAACTGCTCTTTCGTTCCTTCACTAACCTGCTGGGTCAATGGAGAAGGGAGCATCGGCAGAGAGCTCAACGACCATCGTCTGTAGTTCTGGTTGTAGGAAGCAGGCTGCGACAATTCCACCAGATGTCCCAGTGCCCATGTGACGATGTATTGTTCTCCCTCGATATACCCTTTGCCGAAACCGTGAACATTGATCACTTTAGCGATCTCTCTGGCTACACTGGGTTTTTCTGCCAAAACTATTTTTTTTGACTGCATGATTTGATCCTCTCTACTGAAGTGCATGTAGTGCATATAGTAGAATAAGGATGAGAATATTGGCAATAGGTGAAAGGATTTTGTTGGATTCTTACTCCAAAAATCTCAAAGATGTCCTAGATAGAAACCACCATCATTCATTTATTTCTGATAAACCTTGACGAGAAAGTGATGCAGGTATATAGTCATTGGCGTATATACTGATTGTAAGGAGTCCAAAATGGCCTATACTATTACTGACACATGTGTTGCGTGTGGTTCTTGTTTGCCAGAATGTCCAGTAGAAGCAATTAGCGAAGGCGACATCTACGTTATCGATGCCGACCTTTGTATCAGCTGCGGAGCATGCGCAGATGCATGTCCTACTGGTGCAATCATTTCAGATTAATCTTGGCGTCCTTGTCACCAAGAAAAAAGGCAGCTTAAAAAAAGCTGTCTTTTTCTATATATAAAGCTGTCTTTTTCTATATATAAGGAGACTACCACCACCCGATGATGACGAACGTTTCCCTCACAGCAATCGAGATGCTTGCCTACTCCATTCTCTCGGCCGTATTCATTTTCGACGGTTACCGCTTCAGATATGCACGACAGGTTTCACTGACACTCGTACTCTTTTTCCTAGGGCAGCTTATCATCCGCGTGTACATGACACAGACAGAGGATGCTCTCTCCTTCATACAGGTTGCCGCTGTGGCAGCCGTATCACTTGGAGCGACATACGCATTGAACAGATGGACAAAACCATTTCTCCCTGTCATATTCCAGATTGCCGCCACCTCTTTTCTATCACTGGCAGTAACTCTTTTTTTCCGGGAATCCGCCATGATGACGTTTCTGATCGCGATGTCGGTTCTGAATATCGCTATCTTTCTATTATTGAGATTCTTCAAAGCCCATTTTCTCATACTGTGTTCGGTTCTGACCGGATCTGCGGTACTCTCCACGCTGTTTTCGATCTTCTACTATTTCACATTGCCGGTACATATTATCCTGTTCATCCTGCTGTCGGCCGCCGGGCTGCTTGTCCAGGAGAACGCTGAACGTAAAAGAAGAGGGAGAAGTGAAGATGCCTGAAACCGATAATCGGATATACTCTGTAAGTGAGATCACCACAGGAATAAAGAACCTTCTCGAAATGCATTTCAAGAATGTGAAAGTCACAGGAGAGATATCTAATTTCCGGCCCGCAAGCAGCGGTCACTGGTATTTCCAGCTGAAGGATCGTGATGCCACCGTCTCTATCGTGATGTTCAAATCGAGAGCATTCAGAGTACCTTTTACGCCAAAAGATGGTGACAAGGTCATCATCAGCGGGTCTATGTCTGTCTACGCTCCCAGAGGAGGCTATCAGATAATTGCCGAGACGATGAGTCTCAGCGGAACCGGCGATATTCTGGCGATGCTTGAACAGAGAAAACGGCACTATGAATCTCTCGGTTACTTTGACAGCAGTAGAAAGAAAGAGATCCCCCGTTTCCCACGGAAGGTCGGAATCATCACCAGTGATACCGGTGCAGCGATACGTGATATCCTCCATGTCCTCAACAGAAGGAATAAGAGCGTCAACCTCGTCATCTTCCCCACTCTGGTCCAGGGAGATAGAGCGGGCGAGATGATCGCGAAGAGAATCGGTCAGGCACAGCGGATGACAGATCTTGATGTCCTCATCGTCACCAGAGGCGGAGGATCATTAGAGGATCTGCTGCCGTTCAGCGAAGAACAGGTGATAGAGGCTCTGTATACGTGTTCTATACCAACTATAAGCGCTGTCGGTCACGAGATCGACAATGCACTCAGCGATTATGTAGCCGACAGACGAGCTCCTACGCCCTCCGCTGCGGCCGAGATCGTAAGTGTCTCATATGAAGAGATATACTCGGCTGTCAGATCGTACCGCGAAGAGATGAGCCGCATTATATCACATACGATAGCGCTGGCGAAGAGTGAATTGAAACAGTATGACATCACGACGATGCACGAGGGCGTTGCAAGAAGGATCAAAGATATTCGACTTTTGACCGACGATCTCCATACCCGTCAGATACAGTATATTGAAACGAAAATGACTTCGGTAAAGAGAGACCTTCTTCTTTATAAGGAAACGCTGGATGCTCTGAGTCCCTTCCATGTGCTGGAACGCGGATATTCCATCGTCACAGACAGGAAGGAAGGAAAGACCATCACGTCATCCGCCTTTCTCAGCAAAGGAGAAGATGTCTCCATAGTCTTCAAAAAAGGAAGTGCAGATGCACAGATAACGAACATCACAAGACCACAGAAGGAAACATGATATGAACTGGGAAAAACAATTGGAAGAATTGCGTGAGATCACCGAGGAACTGAAAGATGAACAGACCTCTCTGGAAGATTCGATAGCATTGTTCGAAAAGGGAGTCAAGATCACAAAAGAGATCGAAAAAAGGCTTCAGCAGGCCGAACAGAAAATATCGGTTATCCTCAACAGTGTAGATGATGAAGGTGAACTATCTGTCGAACCGTTCGAAGGTGAACGATAGTTGCCTTTTACTGCCATCATTGAGTATACTCGAAACCATCTATTTTAGGAGCTTAGCTTTCATGGACAAAATCATATTCTTAATCCAAAGTGATGACCGCAAGGGTCTTCTTGCAACGATCAGTCAGTATTTCTACAGTCGCAACTATAATATCCTGCATTGTCAGCAGCACAGTGACACACAGGAAAAACGGTATTACATGCGGCTGGAACTCGATCTGAAGGATCTTCAGACTACAAGAAAGCAGCTCCAGGATGAGTTCTCTGAATTCGCATCAAAATTGGGCCTCACATGGGAATGTCATTTCACCGATTACAGAACCAATGTCGCCATCATGGTGTCGAAGACCAGCCACACTCTGTTTGATCTCCTATCACGCCACCATGAAGGTGATCTGAACTGCGAGATACCACTGATTATTTCCAATCATCCCGATCTTGAACATATCGCAGACCAGTTCAGGATCCCCTTCTACTACCTTCCTATCACGAAGGGAAAGAAAGAGGAGCAGGAAGCACAGGTGAGAGCATTGTTGAAACAGCATCACATCGATCTGGTGGTTCTCGCCCGCTACATGCAGATTCTGACCCCCGTTTTCGTAGACGAATGGTATGGTAAGATCATCAACATCCATCATGCATTCCTCCCCGCATTCCAGGGGGCGAATCCGTACAGAAGGGCCTACGAGAGAGGGGTCAAAATGATCGGAGCCACGGCGCATTATGCATCGGAGGATCTCGACCAGGGACCGATCATCGAGCAGGATGTTGTGAGAGTGAACCATGAGCTCACTCCCGAGGGGTTGAGAAAGGTCGGCAAGGATGTCGAACGCCAGGTGCTCTCAAGAGCCGTTCAGGCTCATCTGGAGCACCGGATCATCATCTACAACAACAAGACCGTGGTATTCAACGCCGAGCATTAGCCGTTAAGTTCGACGAAGGCTTCATGAACGAACACACCGTCCTTTCTGATGAGCTGCCCGTCCATCCATATCTCTCCTCCACCATACGGCGGCGTCTGGATCTGTACAAGGTCCCAGTGTATTGAACTGCGGTTTCCGTTGTCACAGTTGGTATAGGCATTTCCAGGAGTAAAATGGATCGATCCGGCGATCTTCTCGTCGAACAGCGTATTATCCATCGCAAAATCTATTGCAGGATTGCACCCCAGGGCGAACTCGCCGAAATAGCGGGCCCCTTCATCCGTATCGAGGACTCTGTTGATCGCATCGTCGTCATCACTTGAAGCTTCGACGATCTTCCCGTCCTTTATGACGAACCGCACGTCTGTGAAGCGGTGTCCCTGGTAAGTACTTGCGGTGTTGTACCTGATCACTCCATTCACACTATCTCTCACAGGTGCGCTATAGACCTCTCCGTCCGGAATATTGCGTCTGCCCGAACATTTTACAGCATTCATATTCTCCAGTGAAAATCTCAAATCAGTGTCTTTCGCTATGATGTGAACATCTCTGACCCCGTCTAGAAACTCAACGGCTCTGTCCATCGCTTTATCCATCGCCTGATAATCGACTTCACTGGTCACACGGTAGAAATATCGCTCGAATTCATTGAAAGACATATTCGCCTGATAGGCCATCAGAGAAGTCGGATATCGGAGTACGACCCATTTCGTATGAGGGACTCTGATCTCATGATGGACCTTCTCGTTATACAATCTCATATAGTTTGAGTACTGTTGTCCAAGCGACCCCATCTCCATCGGATTGACGATACCCCGGATGCCGATGAAGGCATCCATGTTACCCATTCTGTATGCATCGGTGTCTGCAAGTGCTTTCAGTGATTCTTCAGTTGAATTCTCTATAAGTGCCCTTTCAATACGTATCGAAGAAATGTGGACTTCGGGGTAAGCCCCTGCCGTGTACACTTCTTTTATGAGCGCTTCGACCATGGTATCGGGAACATCGGTAGCCTGGATGAGGCATCTTTCCCCTTCTTTCAGATCTACACTGTATGTTACCAGCAGATGTGCCAGCCGCTGTTCGTCAGGTGTGCTCATCATTTTACTCCTTGTATCTTGTATCACAGAACGGATCGGTGCCGTCCTCGTAGAGACAGTATTCAACTCTAGATCTGTCAATGAGATTATAGAATCCGACTTTGTAGGAAATAAGGTGAAGAACCTGATGTTCTTTGCCGTGGTAGATCTTATCTCCGATTATCGGGAGAGAGGCCCATGCGAGGTGCGACCTTACCTGATGACGGAATCCTTTATCGAGAGAGATATCACACAGGGTACGGCCATTTTCACTTTCAAGCAGAAGTACCGAAGATACGTACTCTGACGATCCACTTTTCTTCCGGGCAAACAGTGAGGATGTCGTTGATACGGGACGGACCTGTCTGCGTCCCACCCCGTATGCTCTGAAAGACGAGGTGATATCGGCAACCTTATGACTGCTCAGAAGAAAGGGAAATGAAGGGTATCCTTCTTTGGGCTCTTTATAGGAACACAGAGCATGATAGTGTTTGATGAACCTCCCCTCTTTCTGCTCTTTGAGCATATGACGGTAGAAGGTCTCATTCCGTGCAATCAGGACAAGTCCCCGAGTCTCTGTATCAAGTCGGTGAAGCACATATCCTTCATATCGGTCTCCGAGAATCTCGGGATAATCTCCTGCCAGCATCGAAAGTAACGTGG
>JAQQAI010000050.1 GCA_028532915.1 Sphaerochaetaceae bacterium
ACATAAGTTATGAGTCGTAGTATCTTGTGGTCAGATGATACAGAAAGTTAAGTCATCTGAAGAAGAATATTAAGGAGAATTTGATATGAAAAAAATTATTGCTATCTTATTAGTTTTGGTAGTCGGGTTTGCAGCATTTGCCGCTGTTGGAGATGCAACATTGACATTGAACAGTACTGTTGCTGGTCAATTGTACCATGGATTTACTAGTTCAACCTATACTACTGGTGCAGCGCTTAAAACTGCTTTTACAACAGGTGGAGAAGATGGTGATGAATCGCTCACAGTAGATTTTGCTGATGATGCTGCTCAGGATGTTGGTTATTACAACTTTTATACAACTGGGAATTTTACAGCTACTGTAGATTTGACCCTTTCACCACTTTCTTATAGTGATGGAACTTCAACGTACTATGTTCCTTACACCTTGGGATATACTGCAGCTAATGATGGGGCTTCTGGGGCTGGTTCAATAGCTTTTGCTGCTGGTACTAAGAGTTTTGCAAGCGCTGCGGTTTCAACAACAGCTATTGCTGATGTCACTGTCGATGATATTTTCACTGCAAATGGTGCTGGTCTCAGATGGAGATCTATTGGTCTCACAGTTGACTTTGATGCAACAGATATTGATGAATTCGGGCTTCCTGAAACAGCATCTGGACAATCTTTTACGGGTACAATTATCGCAGCAGTAACTGCTGAGTAAATCAAAGACTTCCAAAAAATATACGTTATACACACACCTGAGAAATCGGGTGTGTTTCTTTATATCCGCTGATGTTGCAGCTGCAGGATTTATAGGCTATTAAATGTTAACTTATGTTATAACTTATACATTGCTAAAAATTGTATAATTGCATATAAAACAATAAAATAAAAAAAATTTATTGGAAAATTATAGAATTAAGATGATTTGAAAGAGCCAATCTGTTGACATAAGAAATATTGGTTAGTACACTAGTAGTATGAATAAGATTAAAAAGATATTTACAATCATATATATATCAATTTTTGCAGGGGCGGCACTGTTTTCGACGGGTGTCGGGACCTCTTCTCTGGAGCTGACCGGAAGCGTTGGTCCCAGGTTGCTTCTGGATGTGACGCAGACTCTCGGAGCTACTCCCGGTGTGTATACATCGATTCCCTTGGATGATGGTGATATTCTCATGGACGAGTCGGGTATCGGGGTGAATGTGGGAGACTGGAGTGTGAGCAGCAATACAGATGTGGATCTTCTCCTTCGGGTCTCTTATGATACGTTCCAGACGACTGTGGAAGGTGATCTTTATTCGATTCCGTATATTATCAATAATGGTACAAGCTGGGTCGATTCCGGAGATGAATTTGTTGATCTTGTGAGAGTGAACGGTTCGTACCGGGAAAGCGAGAACTCCGGTTCAATCTATTTGAAGAGGGTTGATAACGATACCTATCCGCCAAGTGTTGATTATGTCACCTCTATTACCTTTTCTCTAGAAAGCGAGTAGCACCTGTCCTCTGTTGTCGGAAGTTTTTCGGTAAAATTTCTTGCCTGGTGTATTTTTGACATCATATATGACACAATCGGGTTGAACTATCAAATACTAGATGAATACATCAACACTTGTTTATATGAATAAGATCATGTGATGTCATATGAGGTAAAAATAATAAGGAAATATAACTGTTTGACTGTAAATAAGTTATTATTTAAATTGATAATACTTTTAAAAAAGTTGGTAATATTGAACTTTGCTATTGACATAAGTAACAAGTGGGTGTACTTTTTATCTATAAAGTTTTTTATAAAGGAGATCATATATGAAAAAGATATTAGTTTTGAGCGTACTGCTTGTCCTGGTTGTTTTCGGAGTGAGCGCAGCTACTGTAGGAACAGGATCACTGAACGTGTTCGGTCTTATCGGTGAAGGAGATCTTGAGTTCTCAGTAAACCAGACACTTCTCGTAGCTGACAGAATAGACTTGATCAATGACGCCGATGTACAGTCCACCGGTTCCGGTGTGGAAGTAGGTAACTGGGTATTCGATGCTGAGAATCAGGCAGCTGCTGTTGATTACACTGTAACATACACCTATGATGCATTGACTCAGGGCGGAGCTTCTCCTGATACAATCGCATACGAACTTTTGATCGATGATGGTACATCAGCCGCCACCAAGGTCAGCGGTGAAACGACGACTTTCACAGCTACTTCAGGTAACTACAATACATCCAGAGATGTTCTTGTAAGACTGACTGCTGCCGGTGAAACTGCTGCTGCTAGCGCTGCTGCAAGTTCAAACTACAATTCAACTGTAACTGTAGAACTGAGCACTCTCTAAGTTTTAGTTGGAATGATAAACAAGGCACCAGTTCTGGTGCCTTGATTTGCATATGGGGATACCTGCCATGAAAAAGTCATTAATAATAGTTATCACGATGGTATTCATCGGTATGGGCCTATCTGCCGCCGACCCTATCGGTAGCGGATCTATCAGCTTCAACGGGCTGATCGAGGCCGGGCTTTACTTCACCGTGTCCGAGGTTGATCCTCAAGTATATAACCTGATAGAGAATGAGGACCTTCAACCGGATGGAGATGGTGTTGATATAGGAACATGGACGCTGCGTGTCGACAACCCTCCCGTGGAGGAGACTGATTATACTGTCACCTATTCTTACGATTCACTCAGTTCGGAAGAGACTTCCGATACGATAGAATTCATCATCCTTGAGAGAAAAGATGATGAAACGTTGGATGTTGCTGTCGAGAAAGAACATCTCAGTTCTTCTTCTATCACGATCTCAAGCGGATCGGGTTTGAATGTTGATACCCGCATATTATCGGCAAGATTGACGGTAGACGGGGCTGCAGATGCTCTCTTAGCCGCAGCTTCCGAGTTTTATCAGGCAGAAATAACAATTGCATTAGCAGCTGAATAAATAATTCTTTTCAATTGGCGAAATCCGTGCCATAATTTAAAAGCTAGATGCTCTTGGTGTAATGCGGAAGTTATATCAGGACGCATGGACATAAGGTCGCTCCTTATGCTCTTGAGGAGGTGCCGCCCATCCCCTGTCGGGGAGGCGGTTTTTTTATGTCCTACTGATGGTTCAGCTGCTGCAGAAATGAACGATGGAACACAAGTTCGTCGAGTGCTGCAACGGCAGTTCCGATGATTCCTCCCCGGTCTTTCAAAAGAGACCTTTCAATAGATATGTTGTTATTGACGATAGGAGGACATTTTCCATTGAAGGTGTCTACCAGATGATCGAAGTAGATGTCATCAAGAAGAGAGATCCCTCCGCCGATGATGATCGTATCGGGCCTTACTATCGCACAGGTCGATATCAGAGCATCGGCAATGTAGGTGACGCTGTCCATAAGGATTCTTCTTTTGTTTTTATCGCTCTGAGCTTCTTCACACAGTTTCTTCACCGAATTTCCCTGAGATGAGAATGAGGAAAGATACTCTCCCGAGGCGACAGTTTCAAGACATCCCGTTCCCCCGCATCTGCATCTGTGAGAATCGCAGACGACGATGTGACCGAACAGGGCTTCACGAAAGATCTTTCTGCCGGGAGCGAGGAAGGCACCGCTTATATGCTGTCCCCAGTTCACGTAGAAAAGACGTTTGTCGGCTACGGTCGGAGAGAACCACTGCTCTCCGCGGATCATTGCAACGACATTGTTCTCCACTATAACCGGCAGACCGCTGTATTTTTCCAGTGCATAGGCGAATGGAACATCGTTCCACTGCCAGCTCTGATGGGACAGTATCGTTCCTGTCGAGCTTTCAACCTCGGCTCCGATAGAGACTGAAAGACCCAGGATCTCCTGTGGTTCGGAGATTCTTTTCTGGTATGATCTGGTCGTTTTTATGATGAGAGCGAGGATTTCCTCCACTGTCGGGTTCGAAGGTGTCGAAAAACGCTCGAATCGCAGAAGTTCTCCGGCAAGATTTACCAGTGCGAGCCGTATATTGCGCAATCCGATATCTATTGCTATCACAAAATAGCGGTCCTTTTTGAGTCTTAGCGGAATCGATGGTCTTCCCGCTTTCTTCTGCAGGGGATCGAGTTCTTCGATGATTCCTTCCAGAAGAAGTGATTCGACGATCTCGCCGGTGCTCACTTTATTGAATCCCAGCTCTTTTGCGATCTGAGTCCGGGATATTTTTCCCTTTGTCGCTATAGTGTTCAATATTCTGAGGCGGTTAAGCTGTCGTACGTCGTTGATCCGGGTAAATTTCACCTGATAATCATATACGAGTTAGGAAAGATTGTTAAGAAAAACGTTGTCGATACACGAATTTTTCACTATGTTATTACCGTACAATCAAGAACATGCTTTTGGAGGAACTCATGGAGCAAAAGAAATTCAAAACCGAAGTGTCTGAACTGCTGCACTTAATCATCCACTCTCTTTATTCACACAAAGAGATATTTTTAAGAGAACTGATAAGTAATGCCTCAGATGCCCTTGATAAACTCAAATATCAGACCCTTACAAACCCTGAATTCAAAGATCTCTCTTTCGATCCCCACATCGATATCTCCTTTGATGGTGAAGGTAAGAAGAAGACCCTCACAATCAAAGATAACGGTATCGGAATGAGCCACGATGATCTGGCAAATGATCTGGGAACGATCGCACGGTCGGGAACCAAAAACTTCCTCAAGAACCTCTCAGATGAGCAGAAGAAGGATTCGAACCTCATCGGTCAATTCGGTGTGGGATTCTACAGTACCTTCATGGTCGCTTCGAAAGTCGAGGTCATAAGTAAGAAAGCCGGTTCTGACGAGGCCTGGAAATGGTCTTCTACCGGAAAAGGTGTTTTCAATCTTGAAAAAGTGGAGGCCGAGGAGCAGGGGACAACGATCATCGCCCATCTGAATGAAGAGGGTGATGAGTATGCGAACAGATGGACACTCGACAGACTGATCAAGCGTTATTCGGACCATATCGCATACCCGATTTATCTTTCCTATGATCAGGATACCTATGACGATAAAGGGAAGAAGACCGGTTCCGAGCATAAGCGTGAGCAGGTGAACAGTGCCGCTGCACTGTGGAGAAGAAACAAGAGCGAACTTACCGCAGAGGATTACAATGAGTTCTACAAGAATACATCGTATGACAGTGAGGATCCTCTCTTCTATATCCATACACAGGCTGAAGGAGTCAACAACTATACCACTTTGTTCTATATTCCTTCGAAAGCTCCGTTCGATCTCTATAATGCCGATTACAAAAGCGGTGTCAAATTGTATGTGAAGAGAGTGTATATCACAGACGATGAAAAGGAACTTCTGCCGACCTATCTCCGGTTCGTCCGCGGGGTCATCGACAGCGAAGACCTTCCTCTCAATGTCAGCAGAGAAATCCTGCAGCAGAACAGAGTCATGAGCAACATCAGAAACGCTTCTGTGAAAAAGATTCTCAGTGAACTGAAGAAACTCTCCGAACAGAATCCCGAACTCTATGCAAAATTTGCCGAGCAGTTCAACAGACCTCTGAAAGAAGGGTTGTACAGTGACTTTGCAAACAAAGACACCCTTCTGTCTCTGGTAAGGTTCAAAAGCTCCGAGGTCGAAGGGCTGACCAGTCTGGCAGCATATAAGGAGAGAATGAAAGAAGATCAGAAGAACATCTACTATCTTGCCGGAGGAAACGAGGCAACGATCAGAAGATCTCCTTTACTTGAAGGATATAAGAAGAAGGGGATCGAAGTCCTTCTCATGGTCGATGATATCGACGATATCGTAGTTCCTTCGATCGGAACATACGAAGAACTTCCTCTGAAGGCTATCAACAAGTCCGGAGCTGTCGAAGATCTCGATGAGAAGGATGAGAAAGAAAATAATGAAGATGGCGAAAGTGTCGTGAAGAAGATGAAAGACGCTCTGAAAGACAGAGTCAAGGACGTTGTGATCTCCTCGAGACTTGTCGATGCTCCCGCTGTTGTCGTCGTCGATGACAATGATATGTCCGTTCAGATGCAGCAGATTCTCAAACAGATGGGACAAAACGATCTTCCTGAAAGCACTCCGATTCTCGAGATCAACCTTACACACCCTATGGTTAAGAAGATAAAAGATTCCGAAGATGCCTCCTATATCGAGAATATGAGTCAGATCCTGCTGGACAGTGCTCTTATTAACGAAGGTGTCAATCTGAAAGATCCGGCAGATTTCGTATCACGACTGCAGAATCTGTTATCATAGCAGATCATGTAACGAATAAATTAATAGAGATGGGTCTGACGGCTCATCTCTTTTTCTTTTCCTTGCCTGTGCCTGTTAAAACCGGTATGATTTACATAATTGAAATGATATAAAATTCAGGGGGTGTCAGGTGGAAAATCAGGTTCAGCTTCGTTCGATATGGGATTCTGTCGTTCTGTGGTTCAATGAACAGGCGGTCGATGTCGCATGGAATATTATCGGTATCATTCTGATCTTCATCATAGGGCAGATTCTGATATCGTGGTTCAAGCGGGTTCTCAAAAGACTGTTTGCGAGGACAAAGAAGATCAATGATCTGATGGAGAGACTTCTCAGCAGAACCCTTGTCGGTTTTGCCCAGCTGATTCTCATCATGATCATCTTAGGCCGGCTGAATGTCGATCTTGCTCCTGTGATCGCGGGATTGGGAGTGACCGGGTTCATTCTAGGATTCGCCTTCCAGGAGACGATAGGGAATCTTCTCGCCGGTGTGATGATCGCGATCAACTCCCCGTTCCGGGTCGGTGATTATGTCGAGATAGGATCGATCAGCGGCAGCGTGAAGGATATGGATATGATGAGTGTGACTCTGGCGACTCCCGATAATAAAAGAGTCGTGATGGCTAATAAACTTATCTGGGGTCATGCCATAGTCAATTACACATACACAGACAACCGTCGTGTGGAGATGGGCGTGTCGATAGCGTATGACAGTGATGTCGATAAGGCCAAGGAGCTGATCGCTTCGATTCTCGCCGGTTATCCCGAGATACTTGCAGACCCGAAACCTGTTATCGAGGTAGGCAAGCTTGGAGACTCTTCTGTCGATATCGTAGTAAGACCATGGTCGAAGCCTGCCGACTACTGGACTATCTTCTTCAGGTTCCAGCAGGATGTTCTGGAAAAATTCAGAGAAGCGAAGATCGAGATTCCTTTCCCTCAGCTGGATGTTCATTCCTCCTGACGGGGTGGTATCTAGTCTATTTCCCTGTTCTCTTTAAGATCCAGACCGATGAGGAAGAGTTCGAAGGAGTCTGAACGGCTTGCTTTCGGTTTGAACCCCTTAGCTTTGGTGAAGACCTTTCTCATCTGCTGGAGCAGACGGGCCTCTCCGCCCCCCTGAAAGATCTTGATGACAAGATTGCCGTGAACTTTCAGCTGTTCGAGAGCAAGATAGAAAACACTTTCACTCAGGTATTCGCTGCGTGATGTGTCTACAGAGCGGTTTCCCGTAGTCATGGGAGCCGCATCACTTATGATCACATCATAAGGACCCTCTTCGGTGAGCTGACTGCGGATTTCGGGACTGAAGGCATCGCCGGTGATGCTTTTCACATTGAACGGGACAGGGTTGAGATTGAGCGGGTTAAGGTCGACTGCGATGATACTTCCGCTATCTTTGAGGATCTTCTTCTGAACGTATAAAGTCCACGAGCCCGGTGCTGCACCGACATCGAGAACCTTGTCCCCTTTTCTGATGAGCTTATGCTGCATCTGCATCTCTTCCAGTTTATAGACGCTGCGGGCCGGATATCCTTCTTTGCGTGCTTTCAACGTATAGAAATCTGCCTTATCTCTTCTGCTCTTTGCCATACAGCGATTCTACCATGAATCGAGTTCAGGTGATAAGGGGCGTATGCTGTTACTTTCGGGTAAAAAAAGGGGAGGCCAGCAGGTTTGTTTGGGTGGGGAGAGAATCTCTGCTGGCCCCCTGGAAATCACACTAAAGGAGGTATGAAAAAAACTGTTGCTCTGTACATATCTATATGCAATGAGTGTGCCAACTTCTAACATTTTTATGAAAAGGTGGGGAAAAGTTCTTATTATCAGCAAATACAAGGAGATAAACAAACAGTCCGATCATGAGATGTCATTTGACTTGTCGGAAATACGTGTGAAAAATCTGCACAGCAGCCGATATTGTGCAAGGTTTGCACAATTGACGAACAGATGGGCAATTGCTATGTTTTCTTTTATGAACAACTCATTTCTGAATAAAAAATTTCCATATTCATATACAAATGTCACCGTCAAACTCATCATAGCCAATGTTGCAGTCTTTATTCTTACCATGGTCTCACGACAGCTTTATGTGGCTCTTGCCATGGTTCCCGGTTATATCGTCTACAATCACTGGTACTGGCAGTTTATGACCTATATGTTTGTCCATGGAGGGATCTCCCACCTGTTCTTCAATATGTTCGGTCTCTATATTTTCGGAACTCCTGTCGAACGGCAGCTGGGAAGCAGAGAGTTTCTGCTCTACTACCTTCTCACAGGGACTCTTTCAGGAATCTTTTCCTTTTTTGCCTATCTGATAGGAGGGGTGAATGTCGTACTGGTAGGGGCAAGTGGAGCAATCTTCTCTGTGATGTTTGCTTTTGCCGTATTCTACCCTAATGCGCGGATCTTTATCTTCGGAATTCTTCCGGTCAGAGCTCCCGTTCTGGTGATCCTCTATGCCGCGATAGAACTGTTCAACCAGGTTTTTAATGTTGCCGGCGGGGTGGCTCATCTGACTCACCTTGCAGGATTCCTTTTTGCCTATCTGTATATGCTCATCAGGTTGAAGATCAATGCCTTCGATCATTTCAGAAGACTTTAAACGTACTGGGGATATTCTGTCCGCAGTTGAGCATACTTCTTTTTGATGATGCTATAGATGATTTTGATTCTCTCATCATGGTGGATGAAGGCAGATTTCATCGCATTGACGGTGATCTTCTCAAGATCTTTCAGATCGAGTGAGTAGGTAAGCGATGCGATGCTCATCTCTTTGGTCAGTGTCGTGTTGCTCATGAGTCTGTTGTCGGTCGATAAGAATACCCGGTAGTTGTTCTTGAAGAAGATATTAAAAGGGTGTGATTCGAAATCAGATGCGGCCCCTGTCCCTACATTCGAAGAAAGACACATTTCAATCGGAATGCGCTTATCCTGAATGAAATGAGCAAGAGATCCCATTTTCTCGATATGAGTCCCGTCGAGATCCATATCGTCAATAAGCCGGGTCCCGTGACCGATTCTGTGAGCTCCGCATACCTGTATCGCCTGCCATATCGATTCCAGACCGAATCCTTCCCCTGCATGAATCGTGATGTTTCCGTTCTGGTTACGGATATACTGGAACGCCTCCAGGTGGATCTTCGGAGGATTACCCATCTCATCACCTGCAAGATCGAGTGCCACCACACCTCTCGATCGGTAGGCTATTGCAAGTTTTGCCACTGAAAGAGAGATGGACGGGTCCTGATTGCGCAGTGCGCAGAGGATGAGGCCGTAGTGTATCCCGGTCTTTCTTTTTCCTTCATCCATCCCCTCCAGAACTGCTTCGACGACCTGCTGCATGGACATCCCTTTTTCAGTGTGTAGGATCGGAGCGAAACGGATCTCGGCATACACCACATTGTCCTTTGCGAGATCTTCAAGAGTCTCGAATGCGGCCCTTCGGAGAGCTTCGGGTGTCTGAAGAACCGAGACGGTCACCCCGAATGTCTCAAGGTAGAGAGGGAGACTTTTTCTCTCACATCCGCGCTGGAACCACATCTGAAGTTCTTCGGGATCTTGAGACGGCAGTTGTATATCATGCTGCTGAGCTAACTCGATTATGGTGGAAGGTCTCATCGAACCGTCCAGATGATCGTGCAATTCAACTTTAGGAACCTGTTTAATTATTTCTATCGGTATCATGGTAATATAGTACTATGATATGAACGCCCGGGGCAACTAATTTGCAGAAGGCTGGATTCAAGGTCTTTACTGATTATCTGTTTTTGTGCTCTTATTATTCATAGAACTATTATTTGAGGAGGAATCGGATGGAAAAGAAAGCTCTACAGGAAAAGCTGTTCACAGCATGCGATAGTGCCAAAGAGGGAAAAACTATCATTTCTTTGGTTGAGCAGGGTGCTGATGTACACGAAGTTGACTCTTTCGGACTGACTCCGCTGATGAGAGCAGCTCTGTTTAACTCGAGTGCTCAGGTGATCAAGGCGTTGATCGAGTGCGGCTCGGATGTCGGACGCAGAGAACCTCAGTATAAATCGACAGCTTTACAGCTGGCATCCAACCATAACCCTCATCCCCAGATAATCGAGGCTCTTGTCGAGGCCGGTTCTGATATCTACGATGTCAATTATCTTGGAGAGACCGCATTGATCATGGCGGTGAACAGCCAGAACGCAACAAAGGTGATCTCGGCTCTCATCAGAAGCGGCAGCGATGTCAACGCAAAAGATTATCAGGACAGAACCGCCCTGTATTATGCGAAAAGTGCAAAAAGAAATTATGTAGTGAAGATTCTCAAGGCGGCAGGAGCTGTCGAGTGACCGTAAAAGATTAAAAGATAGTGCGGCCTCACGACAGAGCGATCTGGTGTGAGGCCCGTTTCATATTCAGGCTGTGAATCCTTTTTTCATTTCAGTGACAATATCTCTGATATGTTCAACGATCCCTTCCAGAGGAAGTGAATGGGTCGTTTCAAGGTCGTTGCGGTACTTGAGTTCGACCTTTCCTTCCTTGAGCCCTCTGTTGCCCAGTGTCAGTCTGAGGGGAATCCCGATCAGATCCGCATCGGCGAACTTGACTCCGGCACTCTCTTTTCTGTCATCGTAGAGGACTTCTATTTTCGCATCTGTGAACTGCCTGTACAGGCTGTCCGCCATCTCTTTGTCTTTGATCAGCGATACGAGGTGAAGGTCGAACGGACTTGTAGTGATAGGGAGCTTCAAACCCTTATCGTCATGATGTTCCTCCGCAAGACATGCCAGCAGCCGTCCTACTCCGATACCGTACGATCCCATCACAACAGGTCTTCTCACTCCCATTTCATCCTGGTAGGTGCAGCCCATCGCCTCGGAATAGCGGATACCGAGCTGGAAGATATTTCCGACCTCTACCCCTTTGCTCACCTTCAGCGGGCTGGAGCAGACAGGACAGGCATACCCTTCGGCAGCGGATGCGATATCGGCAACGATCCCGTCGTAATCGCGGGAAAAGTTCGTATTCAGGTAGTGGTATCCTTCTATGTTCGCCCCCGCTACCAGATTTCCGCTTTTCGCGACCGAATCGTCGACGACAACGATGACCGAAGGATCTGCCCCGATGGGAGAACCGAATCCCGGTTCCATCTTCATCTCTCTGATCTCATCTACGTGGGCGACTCTCAAAGCATTCGCCTTCGCTGCATGCTGCAGCTTGTTCTCTTCAATATCCATATCACCGCGTACGACACCGATGATCATCTGCTGCTTCTCTTCTCCGGTTGATTCATCAACAAAAGTTCCCATCATGAACAGAGCCTTCGCGGTTTTGCGGTTGGGGATGTTCAAAAATTCGGCCAGATCTTCAATTGTCTTGCAATCGGGTGTATAGACCTTTTCCATCTCCAGCGGCTGTTCTTCGAAATACTCTTTTTTGAAGGACGCTATCTGGCGGTTCGCAGTATAATCGCAGGATGAGCAGGTGATGATGGTATCCTCTCCTACAGGAGAGAGGTACATATACTCATGGGCAACCTTTCCTCCCATCATTCCCGAATCGCTTCCGACGGCAATTGTGGGCAGTCCGCAGCGGTTGAAGATGTTGAAATACGCATGGTAATGATTATTGTACTGTTTCTCCAATCCCTCCTGGTCCTTATCGAAGCTGTAGGAGTCTTTCATTGTGAATTCTCTGACCCTGATCAGTCCGGCACGCGGTCTGGGATCATCTCTCCACTTCGTCTGTATCTGATAAACAAGCTGAGGAAGCTGTTTGTATGAATCGATCTCTCCTCTGGCAACGTCGGTGACACACTCTTCATGAGTCATCGCAAGGACCATATCCCGTCCGCCGCGGTCTTTGAACCGGCTCATCTCCTTGTCGATCGAATAGAACCGACCCGTCTCCTTCCAGATATCGGCAGGGTTCACCACAGGCATCAGCAGTTCCTGTCCTCCGATTTCATTTATTTCCGAACGGATGATGTTCTCTATCTTGCGGACAGACCGCAGACCTAACGGCAGCAGAGTAAATACTCCGGCTCCGAGTTGCTGAATGAACCCGCAGCGAAGAAGATAGGCATAACCGTTGCTGTCGGCCGATGCTGGTGCTTCACGTAGCGTGCGGGAAAATAGCTGGGACATTCTCATGAGATACTCCTCTTTATGTGTATCAATATCTTACGCATTGTAGCAAAAGTATATCTTTCACTCAACGGTATCTACTTCTCTTTATCGGTGAAAACCGGTAGAGTATGAAGAGAAAACGGAGGAAACATGATGGATATTTCACCCTATAGAGAGATCAGAGAAGAGATCGCCCGGATAATGAAAAGACTCTATGATTGCAGGTTGACGACAACCAGCGGAGGCAATATCTCATACAGACTCAACGACGAGCTGTTCGCAATCACACCGAGTCAGCTCGATAAAGCGAATCTCACAGGCGATCTGATCGCGATAGTCGGCTTCGACAAGACTAACCATACTCCATCTCTTCCGCTGAGCATCGAGAGCGAGATGCACAGAAAGATCCTTCTGTCCCGCCCTGATATCAGTGCGGTGGTTCATGCCCATCCGGTCTATGCCTCGTCCTTCACCGCGATGAGAAAGCAGATAAACACGAAACTTCTCGCCGAAAGCTGGTTCCTTCTGGAAGAACCTGCATTCGCTCCCTACAGCAGAATGGGAAGCGAAGGTCTTGCCGATGTCGTCGCTTCTTCAGTGAAGTCTTCTGACGTGGTCCTCATGGAGAATCATGGAGTGCTCACTGTGGGCAAAAGTCTTCTTGCCGCCTTCGATCTCATAGAAGTTCTCGAAAATAGCGCGAAGATGACTTTCATCACCGAGCTGATGGGTTCAGCTGCTCCCCTTGATAAAAGGCGGTGCGACGAACTGATGGAAATGAAAAAAGGATGAAATATCAGCTGGAGACAATCCCTGTATGGGATGCCCTCGAAAAAGAGAGTGAATGTCCTCTCTGCCTTCTCATGAAGGATTCTCTTGAGGATGCTCTCGATTATTACCTCGGCTCTTCGGTCATGAACAGTGAAACCCGGGTGATGGTGAACGGGACCGGGTTCTGTCCCGAGCACTGGGAAGACCTGATAGAAAAGCGAAGCGCCCAGAGTCTTGCCCTCCTTTCCCATACCTTTCTCCAGACGACGATGAAGGAATTCGAAATAAGGCGAAAGAGACTCAAAACGGGAAGAAGATTTGAAAAAGAGCTGGATTCTCTTCTCTCCTTCTTTCGAAAAAGGGAGAAAGGATGCCTTATCTGTGACAGGATGAAAAGCCGGCTGGACCGTTATACCTTCACTGTCGTGAAACTCTATCAGGAAGATGATGATTTCAAAGAAGCTTTTCTAAAGAGCAAAGGGTTGTGCCTTCATCACTATCAGCATCTGCTGATGATGGCGAAGAAGGTGCTCAGGCCTTCTGCCTTCAAAGCTTTTACAACAGATATGCTCGATCTTGGAAAAACCAATCTTGTCAGACTTGAGAAGGAAGTGTGGTGGATGACCCAGAAATATAAAAGCGAAAATGGTGATAAACCCTGGAACGGATGCGAGGATGCACAGAAACGGGTCGTCAGAAAGCTTCTCGGGGAGGGGCGGATCTTCTCTTCTTCCCGATAGAGAGTTTGAGCTGTTTGCCCCCTGAATCGAGATCACCGATCTCCCGCTTTTTCAGAAATGAACAATGTTTATCCTGCAGATGAAAATGGAAATAATCGACGAAGTGATCATCGATGCGATAGATCAGCAGGTAATCCTGCTGGGGCAGTATGGCGACAGCAAGTGAAAGATCTGTCTGCATCGAGGATCTTGCCGTATGAAGGGCTACGATCTCTTGCTCGCTCAGATATCCGTTTCTGATTACCACCGACAGGAGAACCTCATTCTCCTTCTCATCTCTGTTGTGTATGATGATCTCGGGGATGATCTTCTTCGGCCCTTTGGAAGGGAGGATTCCCATATCGATAAAGTAACCCTCATCGAGCAGCTGCTCAAGTTCTTCTCCCAGATAGCTAGCGAGTTTGAAAGAGTAGGCACTCGTGGAAGACGACTGGTCGAACAGATAGCGGTCATTGGATACGAGTAATCCCAGCGAGTGAATAAAATTCTCAAAGAGATGTATCATTGAATATCGTTCGCTGTTCTTGTCCGCCATCTTCTATGAGTGTACCATATTGTTGACCCTATTGGAAATCAATGTCCCATTTCATCTCGGCAATTTTCGATAGTGTGTTGAATACGGAACAGTATCTGGTGGCAATTTCGAAGGCCTTGGTGAACTTTGCCTTCTCCTCGACACCTTTTGCGACGACATCGATTCTGACTGTCTTCAACAGTGCTACTTTCTCGTCGCTCTTGATCCCCGTGATATCCATCGAAACGCCGTCATAGGTGAATTTCATCTTCTGGGCAATCGATTCATAGGTTTTGAACAGGCAGAATGAAAGACCGCCGAGAAGGAGTTCGTAGGGGGCAAAGCCGTCCTGCGCATTACTGAGAGGAACCGTCGAGCCCCTGTCTGTCAGCAGTGTCCCGTCACTCTGATTGTAGTCTGATCTGATATGAGTTGTCTCTCCCATATATACCTCCCCGATTTTCTGATATATTAGCTATAAAATAGCTGAAATATCGTCAATCGTAAAGAAGCTGAAAGTTATCTGATACAGCTTTTTCCGGCTATGGCTCCGCTTGAGAATGCGAACTGGAGGTTGTAGCCTCCGGTCTCCCCGTCGATATCGATGACCTCTCCGCAAAAATAGAGCGAAGGTACAATTGCCGATTCCATCGTATCAAGAGAGATCTCTTTGGTAGGTATTCCTCCCCGGCTGATCATCCCGGTGTTCTCCAATCCTTCGGTGGTATAGCGATAGGTATCACTTGTGAGTGCGGCGGCGGCTTTCATCATCACCTTTTTCCCGACTTCGGCAGCTTTTCTTCTCCCGTCGATCTCATGTTTTAAGCAGAGATACTCCAATAAAGAGGAGCTGAGGCCGAAAGAATGGAGGACCGAAGAGAACTGCTTCGAGCCGAATCGGCTGCAGAGGCCTGAAATCTCTGCGGCCGTCTCCTTGAGAGTCTTTCTGATATAGTTGACTCTGATAGTGCCGTTTTTCGGGAAATTTCGTGAATTATTGATGATCACGGGTCCGGACAAGCCTGTATGTGTGATCAGAAGGGCTCCTTCGACCTCCTTCTGTGTATCGCACTGTACAATGACATCCTCGACGGTCAGACCACTGAGTGCGTGAAGAGCTTTATCTTCAACTTTGATCTTCGTAAGACCCGGTCTGAGCTCTTCGATGCTATGCCCCAATGACCGGGCGAGATTGTAACCATCCCCTCTCGATCCGGTTTGAGGGTACGTGAAGCCCCCTGTTGCTATAATGACGGCATCAAACGGAGAGTACTCCTCGTCTTTGCAATGAAGAACGAACGTGGAGCCGATTCTGCGTACCTCGCTGATTCGTCTGTTTCTCTCAATGATCACCTCCATCGAGAGACAGGAAGATGTCAGTTCGTCGATGACCTGATGAGCACTGAATGAGGAGGGGAAGACCTTTTTGTCTTCTCTGGTAGTCAGCGGGATATTGATCGATTCGAGAAAACGACGAGTATCCTCAACAGTGTATGAAGACAGTATGTCTCTGATCTCTTTCTCTTTATCATGGTAACGGGTGATAAATGTTTCAAAGGGCTCGCTGTTTGTGATGTTGCACATTGACGAGCCGGTGATGGAGAGTTTTTTTCCTACCCGGTCTTCGCCTTCGAAGAGTACTATCCGGGCTTCGATCTTTTTCTTTTTCGCTTCTTTTGAAGCATGGAGGGCTGCGAAGAGGCCGCCGGCCCCTCCGCCTATGACCGCTATCTTTCTCACTTATCTTTCTTGGGCTCTTCTTTGATGATCAGATGGAGTTCATCGAGCTGTTCTTTGTCGACATAGCTCGGAGAATCGTCCATCGGAGAGACCGCAGCGGTATTCTTCGGGAAGGCTATGACTTCCTTGATGGAGGTCTCGCCTGCCATTATCATCACCATCCTGTCGATTCCCGGTGCGATGCCGCCGTGCGGAGGCGGTCCGTACTTGAACGCATTGAGCAGAAAGCCGAAACGCTGCTGGGAAACTTCGTCGGGAATATTGCAGATTCTGAAAATTCTTTTCTGCAGTTCTATGTCGTGGATTCTTATAGAGCCGGATGCAACCTCGTATCCGTTGAGAACAAGATCATAGAGGTCACCCTTCACCGAGCCGGGATCCGATTCCAGAGTATCCAGATATTGCGATTGAGGCATGCTGAACATATGGTGGGCAGCTTCCCAGTGACCCCGTTCCTCGTTGAACTCGAACAGGGGGAAGTCGATGATCCAGCAGAATGCGAACTTGTCAGGGTCGATGAGCTGCAGATCTTTTGCAAGCTTGATCCTTACTGCACCCAACGATGCACATACCGTCTTCCATTCATCTGCAACGAGCAGAAGCATCTCGCCGGGCTGGGCATCGGTGTACTGCAGAACCTTGTCTTCGACGTCTTTGAAAAATTTGCTGACTCCGCCGTCCAGATGTCCTTCATCATTTACCTTCATCCATGCGAGGCCTTTGGCTTTGTACACCTTGGCGGCCTCTTCCAGGGAGGTGATATATTTTCTCGAATAAGCGACCAGATCGGTCTTCGGAGCTTTGATCACCTTGACGCACCCGCCGTTCGAGATGACATCCTTGAACGTTGAGAAAGTGCTCAAAAGAGCGAGTTCGTTGAAGTCTCTGAGAGGGAGGTCGTAGCGGAGGTCGGGTTTGTCTACTCCGTAGGTGTTCACGGCATCATACCAGCTTAAACGGGTGAAGTGTTCTTCTGTTTCATAGTTCATCACTTTCTTGAACACATAATGGAACAGCTGTTCGATGATGAGAAGGACATCGTCGCGGGAGACGAAACTCATCTCCATATCGAGCTGGGTGAACTCGAGCTGTCTGTCGCCTCTGGCATCCTCATCCCGGTAACATCGGGCAATCTGAAAATATTTGTCGAACCCGCTGACCATGAGAATCTGTTTAAGCAGCTGGGGACTCTGCGGCAGGGCATAGAATTTTCCGGGATAGAGACGGGAAGGTACGAGGAAGTCTCTCGCTCCCTCGGGAGTCGATTTAAGAAGTGTCGGGGTCTCTATCTCATAGAAATCTCTTTGAGAAAGAAACTCTCTTATTGCACGGACGAAATCATGGCGCAGCTTGATCCTTTTCTGCATTCCGAACGAACGCAGGTCCAGAAAGCGGTAACGCAATCGCGTATCCTCTTTGGCGTCGGATTCTTCATCCACCATGAAGGGCACAGGCTCACAGGTGCTGAGAATCTGAAGTGAAGATGCTTCAACTTCGATCTCGCCGGTTGCCATTTCCTGGTTTACCATTGAATCGGGGCGGGCCTGTACGATTCCTTCGACAGCTATGCAGTATTCAGCGTGCAGGGAGGCTGCAGTATTCTGAACCTCTTCGGATGCTGTATCAGAGATTACGATCTGAGTAATTCCGTAGCGGTCACGAAGGTTGATGAAATGGATCCCTCCATGATTCCGGTTCCTATGTACCCATCCATTGAGTACGACTTTCCTGCCTACATCACTTATTTGTAACTCACCACAGGTTACTGTTCTTTGCTTGTATTCCATGTTCGCAATATATCATTATATGAGCAGAGATTTCAATGTGAACTATACACCCTCATCACTGTTTTTCTTCCAATCTTCTCTCATTAGCCACAGCAAGCATCAATTTTATCCGGTTTTCCTGATTCACTTTAGTCGCTCCGGGATCATAGTCGATCGGGACGATGTTTATCGACTCGTCGAGTTCCTTGAGTTTTTTTATCATCCCCTTGCCGACGATATGGTTGGGCAGGCAGCCGAACGGCTGCACGCAGATGATATTGGTGTACCCGAGTGCATACAGGTCCCTCATCTCTCCGGTGAGAAGCCAGCCTTCGCCCATCTTGCAGCTGATGGAGACCGCTTCTTTTGCGGTGGAGACACTTTCATGGAAGAATCTCGGAGGGGTGAAATCGGAATTATTCCCGATTTCTTCTATGATCATCTTCTCCAGCCTCGAAAGGTAGCGCAATAGTGCCTTCATCACAGCCTTTCGTAAGAGAGATCCTCCGTAGAGGCGTACATCTTCGATCTGGTTCTGTATAGCATAAAGCATGAATCCGAGAATTCCCGGGATCATCACTTCGCATGATTGGGAGAACAGGAAGTCTTCAAGATGATTGTTTCCCAGCGCGGCATATTTCATGTAGATCTCACCGACGATACCCACTTTGACCACCGGTCTGCTCCTGTCTTTTTCTATGGCGGCAAAATCCTTTACGATCTGTCTGGTATTCTTTCTGATCTCCCTGAAGGACGATCCCTTATTTGCACTGAACTGCTCATTGAGTTTTCTCACCCAGGAATCGACCAGATCATCACTGGATGACGGGGTCACCTCATACACCTTACTCTGATTTTTCAGCAGCATCAGTGTATCTCCGTACAGAAGGGCTGCAAGTCCTTTTTTCAGCATCGGATAGGTTATCGAAAAACCGCTGTTCTTGTTGAGGCCTTTGAAGTTCAGAGAGAGGACAGGGATATTCTCATAGCCGGCTCTGATGAGAGCCTTTTTGAGCAGATGAATATAATTGCTGGCCCTGCAGCCGCCCCCTGTCTGCGTGATGGCCAAAGCGACTTTAGAGTTGTCGTACATGCCGCTGTCGAGTGCATCTATCATCTGGCCGATGACCAGCAGCGCCGGATAGCAGGTATCGTTGTGAACATACTTGAGTCCCTTCTGTACCACCTGAGGGCCTTCGTTGGTAAGTAGTTTCACCCGGTAGCCTTCCTGGGCGAGGACCTGGACCAGAAGAGAGAACTGTATCGGGGCCATCGACGGGGCGAGGATCGTGTGAGTCTTTCTCATCTCTTTGGTGAACTGCACATTCGATATTTCCATTATCTCATCCTCTTCTGATTCGAGTTCACTGTGGAGAGAAGAGACCTCAGACGGATCTTCACGGCTCCCAGGTTCGTGATCTCGTCGATCTTTATCTGGGTATACATCTTACCTTCCGATTCGAGGATCTCTCTCACCTCATCGGTGGTGATGGCGTCAACTCCGCATCCGAACGATACGAGCTGAACGAGATTCATGTCATCTTCGTGAGTGACATAGTGGGCCACCTGATAGAGGCGGGCATGGTAGGTCCACTGGTTCAGGACATTCGCCGGGTATTTTTTCTCATCCAGAATGAGCGAATCTTCACTGACTACGGCACAATCGAGAGAAGTGAGCAGCTTATCGATTCCGTGATGGACTTCGGGGTCTCCATGATAAGGTCTTCCCGCAAGAACTATGATATTCTTTTTCTGCTTTCTTGCGAGGCTGACGATTCTCATTCCTTCTTCCTGAAGTTCCTTCTTGTAGGCGCGGTATCCTTCAAACCCTGAGTCCACCGCATGCCTTACCATGGAAACTGTCAGTTCGGGAAAATACTGTTTGAGCTGTCTGTGCAGTTTTTTCGGATATTGCTTTACCCGTTCGAGATCGAGAGGAAAGTGGATGAAATCGATCGTCTGCAGCTGATCGATACTAGATTGGAGAACTTCGGGATAATAGGCCACTACCGGACAGTTGAATCTGTTGTCGCCGCGGTTCTCTTCAAGGTTGTAGGTCATCACCGGATAGAATATCTTCTTTACTCCGTAATCGAGAAGAGTCTGGATATGACCGTGCATCAGTTTGGCGGGGAAACAGAGGGTGTCACTGGTGATTGTTGCCTGACCTTTGATGTAAAGCTGTCTGGTCGACGGGGGAGACAGGACGACCTTTTTTCCCAGCGATGAGAAGAAAGGCTGCCAGAAATAGATCAGCTCGTACATGTTGAGCCCGAGCGGAATCCCTATTGTATTTTCATCGATTCTGTCGTGATCGAAAATGTCGAGCTGATTGAGCCGGTCGATCTTCCACTGATAGATATTGATTTCATCGTGACTTGCCCCCTTTGCCAGAGGTCGTTCACATCTGTTGCCGCTGATGTACTTCCCCTGAGGGAAGAATGTGTTGATCGTAAGCTGGCAGTGATTCGTGCAGAGTTTACAGTTTACGTTCTTTACAGTATGGGTAAATCTTTTAAGACCCTCTTTAGATATTATCGTACTTTTTTCAACCGGAAGTGTCATGCTGTGAAGAGCCGCTCCGAAAGCCCCCATAAGGCCGCTTATAGAGGGGCGGATCACCTCCCGTCCGAGTTCCTGCTCGAACGACCTCAGAACAGCATCATTATGGAAGGTTCCTCCCTGAGCCACCACATGTGCTCCGAGCTGATCGCTGCTGCTTACTCTGATAACCTTGTACAGAGCATTCTTGACCACGCTGATACTCAACCCTGCACTGATATCCTCAACACTGACGCCCTCTTTCTGAGCCTGTTTCACACTCGAGTTCATAAAGACCGTGCAGCGGGAACCGAGATCGACGGGGCGGGGTGCGAACAGTCCTTTTCGGCTGAAATCTTTGATATCGTAACCCAGAGACTGCGCGAAGGTCTGAAGAAACGATCCGCACCCTGAAGAACACGCTTCGTTGAGATAGATGCTGTCGACGGTCTTGTTATGGATTTTGAAGCATTTGATGTCCTGACCGCCTATATCTATGACGAATTCAACATCGGGACAGACGAATTGGGCCGCTTTCAGATGGGCTACTGTCTCTACTATCCCCGTATCGACTCCGAACGCATTCTCGATCAGATGCTCACCGTAGCCGGTGACTGCACTTCCTTTGATCTCGATGTTCGGAAACTTCTCATAGATCTCAGTGAGAATGTTTTTGACCGAATCGACCGGAGAGCCGCTGTTGGACCGGTAATAGCTGTAAAAGAGCTCTTTCTTCTCATTGAGGGCAACCACCTTGATGGTTGTCGAACCCGCATCGATTCCGATATAGGAGCGGGGATGATCTTTATCGTAGGAGGTTTGGACGATGCTTTCTTTATTATGCCGTTCGCTAAACTGCTGATACTCTTTCTCGTCTGCGAACAGCGGGGGAAGAAAGACGATATTCTCGCTGTGTTCCTGTTTGGAGAACTGTGAGATCGTCTTTTCCAGATCGATTTCTCCTGTCGCACAGTATGCTGCTCCTAGAGCTACGAAAAGAAGAGAATTCTGCGGACATATTCCTTTGGTCTTCAGTGTGTTGTCGAAGTGGGTACGGAGGTTTTCCATGAAGGTGAGGGGACCTCCGAGATAGACGACTGTTCCTTTGATCGGACGGCCCTGAGCGAGCCCGGCGATCGTCTGATTGACGACTGCCTGAAAGATCGAGGTCGCCAGGTCGGTTTTCTTTGCTCCCTGGTTCAACAGAGGCTGTATATCACTTTTGGCGAACACCCCGCATCTCGAAGCTATCGTATAGGTCTTTTCCCCTTTCGAGGCATATGAATCGAACTGGTCAAGAGGAATATCGAGAAGAGACGCCATCTGGTCGATGAAAGCTCCGGTGCCTCCTGCACACGATCCGTTCATCCTCACCTCCATTCCCTGGTTGAAAAAGAGGATCTTCGCATCTTCACCGCCGAGTTCTATCACCACATCACAATCCGGAACGATCTTCTTCGTGGCAACTCTCGTCGCATATACCTCCTGAACGAACGGTATATTGCACCGGTCGGCGATTCCCATCCCGGCAGAACCGCTGATCATCATTTTCGCCTTCTTCGTTTTTATGACATTCTTATATATGTGTGTCAGCAGCTTTGTTCCGATCTTCGCGATCTGCGAGTAATGTCGTTCATAATGGGAGAAGACAATTTGGTTATATTCATCAACAACAACGCACTTGATCGTAGTTGAACCGATATCCAGACCGATAGTCAATTTGAAAGCCTCCGTTAGTAGATTCGATAGTATCGATTAATCCATTTTATGCCAATAGGAGATCCTCATGCTCCTGTCCGTTCGAACTGCGCCTGATACAGCTGATGATACATCCCCTTTTGCTTCAGTAATGATTGATGATCTCCCATCTCGACGATATCACCATCTTTCATGACCAGAATTATATCGGCATTCTGAATGGTTGAAAGGCGGTGGGCGATGATGAAACTCGTTCTGCCCTTCATGACCGTATCCATAGCTCTTTGAATGAGTTCTTCTGTGCGGGTGTCGACCGAACTGGTCGCTTCATCGAGGATCAGGATCTCCGGGTCGCTGATCATCGCTCTGGCGATCGTTATCAGCTGCCGCTGTCCCTGACTGATGTTTGAAGAATCTTCGTTGATCTCCATATCATATCCTCCCGGCAGGGTATGGATGAAATGATCGATATGAGCATTTTCTGCGGCCCTTTCCACCATTTCATCGCTCGCCTGAAGATTTCCGTACCGGATATTCTCTCTGATCGACCCTGCGAACAGCCATGCGTCCTGCAGGACCATTCCGAAGTGGGACCGCAGGTCATTGCGGCCAAGTTCGGCTATATTATGAGAATCTATTCTGATCTCTCCCGAGTCCACATCATAAAACCGCATCAGAAGTTTCACCATCGTAGTCTTTCCCGATCCGGTGGGACCGACGATTGCAACCTTCTGCCCCGGTCTGATATGTGCTGTGAAATCGTGAATGACCTGATTTTTCTTGTCATAACCGAACGATACATGAGAAAAATCGACACTACCTTCGAGACGGTTGATCGTACACACGCTGGAGATATCTTCTTCCTGCTGTTCATCGAGAAATTCAAAGATTCTCTCTGCGGCTGCTATCGTCGACTGGAACAGGTTGGAGATCTGAGCAATCTGACTGATCGGCTGGGTGAAGCTTTTCATATACTGGATGAATGCCTGGATATCTCCGACAGTGATCGTCTGTCTGATTGCCAGCATTCCTCCGATAAGTGCGATCGCGACATATGCGATATCCCCTATCGCATGCATGATCGGCATCATCAATCCGCTGAGGAACTGACTCTTCCAGGCACTGTCATACAGCTGTTCGTTCGTCTTTATAAAAGATTCCAGCTGTTCTTCTTCGCCGTTGAAGGCCTTCACCGTCAGCTGCCCGCTGTAGACTTCTTCGATCTGGCCGTTAAGGGCTCCCAGCGATTTCTGCTGTGCAGCGAAATATGTCTGCGATTTCTTCACGATCCTTGAGATGATGATCATGGAGAGCGGAAGTACGACCAGAGTTATGAGAGTCATCACAACGGATATACTGAGCATCATAACGAGAACTCCCGCCATCGTCGTCACTGAAGTGAGAATCTGGATACTGCTCTGATTCAGGCTCTGGCTGAGAAGATCGACATCGTTGGTGACCCTAGAGAGAATATCTCCGTGAGTAGTGGCGTCGAAACGGCTGAAAGGCATCCCGTGAATCACATCGAGAAGATCTTTTCTCATTTTTCTGGAGATCTTCTGAGTGATCGTACTCATGACGAATCCGCTGATGAAAGTGAATGCCGAACTTATGAAGTAAAGTACTACGAGTATGAGGAGTATCGATTTGATTGAACCAAAATCTATTCCGTCTCCACCTTTCAGAGAGGATGTGATTCCCTCGAAGATCTCTGTGGTTGCCCTGCCGAGAATTTTCGGACCTATGATCGTGAATACTGCTGCCGAGAGAGAGCAGAGGATGACCAGCATAATAAGGCCTTTGTACGGAGAAAACCATGTAAGGAGCCTTTTGGTACTCTTTTTGATATTTTTCGGTTTTTGGACCGTTTTTCCTATATTTCCGTGACCGCCGCGTCCGATGAACTTCGGGTCTCTCTGTTCTTCTTTATTATTCATACGCCTTCAGCTCCTGTGGTGACAACTGACTCTTAGCGATCTGTTGATATACCCCGCATGATTTCATCAGTTCTTTATGGGTTCCCTGACCTACCATCTTTCCTTCATCGAGGACGATGATGTTATCACTGTGCATGATCGATGATATTCTCTGTCCGACTATGATGATCGTCGAATCAGCGAACTTTTTCTTCAATTCGCTTCTCACTGTGCTTTCGGTCTTGAAATCGAGGGCCGAAAAGCTGTCGTCGAACAGGAGTATAGGACGCCGGTCGGCGATCGCCCGTGCGATCGAAAGCCGTTGCCGCTGGCCGCCTGAGACATTGACTCCGCCTTGAGCGACCTGGGACTGATACCCTCCATCCTTTTCTTCTATGAACTGTTCGGCCTGGGCGGTCTGTGCAGCCTCTCTGGCCATCTCAGCTGTTATATTCCGTTCACCGAAGGTGATATTGCTTTCGATCGTTCCTTTGAACAGATTGCCGTTCTGGGAGACATATCCGATGTTCGAACGCAGATCATGAAGTGTGAGTGACCGGATATCGACACCATCTATCTCTATGGAACCTTCCGATGCATCTATGAAACGGGGAATCATCTGAAGGATCGTTGATTTGCCCGATCCGGTGGATCCGATGATAGCCGTCGTAGTTCCCCCTTTCGATTCGAAACTTATATCGCTTATCGCCGGAGCATCGGCTTTCGGGTAGGTGAAGGACACATGATTGAATCTCACCGTCCTGCTGTTTGACGGCGGCAATGTTTTTTTCATTCTTCCGTCGACGATGCCGGCATCGGTTCTGAGGACCTCATCGATCCGTCTTGCCGAGACTGCGGACCGGGGAATGACGATAGAGAGCATCGTTATCATCAGAAAGGACATGATGATGATCATCGAATACTGGATGAAAGCCATCATGTCACCGACCTGCATCTCTCCGTTGGAGATGTGAATCCCTCCCTGCCAGACGATCAGGATACTGGTAAGATTCATGATCAGCATCATGATAGGCATCATCGCCGACATCGAACGATTGACGAACAGCGAGGTTCTCGTAAGTTCGTCATTCGCTTTTTTGAAGCGCTGTTTCTCGAATGACTGATTTCCGAAGGAGCGGATGACAGACAGACCTTTCAATGTTTCACGTACGATGTTGTTTACTTTGTCGACAAGTTTCTGCAGCAGAGTGAATTTCGGCATGACCAGACGGAACATCGTGATGACCACCGCAAGTATGGTGGCGGAGGCAAGTGCTATGATCCATGCCATCGAATTGTTCGTGGTCACCACCCTGATCACTCCTCCGATTGCCATCAGCGGAGCAAAGAACAGTATTCTGAGGATCATGACAAGAGACTGCTGTATCTGCTGGACATCATTGGTGCTTCTGGTTATCAACGAGGCCGTGCTGAAATGATCGAGTTCATTCTGATGAAATGTCAGGACCTTTGAAAAGACCCTGTTGCGAAGATCTTTTCCTGTGGAGGCGGCGACTCTAGCTGCGAAAAACGCAACCAGTATCGAAGAGAGGGCACTCAGCAATGATATTCCCACCATCTGTATTCCCTGATTCAGAATATACTGCTGCTGGAACGCAACAAGGTCGACGCCCGTTTCGGTGTATTCTTCCTTGATCCCTTCGATCGCGGACTGAGATTTCAGGTTATCATCCGGCAGATCCGGGACTGAAAAGTAGGAGAGAAACAGCGGTTCAAGTTCGTTCAGGTTCTCCTCGGTTGTATAATATTTCTCACCGTCGAAGGAATAGGAACCGCTGAAGATGGTCTGCTGTTCTTCTGTTGCCAGAGAGTACAGATCATCGTATCCCGAAGCGGTAATATAAAGAGGTGTTACATTGTTTATTCCTCCCTGCTGTATGCCGATATTCACGATTGTCGAGGTATAGTAGGGAAGGGAAAGATCGCATACCACCTTGATTGCAAGCAGGAGGATGATAAGAAGGACATTGCTCCATGATTTTCTTATATATGAGAGAATCAGTGACATCTTGGACACTCTCCTTTTCTTTCTTCGAGCAGATTCTGTTTCATTTTCTCTGCAATATTCTCGAATGTCCGAAGCTCCTGTTCGCTGATATTCTTCTCCATTATCTTCTGGATCTGTTTGAATTTCATCTCTGCTGTCTGAAGGATCTTCTTTCCTTCCCCGGTAAGCTGAACATTTATCTTTCTTTTGTCCTGTTCATCCGTAACACGGGTGATGTAGGAGGATTCTTCCAGTTTCACCAGAATCTGGTTCACGGATGATGGTTTGATGAACAGGTGCTGTGATATCTGTTTCTGGCTGGTTTTGCCCCGGTGATGCGAGAGAAACTGAAGAACATGAAACTGCCCGGGGTAGAGATTTATGGCGTGCAGAAACTGATGCATGAGCTGAAACTGCAGCCGGCTCAACTGAACGATCGTCGGCAGGTCGACCTCATTATGATGATCCATGGAATACAACTCCTTATATAGTTAGGTACCTAACTAAAAAGAAACTATATCACTACTTCGACCGAGTATCAATAGGAGGACCCTGCAGAATGTTCTTTGAGCTCTTTCAAAAAGAAAAGGTGCTCAGATATTCTTGAGCACCCTTTCCATTTTCTTGTCTTCACTATTTGTCATCGTCTTCTCTGAATCGTTCATCCCAGTCCCTCTCTTTGTCGAATACGGTTTCCTCCATATCCTCGACTTTTCGTTTGAGGCGTTCGAACGTCTCGCGAAGATTCTCTTTCGCAGTGTACCGGGTATTCTCTCCGGTAGATTCTCTGTAGGTATAAGAGGATCTGCTTCTGACCGGTTCGAGCGGCAGAAGCAGCCCGATGACGGCGTAGATCAGAATTCCGGGGAAGACTCCCGTGACCAGAATGGAGATTCCGACGATCACCCGGAGGGTATCGGCAGGGAGATCTTTCCAGTCGGCAAGTCCCTGACAAACTCCGAAAATCTTACCATGTCTAGAACGATATAATCTGTTTGTAGCCATAATTTACCTTTCCTTATCCTGTTTGTTTCGAAAAATAATTTCCAAATTTTCGATTCTTTCAGCTAATTCTCTCATATCCTTTTCAAGCTCTTCGTCGCGGTTATCTTTTCTGACAGTCCGGCTGCGTTTCGTGTTGATCACCCATGCGGCGAAGATAAAAGGTGTTACAATAGCAATGATACTGATTAACGTGTCTCCCATGTCAGCTCTTTCCTTTCCCTTTCTTTGATCTGAGGGCTTCGAGTTCGGCATCGATTTCGTCCATCTGTTCAAGGTCGGCGAACTCTTTGTCCAGACTACTATTGTGCGCGTTCGGGCTCATTTTATCAAGATGTTCTTCCATCTGGGAGAAACGGAAATCGTAATCGTCTTCTTTGAACTTGCTGTTTTTCGATGGTCCGGCACTTCCTGCCTTCGCTCCGTATTGCTGAAATTTCGCTCTGACTGAAGAGAGTTTCTCTTCAACCTTGCTGATGTTATCCTTGCAGGCGTCGATCATCTCCTGCTTTTCAGCATGTTCTGCCTTCAGCTGTTCGAGCTGAGCCATAGTCTGTTTCTTCATCAGCAGAGCTTCTCTGGCGAGATCCTCTCTGTTTTTATCCAGCGCGAGACGTGCTCTGTCTTCCCATCTGGTGACCGCCGGTTCGACTTCACCGATATTCCGTTCGATTCTTTTTTGAGCAGCGATGGTCACGGCACAGGAACTTTTCAGTTCGATCAGCGTATCCTCCATCTCCTGCATCATAAGTTTTATCATTTTTTCAGGGTCTTCAGCTTTATCAAGCAGTGAATTGATGTTGGCATTCACAATGTCCAGAAATCTTGAAAATACTCCCATATCATTCTCCTTTGCCTTTGGCACTATGTTTCTATTTTGTATTAGTTATATTGCAAGAAGTGTGCCAACTTTCATTTCTTGAAAAAACACCAAAAAAAGGGAAATTCGGCCCTGAATGTATGTGCATTGTGTTAAACGGAAAATAATTTATGGTGAAAATTACCGTCAGGTGGTAGTATACACCTATGAGTGATAGAGCCCATCAAGTAAATCAGGCTCCTTTGGGAGAATCGGAATCCTTTCTTGCCTTCCAGGAACGCCTGAGCGAAGTAGCCAAGGTGAACCGGAGTGTTCTCATTGTGGGAGAACGGGGTAGCGGCAAAGAGATCGCAGCGACCCGGCTGCACTATCTGAGCCAGAGGTGGCAGTCTTCCCTTGTGACTGTCAATTGTGCGGCGCTTCCCCCTTCTCTGATAGAAACCGAACTGTTCGGACATGAGCCGGGGGCCTTTACGGGTGCCTCAAAAGGGAGAAAGGGTCGGTTCGAAGAAGCCGACAAGGGGACACTCTTTCTTGATGAAATAGGACTGATACCGATTGAGGTTCAGGAGAAGATCCTCAGGGTTGTGGAATACGGTACTTTCGAACGGGTCGGCTCATCAGTCTCCCATGAGGTCGATGTCAGGATAGTTGGAGCCACGAACGCGGATCTTCCAGCATTGTGCGCCGAAGGGAAGTTCAAGGAGGATCTTCTCGACAGACTCTCTTTCGAAGTTCTGTTTCTGCCCCCTTTGAGGGAACGTGAAGACGATATACTCCTTCTTGCTGCCTACTTCGCCTCCAAGATGGCTCTGGAATGTTCCTACGAAGAACTTCCCTCTTTCAGCGAGAAAGTTGAAAGAGAGCTTCTTTCATACCATTGGCCCGGAAACGTACGGGAATTGAAAAACGTGGTGGAAAGGGCCGTCTACAGAGCCGGAACGTCTGTGATCGATGAGATTGTGATCAACCCTTTTATCAATCCTTATGCAAAACCTGATGCAAAAAGGACCGAAGAGGTAGAGCTCTCAAATTATGAGAATGCGAAGAAGGAACTCGATATCCTTTATATCAGTCAGGCTCTGAAGAGTGCAAAAGGAAACCAGAAGGGGGCAGCAGAGCTCCTCTCTCTTACCTATGATCAGTTCAGAGGTCTCTACAGAAAGTATAAGGACGAGCTTTAAAAGGAGAGGGCCCCGAAATATCGGGGCCCTGCAAACGTATAACTGAATATTACTTGGAGGTTTTCTCTTTTTTCAGAAGTGAAAGCTCTTTTTCGATGCTCTCTTCCTTTTCCATTTTGGCGAACGCAGCTTCCTTTTCCTCTTCCTTCGTTCTGTATCCCGCCATCTGGGCATCTGCTTCCATCCGTTCGATCTTCTGTTCGAATTCTGTGAATCTTCTGCATGTCGAGACGGTATCGAGTCCCTTGAGAGTCTCCAGGACCTTCTTTTTCTCTTTGGCATGGTAAGCGCGCTGGATCAGGATCCTCTGCTTTTCGACTACTTCATCCCTTTTCTCTTCCAGTGTGGTCACATGGGACTGCATTGAAGCAATGATCTGTTCCATCTGCTTCGTCTCTTCATCAAGATGTGCAAGTTTTCTCTCGACCCGCTGTTTTTCTCCGATTGCCTGTCTGGCCAGATCGTCTTTTCCCTTCTCGACTGCCAGTTGAGCCCGTGTCTGCCATCTTTCAAGCTCTTTTTCGACTTCTTTTCGCTCGGAGTCGATTGTCGTCAACAAGGCCATCTTCGCGGTAGTGGCACTCTTTGCTTCGACGATGGTATCATCCATTTCTCTGAGCATGTATTTTACCATCTTCTCCGGATCTTCGATCTTGTCGAGCCTGTCATTGATTTGTGATCCCATGATTTTCTTGAAACGTTTTATCATCTTCATAAATAACTCCTGTTCTTGTTCAGATATTTCGTCTACCTACATAGCAAAGAGTGTGCCAACTTTAAAAAATAAATTATAACTCAATATATGTAAATAAGATACGAATCTTTTAATTAATTTCAAGCTGAATCTTTTCCCTACTCATACCAATAAAATGGCGAAAAATACCATAAAGATCGAGTGATTGCCCAATTCGGGTACGTCAAGTACAATGAAGCAATGGGAACCTTATATATAGTAGCTACTCCGATCGGTAATCTGGAAGATATCACTCAGCGGGCTGTCAGAATCCTCAACGAGGCGGACATCATCGCATGCGAAGATACCCGCGTCACGATGCGGTTGCTGCAGCATTACGGTATTCACAAGAGGACGATCGCGACTCATGCCCACAACGAGATCCAATCGGCCAGAGGAATCGTGAAACTGCTCGATGAAGGAAATGATATCGCTTTTGTCTCGGATGCCGGGACTCCCGCATTGAGTGACCCGGGAGCACATCTTGTCGAGCTTGTCCGCAAAGAGGGACACGATGTTATTCCTGTACCCGGAGTGAGTGCTGCGGTGACGGCCGTGTCGGTGGCCGGCCTGATGGGAAAAAGCTTCACATTCGAGGGTTTTTTGAGTGTGAAAGGGGGCAAAAGGAAAAAGCGGCTGCAGATTCTGCTTGACCGTGATGAGGCTTTTGTTCTCTACGAATCTCCCTACAGACTGATCAAGCTCCTCGAGGCGATATGTGAACTGGCCGAAGACAGGGTGGTGATGGTCGCAAGAGAGATGACCAAAAGCTATGAGGAGTATGTGAAAGGAACAGCAGCTGAAGTTCTCGAAACCTACAAAGAACGACCCTCGGTAAAAGGGGAGTGTGTCGTGTGTGTCTATCCCAGAAAAAGCAGCCGGGAACAGATCGATGATAACCATTAGAAAACTCAGGTCACTGCCTGAAGATACCAGAATGAGAAAGGTGATCCGGCTTCTGGAGAGCAACCGGCAGCAGACTCCTCTCGAGCGCTCCTATCTTATTGAACTGTGTCTGCTAGTCACAGAAAGTAATGAGAAAAGAGTGGGTGATTTCACCCGCAGATGCAGCGAAAATCTGATCAGCTGTCTGAAAGAGGACAGAGAGTATGAATTCGCTCTGGACGATCTCAGATACTCTCTGGCATCGGATTTCAATATGACAAGCGGAGATTGGGATTTTGTTGATGATACGGCGAAACTTGACCCTTCCGGCCGGGCCATCCGTCCGTTTTCGGTACTTCTGGACAGAATCCGTTCTCCTTTCAATGTCGGATCAATATTCAGAACAAGCGACAGTTTCGGTGTGAAAGAGATCCTGCTCACTCCTCTGTGCGCAGATGTGAATCATTCGAGAACGAAACGAAGCGCCGCCGGATGTCTGGACAGTGTTCCCTACCGGATTCTTGAAGAGACCTCTATCCTGTCAAAACTCGAAGGTAGAGAAGTATTCGCTCTGGAACTCGGAGGCAAAAGTGTCGATACCTTCGAGTTTCCCGAGGACGGAGTGATGATAGTGGGTTCTGAAGAACTGGGAGTCTCTCCCGCTCTTTTGGAATATGCGAAGCACTCTGCAGGTATCGTCTCGATACCGCTGTTCGGATCAAAAGGTTCTCTGAATGTATCCACCGCCTTTTCGATCGCTATGTACTGGTGGATGCACACGAAAGGAAAAGCCGGTCAGTTTTGAGGCCTAGAGATATCGTAAAGGAGTTTGAGGCGGTCTTCGATGGTCCGGTTGAGCGAGTCGGGAGGGAAGTTTCCCTTCTGATTTCTCTTTCCTGCAGGTCTGTCTGTAAGGACACTCATTCCTTCATCGATAGTGTGCACCGGATAGATATGAAATCTCTTCTCCTCGATCGCTTTGATGATATGGTAGGGAAGAATGAGGTTTTTCTTGTTCTGGAACGGGATGATCACTCCGGGGTGAGAAATATTGCCCACCGCTGTGCAGACACTGTAGAATCCCGTGATCTTCTCGTTTATTCCGCCGACGGGCTGGATCTCTCCCATCTGGTTCACCGATCCGGTCACTGCGATATTCTGTTTGATCGGTATTTCTCCGATAGCTGAAAGAAGTGCATACAGTTCGCTGCTGCTCGCGGAATCTCCGTCGATCTCACCGTAGGACTGTTCAAAACATATTCCCGAGTAGATCGATAGAGGGAATGTTCTTGCATACCGTTTTCTCAGATATCCTTCGAGAATAAGCAGGCCTTTATCGTGAATCTCGCCGCTGAGGCCTGCTTCGTGTTCGATATTTACGATACCTTCGGAACCCGGAGCTACCGTTGCACTGATGACAGCCGGTGTCCCGAAGCTCGTCGACCCTACATCCAGAACGGCCAGACCGTTGACTACTCCGATCTTGTAACCGGAAAGACTGATGATCATCTCGCCGTTGAGGATCTCTTTCTGGATACGTCCTTCACTCACCGATCCGATATATTCTCTCTCTTCAACCGCTTTGAGGACGCTCTCTGCGCTGATGATATTTTTGTGTTCACTTGAGGCCCAGTAGTTCGCTTCTCTCAGAAGATCTCCTAAAAGTGCGAGCTGTGTCGTCAGTTCTTCTCTGTTTTCAGCGATGAGGGCACTGTATCGAAGCAGTTCCGCTACGGCCTTTTCGTCGCAGGGAAGGAGAGATTCAGCCTGCACGACCTTGAGCAGATACTCGATGGTTCCTGCAATATTTTCGCTGTTGCGCTTCATTGTGTAGTCGAACTCGCACGATATTTTGAAAAGTTTCAAAAATTCTTCGTCATTGTCGCAGAACTTGTCGTATACTTCGGAAGATCCGACGATGATCAGTTTCAGCTGGAGTTCAATGGGGTCCGGACGGATACCTGAAAGGTGGTCCGCATTGGAGGTAGAATTCTGGATGACAAGATGGCGGGTGGTCAGAAACCGTTTAAGAGCCTCGTAGAGACCTTTGACATTGAGCATCTCGTTTGCGCTGATGACAAGATACCCCCCGTTCGCTTTCAGAAGGGATCCTGCATGGATCGAAAGAAACGGCAGGTTTTCCTGATTCCCGTCCAGGGATCCGAACAGATTTGCGAAGGTGGGATGGTTTTCATAGATGAGAGGACGTCTTGTGGTCTTTCCGTGGTCGACCAGTACATTCACCGTATAACGGCGAAGAAACGACTGGAGGTCCTTCGAAGCGAGCATCCGGCGGGAAAGCATATAAGAATGTTCTGCAAGATCCTCTTTGATACTGTCGAAAAACGATCTGATCTTATCAGAGTCGTATGCTTTTTCGATAGGTGAAAGAAGCGTTGAAGCCAAATCCGTAAGAGTCTGCCCGTTCAATTCTCCTTCATTCATGGCTTCCATGATCCGCGAATATGCCTCGGTTGTGAAATATTTCATCGACCTGGCGAATTCGCGCGCTTTTCCCGGAGGAAATGTTAGAGGAATGGGTGCATCCGGTGTGTGAAAATTATGGATGAACACGACATCCTGCAGCTTTGAAAGATCTTTCTCATATTTTTTCGTGGCGATCTCTATCGCAGTCTTTTTACCGGTACCGGGTTCTCCGCTCACGAAGATGTTGTATCCGTCGGAATCTATCGCGAAAGCGAGATTGAGTGCTCTCATCGCACGCGGCTGTCCGACGATCGTTTTCTGATTGCTGAGCGAGGAGGGAAAACTGATCGAGGAGGACGGGATCGTGAAGCCGGCCTCACGAGAGGTAAGCTCTCTGATTTCAAATGGTAAAGTTGCCATGTGGCTCACTATAGGTGGTGGAATAATTGATGTCAACTCTTTATAATTATCACCTATGAATATTAGAGAGTTAGAGGATTATATTTCGAAACGTCTTCATCTTCCCGATTTTGCCAAAAGTGATATTTCTTTGAATGGTCTGCAGGTAGGCCGGCGCGAAAAAGAGATCAGGAAGGTTGTCACAGCAGTCGATGCTTCTTTGGAAACTTTCCGCAAGGCGCATGAGAAGGGGGCCGATGCTCTTTTCGTTCATCACGGTTTGTTCTGGGGGAAGCCTCTTGCCGTCCGGGATGAGCATTATGAGAGAATAGCGTTTCTTCTGAAAAATGATATTGCGCTGTTTGCCGCTCATCTTCCTCTCGATGCCCATAGTGAATTGGGCAATAATGCGACTATGGCATCGATTCTCGGTCTGACCGGTATCGAACCGTTCGGAGAGTACCACGGAATCGACATCGGTTTCAGCGGGTCGGGTAAAAACCCTCTCTCGATAGATGAGATCGCAGGGAAACTCGGGTTCAGCGAAGAAAGAGGTCTTCATGTTCTTCCTTTCGGTCCCGAGAAGATAACCAGGGTTGCGATCGTTTCAGGAGGAGCCGCACAAGAGGTTCAGCAGGCCATTGAGATCGGCGCCGATGCTTATATCACAGGAGAAGCCTCCCACACGATGTATTCGTTTTGCAAGGAGAGGAAAATAACCATGATCTGCGGAGGTCATTATCAGAGTGAAGTCTTCGGTGTACAATCTTTCGCTGAAGCCTTACAATCGGAATGTGCTGTGAAAACCGAGTTCATCGATATCCCTACTTCACTATAGGAGCCTATGCACATGGAAACCGAGCGTACAACGAGGTACCGGCCTTTTATTCTCACTTTGATCATCGTAGCTCTCGACCAGTGGAGCAAGTACTGGGTCGTTGCCAATATCGAGATAGGAACGGTGTTTCGCTCCTATCTGTCCGATTTTCTCTGGATCGTACATGTAAGAAACTCCGCCATAGGATTTTCCATAGGTGCGGGACTTCCGCTGGCCGTGAAGAAGGTCCTGTTCGTTGCTTTGCCGCTCATACTTCTGATAATTCTGACCTTATTCGTTCTCAAAAGCAGAGAAATTTCTCCTCTGCAGAGGTGGATAGTATGTGGTATTCTGGGAGGTGGGCTCGGAAACATCATCGACCGGGCATTCAGAGAGGAATGGGTGGTCGATTTCATCAGTGTGAAGGTCTGGGGGCTATTCGGTTTCGAACGGTGGCCGACCTTCAATATCGCCGATGCCTCTATAGTGGTGTGTGCGATACTGCTGCTGATCACCATGCTGTTCATGAGCAATAAAAACCGGGAGGTGAAAGATGAATAAGAAAATGAATACGGTATTGTTCATATTCGGCGCGACCGTGATGAACCTGATCATAATGATCGCACTGTTTCTCATCTGCATCGCGATCATGGTCAATCTCACCGATCCTGAAAGCGCTATGTTCCCGCTGTATATCGGACTCACGTTCATCATAAGCATAGGGGGATCCTTCTTTCTCTATACGGTGATCATGAAGAAAATCGTGTCAAAGTACGATCTGGAGAAATATCTTTCTCCGATCTTCGCAAAACGCTTTTCAAAAGGTAGACCCAAAAAGGATTGATCATGACACCCCATACATCGCCGATGCTTCCAGAGTTAGAATATCTTTACTGGTTTCCTTTTTCAGATGAACCGCTGCTTCAGGGCAGATGGTTTCAGCCGCGTCTGTCGCATCCGTTCGTTCTGTTCCCCGAAGATTCGGTCGATGAAAAATGGCATATGTTCTGCCACTCCTGGATCGGACTTCATCACTACGTCTCTTCGAGCGGCTTGAAATGGGATCATAGGGCCCTCATCGAATACAACGGAAGATATCCGTATCTCTATATTGAGGACGGAGTGTACTACCTTCTCTATGAGAAGAGCGGGATGCGCATTCCCTTTCTGGACAAACGGGGACGTGAGGAATCGAAGGAATACCGCAGAGAATCCCACATCGAGATGAGAAGTTCCACCGATTTACAGATATGGAGCAATCCCCGGCACCTCATAAGTGCGAAAGATATATCAACATCGAGCGCATTTCTTCAGAAAGGACAGCTGTCCCATCCCCAGATCGTGAAATATGACCAGGGATACCGCCTGTACGTAGGATCCTCATCCGTCGACAGGAAACTGGACGTTGCCCGTTATACGATGAGTACGATTTCTCCCGAGATCATCGGACCATACCGGCAGGAGGGAGAGCATATAGTCATCGAGGCGGATGGAAACGACTACTACAGATCGTTGGGGTCCGGACAGCTTCAGGTCTTCTGCGAAAAATCGGGATGCTATGCGATTCAGAACTCATACTACTATGATGAAAAGAGAAACAAGAATTCTTCGGCTATAACCATCCTGAAGAGTAACGATGGACTGCATTTCACCTCATTGGATATAAAGCCGATTCTCGTTCCTTCCGAGAAAGGATGGGCAAGCGATCATATTCTTACGAGTTCACTTCGCTACAAAGAGGATGAGAGCTGCTGGTATTGTTATTTCTCGGCAACCCATACGAACGAGTATCGTATGACAAGCGAATCTATAGGTCTGCTGATCGGAAAGGATTCAAGACCGAGGAAGATAGGGGATGTGAACGATCTGTTATACAGAGATGCCTAGGTTCCCTCTACGCTGACATAGTTCTTGTTCACCTTTCTCAGTTTTCGTCTCTCATCTCTGATATGCCGTTCCATTTCTTTTTTAGTGATCAGCGCGACCGAATCAAGCGATCTTCCGGAAATGAACTGCATGATGGCCGATTCGCTCTCATCGCATCCGGGAGCCTCGGGATAGAGGAAATAGCCGTGCAGGGCCTGTTCACATTCAAGATATTTAACAGGAGTATCGGCTGACCGAAGGGCTTCACCGTATAACCGGGCATCATCTTTCAGCGGGTCCCATCCGGCTGCGATTATGAGAGCCGGAGGAAGCCTTGAATGATCTTTCGAGAGCAGCGGTGAGAACTGCGGATTGAGAATATCCTTCGGTTCTCTCTGGTAGCTTTTTATATAGAACTGCATTTCCTTCTGTGTGAGAGTCGGACTGTCTCTGTATTCATCATAGCTGGAGGTCTTCATTCTTCCGTCTGTAACCGGATAGACAAGGATCTGCCCGGCGATAGGAGGCCCTTTTCTGTCTCTTGCGAGCCGGGTTACCACTGCAGCAAGATTTCCTCCTGCACTGTCTCCCATCACGTAGATTCTTTCAGGGTCGATCTTCCAGTACCTCACTCCGTGAGAAGCCCAGAGGAATGCTTCATAGCAGTCTTCGACAGCAGTAGGGAATTTATGCCCCGGAGCGAGCCGGTAATCGACTGCCAGAACTGCCGCATTGGTCAGTGAAGCCAGACGTGAACAAACGAGACGGTAGATGTTCATGTTGCCGAAAACCCATCCTCCTCCATGATAGAAGATGATGAGAGGTTTGAGAGATGAGATCTGAGAACGGGAAGTCTTCCTCGGTTTGAAGAAATAGCCGGTCAAGGCTCCGTTTTCCACCGGGATGATGAACGTATCGTGTTCAACCGTTTTATCAGTCCTTTTGAACAGCCGAGATCTCAGCGAGTGTCCTGTGATAGGTTTCTTGTTGATCTGAGAGATCTGTTCTTCACTGAGAGTCGTTACGTCTTCTGCAGGGAACAGCTTCTGTGAAAGTTTCAATACAGCTTTATGTCTGCGCGACAATGATATCTGTGAAATATGCTCCTGTGTCTCCATTATGTTCAATCCTTAATAGGTGAATGCCTGTACAAGAGCATCCTTCATCACGCTCAGAGGGGCTTTTCTTCCTGTCCACTCGGTGAACGCGATGGCCCCCTGATACACGAGCATACCAAGTCCGTCGACGGCAGTGCATCCTTTCTCTTCAGCTTCCTGCAAGAAGCGGGTGTCTGTCGGGTTGAACACTACATCGGATGCGATACAGGAACTGTAGTCTCCGTCCTCCCAGGTCAGAGGAAGCCTCGACTGTGCATCAAACAGTCCGACACTTGTTGCCTGAACGATCAGATCGTAATCGGGAGTGACTGTAAATGACTGCGTCAAAGGAACACAGGTGATATCTGTCTGAACTTTATTTTTGACCGAGTCTGCGATGGCTTTTCCTTTTTCGACACTCCTGTTCACTATCGTGATACTGTCTGCACCGGCAAGGGCAAGTTCGCAGATGATCGCACGGGCGGCTCCGCCGGCTCCGAACACCAGAGCCTTCATGCCGCTCACATCTCTGACTTCACTGACGGAGGTGAGAAACCCTTTTCCGTCGGTATTGTCACCGGTGAATCTGCCTTCTTTATTGTATACACAGTTGACAGCTCCGATGAGAGATGCACTCTCTGTCAGAGCATCGAGAGACTCGATCGAGGCTACTTTGAAAGGACTTGTTATATTGAACCCGCTGAAATTGAGAGCTCTCAGTCCCGAGACGGCTTCTTTCAGATTATTCTGGTCTACATTCATAGTGAGATAGCGGTACGGTAACTGCAGGGCCTTGAATGCTTCCTCCATCATGTACTGTGTCGGGTTTCCGACCACGGGATTTCCGATGCAGCAGTACAATCGGGCAAGAGGACCGGTCATCAGAGCTTGCACATCATAATCCTGATAGATCATACAGGTCCCTCCTTAATATTTACAGTATTAATCGATTATACCATATTTTAACCAATAAATATCCACCTGTCACCGTATTTTTATGCATCTCCGTTAATACAGAGAAATACCGGATCTCCCGTTACGTGCAGTTTTGCCCGGTCTGCCGAAGTGCGGTTGGAAAGACTCATGTGGGACCCGTCGATCAGATAGTCGACAAGCGGCCATCTCATCTGCTGACAGCTTATGTATGATATCCCTGTCGGGAAAGCGGGGATGACACTGACTGTCGTATTCTTCGGTAAAGAAAGAACTGTAACATCATCGATGCGCAGCATCCTTTCTTTCGCTGTGATCCATTCAAGCGGCGGGCCGAATGTCTGAAAGAGTGTGTAAAGATGGAGAAGGTGGTCGAACCGTCCCTCACCCCCGCCTATGAGGATATATCTGTCGAAACCGTTCCTTATGAGGTGAGAAAGGAGGGCTTCGGTGTCACTGTCATCCTTATCGACAGAAAGAGTCTTGTGATCCACATCATCGAGTAGATGGAGATCTTTGACAGAATCGAAGTCTCCTATCGCAAAATCGACAGAAAGGCCCAATCGGTACGCGGTATCGAGTCCGCTGTCTGCGGCACATACATACGAGTAGGGTGGAAGCGATGATATCATAGAGATATCTGACGGAGCATTCCCGCCGGTGATGACCAATGCGCATCTGTTCATGGTCTCTATCGTATCATCAACAGACAGAAAAGGACAATCACATAAAAAAAAGGAGAGTTTTTGAGACTCTCCTTTTTGAGCACGACAGATGCTAGAATTTTACTTTTGCCGTGATGCCTATAAGGCTGTAGTTCTTTATCGCATTGGCAATCTCTTCCGATGTGGAATCGGCCATTGCCTCGAAGAATTCGGCTACGTCGTCGACAAGGAAGTTCGTCTCGATTCCCAGTGAGAGCCAGTCGATGATATTTAAATCGAGGCCGGCACGTACATTGTAGGCGAACGCTTCTTCTTCGGGACTCGAATAGTCTCCGGCAATGACGCCGCGGTAGGCAGGTCCGGTTGCGATGTAGGGCTCGAGAAGTCCCAGAGGGGCTCTCAGAACGACATCGATCATATAGACCATCTCATAATACTCGTATTCAGGAATTGAGTAGGTCACGATCGCATCTGCCGACACGCCGAGAAAGTCGCTGATGAAGAATTCTCCTCTCAGACCGGGAGTGAAATTCTCGTAGTTTCCGGCTTCCAGATCATAATAGCTGTAATAGTTCACGCTTCCGATTCCGAAGGTGCTCGGGACGGCATAGAGTGCGAATGATGCGCTGAGTGCCAACAGAAGAACCAGTACCAACATAATTTTTCTTTTCATAGATTATCCCCTTTTTGTGTTTTATTTGATGAATACAACGAAGCACTTATTTCAATGATATAAACATAATACATGACAAAAGGTTATAATAAAATGAAAAAAACACATATTTTTTTTATATGTACTTTTTATAGTCAAATTTGCACACCTGAAAAAACAAAAAAAATATTGAAAAATTTTTATGTGTAAAGTGGGTACTCACATCTTCTTCTTAATGTGAAATATAACATATAAATATCAAATATTAGTTTTTAATGTGTTAATAATTTACTATAAAGTGAAAATAGTACTGTTTATTGCACAAAAATCTTCATATTCACGAATTTTCAAAGCATTGACTTTGGAAATAAGGGGTCGTAGCATGTACATATCAAAGATGAGCTCTTATGAGGAGGAATGAAATATGAGCAATACAGTCAGATCTATTTTAGACCAGAAAGGAAGTACAGTCGTTACCGTCGCTCCTGAAGATACCCTCGCACAGGCTATCTTGAAACTTACTCAGCATCGCATCGGAGCCGTCCTCGTAGTCGATGAGAACGAGGAGATCAAAGGTATTCTGAGTGAACGTGATATCGTCAAATCCTTTGCGGGCAAGATCGATATCTCGGCTGCCGTTCCCGTCTCATCTGTGATGACAAAAAGTGTCACCTATGTTAAAATGCATCAGAATCTGGATGAATGTCTCCATCTGATGACCACCGGGCGATTCCGTCACCTTCCGGTCGTCGAAGAAGGCAAACTCAGAGGAGTGGTCTCGATAGGGGATGTCGTGAAAGCTGTATTGGCCGACAGAGAATTCCAGATCGGACAGCTCGAATACTATATTACTAATACATTCTAACCAAGAAGGTTTTTACATGATTGATACTCTGCTGCCGGTTCTGCCGGTGGTGCTTTTGTTTGTTGCAGGTTTCGCATTACAGAAGATCAACTTTTTCTCATCGGAGGCGATCGTCGGAATCAAAAGGATCGTCTCCGACATAGCGTTGCCTGCGCTCATGTTCAAGGCCTTTTTGTCCATTGAAGCGAGTTCCAGTTCGATCATCCTTGTTGCTGCGATTTTTCTTACCTGTCTGGTGATGGTTGCTCTGGGAAGATTCATCGCTCCGCTGGTAAAAATCTCATCTCCCTATTTTTCCATAATGATGGGTGGTTTCGAGATGGGCATGCTCGGGTATGCGCTCTTTCTTGCCCTGTACGGATCCGAGAATCTCGGAAAGATCGCACTTGTAGATCTCGGTCAGGTCCTGTTCGTGTTCTTCGTGCTGATGGCCCTGCTTATCAAAGAGAGAGACGGTGTGCAGAATCCGAAAGTGCTCGTGAAGCAGTTCGTCTCTTCTCCGGTGATCATCGCCATTCTCAGCGGTCTGATCCTCTCTTTTTTTGCAGACCGGGTTGAAGTAACTCCGCTTCTGCAGTCTCTCTCATCGTTTATCGATATGGTCGGATCTCTGACGGTGCCGCTGATCGCGATCAGTATCGGCTATACGATCCATATCGATACGGGCAATCTCGCCCTTTCTGTCAAGACGATAGTTGTGCGTAAGATCCTCGCGCTGATCTTCGTCCTGATTCTCAACTCGCTGATCGTAGAATCGCTGCTGGGTCTCGACAGGATGTACTCCTATGCTATGATGGTGATGTTTTTGACACCTCCGCCGTTTGTAATCTCTATTTTCATGAAGCAGTCAGATAAGAAGAATATGGATTATGTGGCGAACACACTCTCTCTTGAGACTGTGATCTCGATAATCATGATCATCGCCGCTGCGGCTTTATACGTTTAGTTCGTACTCTCCGCTGCTCAGCGCTATGAGCTTTTCAGTATCGAGAACTACCATTTGAAGGCGTTCGGTGAATTCAACGATCTTCTCCTCTTCCAGCTGAGAAAGCTTTCTTGAGAGTGTCTCTCTTGCGACTCCCACATAGTTGGCTATTCCTTCCTGCGAAAGGGGAAGATTGACGACGGTCCTGCCGTTCTCCTGTGTCCCGTAGGTCTCTGCGAATTCGAGCAGGATTGCGGCGATTCTGATTTCCGCCTTCTTCTTTCCCGACTGCTGCATCAGCAGTTCGAGACGTTTCATCCTCTTTGCCATTGCTTCGATCAGCTCGAGAGCGACTTTCGGATGTTCTATCAGGATATCTTTGAGCTGCTGTTTGCTCAGGATGCATACGTGGGTTTCTTCCAGTGCTTCCACGCAGTAGGGCACTTCATCCTCGGTAAAAAGGAATCTGGCTCCGAAATAGTCATGGGCAGGGAAGATATAGAGGATCTGCTCCTTACCGTCGCTTGTGGTCCTGTAAGCTTTTGCAGATCCTGAATGAATGACAGTGAATCCGAGCGGCTGCTGACCTTCCATGACAAGGATCTCCCCCTTCTGATACACTCTGTGACTCATCTTGTCCGTGAGAGATTCGAGCGAGGCATCGTTGAGAGAGGCGAAAAGAGGTACTTTATGTAAACACCGTTCAGTTGAACAATGGCATGTGAATTGACGTTCTTCCATGTAGAGAACAATACAACACCTTCTTTGATTATTCCATATCGCAAAAGTGTGATTTGAATCACAACATCTTTTTTTCCTTTGTGGTAGAACGTGGCCATGAGGAGAAACAACAGATGGAAGTAAGAGATTATATCCAGCGAAACTATACACCCTATGACGGGGACGAATCATTTTTGGCACCCCCTACAGAGCGTACAGCTGCTCTCTGGGAGAAGGTGAAGGCTCTTTTGAAGACGGAGCAAAAGAGAGGTGGAATGTATGCGATAGACAATGAGACGATCGCCTCCATCACTTCGCACGATCCGGGATATATTGACCGGGACCTGGAGACCATCGTGGGGCTTCAGACCGATGAGGCCCTTAAAAGAGCTATCATGCCGTTCGGCGGGATCAGGCTCGTGAAAACTTCATTGAAGGCGTACGGAAAGGAGCTTCCTTCCAGAGTCGATGATATTTTCACCTACCGCAAGACTCACAATGACGGAGTATTCGATGTTTATACCGATGAGATGAAGAAAGTCAGACACAGCGGGATCGTTACCGGACTGCCCGATTCGTACGGCAGGGGGCGGATCATCGGTGATTACAGGAAGATCGCTCTTTTCGGTACGGCTTACCTGATCGAAGAGAGAGAACAGATCAAGCGTGAAGCTGTCGGCGATGTGATGGATGAAACTCTTATCAGACACAGGGAGGAACTCAGTGAACAGATCCGTGCTCTGAAGGAGCTGACCGGGATGGCCCGTTCCTATTCGTTCGACATCTCCAAGCCCGCAAAAGATACCAGGGAGGCTCTTCAGTGGATCTATTTCGCCTACCTGGCATCCACGAAAGAACAGAATGGTGCGGCAATGTCTCTGGGAAGAGTATCAACTTTCCTCGATATCTACAGTGAAAAAGACCTGAGGGAAAACATCTATACCGAAAGTGAGATTCAGGAGATGGTCGATCATTTCGTCATGAAGCTGCGGCTCATACGATTTTTGAGGACTCCCGCCTATGATGAACTGTTCAGCGGTGATCCGACCTGGGTTACAGAGAGTATCGGCGGAATCTCAATTGACGGTCGACATCTGGTTACGAAGATGAGCTACCGATTCCTTCATACTCTCACGAATCTCGGTCCGGCTCCCGAGCCCAATCTTACCGTTCTCTACAGCGATAAACTGCCCGGGTCCTTCAGACGCTACTGTGCCGCCATGTCGATCAGAACGAGTTCCATCCAGTATGAGAATGATGATATCATGAAGGTTCATCACGGTGATGATTACGGTATCGCCTGCTGTGTCTCGGCTATGAGAATCGGAAAGCAGATGCAGTTCTTCGGTGCACGCGTCAATCTGGCAAAGGCTCTGCTGTATGCGGTCAACGGAGGCAAGGATGAGATAAGCGGAGAGCAGATCGCACCCGAATTCGCCCCTGTCACCTCCCGGTTCCTTGATTATGATGAAGTGATACGCAAGTTCGAGACGATGTGCGACTGGCTGGCGAAACTCTATGTCGACACTCTCAACGTCATCCACTACATGCACGACAAATACAGCTACGAGAGAATTCAGATGGCATTGCATGATGAACATGTGGTAAGAACACTGGCAGGAGGGATAGCAGGCCTTTCGGTCGTCGCAGACAGTCTCTCTGCGATTAAGTATGCGAAGGTGAAGACTATCAGGGATGAGAACAATCTCGTGTACGATTATGAGATCGAAGGTGATTATCCGGCATACGGGAACAATGATGACCGGGTCGATTCTATTGCCGCATGGATAGTCGAGATGTTCCAGAGCAAACTGACCAGGCATCATACCTACCGCAACAGCATCCCGACACTTTCAGTTCTCACGATTACCAGTAATGTGGTCTACGGGAAGAAGACGGGGAATACTCCTGATGGAAGGAAGAAGGGGGAACCCTTCGCTCCGGGAGCAAATCCGATGCACAAAAGAGATCACAGCGGTTCTGTCGCATCGATGAAAAGTGTTGCCAAACTTCCCTACGAGAAAGCAGAAGACGGAATCTCTTATACTTTCAGTATTGTTCCTTCTGCTCTGGGTAAGACTCAGGATGATCAGGTGACGAACCTTGTCACGCTTCTTGACGGCTATGTCATGGAAAAGGGACATCATATCAATGTGAATGTTGTCGAAAAGGAACTGTTGCTGGATGCGATGGATCATCCGGAAAAATATCCGCAGCTGACCATCCGTGTGAGCGGTTATGCCGTGAATTTTGTAAAACTCACCAGAGAGCAGCAGCTTGATGTGATCAACAGAACGTTTCACAGCGTATTATAAGGCAGGAAAAGTAGATGAAAACGGAAGGAAGAATACACTCTCTAGAGACTCTTGCGACGCTCGACGGTCCGGGACTCAGATATGCTCTGTTCATGCAGGGCTGCAAAATGAGATGCAGATATTGTCATAACCCCGATTCGTGGTCTGTGAACTCGGGGACGGTGAAGACTGTAGATGAAGTGATCGGCGATGTGCTTTCCTATTCTTCCTTCCTGAGAAACGGGGGGCTCACCATCAGCGGCGGAGAGCCTCTGCTGCAATCCGATTTTGTTTATGAATTGATAAGGGAAGCTAAACACCATCGTATCCACACTGCAGTCGATACTGCCGGATCTGTTCCCCTTGAGATCTCGAAGAAGGTGTTGGATGAAGTCGATATGGTTCTTCTGGATATCAAGAGCGTAGATAGAGAGGAACATCTCAGACTGACCTGTCACAGCAGTGATAATACCCTCGATACGCTCAACTATCTCGAATCGATCGGGAAGCGTGTGTGGATACGACATGTTCTCGTTCCCGGCTATACTCTCGATGAGAAGAAGATTCATGCTCTTGGGCGCTTTCTCGAACAGTACAGCTGTATCGAAACTGTGGATCTTCTTCCGTTCCATCAGCTCGGAGCGTTCAAATGGAAGGAGCTGGGGATCAGATATGAACTCAAAGATACGAAAGAGGTGAGTATGAGCGAGCTCAACAGTGCACTCGAGATCCTCGGACAGTATAATGTGAATGTGACGAGGGCTAAATCTGCCGGCTGAAAACGAAGAGAACAGTATTGTTCCTGTCAGTTCCTGTGGTATAATCTCGTCTGGACTTTTTAGATTGAGAGAGGACCTGATGGATAAAAACGAGATTATGAGACTTGCGGCTGCAGAAGCCGAAAAGACGATGAGAGAGAATATCGGAGGACCGTTCGGAGCGGCCATCGTGAAAGACGGAAAGCTGATTGCTGTCGCGAGCAACACCGTTTTACGTGACAGTGACCCTTCCGCACATGCTGAAGTGAATGCGATCAGAAAAGCCGGCAGGATCCTTCAGACCCATGATCTTTCAGGATGTGAGATCTATGCGACAGGATATCCCTGTCCTATGTGTCTTTCGGCGATCATCTGGGCGAACATCAAGAAAGTCTACTACGGATGTGAGGCCTGGGAAGCGGAAAAAGCCGGCTTCAGAGATGATATGATCTATGATTATCTTGAGAAAAACAGAAAGGACGAGAATCTTCTGAAACTCGATCAGGTAGGCCACGACGATTGTGAACGTCTGTATGAGGAATATACGAAAGAAAAGAAGACTGTGTATTGAATCTATAGAGATATCGGAGAATCGGGATTACTCGATACTCCTTCTTTTAATTCTCCGCTGTATGTGACTGTTCTGCTTGAAAGTGAAAGATCTTTCTCTCTCTCTATCATCATCTTTACTGCCGCCTTGCCGATCTGTTCCAGCGGTTGCCTTATTGTAGAGATCGACATATCAAACAAATACCCCAAATCATCAAAACTTCCGATCAGAATATCATGTGGAACTGATATCCCCAGTTTCCGGAGAGTGGTTATCAGAGAGACTGCCGCACGGTCAATAAGTGTGATGATTCCGTCAGGTTTGTATTTTTTAAGTACCTCTGCGACTTCTTCGGTATGTTCCGGTTTGCAGGTTACCATGTAAGCCTCAGTCGGAGGAATCCCGTGATCGAACAGGGCCTCATGGAAGCCCATAAGTCGGAGCTTATATGAGTTTTTGGAATACGGCAGAGTAAGAAATAAAATCTTCTTTGCTCCTTTTTCGATCATATGAGAAGTTATGGTATACCCGGCGTGAACATGGTCCAGACTTACCAGATCATATGAGCTTCTTTGCGGGTATTGAGTGATATCCGCATCTACAAGTACGATTGGGATATTAGCATTGGTAAAGGAGTTTACAATGAATGTATTGGCTTCATCTGAGTATTCATTATATTCGAACGGAGCGAAAAATACGCCTTTGATACCGAGTTCTATATAACTGTCGCATATATCCTTTATCTGCTGCTGCAGATTCGACGCAGAGGGTGAGATATATCCTCCCCAGATAAGAGATGCATTAAGATGTGAAATGCTCTCTGCTATAGAATCAGTGATCGTTTTGAAGATGAATCCCGGCCCCAAATTGGGGAATATCAGTCCGTATAATGATTGACCGTTGGTCTTTGTGGAGAACTCTCTGGTTGTTTCAATCTCTGCAGGTTGAGGATTTATAAAAGTTCCCGATCCCTGAATCGTGGAAACGATCTTTTCATTGATGAGCATCCTCAGAGCCTTCTGCAGTGTAGGGCGTGAGCATTTGTATGTTTCGGTCAAGATGTATTCCGGAGGAAGCTTTCCTGCCTCCTTGAATTCATCCATAAGGATTCTTTCTTTTAGATCCTCATAGATGAATTCGAATTTTAATGGTTTTTTCAATGTCATATATAATCCTGAACTAAATTTATTCTATGCTTGTAAAAAAGAGTGTAAACCTTGTTTTATAATTTTACAACAGTTTGACAACTTACACTACTTAATTTTACAAATTTATCGATATTTTTATATCTACACAAATTTTGTAAAAAATATTTTGACAAATACGAAAAAGCGTTCTACAGTAAATAAAGTAATTTGCAAATAATCTTTTAAATTTGTAAATAAGTAAACATTGAAAACATATAGGGGATCAGCTATGTCTCAGGAAATTCCGATTATTGAATTACACAATATCTCAAAGAAATTCCCCGGAGTGAAGGCTCTCGATAATATGACCTTATCTGCCCGTGAAGGAGAGGTTCATTCCATCTGTGGTGAGAACGGAGCCGGAAAGTCAACACTCATGAAAATTATCAATGGCATTTACAAGCCCGACAGCGGGGAGATCAAAATCGGGGGGGAAGTAGCAAAAATCAATTCCCCTCTTGATGCGAAATCCTACGGAATTGCGATGGTCTATCAGGAGTGCGCATATGTTCCTGAAATGACCGTAGCTGAGAGTATGTTCGTAGGAAGTCTGCCTCTGAACAGGATCGGAACTGTTGACTGGAAGTATGTCTATGAGCATGCCCAGTATCTTCTAGATAAAGAACAGATGATAAAACCTTCTCAGCTTCCTCATGGGATAAAAACTAAATTGAAAGATGTCAGTCTTGCCACTGTTCAGCTGCTCGAGATTACAAAGGCAATCAGTAAAGATGCCAAGATAATCATCATGGATGAGCCCACATCATCTTTACCCAATGTAGAGACTGAACTGTTGTTGGAGAAAATCATCGAACTCAAAAAAAGAGGTAAATGTATCCTGTATATCTCTCATAAGATGGATGAAATTTTCAAGATTTCCGATACCATTACAATCTTCCGTGATGGTCAGCATATCACAACGAAACCGGCTTCAGATCTGAATATCGATTCAGTTGTTTCTCTCATGGTAGGCAGAGAACTGGTGAATGATTATCCGAAAGAGAAAATTCAAATCGGTGATATAAAGCTGAATGTAAGGGATCTTCACAAAAAGGGTGTCTTCAAGAACATCAATTTCAATGTTAAAGCTGGAGAGATTGTCGGGTTCGCGGGACTTGTCGGAGCCGGAAGAACAGAGGTCGCCCTGGCTTTAAGCGGTGTCGATCCCTACGATGATGGTGTCGTTGAAGTTGACGGTCATCAGGTTACTATCAAAAACGTTCCCGACAGCATCAGAAATAATATCGCAATGGTGTCTGAAGACAGAAGGAAATACGGGTTGGTTACAGTCAGGAATGTCAGAGAGAATATGGCTCTTCCCAATCTGGATAAATTCATAAGAAATGGCCACCTTCATAGAAAAGAGGAAATAGATGCAGTCAACGAGAAATGCGATTCGATGAGAATTAAAACTCCGACGATCGAGACTGTGACAAAGAATCTCAGCGGAGGTAATCAGCAAAAGGTCGTTCTCGCAAAATGGCTCATACGGGCTGGATCGATCATGATACTTGATGAGCCGACCAGAGGAATCGATGTCGGAGCAAAATTCGAGATCTATAAGCTGATGGTGTCGATGGCAAAAGAAGGGAAAGCGATCGTGATGATCTCTTCAGAAATGCCGGAACTTCTCGGAATGTGTGACCGGTTGTATGTCATGCACGAAGGAGAGATAGTGAAAGAGTTTGACCGATCTGAATTCTCTCAGGAGAAGATCATGCATTATGCGGCGGGAGCTCATAATTTTACCAGAAAATAAAAAGGGTGAGGATATAGAGGTTATGAAAACATTGACTAACAGATTTGAACGAGTGAAGTATATTGCTGTAAAGAATAGCATCTATTTGATTTTAGGGGTGATTTTCATCATCAGTTCATTATTGAACGAGAACTTTCTGACAGTATTGAATCTGAGAAATGTGTTGAGGCAGATTTCGGTTATAACAATTCTGGCATTTGGAGAGACTCTACTCATCATAGCAGGGATGATAGACTTGTCGGTTGGTGCTGTGTTCGCAGTAGCCGGGATATTATCTATTACTGTGTTTAAAATCACAGGATCCTTATTGTTGGCTTTGATCGTCGGAATATTATCAGGTGTTGTCCTGAATATTATCAGCGGGATGCTTGTCAGTTATTTCAAGACGCCTCCTTTCATAGCGACACTGGCGTTGATGACAATCGCCAGAGGTTTCGTGCTCTTGATAACCAAAGGGCAGAATATTTATCAGATAGGAAGATTTGTGGAATTCGGGCAGGGTTCTATCGGTTTTATTCCGACGCCTGTAGTGTTCATGTTTCTGATGCTGATAGTCACCTGGTATATTCTCAATCATACCCGACTTGGTCGTGCCATCTACGCCATCGGCGGTAACGAGGAAGCTGCAATGGCTTCTGGTATTCAGGTAGCAAAGACGAAATTTATTGTCTATGTAATCAACGGAGCGTTCGTTGGACTTGCCGGTGTTCTATTCATGTCCCGCGTGAATGCAGGTCTTCCGAATGCTGGAATAGGGTTCGAGCTGGAAGCACTTACAGTTGCCATTATCGGAGGAACGAGCTTCTCAGGAGGTATCGGAACTGCAGCCGGGACTCTTGCCGGTGGATTCATCGTCGGGCTGCTCAATAACATCATGAATCTTGTCGGAGTCAATTCTTACGTGCAGCAGATCATCAAAGGTGTGATTATCGCTCTTGCAGTTATTTTCGATATGGCGGCTAAAAATAGAAGGGCTAGACCGGAAGAATAATATTGATTGTTTTTTAAATCAGATTGTAAATCTGAAAAAAAATAGTTTTTCAAAAAGGAGAAAAGGTATGAAAAAAGTATTGATTTTAATGCTCGCAGTATTATTGATCAGTTCTAGTGTTGTGTTTGCAGCAGGAAGCAGTGAACAAGAGGATGATGTGTTCAAGGTAGCATATATTGCCCGTGCACAGGGTGATTCATTCGCTTCTTGGCTTGCGAATTCGATTCAGCAGGAGATGGATAAATATCCTGACATGGAAGTAGATATCATGGACGGTCAGGCAAGTGATGAAAAAGTGAACTCATTCATCGAAAACAGTATCACAAACCAGTATGATCTTATCATTCTACAGCCGAATAACGGTGAAGCCCAGACACCTTATGTACTTCAGGTTGTTGCGGCCGGTATCCCAATTATTCTTACCAATCCTAGAATTCCAGATCTGATGGGGACGACATATAGTGTTGATGCCGACCCGTACGAACAAGGTGCTGTCAACGCCCGTTATGCTGTTGATCTTGTTCCTCAGAACGCAAAGGTTGTTGTTCTTAATGGTCCTGCAGGAAACATGCACTCGACTGCAAGAGAATTGGCCTGGGATAAGGAATTCTTCGCAAAAAGACCTGACGTGACTATCGTCGGTGAACAGATTGCTCACTGGAATAAAGATGAGGCTATGAGCTTCATGGAAGACTGGGTACAGGCAAATGACAAAATCGATGCAGTAATTTCAATGAACGACAATATGGCAGCAGGTGCCCTTGAAGTAGTGAAAGACAATCCTAAGTACGATGATCTTCTGGTCTTCGGTGTTGATGGAACCGCGGAAGCAGCTCTGCTGATCGAAGAAGGAAGATTAACTTCAACTTCTTTCCAGAATGCTTATGAACTTGCAATTAAAAATGCAAAACTCGCACATGATATTCTTACAGGTGAAGTAACAGATCTTGTCGATACAGATATCGATTGTCCTTTGATTACGAAAGAAAACGTGGAACTTCTTATGGATGCTCATAGAGCAACCGGAGCAATCCAATAAGTTGGATGATTATATTCAGGTGCAGGTTTTTTCCTGCACCTGAAATAATGAATGGAGAAAAGAAAATGAAAGCTTTAGTACTGGAATCAGTGAATACTTTAAATCTGAGAGATTTTCCGATCGAAGAATCTGTCGGCGCTTACGATGTGAAAATTGAGATAAAGGCTTGTGGCATCTGCGGAAGCGATGTTCACTACTATAAAGAGGGAGCGATTGGCGATTTTGTCGTGAATGAACCTATGATTCTTGGACACGAAGCGGCTGGAAAGGTGATAGAAATTGGCAAGAAGGTTACAGATCTTAAAGTCGGAGATTACGTCTGTATGGAACCCGGGGTTCCGAATATGCAATCTCATGAAGTTCTCGAAGGGAACTACCATCTTGATAAAGATATCAGCTTTTGGGCCACTCCACCTGTTCATGGCGTGATGAGAGAGACTGTTGTGCATCCTGCAAGATTCTGTTTCAAGCTTCCTGAAGGAATGACCTTTGCGGAAGGTGCGATGATGGAACCACTCGCCACCGGTATTGAAGCTGCAAAAAAAGCCCGCATTGCTCCCGGAGATGTTGCTTTGGTCACTGGATCAGGAACAATCGGAAGTGTGATTGCTCTTTCAGCTCTGGCCGGGGGATGTAGCAAGGTCTATGTAAGTGATGTCAAACAGGAAAAGCTGGACATTATTGGATCATACGACAATATCATCGCCGTGAATTCCAGTAAAGTTGATCTGGTCGATTTTATCATGAAAGAGACTGAAGGTCGTGGAGCTGATGTTTCCTTTGAAGCTTCAGGAAGCACAAAAGTCTTTCCGGATATTCTCTCCTGTACACGTAGAGGAGGAACAATCGTGCTGGTCGGAATGTCAAATGATCCTGTTCCTCTGAATGTTCCGCTTCTTCAGGTTCGCGGTCTTAGTATTGAAACCTTATTCAGGTATACGAATACATTCGATCGTGCTGTCAGATATATCGAGTCTGGGGCCATTAATATCAAACCGCTTATTTCAAAAACCTTCTCATTTGAAGATTCTATCAAAGCATATGAATATGCCGCAGCCGGTCATCCTGATGTAATCAAAGTGATGATCGAGATGTAGGGAAAGGAGTAACTATATGGATTTGCAATTGAAAAATCGTATTGTTCTGATTACCGGTGGAAGTCTTGGAATCGGTCTGGCTGTTGCGAAGGAGTTCGTAGCGAACGGGGCCCGGGTAATTATCTGCGGAAGGGATGAACAGAAGCTCTCAGAAGCTAAAGAATCGATTCTGAAAACTGATAAAAACGCCGAAATCGACACTGTAGCGTGTGATGTCTCAAAATATGACGATCTGGAAAGGATGACCAAATACATTGATGAAACCTACCATGGTCTTGATATCCTGATAAATAATGCCGGGACCGGTTCCGAAGAGAAATCGATGACGGCACCAGACGATAAATGGTATTATTATTGGGATCTGCATGTAATGGCTGCGATACGGCTTACCAGGCTGTGTGTTCCTCTCATGAGAAAACGTGAAGGGGAAGGGGTCATCCTTCAAACATCTTCGATCTGTGCTACCCAGCCTCTTGGGTATGAACCGATTTATAATGTAACTAAGGCGGCATTGACAATGTATTCGAAATGTCTTGCTGAGGAATTGATCGGTGAAAATATCAGGGTGAATTCTATTGCTCCAGGTCTTGTTCTTACACCCGATTGGCATAAGACAGCCGGAATCCTCAGCAAAGAGAAAGGAATAACACCTGATGAATTCTTTGCAGGAATAGCTGAAGATATGGCTCCGATCAACAGATTCGCACAGCCTGAAGAGATAGCGAAAACGTTCGTCTTCCTTTGTTCACCTGTTTCTTCCTATATCGTAGGGTCGAATGTGCATATAGACGGCGGTGCGCTGAAAACAATCAATTAGAGGAGTAACTGTTAATGAGTATTCCTCGTAAAGAGATAATTTCTACATCTTTATCGGTCGCATCAAACGAAATACAGAACCTGATCTCCAAATTGGATGCTGCTGAGGTTTCAGTATTGATTGATGCGATTCTGCAACGTGAACAAAGCGGAAATGTTTTGCTCACCGGTATAGGGACAAGCGGCGTGGCAGCTCAGAAGATAGTGCATTCTTTGCGTTGTCAGCAGCTGCCCGCTCATTATCTTTCTCCCGGAGATGCCCTGCATGGTGCCTCGGGAGTGATACAGAAGGAAGACCTTCTTATCGCGATCTCAAACGGTGGAGATAGTGAGACCGTCAATGAGACCTGCCGGATTGCATCAGCCAGAGGGGCTCAGACGGCCGCAGTCACTGCAGACAGGAAAAATAATCTTGCTTCAATTGCAGACATTATTGTACAAGTGCAGGTGGAACGGGAAAGCGATTATATCGGGCTGCTCGCCACTTCAAGTATTCTATGTGTCATTGCGCTGTTTGATGCTATTGCCAGTGTAATTATGGCTGAACGCAATTTTAAACCAGAAGAATTTGCCAAAATACACCCTAAGGGGGGTGTCGGGCATAAACTGACTGAGCAGAAAAAATAGGAGATTTGCCTGTGTATATTGGAGTAGACTGCGGGACGCAAGGGACAAAAGTTATCGTCTATGATCATAAAAACAAAGAGATAATCGGAGAAGGGTATACCAAACATGATCTGATTGCTCTTGAAAATGGAAGGAGAGAACAGGACCCTCAATGGTGGATCGATGCTTTCGAAAAGGCCATGGATGAAGCCCTCTCTTCTGTCGGAAAGCACCGCAGAGAGATACGTGGTATCGGAGTGTCCGGTCAACAGCATGGATTAGTAATTCTTGATAATGATCGAAATGTACTGAGAGATTCGAAACTGTGGAATGATACTGAGACCGCTGCAGAGAATCAAAAATTGATTGATCTGTGCGGTGGAGAATCCGGCGTGATCGGAAAGATTGGAACAGGATTACCAGTAGGGTATACAGCCAGCAAGGTCCTATGGGTTAAAGAAAATGAACCTGAGATCTATAGCAGGATCGCAACAGTCTGCAATCCAAAAGATTATCTGAACTATTACCTTACCGGGAGAATCTGTACCGATATAGGAAGTGCCTCAGGAACAGGATATTTCAACGTGAATTCACTGAAATGGAGTGATGAGGTAATTTCTTTGATGGATGATAGCGGGATTCTCAGAAAGGCTCTTCCTGAAGTCGTTCCGGAAGGAAAGCCTATCGGCACCATATCATCAGAGATTGCCCGGCGTTTTTCTCTTTCTGATACTGTCATCGTATCTCCCGGAAGCGGTGATAATATGATGGCGGCGTTAGGAACCGGGAACGTTGAGGATGGAAACGCTACTCTATCTTTAGGGACCTCAGGTGTTCTGAGTATCTATTCCAGCAAAAATGAGGCCGGCTATTTTGATCCGATCACTCAGATTCAATGTGCCGGGAACGGAGGCTGGATTCCTACTGTCATGACAATGAATGCTACCAGTACCAGCACTGCATTTCAGCAGCTTTTTGATCTGACAATCAAGGAGTTCGATCAGAAGTTAACCGATTCGGAACCCGGAGCTGAAGGTGTGATTCTCATACCCTTCCTCAATGGTGAAAGAATGCCACCGCTGCCGGATGGTAAAGGTCTTCTCTATGGTCTTACATTAAAGAATCTCCAGAAGAAAAATCTGATACGGGCTTCCGCCGAATCGGTGTTATACGGTTTAAGATGGGGAAGAGACCTGCTTACTAAAAATACCGGAAAGATTAAACAATTGAGAATAACCGGCGGAGGAAGTAACAGCGCTCCCTGGAGACAGATGGCGGCTGATATCATGAACACTGAGGTTGTTGGAGTCAACTCCCGTGAGAGCGGTTCATTAGGAGCCGCATTGCAGGCAATGTGGGCTGATGGAGTTGGTGATATTACCCGATTATGTGCTGAACATGTTTCTCTCGATTATTCAAAGCATGCTGTTCCGGACCCTGGCAAGGTGAAAATCTATGATGAAGCCTATTCAACGTACATCAAAACCAGAAAACAGATGTTCGGAATCTAATAGTAAAATAATGTTAGTTGCGCCTCATAAGAACTGTCGCCTGAAAAGCGGCAGTTCCTTATAACCGTATTGTAGTCTTTTCTTCTACCCGGAAGTTATTCCCGAACCTTCGAGCACACTCTTTCCTCCGGTCGTCGGTTTGACAACGATCTTCGTTCCGATGCGCTCTTTAAGAAGCGATACATGGGAGATTATTCCAATGATCTTCCCTTTCTGCTGAAGGGTGGAGAGTGTTTCCAGAGCACTGTCGAGTGCTTCATCATCGAGTGTGCCGAATCCTTCATCAAGAAAAAGAGAGTCGACCCTCACTTTTCTGCTTGCCATCTGGGAAAGTCCGAGAGCTAACGATAGCGATATGATGAAGCTTTCACCTCCTGAAAGGTTTTTCGTAGATCGTATTTCCCCCGCCTGATAATTATCTATGACATTCAGTTCGAGTGGTTGTTCGGTATCG
>JAQQAI010000051.1 GCA_028532915.1 Sphaerochaetaceae bacterium
GATAATCTTGAAGCGTTATTCCTTCAGGAGGGGTTCTCCTATAACCTTCTCCCAGTGACAAACGGAGCTCTGCTATATTTTACTGTGTCTTTATCCTGACAAATCGGAAAAGGACTACCTGCTTTTCGAATCAGGTGTCATCAATAATATCAGTTTTTATCTTTACCCGTCTGTTTTTCTATATTAATCTTAAATGGAATTACTTCTAGGGGGAAATATATGCAATACACGTTAGAGATGTTCGAGCAGTTGAGTGATGATGCTCCCGATTCTGATATCGAAAGAACTGCAAGGGATCTGAAACAACATCATTGGGAGCCTTTGCTGCTGCTTCAAGCCCCTGATTTCGTTCACTGGAAGAAACAGGATATGATCGATGAGTTCGTACGTCTTACTCACCTCAAAGAGGATGACGAGACATTCTCTCATCTGAGCCGCGAAGATGATGTTGAAGATATCGTCGAGAAGCAGCTCGGTATGCTCATCTATTATTATGAGATTCTCTGCGAACTTCGTTCAGGTGATGCCGAGGCCTGGGATCTTGTCCATGAGCTGTACGAGGATGATTAATCTTTATCGATTTGACCTACCACGTTTGCATCGCTGTTCTTCAGAGGAATGATCCGCTTGATGAACGGCTGTACTCCATAGAAGGTTTTCTCGAATTCGCTTTCGCTCTCCTTCAGTGCCGCCTGCCAGGCTGCACCGAAACCGGGTGAATTGATCGTGAGTCGGTCGGCCGCCTGCTGGAATACCTGGAGACGTGCTATCTCTCTTCTTCCTGGTTTCTGAGAGTATGTGCGAAGCGATATTCTCAGATTCTCGTTCTGAGTCTTGAGTTCTTCTACTTCTGCTTTGAGTTTTCCCAGACCGTCAGATTCCAGATCCATCCTGTCTGTCAGCATCCCTTTGAGTTTGTTGATCGCTTCTGTATGTTCTTTCTGCTTCTGAGACTGTTTTGCCAGCTGAATGATCAGCAGGACCAGCATTGGGGTGAACCCGATTGCCACTCCGATAAGAATGTTCTGCATCTGAAAACTCCTTGTACATTTATTTCACAAATGTACAAGAAGTATATCACCACCGTCTACTTCGATTCAACCAGACGATGATCAATGCTGTGAAAATCTCTCTATCACAGCATCAACGCTGTTTTCGATCGATGACGGCATCGTGATCCTGTCTTTGAAGACTCCCATGTCTTTGAAACCGGTTCCGGTGAGAAGAACACATACGTTCACATCATCATTGAATCTTTCTTTGAGCCTGCCGTGATCTTTCACGAATCCTGCCCATGCACATGCTGCCGCAGGTTCCACGAACAGTCCAGCTTCCTTTGCGAGTTCCATTTGGGATTCGAGAATCTGTTCGTCGGTGACAACAGTTGCCCAGCCATCACTTTCATTGATGTATCTGACAGCCATCCTTCCGTTTGCAGGAGATGAGACGCTGATGGAATCGGCGACGGTTGTAGCTTTTACAGCTGTATACTCACCTGTTTCCCATGCATGAGCGATCGCGTTCGATTTTTCCGACTGGACACAGACGACTTTCGGTATCCTGTCTGTCAGACCCGCTCTGTACAGGTCGATGAATCCTTTGACGACTCCGCCGTAAATACACCCGTCACCTGTAGAGACGTACACTATGTCGGGGAGGGTTCTTCCAAGCTGACAGAACAATTCTATCGAAACACTCTTTTTTCCTTCTACTGTCATCGGATTATAGGCGGTATTGCGATTGATGCCGCCGAAATTATCAGTATAGGCGATCGAGAGAGCGAACGCATCGTCATATGTTCCTTTTACAGGAACGACCTGGGCTCCGTAGAGGACCGACTGCATGAGTTTGTTAACCGGTGCCGTTTGTGGTACAAAAAGGACGATATCTATACCATAGGCTGCACCGGCACAGCTCATCGCGGCTCCCGCGTTTCCTGTCGATGCGAGGACGATCTTCTCTTCATTGTGCGATTTCGCCTGACCTATGATCAGCTGAGATGCACGATCTTTGAACGATCCTGAGGGGAGAGCACTGTCGCACTTGCATACGACATTCTTCATTCCGTACTTACTCTGAAGCCTGATCGGAGATGCAACAGGGGTAGGCCCTACAGGAAAGGCATCGTGGTCGGGAACTTCATAGGGGAAAAAGTCGTAAAATGCAAGATCTTCTTTCTCTTTCAGAGCACGAAGATCTTCCTCATTCAATACTACGACAAGATTTCCTTTGCGCATCTGAGCGGGATCGGTATTTTCCTTCGCACACGAAGGACAGAGGTACATCACCTCATCCGTATAATATTCTTTATGGCAATCGTTGCACTCGTAATGGAATCTCATGATATTCTCCTCAAGATAATGGTAAAAAACCGGACCTGTTGACGGTCCGGTTGTCTAAATCATCATAATCGGGTCGACATGACTAGATCAGTCCTACCTCTTTATTGAATTCTTCGATCATCACATCGATCTTATCGGCCAGACCGGGAAGCTGCTTCCAGTAGCTTCTATCATACCACTGAGCATTGATCTCTTCATAGGTCTTGCCCTGCTGTTCTACCCATGTGTAGTATTTCAGGTTGTGAATACGCAGTCGTGTATAGTAGGTGAGTTCTTCAACATTATCGATACCCTGGTGCAGAAGAGCTGCCGCGTGTACCTTTGCAGCATCCACACTGGTGAATTCACCCTGCTGTTCGGTCAGTTCAGCGAGTCTGGATGTGTACATCGCCGAAGAGTCTGTCAGAATGGTGAAGACGACATCATCCTCTTCGAGCTCATAGTACTTTGCCATCTTGATCGCCATCAGAAGGTTTCCGATTCCGCTGATACCGTAGAGAGAAAGGTCGCTGATCTGCTGATCTGTCAGTCCCTGTGCTTTAAGGTATTCCAGGCCGGCCTCTTCGTTGAACAGGCGGTAGATATCCATACAGTCCTGATCGTCGATTGCAATGACCATGTCTGTGTTTTTCACATTGTGGATCCATGGAACGTGTTTGTCACCGATTCCCTCGATCCTGTGTCCGCCGAAACCGTTTCTCGACAGAGTAGGACACTGCAGAGCTTCTCCTGCAACGACCTTGATACCGGGGTAGGTATCTTTCAGTTTATCACCTGCAGCCAGTGTTCCGCCGCTTCCGGTTGATGAGGCATACCCTTTCACGTTCTCTGCTTTGATGTTGAGTTTGTTCAGCACCTCGATCATCGCAGCACCGGTGACGGTGTAGTGCCACAGATAGTTCTCGAACTTGTCGAACTGGTTGAAAATTACGATATTGGTACCTCTTTCGGCATCGAGTTCATGACATTTGTCGAAGATCTCCTTGACGTTCGATTCGCAGCCCGGGGTAGCTATAACCTCACCTGCGATCGCTTTGAGCCAGTTGAAACGTTCCTGACTCATCTCTTCGGGAAGGATGGCTATCGACTGGCAGCCCAAAAGAGCGCTGTTATAGGCTCCGCCGCGGCAGTAGTTACCTGTCGAAGGCCAGACAGCCTGCTGAGTCACAGCATCAAAGTTACCTGAGACCAGAGCGGGAGCCAGACATGCATAGGTCGCTCCGACTTTATGACCTCCGGTGGGAAACCATTTTCCTACAAGAGCAAGGATTCTTGCTTTTGTGCCTGTGATCGCACGCGGTACTTCAATGTAGTTGACTTCACCGAAGGCTCCCCCTTTTTCCACGGAATCGTTCTTCCAGTTGATCCTGAACAGATTCTCGCTGTGAACATCCCAGAGCCCCATGGTGCTCAAATCATCTTTGATTTTCTTGGGTGTTTTAGATGGATCGACCATCTGGCTGAATGTCGGTAATACTATACCCTTCTGGCGACACAACTCGATGTTTTTGGCACGAACTTCTTTGTTCACCTCGAGATTTATAAGATTGAACACTATGATACCTCCATGGTTCCTCTGATATTTGGTCTGGAAACTTTAGCACGATCGAAAATTCAGTGCAAATAAAAGTTGTTTATTATGCATTCACTCGAAAAGGGTGCTTTAAATTGCGCAAACCGTAATTCTTAACATGTTTTTGATGACATGGGAAATAATATCACGAAAGATAAGATAATGCAATAATGTTGCAATGTGTTGCAAAAAACAATTGACTTATATTGATTCTTCTTTACAATAGACGGTAGAGAAGAAGATACGTCTTCTTTTCATTATATAGATAAGGAGAAGCCGCTGTGGGTGACATAATGAGACCTGTTCCTTTTGAGGAACTGATTGAGAGAATATTCAGCGAATATCGTCAGCAGAACTCAATATTTTCCATACACGAAGACCAGTTCTACAAAGGTGATCGTTCAAAAGGGATCGAAGTGTTCGGACAATATTGCGAAACTCCTCTCGGGCCGGCTGCCGGTCCTCACACACAACTAGCTCAGAACATCATTTCGAGTTTTCTTGTCGGAGGACGATTCATAGAACTGAAGACGGTTCAGCAGCTCGATACGCTCGAGGTCGAAAAACCGTGCATCGATGTGCGTGATGAAGGATACAACGTGGAATGGTCCACCGAATTCACACTTCCGAAGGCTCATGACGAATATGTGAAAGCCTATATCATAGTCCATCTTCTTGATGCTCTGATGCATGACGGGGAATATTCAGGTCCGTCTTTCATCTTCAATATGAGTATCGGCTACGATCTTGAAGGAATAAAGACGGAAAAGATGCAGCAGTTCATCGATTCGATGATCGATGCAAGAAAATCTCCGGTATTCGGCCACTACATTGAATCACTGCAAAAGCTCATCGATGATCAGAGCTTTCTTGAAGGCACTCCATGGGAAGGGGCTGCCGATAAGCTCTCTTCTCTTCCTTCCAGGATCTCAGCATCGATAAGTCCTTCGATCACCCTCAGTACGATGCATGGATGTCCTCCTGCGGAGATCGAGGCCATCTGCTCCTATATATTAAAAGAGAAAAAACTGAACACATTCGTGAAGCTTAATCCCACATTGCTCGGATATGAGAAAGTGCGGGAGATTCTCGATTCTCTCGGGTATCAGTATCTTCATCTCAGCAGAGAATCGTTCGACCATGATCTGCAGTATCCCGATGCTGTAGCGATGCTTAAGAGACTTGTCGCTCTGGCTAAAGAAAACAACCTGGGGTTCGGTGTGAAGCTTACGAACACACTGGGCTCGATCAATGACCAGGAAGTTCTTCCCGGCAGTGAGATGTATATGTCGGGGCGGACGCTTCTGCCCATCAGTACCACAGTCGCCGCTCTCCTCTCAAGAGAATTCGGCGGGGAGCTTCCGATAAGTTACAGCGGCGGGGCGAATGCACTTTCGGTTCTCGACATCTTCGAGACCGGCATCCGGCCTATCACACTGGCGACCGATCTTCTCAAACCGGGCGGATATACCCGGCTGAAACAGATGGTGGAGATCCTCGAGAAAGATGGTGAAAGCTGGGATATGCAAACCATCGATGTCGAACGTCTCGAAAGCCTCGCTGATGACAGTCTGGGCAGAAAGGAGCTTCAGAAAGACTACCGCGGTGATGATACCGCATCGGTTGTGACCGAACTTCCTCTTACAGATTGTTATGTGGCACCCTGTGTCGCAGCCTGCCCCATTCATCAGGCTATTCCTGATTATGTGCAGCTTGTAGGTGAAGGAAGGTATGCGGATGCTCTTGAAGTGATCTATGATTCGAATGCTCTTCCCAATCTCACCGGCTATATCTGTGACCATCAGTGTCAGTATCACTGCACCCGTCTCGATTATGAAGGAACAGTGCAGATCAGAGAGATGAAGAAGATCGCTGCCGAAAACGGCTTTGCGGAATATATCAAGCGGTGGGAGAAACCCGAGAAAGCTGATGTGAGAGCGGCTGTCATCGGTGCGGGTCCTGCAGGCCTGTCGGCTGCCTATTTCCTTGCGAGAAGCGGATTCGATGTGACTGTATTCGAACGGGAGGAAAATGCCGGCGGTGTCACCCGTTATGTGATCCCCGATTTCAGATTTCCTGAAACCGCTTTGCAATCTGATATAGATTTCATCAGACAGCACGGTGTCGAGTTCGTATTCGGTGCCGATCAGAAAAAGCTGACGGTGGAAGCTCTTAAAGCTGACGGTTTTTCGTATCTCTATTATGCGATAGGAGCCGAGATCGACAATGATATTCCGTTGAAGGGGGATCGATCAAAGGTCATTCCTTCTTTAGAATTCCTCAATGCATACAGAAGAAAGGAAACTCTTTCGATCGGAAAACATGTATGTGTTGTCGGAGGCGGTAATACCGCCATGGACAGCGCCCGTTCGGCAATCCGGCTTGACGGTGTCGAATCGGTCAGTGTCCTTTACAGAAGAACGAAAGAACAGATGCCGGCGGATCTGGAAGAATATGAGAATGCGATAAAAGACGGTGTGAAATTCATCTTCCTTGCAAATCCGCAGGAGTTCAAAGAAGACGGAACACTGATGTGCCGGAAGATGGAACTCGGCGATAAGGATGCGAGCGGAAGACGAAGGCCGGTTCCTACGGATGAGACGTTCGATATTGCCGCTGATAACCTCATCACCGCAATCGGTGAGAAAGTCGATGGTGAGAAACTGAGCTGGTTCGGAGTTCCTGTAGATGAAAAGGGGTGGGCGATCGTCGATGATCAGACTCTCGAGAGTGAGACTGAGAATGTGTTCATCATAGGAGATGCTCAAAGCGGCCCCTCCACGGTGGTAAGATGTATCGCCAGTGCGAGAAAAGCCGTAGAGAGTTCCATCGACAAGGTCCTTTCACAGTATGTTATCAATGAAGATGTTGAAGAACATCACTGCGACTGCAACCATGATGACGAAGATCATGAATGTCACTGTCACGATCATGACGAGGACGATGAGGAAGAATTGAGTGAACAGGAGATAGAGGAACTCATTGCGGATGAAGATGCTTTCTTCTCTACCATCAGATCCAAAAAGAGCCGCATATCGCGATCGATATCACCATCACCTTCCATCGAGGCTTTTGCTACCAGAGAGGCCACCAGATGTCTCGAATGCTCTTATATCTGCAACAAGTGTGTCGATGTCTGTCCGAACCGGGCAAATATCGCCATCGATATGAGAGAACGAAACGATCTGTATGCCAACCCGTTCCAGATCGTCCATCTTGATGCTTTCTGTAACGAATGCGGAAACTGCAAAACCTTCTGTCCTCATCAGGGTGCTCCCTATCTCGACAAGCTCACTCTGTTCAGTCTCGATCAGGATTTCGAGAACTCGAAGAATAACGGTTTCTTCGTTGAAGGAGAGAGTGTGAGAGTAAGGCTGGACGGTTCGGTCAGCACACTGATGATTCAGAGTGACGGATCGCTCAGCGGGGGGATCCCTGAAGAGATCTCGGCAATCATCGAGAAGATCATCATAGATCATTCCTATCTGTTGGGAACCGTAGAGCTGTAGGAGATAATTATGGAAATCAAGATCTTGAAGAACGGGACGGTCGTACAGACGACTGCCCCCTATGAGGTGACAGAACATGTCGATGTCGTGATCAAAGACGACGTGATCGCCGAAGTAGGAAAGAATCTCTCAGAAAAATACCCTTTAGCGACTGTCTATGATGTCGAAGGAAAACTCGTGATGCCCGGTATGGTCTGTTCCCATCATCATTACTATTCGGGACTTTCGAGAGGTATGCTCGTATCTTCGGGGCCTCAGACCGATTTCATTCAGATCCTCAAAGAGTGGTGGTGGAGAGTCGACAGAGCTCTTGATGAAGAGTCTGTCTATTATTCCTCTCTCATCTGTTCTCTTGATGCGATCGCTGCCGGAACGACCTCCTGTATCGACCATCATGCATCACCTTCTTTCATCGAAGGTTCTTTATCCACTATCGCTAAAGGGATGAAAGAGGTCGGGATAAGAGGTGCTACATGCTATGAGATGACCAACCGCAACAAAGGTGCCGCCGAGCTGAAAGAGGGCGCGGCTGAGAATATCCGGTTTGCCGAAAGTGTTGATGAAGAGAGAAAAGAGGGAAAGAAACCGCTGGTAGAAGCTATGATCGGCGGTCATGCACCTTTCACAATCGATAACAATGGACTGCAGCTGATGAAAGATGCCGCAGACCGTACGAACCGGGGTATCCATCTTCACGTTGCCGAAGATGTGTATGATGTTACCTATTCGCACCACCACTATCATCAGGATATCATCGATCGTCTCGATTCATTCGGTCTGCTCAACGAGAAGAGCCTACTGGTTCACGGTCTGTATCTGAATGATAAAGAGATCGCGACCCTCAATGAACGCAAGGCCTTTCTTGCCCACAATCCCCGTTCGAATATGAACAATCATGTCGGATATTTCTCGAAACTCCAGGATGTCGAAAAGCTGGTACTGGGAACCGACGGATGCGGCGGAAACATGTTCGAAGAGATCAAACTCGCATTCTTCAAACATAGAGACAACGGCGGTTCATGGTGGCCGAACGATTTCTCTCAGGTCCTTACCCGGGGGAATCGGCTTCTCGAAAGTATGTTCAACGAGAACTTCGGCGTCATCGCACCCGGTTACAAAGCAGATATCACGATCATCGACTACAACAGTCCCACCCCCTTCGTGAATGATAACGTTGCAACTCATATCGTCTGGGGAATGAGCAGCAACAGTGTCAGTTCGGTAATGGTGGACGGGAACATGATCATGCACGAACGCCGGTTCGACCTGGATGTCGAAAGAATCTATGCCAAAGCCGCCGAAGCAGCGAAGAAAGTCTGGAACAAAGTAGATACATTATCTGCTCATTGATTTGAAAACAGAATCATCTATCGGGATGAAATGAAATGTTATGTTAGGAGTAAATATGGGAATTCATGAAGAAATCAGAGCCAAGGCAGCCGAATACAGAGATTATACGGCACAGAACCTCTCCAAGATGGTGCAGGTCAAATCATACAGCAGCAAAGAAGAGGATGTGTGCCGTCTGATCGTTTCTCTGTGCGAGGAAGCAGGTTTCGACGAGGTGAGAATCGATGGTCTCGGCAGTGTCATCGGACGTGTCGGATACGGGCCGAAATCTATCGCTTTCGATGCACATATCGATACCGTTGAAGTGGGAAATCTCGACAACTGGGATTTCGATCCGTTCAGCGGCGAGATCAGAGACGGAAAAGTACACGGAAGAGGAACCTCCGATCAGAAAGGCGGTGCCGCTTCGATGATCACAGCCGGAAGGATTTTGAAAGAACTCGGTTACGGCGGACAGTACAGTGTCTACTTCACTTTCACAGTCATGGAAGAGGATTGCGACGGAATGTGCTGGAAGTATCTGATCGAAGAAGAGAAATTCAAACCGGATCTTGTGGTCTCTACCGAACCTACCAGCTGTCGTCTGTACAGAGGTCACCGCGGAAGAATGGAAATCAGAGTCTTCCTCAAGGGGATAAGCTGTCACGGATCAGCTCCTGAAAGAGGACTCAGCGCAGCATACAAGGCCTCGAGAGCAGCTCTCGCTATCGAACAGCTGAATGAGGATCTTCAGCCGGATGAAGGCAATTTCCTCGGAAAGGGAACCATCACTGTCTCGCAGATGGATGTGAAAGGACCTTCACAATGTGCTGTACCCGATTATGCGATGCTCTATTGCGACAGAAGACTTACCTGGGGAGAAGATGCAGAACTGGCGATCAGTCAGGTCCGTGAATATATCTCGAAGGCTACCGGAGATGCTCCCGAGGATATCAAAGTCGAAATGCCGGTCTACGAGAAACTGGGATGGACACAGAAAGACTATCATCAGGAACTCTATTTCCCCACATGGAAGATCGAAGAAGATCATTACCTTGTACAGGCCGGAGTCAAATCCCATCAGGACCTGTTCGGTAAAGCTCCTGTCGTCGATAAATGGACATTCAGCACCAACTGCGTCGCTACGACCGGAAGACATAAGATCCCCGCGATCGGTTTCGGCCCCGGTGATGAGAATCAGGCACACGCTCCCAACGAGATAAACCGTGTGGATGATCTGGAAATCTGTGCCGCATTCTATGCGATGCTGCCCTATACTCTGGATAGCGACAACTAGAATTAACAATCCGACTGGAGTATAATGAGGTGGCAGGATGAAATGTCTATTTCGTCTTTGCCACTTCTTCCGTTTTTTGAGAATTGATGAATAGAAAGGCAATATATCGTTCGTATTACCCATATTCAGGAGGTTGCCAGATGCGACAGACACCTATCGGAAACCCCATACGTCGAGTCGATGCCGTTGCAAAGGCTGCGGGAACGCTCAAGTATGTAGCCGATTATCATTTTGACGACATGCTGTATGCAAAGATGGTCCGCTCCGCTGTGCCCAGAGGAAAGATCCTTTCCATCGATCTGCCAGACCTTCCAACCGGTTATTATTTCATATCACATAAGGATATTCCCGAGGGCGGAAAGAATCAGCTCCAGATGATCAAATCAGATTATAAGTGTTTTGCTGAAAACGAGGTACGCTTCATCGGGGAGACAATCGGTCTATTAGTCGGTCCTGATAGAGGAGAACTCGAAGAGCTTCTCTCCAAAGTCGATATCAGCTATGAGACTCAGCCCTACAGTGTCACGATAGAGGAGGGCCTCGAATGCAAAGGAGGCCCCTTCGTAGGTGATGACAATCTCTTTTGTGATTTTACGATCGATAAAGGAGATGTCGATAAGGTTTTCAAGAATGCTGACCGGATCTTCGAGGATGAGATTCGAACAGGGTGGCAGGAACATGTTCATCTGGAGACCAACGGTGCTGTCGCATTATGTGAAGGAGACAAGTTCGTCATCTATGTGAGCGCACAGTGTCCGTTTTATGTGAGGAAATCAATCGCCGGCCTTATCAACAGACCCTATGAAGATGTTATTGTAAGACAGACGGCCACGGGGGGAGCATTCGGAGGGAAAGAACATTTCCCCGACGTTCTCGCAGGTCCCCTCCTGGTAGCAACATATACGATAGGAAAACCCGTTCAGCTGATCTTCGACCGGTTCGAAGACAGTGCCTATTCGGTGAAAAGACATCCGAGCCGTACCCGGTTCAAAACAGCAGTTGATGACAAAGGTAACATCATTGCGATGGATATCGATGTTGTTTACAACGCGGGAGGATATGAAAGCTGTTCGTATGTTGTTCTTCAACGGGGAGTCTTTCATGCGACAGGAGTCTACAATATTCCCAATTCGAGAGTCAGGGGAAGGGCTGTAGCCACCAATACCTTTCCCTCCGATGCATTCAGAGGCTTCGGTGCTCCACAGACGCTCTTTGCGGTAGAGACTCACCTGAATCATATTGCCGATTCACTTCATATCGACCCGCTCGAACTGAAAAGACGCCATTTTCTCAAGAAAGGGGATGTGACGGTCACAAACGGACATATCAACGAGAATGTAGTCCTTCCCGAAATGCTGCAGCAGGTTCTTGATCAGAGCGGTTATCCCGAAAAGGTGAGAACGTATGAGAAAGGATCGTATAAAGGGATCGGTATCTCCTTTTATAACCACGGAGGGGCTTTCACCGGTAATGGTGAGCAGATGATCATCAAGGCAAAGGTCAGACTGAAGAAAAACCGAAACGGGACCGTTGATCTCCTGATCGGTTCAACAGAGATGGGTCAGGGCCTTCAGACAGCACTGATCAAGATCGTCGCCGATGCGCTTCAGATCGATCCGAAATATGTGAGGTATCCCAACCCTGATACATCGAAGGTTGCAGACAGCGGTCCTACAGTCGCCTCGAGATCGACGATGATCGTCGGGAAGATAGCTGAAAGAGCAGCATTGAGTCTGAAAGAACGATGGAACGAATCTGACGAGCTGACAGTCGAGGAGGAGTATGAACACCCGGAGGGATTTCCCTGGGATCAGGCCACCTTTCAGGGTGACGCATATATCGGATATGGTTGGGGAGCCTGCGTCGTCGAGGTCGAAGTCGATCCTCTCACCTTTGAGGTGAATACAACGGGGATCTGGTCCTCTCATGATGTAGGAGTTGCGATTGACGAACTTGTCGTTCATGGTCAGGTGAACGGTGGTATCATCCAGTCTCTCGGTTATGCCGCCATGGAAAAACTCGATTTCTCGCAGAAGACCGGATTCAAACAGGTGGGCCTCAGCGATTATATCATTCCGACGAGTATGGATTTTCCGTCTCAGAGGTGTACTTTGGTCGAAAATCCTTATGAGTATGGGCCTTCAGGAGCGAAGGGAATGGGGGAGCTGGTCTTCAATGGAGCGTCAGCTGCCTACGTCGATGCGGTATCACGGGCTGTGAACAGACCTATCTATTCGATCCCGATTCCACCTGAGACTATAACGGAGTTAATATCATGATAACTGAAATACGATTTTTTCTGAATAACAGAGAAGTCTCGATCACAACAGATCCTCTCAAGCGTCTTCTTGATGTACTCAGGGATGATTTTCACCTGTTCGGTACCAAAGAAGCCTGCGGCGAAGGAGAATGCGGTGCATGCTCGGTATTGAAGGATGATAAGATCATCACTACCTGTATGGTTCCTGTGGGAGCAATTCAGGGTGCCAGCATCATGACCATCGAAGGGTTGAGAGAATCCGAACGGGGCAGGACGATCATCGAGGCTTTTGCAGACGGAGGTGCCGTCCAGTGCGGTTTCTGCATCCCCGGGATGGTGATTGCAGCGGAAAGTCTTCTGGCCGAGCACCCTCATCCGACCGATGAACAGATCCGCCTCGGGATTGCCGGCAATCTGTGCAGGTGTACCGGATACGATCTGATCGTCGACAGTATCAGACTCGCAAGCGAAAGAGGAGATGGTCTATGGTAGAATCGTGTTACATACCAAAAGATCTCAAAGAAGCTCTCAGAATCAGAAAGGAGACCCAAGCCAGGCCTCTGGCCGGCGGTACCGATCTCATGGTCGTCCACAGGCGGGGAACCGGTGTTGTCCCATCATTTCCCTGGCCTGTGATGATCGTAAGCAGGCTTCCTCAGCTGCAGGGGATTTTCACAGACGGCAATGAGATCGTCATCCGCTCGCTCGTAACGTGCAGTGAGATCGAGAAGAACGATGATGTCCCATACCAGGTCCGAAAGGCCGCGAGTCTCCTGGGAGCCCACTCTCTGAGGAACCTTGCAACCATCGGGGGAAACATCTGCAACGCATCACCGAAAGGGGATCTTCCCGTTCCCCTGATCATGATGGATGCTAAGGTGGTTCTTCTGAGTGCTACCGGTAAAAGAATCCTTCCCCTCGATGAGTTCATCACCGGACCTAAGAAAACAGCGTTGCACAGCGATGAGATATTGACCGAGATCAGAATCCCCGTGCCGACTGTTCCCTATTCGCATATCTGGTACAGGAAGATAGGAACGAGGAAAGCAAACGCGATAAGCAAGCTGAGCATGAGTGCCGCTATTACCTTCTCCCAAGAGCGGATCGTGACCGATTTTCGCAGTGCTAACGGAGCGAGCGGCCCGAAAGTCGCACGTTCCAGGGAGGTGGAACAGATTCTTATCGGTACCCATGCCCGTGAGATTGCGAACAAGATTCCCGAGATTCTCAGTGCATATGATGCGATATTGTCTCCTCATGCGATGCCTGAATACCGCAGGTCCTCAACCCGCCGGATGCTGCACTATTTCCTGACAAAGGCGGCATCAGAGGACTGTGAACGTATCATAATATGATAAAGGATTTGAAGTGTATGAATGATCGAATTATTGTCTTGAAGAACATAATGAGTCTGGTAACCGACACGACTAAAGACGCTGTGGGCTCAAAGGATCTTTTCATTACCGGTAACCGTATCGGTAAGATCGTTGAAACGGGAACTGTTCCTTATCCTCAAGACGCTTCAGTCATCGACTGTTCCCACCATGTAGTCCTTCCCGGCCTTGTCAATACACATCATCATTTCTATCAGACTCTGACGAGAAATCATCCGAGAGTACAGAATGTAGAACTGTTTGACTGGCTCACTTTTCTCTACAACGTATGGAAGCATATCGACGAAGAGGCGGTCTACTACTCGACTCTTCTGGCGGTCAGCGAACTGGCGAGAACCGGATGTACTCTTACCACCGATCATCACTATCTGTATCCCGAAGAATTCACCGGAGATATCATGGCGATACAGTTCGAGGCCGCGGCGAAACTCGGAATGCGTTTCAGCCCGACACGCGGATCGATGTCCCTGAGCCGAAAGGATGGAGGCCTGCCGCCCGACAGTGTCGTACAGACCGAAGATGAGATTCTCGCAGACAGCGAAAGGGTCATCAATGCCTTCCACGATCCTTCAGTCGGATCGATGAGGAAGATTGTGCTTGCTCCATGCAGTCCGTTCTCCGTGACGAAAGAACTGATGAAAGAAAGTGTCTCTCTGGCCAGGTCTCACAATGTACAGATTCATACACATCTTGCCGAAACGAGAGATGAGAATGATTTCTGCATTCAAATGTATCATAAACGCCCTCTTGAACTGATGGAGGAGTGCGATATGCTCGGCGACGATGTGTTTTTCGCTCACGGGATCCATTTCAATGACGATGAACTCGATCTGCTTGCATCCACAAAGACCCACATCGCCCATTGTCCATCATCCAATATGAGACTGGGTTCCGGAATATGTCGGGTGAAAGAGATGCTTCAGAGAAACATCAATGTGGGAATCGCCGTTGACGGTTCCGCATCCAATGACAGTTCCGACATGCTCGGCGAAGTAAGAAATGCCCTGATGCTTCAGAGAGTAGAGAAGGGCGCTGATGCACTGACCGTGAAACAGGCTTTTACCATGGCCACAGCAGGCGGTGCAGAACTGCTCAATTTCGAGAAGATCGGAAAACTTGAAGAAAACTGGATTGCCGATATCGCAATTTACGATGTTCACACCCTCGGCTATGCGGGTTCACTGAGTGATCCTGTCGCGGCTCTTCTTTTCTGCGGATTCAACCATGAGACTGCATATACGATCATCAACGGAAAAGTCGTAGTCGATAACAGAAGCCTCGTCGGTGTAGACGAAATGGGGCTCATTGAGAAGATCAATGAGATAAGTGAACGATTATTACACAAATCTACAATGTAAGGAGCCGGTATGATAGGAAAATTTACAAAAGGCGAATCTCCAAAGCAGATACTGCAGGAGGTACAGAAAGGAAAAGGTCTCACCCGCCTGATTGCAGGGGGCACAGAGATCAACAGGTTGGGTTCTTCCGTTGCCGCCGATCATCTGATTTCTCTTCAGAACCTGTCGCTCAACGAAATACGGAAAGAAGGATCTCTGATTTCCATAGGAGCAATGGTGACATTTACCGAGATGCTCGAATCCGATACCATTCCTGCCTATCTGAAGGAGGCCGTCCGGTTCTGCGGATCGTTCACCCGCAGGAATATGGCTACCATCGGCGGGAATATCGCCGCTGACAGAGATGATTCATATCTGATGCCGACGCTCCTGTCTGCAAAGGCCAGAGTTCTTCTTGGTGATATTTCCATAGATGGAAAATATAACGAGGAAGATATCCCACTGCGTGAATATCTTGAATTCAGAGATCATTTCAATGATTCGCTGATACTTGCGGTGATTCTTAACAGACCTCAGAGGGTCGTCCTTTCTAAGAGATTCGCCCGTTCGGTCCAGTCGAATGCCGCAGTCACAGTTTCCTTCGGTGCCAGTGTCGAGGACGGAACACTGTCCGATTTCAGAATCTTCGCAGCCGTGAAGGGAACAGGTATCGTGAGATTGTCCCACATCGAAGAAGGGATAGCAAACAGACAGTTCGTCGAACCCGAGGATGTTGCTCCCAGTGCGACCCAGAATATTGCATTCGTCGATGATATCACCGGAAGTTCATCCTACAAACGGTATATTCTCGGTTCGAGTGTAGCCGATCTTTACAAACAATCCCTTTCGATCGTCGAGAATGGAGGTGACTTATGATCATTCATCTGACAGTTGACAATAAAGAACTTCAGGCTGATATCCTTAGCGGTGAAACCCTTCGGGACCTGCTGGTGTCTCACGGGTATATAAGTGTCCGTGACAGTGATGACAAAGAAGGATTCGCAGGAAGTGATACGGTTATACTCAATGACAGACCGGTGTATGCGAACCTTATGCTTGCTGCCATGGCCGACAATGCAGTTGTGAGAACTCCGCACTCTCTCAGCGATAAAGGCTCATTGAGCATCATGCAGCAGGCCATGATTGACAGCGGTGTGGTCCAGTCCGCCTATAATGCTCCGGCTGCGGCCTTGCTCCTTACATGGCTGCTTGAGCACAACAGCGACCCGACACGTGAAGATATCAAAGAGGTCCTGTCGGGAATCTTTATTCGTGATACCGGATATGAGCACTATTTTCTTGCCGTGAAACTTGCACAGGAGAAAATGGAAACAGGACACTATATCACTCCGATCGCCCCCGAATTCAGAGAACATCTCGATTATATCGGGAAGGTGAAACCGAAAGTTGACGGCAGACAGCTCGTGGCAGGATGGAAATCGTTCGTGGAAGACAGGGTCGAGCCCGGTGCTTCAACACTCATCCTTCTTCGTTCACCGCATGCTCATGCCTATATAAACAGTATCGATATCGAGCAAGCTCTGAAAGTTCCGGGAGTCATCACGATCATTACGGCCTTCAACTGTCCCGACGTCTATTATATGTCGGCCGGACAGGGGAATCCCGAACCTTCTCCATACGACCGCCGGCTGTTCAACAGAAAAGTAAGACACGTTGGAGACCGCGTCGCGGCAATCGTCGCAAAAACCGAAGAGCAGGCTCTGAAGGCAAAGGAGCTGATCACTGTAGATTATGAAATACTTCCCGCGATCTTCACAGTAGAGGAGGCTATGGCCGAGGATGCTCCGATAGTCCAAAACGGTAAGGTAGAGTTTCTCAGCGGTGCTCCCGATGATCTGGAAAGCTATAACAGCGATATCGATGAAAGAGAGGGGAAGGTGATCTATCCGTTCCCTCTGCATGCCGATATCCGTCACAATGTGGCTGCGGCAGCCCATGGGGCTATCGGAGATGTGGAAAAAGGCTTCGAACAGGCTGATGCATTAATTGAACGGACCTACCAGAGTTCCCAGATCCAGTGTACTCCGCTGGAACCGCATCTTGTTTTCACGAAGATGGATAACGACAGACTGGTCGTTCACGCATCGACTCAGGTGCCGTTTCATCTGAGACGGATCGTTGCCAAAGTGTGTCAGATACCCGAGAACAAGGTGCACATCATCAAAGAGAAGGTGGGCGGAGGATACGGTTCCAAGCAGGATATCCTCGTCGAGGACGTCGTCGCATATGCTACGTATATCACCCGTGAACCGATCTATTACAGAAACACGAGAGAAGAGGAATTTATCGCCAACAGTACCCGCCATCCCATGAGAGTCACAGTCAAAATGGGGGCGAAGAAAGATGGAACGATCACAGGAGTTTACATGGATGTGAGGGCGAATACGGGACCTTATGGAAACCACTGTCTCACAGTCCCGATGAATGCCTGTTCCAAGACTCTTCCGCTGCTTACCTGTCCGAATATGAAATTCGATGTGACTACATATTATACCAACATTCCGCCGACCGGTGCCTATCAGGGATACGGGGCTCCGAAGGGATCTTATGCTCTGATGACGGCTCTGAACGAGCTGGCTGACCAGCTGTGTATCGACCCGCTGGAGATGGCGATGAAGAACAAAGTCGATCGGGGCTTCATGCTCGAGATTCTCAAGAGCCTCGGAGAAGGAAGAGAAGGCACTGTTGTCCCTGTCGGATCGTGCGGTCTGGACAAAGCTCTCAAAGAAGGGGCCAAGATGATCAACTGGGGTGTCAAAGAACGGATGGATGATCCTGAATGGCATGTCGGAAAAGGATTTGCCATGATCCAGCAGGGATCGGGACTTCCCGGACTCGATCACTCCACATGTGATGTCGTTCTCAATACGGACGGAACGATCATGATCCACAGCGGAGGAAGTGATCTGGGGACCGGACTCGATACCATCAGTGTCAAATGTGTCAGTGAAGTCCTGAAGATTCCCATGGACAAGGTTGCCATTATTTCCGGCGATACCGACACGACGCTGTTCGACACCGGAGCCTATGCCTCGAGCGGAACCTATTTCAGTGCAAACGCATCACTGAAGGCTGCGAATGATCTCAAAGAGAAGATTCTCAACGAGGCCTCACTACAGATGGAAGAGCCAAAAGAAGATCTCTCCATCGAAGCACCCGGTGTTGTGGTGAGCGTAAAAACAGGAAAAGAACTGACGTTTGCAACTTTGTCGCATGACGCGCTGACGGGAGTCGGCAGGGGACAGCTCGTCGGATACGGGTCTTTTGTGACCAACGATGCGGCAATCCCGTACGGAGCACACTTCGCCCAGGTCGCGGTGAATATCAGGACCGGAGAGATAAAAGTTCAGAAATATTACGGGCTTCAGGATGCCGGTACTCCGATCAATCCCGAACTGGCACTATGCCAGATGTACGGCGCATCTCTCAAATCCATCGGTCATTCACTTTACGAGGATATGATCCTTGATGAGAACGGGGTATGTCTGACTCCCGATTTTACCACCTACGGTGTTCCCATGACCAGTGAACTGCCTGATGATTTCAAGATGGTGTTGATCGACGAGGATGACGAATTCGGTCCCTACGGGGCCAAATCTATCAGCGAGATAGCGACTAACGGAGCCGCTCCGGCGATCGCCAACGCGATTCACGATGCTGTAGGAGTATGGATGCGGTCATGGCCGTTTACCCCCGAAAAGATTCTCAAAGAATTGGGCAAAATTTCATAAGATTAACGAAGGAGGAGAGCTTTCTCCTCCTTCTTCCTAACTGCAACAAAACGCAACAAAATATATAGACATCTCTGCGTTCCCCGTGATATACTCACATTAATCTCAATTATAGACCAATACACTGGAGGAGCTATGAAGGACACTAACGCAATCAGAAAGATGATTGATGAATTGAAAGAGCTTAAGACCGAAAACATGTATCTCAATGATTTTTTCCACACATGGAAAGAAAGTGATGACGAGATCGCTGCAACCTTTGCTGTGGCTGAGATCTTACGTTCTATGCGTGAAAACAATATATCAAGCAAAGTTTTCGACAGCGGCCTGGGTATCTCGATCTTCAGAGACAACTCCACGAGGACCCGTTTCAGTTTTGCCAGTGCCTGTAACCTTCTAGGTCTTGAGGTCCAGGACCTCGATGAGAAGACCAGCCAGATCGCTCACGGTGAGACTGTGAGAGAGACTGCCAACATGGTGTCATTCATGGCTGATGTCATCGGGATCAGAGACGACATGTACATCGGAAAAGGTCATACCTATATGAAAGAGGTTGCCGAAGCTGTACAGGAAGGATTCGAAGACGGAGTTCTGGAACAGCGTCCGACGCTCGTGAACCTTCAGTGTGATATCGATCATCCGACCCAGTCCATGGCTGATATGCTTCATGTGATCAACGAATTCGGTTCGGTGGAGAATCTAAAAGGAAAGAAGATCGCCATGACATGGGCGTATTCACCATCCTACGGCAAACCGCTCAGCGTACCTCAGGGAATCATCGGTCTTTTCACCCGTTTCGGAATGGATGTGGTGTTGGCTCATCCCGAAGGATACAATGTGATGAGTGAAGTCGAAGAGGTCGCAAAAGAGAATGCAAAAGCCTCAGGAGGTTCCTTCAAAAGAGTGAACAGCATGAGCGAGGCCTTCAAAGATGCCGATATCGTCTATCCGAAGAGCTGGGCACCGTTTGCGGTAATGGAAGAGAGGACTCAGCTTGTAAGCGAAGGAAAATTTGATGAACTCAAAGAACTGGAACAGAGATGTCTCTTGAACAATGCGAACTTCAAGGACTGGGAATGTACAGAAGAGCTCATGAAGACGACAAAGGACGGAAAAGCTCTCTACATGCACTGTCTCCCTGCGGATATCACGGGTGTGAGCTGTAAAGAAGGTGAAGTTGAAGCGAGCGTATTCGACCGCTACAGAGTCCCTCTTTACAAAGAAGCTTCCTACAAACCCTACATTATCGCTGCCATGATCTTCCTTTCAAAGTTCAAAGATCCTTCGGCTAAACTTGCTGAACTGGTCGAACTTGCTGAAAAAAGAATCAAATAACATAAAAAGAGTCTTCAATATCCCCCCAATAGAATAAATTATGAGCTGCCTGAACTTCAAGGTTCGGCAGCTCGGCTTTTATCGGTATGGTAGATCTGAATCCACCAGGATGATTTGCGAAGAAGTCCGTACGATTTTTCATTTTATTTTCTGCTTGTGATAGTTGAGATAAAAAAAAGCCCCCGCGACAAGATGCGGGGGCTTTATCTGATCGTTTCAGTTACCAGACTCTGTGCATGTAGGTCAGTCTCGGACCGAAATGATAGGTTCTGGTGATCGATCCGAAATCTGCTATGTGCCATGCGAAGGATGTCATGGCTACAATGGCAAATCCGATTGCGACCACAGAAACAACAAGACCGATGACTGCAAGAATCTTCGCCACATGATTCATATCGTTATCGAACTGCTTTCTCGATTGACGGACCTGATACAACGAGATCACGCCGAGAATCAATCCAAGAATTCCACCGAGTCCGAATACCATGAAGGGTGAGAGCAGGGCGAGAATTCCCAGGACCAATGCAATAATAGAATGGATATCATAATAGGGGAGTGATCTTATTCCGCCCGTATCCTCTTTGACCTCTTCTACTTCTACTGTCGTCGCATCAATATTCTTTTCAGTATCTTTTTTTTCTTCGCTCATTATACGCCTCCTTACTGACATATTGGTTAGTATCTACATTCATAATAATCACGGCACGACCTATTGGCAATAGGACAGTTAATCCCTATGTACAGAATGAATAAGATGAAGGTAAAGATTTGATGAAGATTGCTCAGCGGGTGATAATGAGCTTTCCTTCGTGTTGTATTGTCTGCAAAGGAGTATCGTAAAGGGCAGTCAGTCGCTCATCGGTACATCCTTCTTTCACTGACCCGCTGTAAAGAAGGGATCCCTCCTTCAGCATGACCACCTCATCTCCGATGTCTGCAGCTATGGAAGGATCATGCGTCGTAATAAGAAGAGTAATTCCCCTTTTTTTGAGCGAAGACAGGATTTGAAGAACCCTCGCAGTGTTTCCCGGATCGAGAGAACTTGTGGGTTCGTCGAGAAGAATCACTTTCGGCTGCTGGGCGAGAACCCGTGCCAACAGCAGCAGCTGATGCTCACCACCGCTCAATGTTGTGGACGGACGGTGCGCAAGCTGAGCCATTCCGACACGTTCAAGAGAATCGTAGGCGATCTCGATATCTTCTTTTCCCGGGTTTTTCATATATTCCACATAGGGACTTCTTCCGAACAGGACATATTCGATGGAGCTGAACGAGAATCGCGACCGTTCGTCCTGGGGAACCAGACCGACATTCTTTCCCAGTTCCTTTTTACTGAAATCGTTCAAAGGAGTACCGAAAAGAGTCACAGATCCCTGTGAAGGCTGTTTGTAGGCGAGAAGGATATCCATCAAAGTTGATTTTCCTGCTCCGTTAGGGCCGAGAAGAGCCGTAGTTCTTCCCTTTGTGATGCGGACACTCAGGTTATCGAGAGCCAGCAGCGCATTGGTGGGATACCTGAAGGATACATGATGAAGGGTGTAGGCGTCAGTGTTCACAGTTTTACCCCCGACTGTCTGCTGCTGAGGATGAAGATGAACAGTATCGCACCGAAAAGACTGGTGATGATACCCAGCGGTATCTCACTTGAAAGAAGTGTCCTTCCCAGAGTGTCGCTTATCAGCAGAAAAAGGGCTCCCAGCATCATCGATCCGGCCAGAGAATAGCGCGAGTCGCTGGTGAACAGCCTGCGGGCGAGATGGGGAACGATCAGACCGACCCAGGAGACAAGCCCTGCGACTGAAATGATCGAAGTCGTAGCAACTGTCGCCACTATCAGAAGAATGATTCTCTCTCTGACGACCGAAAGGCCCAAAGTGTGTCCCGTTCTGTCTGGCAGAGAGAGAAGATTGATTCTCCATCGCACGCTGAAAAGTACGATGAGAGAAATCATCATCGTCGGAATGACACTTACCGCCCGCTCCCACGTCGAGTTGTACAGTCCGCCCATCATCCAGAACGTGATTTCCTGCAGGCTGGTCGTCGGGTCGGCAAGCACTTTCACCACAGACAGCAGAGATGAGAATATTGCACCGACTGCGATACCCGAGAGAACAAGACGCAATATCCATCCTCCGAAGCGGAACCGATGTGCGATCCTGTAGGAGAGATAGAGAGCCAGCAGGGCGAAGAATGTCGCACTTAACTGAACGTAGAAGGAGCTGTATCCGTAAAAGACTATGACCGCGGCGGCTCCGAAAGCAGCTCCCTGACTTACTCCCAGAAAACCGGGTTCCACAAGAGGGTTCGCGAACAGCATCTGAAATACGAAACCGGCAGCAGCCAGTGATGCTCCTCCCAGAATCGCAAGAATGATCCTCGGCATCCTGATATTCACAACGATCTTTCCCATGAGGGGATCGTTCAGAAGGCTGTCCAATGAGACAAATCCTACAGACGGGTATCGCCCGAAAAGGAGGGAGAGGAAGGTGAAAACGACTAGCGATGCTGCAAGAAGGGCTAACCGTTTATGGTAGCCCTGTCTCTGCCGGTTATATGTTCTGTTCAAGCGGTCCAACCTTTTACTAATCAAAGAGATTCTCTATAAAGAGATACAAGGTGATCCAAAGTCTCCTCGTCTTTGATATTATAGAAGGTTTCATAGAAAGTTGCCACTTCATGTTCCATATCCATATCGGCAAACTGTTCGGGGTGGATGCTCTTTGCGAGCCACTGAAGAGCAAGAATCCATCTGCTGTTCGGCTGGAAGTAGTTCACATAATCTGAAGGAGCGAGAAGCAGGTTGTTCTCTTTCACTGCACGAAGCTGCTGCCACTCGGGGTTCTGGTAGATCTCTTCAGTGAAGGAATCGCCTTTCGACCGGTAGCTCACGATGATGATGTAGGCAGGATCCCAGGCTGCGATCTGTTCGAACGATACGACAGACCAGCCGGTGCTTCCCTTTTCTTCGAGGATGGGATTTCCTCCGGCCTTTTTCACCAGTTCTGTCTGAATCCAGTCAGAAGGGGGAATCGAGAATGCCGTGAAACCGTCGGATGTGGATCCCTGAAGAACCAGTACATCACTGCTTTCAACACCTTCGATTCTCTGTGCTACATCTGATTCTCTTTCTTCTATCGCCCCTACGATCTCAGCCGCTCTCTCTGATTCCCCTAAAAGTTTTCCTAGCTGTACGATCTCATTCTTCCATGCAGACGAGGTTTCCAGATCGAGAGCGAACAGCGGGATGTCGAACATATCAGCCTGAGACGCTATCGCATCTCTGTTTCTCAGTTTCGTCAGAATGAGATCGGGGTCCATCGCAACGATCTCTTCCGAGTTGATCGTCTGCCCCAGCCGCTTTGTCTGCTGTTCCTCGGGGACCAGAATCTCGAAGAAATCTCCCATTCCCTGGTCGGTCTTGGCCATGGTCACTTTCGAATTCATGGCTGTCTCGAACAGATAGAGGGCATCGGCGGGCATGATGGCAGCCTTTCCGATGATCGCGATCGAATCGATCGGATGCTCAACAGTCACACTCTGTGAAGCGGCATCAATGGCGCTGGTAACGGGTGGAGAAGATGCCTCCTGTTCCATATTTCCTGCAGCGAAGAGGATATTTGAAGCCCACAGCGATGCGATGATCAGAAACAGTATTGCGGTTTGTTTTCTCATGTTGATTTCTTCCTTTATTGAATGATTTCTTCACCAGTATATTACCATTGCATTCTTTAAAATACAATGGCATTGCCTTCGAAATTTACTGATATCCTTGATTCACTTTTCTTTTCAGAGTAATGTGTCTACAGGCAGAAATAAAGGAAGATCTATGAATACAAAAGAAATCACGGAAGATATCAGAACCGCCAAGAGCGCCCAGAGATCACTCGAGGCGACTTCTTTTGAAACAAGGAATGAGATGCTCCTAGCTATCTCTGATGCCCTTCTTGAGAGTATTCCTTATATCATGGAAGCGAATGCCCAGGATCTGGAGAAAGCCCGAAAGGAGGATCTGGCAAAACCGCTGCTCAAGAGGTTGAGATTCGACGAGAAGAAGATCGTGAGCGTTGCGAACTCACTTGTCGAGGTTGCCAAACTTCCGGACCCAATCAGGAAAGTGATACAGAGACGTACGCTGGATGATCATCTGCTTTTAGAGAAAGTCACCGTCCCCATCGGGGTGATAGGAATGATCTTCGAATCACGTCCCGATGCCCTTGTTCAGATCATCTCTCTTGCTCTGAAAAGCGGAAATGCGATCATTCTGAAGGGAGGGAGGGAGGCAAAAGAGACTCTTTCTGCCCTGATAGAGGTGATCAGAAAGGCCCTGAGCGCATTTCCCGCCGGTTCAAAATGGATAGTCCATCTCACTTCCCGATCTGATGTCCAGCTCATTCTGGGACTCGATTCTGACATCGATCTGCTCATTCCGCGCGGGTCCAACCAGTTCGTTCGATATATAATGAACAATTCCCGGATCCCAGTTCTTGGACATGCCGACGGGCTGTGTTCTCTCTATGTCGATGAACAGGTCGATATGGATCTTGCACTCAATGTTGCTGTCGATTCCAAGTGCCAGTACCCGGCTGTTTGCAATGCGGTCGAGACTATACTGGTACATGAGAAAGTAGCTGAACGGTTTATTCCCCGTTTTAAAGACCTTACTAGCCGGTATCCGGTGATCATCCACGGTGATGAGAGAACCTGTGGGATCATCGAGGCAGAAAAAGCCACACAGGATGATTGGGATACAGAATACCTTGATTATGAGGTTGCGATGAAGGTTGTCGATTCCATGGAAGAGGCGATGGAACATATTGCACTTCACGGTTCCGGACATACAGACTGCATCGTCACTTCCAACATCGAAAAGGCGAATACCTTTTTGATGAAGGTCGATTCTGCCGATGTCTTTCACAACTGCTCTACACGTTTCGCCGATGGTTTCAGATTCGGCCTCGGTGCCGAAGTCGGAATCAGCACGCAGAAGATCCATGCGAGAGGTCCGGTAGGCCTCGAGGGTCTTGTTACCGGAAAGTGGCTGATGAGAGGCAACGGTCAGACAGTCGCCGAGTTCGAAGACGGAAAGGCGTACAATCATAAGGAACTTTCTGTAGAGGGGAAGGCGATGACAGAGGCAACGACATGGTAGAAAGAGACTTGAATCAGGTGAGAAGGGTTGTCGTCAAGGTCGGAACCAATCTCATCAGTGATTCTGACGGGATCGACCTGAGCCGGATCGACATGATAGTCAGACAGATCGCAATACTTCAGAAAAGAGGAATCAATGTGCTTCTGGTCACCAGCGGAGCTGTGGGACTCGGAGCGAGAGAGCTTGGACTTAGACAGAAGGTTCAGACTGTTGTTATGAGACAGACATGTGCCTCTATCGGTCAACCGATCCTGATGAGTCATTACAGAGCAGCCTTTGCGGCATATCATGTCGTATGTTCCCAGGTTCTCATCACTAAAAGGGAACTCAATGACAGAAAGACCTTCGTGAACCTGAAAAACTCCGTCACCAGTCTCCTTGAACATAATGTCGTTCCCATTTTCAACGAGAACGATACAGTAAGTACGGACGAGGTCGGATCCGCCGTGGGAGACAACGATCGTCTCGGAGCCTTCGTGGCGAGCAAGATCGATGCAGACCTTCTGATTCTCCTTACTGATATCGACGGACTGTATTCACAGGATCCCAGAATAGACAGCGATGCCCACCTGATTCATGAAGTTTCACAGGTTGATGAGCAATTGCTCAAAAGTGCAGGATCTTCAGGTTCTCAATTCTCCACAGGAGGGATGCGGACCAAATTGCTGGCCGCACGGATAGCATCACATGCAGGCTGTGCAACAGTGATTGCCAGCGGATTTGTCGATACTGTATTGACCGATATCATAGAGGGCAGAAGGGTAGGAACCTATTTCTCACCCGATAAAAGACTCAATCAGCGTATCCGTTGGATTCTCAACAGTGCAACGAAGGGAACCATCTGGATTGATGATGGTGCGATTCGGGCACTGAAAAATCACAAAAGTCTTCTTCCAAGTGGTATAGTTGGAGTAGAAGGTGCTTTCGAGGCAGGAGAGGTCGTTATGGTCAACCGCATCGCGAAGGCTGTTCCGTACTACAACAGCAGTGAGATCATGGAGAGTATGGGGCACCAGAGTTCGGATGTGGGCGATTCGGTGAAGAAAGGTCGACCTGATGTGATATTCCGGCCGGAGGATTTGGTGTTCCTGGACTATGCAGACTGATTATCATATCTACAGAAACAAACAGGATATAGGGAAACGCATCCGTTACCTCCACAGCGAGGAACCGTTGAGTATCGCTCTGCTGGTAAATGATTTCGAGTCTGAAATTCTCGATTCGATCTCCTACTACAGTACCTATTTCGATGTTCCTTTGTTTGTGCTGCTCTTTGAAGACAACCGCAAGCTGGCTGAATTGAGACTCCAGTTTCCCTCTGTATCGTTCATCGTGTTCACTCAGCCCGCGAGTATGGGTGCTGCAATAAATGTCATGGCAAATGAGTGTTTTACCACCTATTTCTGGGTCACCAGAAGCGATATCCGGGTCGAATCGTTTGATTTCGATATGGTCCTCGAACAGTTCAACCGTTCGGAACGGCCTTCTCAGATCTCTCCGATTCTTTCAAACCGGTTTGATGAGAGACTTCCTGTAGTACACCTGCCGAAGGTGGACAGGAACTTTATCGATCCTGTACCTTTGATCCCTTCTGAAAAGAGTACCGGTACCCTTTATCCTTTTTTTGGCCTCGGGATCTATGAAAGAGCATTGTTTCAGCGGCTTAGAGGTTTTGATGAGTCCATCTCTACCGAATACTGGCAGATTCTGGACTTCGGAATCCGATGCTGGCTGTTCGGTTATTCGATATTCACGCTGGACTCGTTCCATATGAAGTTTCCATACCGGCAGTTCATCATCGAAAACAGGAGCGAACAGGATGGATTTAAACGGTGTCTGACCAAGGCTCTGGGAATGAGACAGCTCAACGGAAAGAACTATCCCAAAACAATCGGAAGATATACGGACAGGACTTATCTTAAGAAAGAGATGGCCAAGCGTCTGGCACTCTATAAAATGGATTTCAATGAGCTGATGAACCAGTGGAAAGCTCCGAAGACGGAGATAGACTGATGAAAAAGGTTCTTCTGCTGTGTGCCCTTATCGTTCTTCCTGTCTCTCTTGTGTGCTCATCTCCTTTTTCCTACCCTGTTTCGACCGTGATCATCGATCCGGGACACGGAGGATACGACCCCGGAGCGGTCGGAACCGAACTGCTGGAGAAGGACCTTACGCTGAAGATCGCCCGCAAACTGCATTCACTGTTCGTTGATGAAGGAAGTATCACATCAATTCTCACCAGAGACTCGGATGAGTACATTTCTTTGAGCAACCGCGTTAAAACAGCTTTTCAGACCTTCCCCGGCTGGGAGAGCAAGGCTATCTTCATATCGATCCATATCAATTCGAGTGAGAGTGCGGAGGCTGCGGGATATGAGTTTCTCATAAAGCCGAGCGGGGCTGCCGCACCGTTTATTTCGGAAGATGCCGAAAGCTGGGCTCTTTCCTATTTCTCTCATGAAAAGATGTCAGATCTGCAGCGTTCGTTGAACGGGGAAAACTATCTGCTCGCTCATCAACTCAGTGAGGCCTTCTTTGAAGAACTAAATCAGATGAGAGACCGGGGAATCAAAGAGCAGGAGGTCTATGTGCTCAATGAGAATATCTGGCCGTCCGTGCTTGTCGAGGCAGGCTTCCTTTCAAATGATGAGGAACAGCAGATGATGAAAGATGATCTGTGGATAGATACAGTGGCGAAAGCCCTGTTCGACGGTATCAGAGCCTACATGATGAGATGATCTTACTGATCCTGCTTTCTTTTGGCTTCCAGAACGAGACGAGTCTTCAGCTGTTTCAGTTCCCTTGACAGTGATACCTTATAAATATGGGGGTTGATCATCCGTTTATAGGAAGAGTGGAACGTGGAGAGATTCTTCTTCACAGCTTTCTGTATGTTCTCTATTCTCACATGCTTTTTGACTCTCTCTCCGTTTTCCATATGGAGGGTGAGCATAGGGACTGCGGTAGCATACCGTGTCCGTTTCAAAGTGAAATAATCTGCTACGGTGAGAGGATGATGAAATACGATATCCTCACCGACAGGAAGTTTTTCATGATCGAGTGTGATCAGATCTCCGAGAGCAGAGCCTTCATGATCGAAAAATCGCCATACCTGTTTTCTTCCCGGGTTCGTGGCCTTTTCGAAGGAGTTGCTGATCTTCATTACCGGGAGGATCTTCCTGTCTTCATCATACTTCGCAGCGAGTTTATATACGCCGTTGAGCGAACTCTGATTTCCGCCGGTTACAAGGTGAGTGCCTATGCCGTACGAATCTATGGGAACGCTGTCGTTCACGAAATTCTCGACGATCTCTTCGGTAAGATCATTGCTGACAACGATCTTGCTGTCGGTAAGACCGCTTTCATCGAGTTTCCTGCGGATCTCTCTCGAAAGATAGCTGAGATCCCCGCTGTCTATTCTCACCGAGATGGTCTTTCCTTTCTTTTTCAACTCCCTGCCGATGATGATAGCATTCTCGATCCCCGAACCGAGCGTGTCGTAGGTGTCGATCAGAAGTACCGCGTTATCAGGATAAAGGTCAGCATAGACTCTGAAAGCTTCAAGTTCATCCTCGAAACTCATGACCCAGGAGTGAGCCATCGTTCCTGAAACAGGAATGTTGAAGACCTTTCCTGCGAGAGTATTGCTGGTTGCGCTGCAGCCTCCTATGAAGGCCGCTCTTGATGCGGTGAGCGCACCATCTCCTCCCTGTGCTCTGCGCAGACCGAATTCCATGATCGGCGCCCCTTTTGCTGCATATGCCATCCTCGAGGATTTGGTTGCTATCAGAGACTGGAAGTTGATCGTATTCAGAAGCATCCCTTCGATGATCTGGGCTTCCATCAATGTCGATTCGACCCGCACCAGGGGTTCGGAAGGGAACACGATAGAGCCTTCTTCCATGGCGTAAATGCTTCCTTTGAACCTGAAAGACTTCAGATAATCGAGGAAATCCTCGTCAAACTTGTTGAGCGAGCGAAGATAATCGATATCTGTCTTGCTGAATGTAAACGACTCGATCTTTTTAAGCAGGTCGTGAAGACCTGTGAATACAACATATCCACCGTTGAATGGATTTGTCCTGTAGAACATGTCGAACACGACTAGGGGATTGTTCTTCGATTTGAAATACCCGTTCATCATGGTCAGCTCATAGAAATCCGTGATCAAAGCCGATACACTCATTTTGTTTCCCCTTATCTTCTGATTTCAGTGATACCCATGTACGGCACCAGAGCGGACGGGATCTTTATCGATCCGTCACTCATCTGAAAATTCTCAAGTATGGCTACTATTGCTCTCGAGACTGCGATGGCGGTTCCGTTGAGAAGATGGACGAAACGGGTTTCACCTTCTTTTGTCTTGTATTTCACATTCAGTCGTCTTGCCTGATAATCGGTACAGTTGCTCGTGCTTGTGACCTCGCCGTATTCTCCGCTTTCTCCTCTTCCCGGCATCCAGGCCTCGATATCGAATTTCCTGTAGGCCGGGGCCCCCAGATCTCCTGTGCATGTGTCCACAATCCGGTAGGGGATGCCGAGTCCTCTGAAGATTTCTTCTTCTATCGAGAGCAGCTGGGAATGTATCTCATCAGACATTTCAGGGGTACAGTAGACGAACATCTCCAGTTTTGAGAATTGATGGACTCTGTACAATCCTTTCGAATATTGGCCTGCTCCGCCGGCTTCTCTTCTGAAACAGTGGGAGAGTCCTGCATAACGGAGAGGGAGGTCGCTTTCATCAAACTGATGCTGTGCATGGTAGCCGCCGAGAGTGATCTCTGCGGTTCCTACCAGGCAGGTGCCGGTTCCTTCGATCGTATAGATGTTCGATTCTTCTCCTCTCGGATTGAAACCGATGCCTTCAACGATCTCCTCTTTTGCAATATCGGGAGTGATGGTGAGAATGAAACCGTGTTTCTGAAGAATATCGATAGCATAACGCTGAAGGGCAAGTTCCAGCAGAACACCCTCATTCTTAAGATAATAGAATTTAGGACCGCTAACGCGCGTTGCGCTTTCAAAATCGATGATATCGAGTTGTTCTCCCAGTTGAACATGATCTTTGGGAGTGAAAGTGAAAGATGCGGGTTCTCCCCAGCTGGAAATTTCCAGATTGTCTTTATCGAGAGCTCCCACCGGTGCTGACGGATGAGCGTAATTGGGAATGGTTCTTGCAAGAGAGAAATACTGCTGTTCGACCTTTTTGAGAGTTTCCTCTATCTCGCTGATACGGTCCTTGAGAGTTTTCCCTTCCTCTATCAAAGCTGTCCGGGTATTCTGATCCATTTTACCTTTCATCTTCTTCGCATTCTCATTTCTCGATTTGCGTAAAGCTTCGGTCTGCTGGAGCAGAAGCGACCGCTGATTCTGCAGTTCTATAATGAGATCGAGATCGACTTTCATCCCCCGGTCGGCAATATTTTTGCCTATTTCTTCCTTTCGTTCCTTCAGCTCTCTTAAATCAATCATTTATCACCTTCTTTATTCACTTTTGCTTGTTGTTCCATGTATTTAGCCTTCTCTGACGCGCTGACCACACTGGAAATCACCGAGGAGGAGAATTTTCCGTCAGAAAGTGTCTTCATTGCCTCGATTGTCGTTCCTCCGGGAGAACAGACTTTAGTCAGCAGCGATTGGGGGTGTTCTTTGGTGGATTGCACCAGATGAGCCGCACTCGCGCTTGTTTCGCAGATAAGAGAGAGTGCTGTCTGATAATCGAGTCCGCTGTGAACAGCTCCCATTGCCATATTGTGGAAGAATGAGAAACATGTGGCGATGCCGGAACCGCTGATTCCTATGAATGCTGAGATAAGAGATTCATCGATCTTATGGACTGTTCCGAAAGCGCCGCTGATTTCAACGGCTTCCTGTACGAGAGATTTCGGACATGTCGGATGAACCGACAGAGCTGTGACAGACTTCCCGACCGATGCGGCCATATTCGGCATCAGACGAACCACCTTCTTACTGTTCAGAGAATGTTCAAGAGTGTCGAGATCGACACCTGCGGCGATACTCAGCCAGTTTATATCAGGATAGGTGCGCAGTGTAGGGTAGAGCTGCGGGAGAATCTGGGGCTTTACCGCCAGAATCACGGTAGCGGAAGACTGAAGCAGCTGCTGCAGAGAAGCGGATGACACATTCTCGGAAGATGAGACCTTTGCAGCCGCTTCATCATTCTTGTCGTAGACGGTCACTTTATAACGTAAATCGCGGGCAAGCTGATTCACTATGGCACTACCCATGTTTCCGCAGCCGATAATTCCAATCTGTTTCATATATTGTATCCCCTTAACAGAATCTAATTCCAGGTCAGACGATGAAGGGCTCCTTTCTGAAGCAGCGATGGATAGTTGAATTGCCGTTCCCATTCATATGCTGCAATGGCGACACTGTTCGACAAATTCAACGACCGCCGGTTCTCTAACATCGGTATTCTCACACATCGACTAGGATAATCTACTAAAATTGATTCTTCAATACCCCTGCTCTCTTTTCCAAATACTAAATAGGAATCTTCTTCATACTTTGCCTCAGTGAAGAGTGTCTCGCTTTTTGTCGTGTAGAACCACAGATTGGACGATCCGTGTTCTTTCATGAACACGGTTATACTCTCATATTCTTTGATGACGACATCCTTCCAGTAGTCAAGACCGGCCCTTCTAACCCTTTTCTCGTCGAGCGAGAATCCGAGCGGATGGACAAGATGCAGCGTGGCACCGATGGCGGCACATGTCCTTGCGATGTTTCCTGTGTTCTGGGGTATTTCCGGTTCGAACAAGACAATATGCACTGCCATTACATTTCCTCTTTCATTTACAGATCATCAGGTGGATACAGGCGGGTTCCACCACTATGTAAAAAGTACTGTATCACCAAAGAAAATGAGGGGCAAGGGGAACTTCATCCCTGTTTCTTGCGCACTGACATACTTGTCGCTTTCTGCAATGGTTTCCCTTCGGTGATAAGAGATGAAACCACCTTCTCCACGGCCCTTTTTTTCGAATAGAGGGGATCTTCAAACAGAGTCTGCTGCGGTGAATATTCCCCATCTTGAACATTGTTCAAACCTACACCTACCAGTCGGACGGCTCTTTTTCGGTCCCACTTCGTATCCACAAGCGACTTGGCAGCATGATAGATCTCCTCGGCGCTGAGAAAAGGAGATTCGGTCGTCAACTGTCCGCTTACAAGAGAAAAATCATCAAGACGGAGCTTTACTGCCACAGTAAATGAGTGGACCTTTTGTTCGATCATTCTGTAGGCCACCTGATGGGAAAGGGAGAGGAGATATGATCTGATCACAGCAATATCGAAGGTATCAGATTCGAATGTGGTTTCGTTGCTGATCGAACGGCTTTTCGACTCCTCGGCGTACATCCCGGGGTCTGATCCCCTGCAGACGTTGTAGAGAAAATCTCCGGAAGTCTCTCCGAACAATCGTTGCAGATGATCGAGAGTATACGTTCTGAGTTTTCCGGGAGAATCTATCCCGTATTTTTCCAGCTGAACGAGCATTATTCTGCCGATGCCGGGTATCTTTTTCAGCGCAATAGAATCAATGAAGTCGATTTCCCTATTCTTCGATACTCTGCACAGACCATTCGGCTTGTCGTAATCGCTGGCAAGTTTCGCAATCAGTTTAGATGATCCGATGCCTACACTGATGATTAGACCGGTTTCATCGTATACTTTCTTCTTAAGAGCCGCACCGCATTCTCTCGGGATGCCGAACAACCGCCGAGTTCCGCTCATATCGAGAAAAGCTTCGTCTATCGAGATCTGCTGGACATGGGGGGAGAAGGTTTTCAATATGGAAATGATATTCCGGCTTACCTCTGAATAACGGTTCATTCTCGGTGTGACATATAAAGCCTGAGGACACAGCCGTTTTGCCATGAATATCGGCATTGCCGAATGTACTCCAAAGTCTCTGGCCTCATATGAGCAGGCTGCGACCACACCGCGATTCGAGTGCCCTCCCACGATGACAGGTTTCCCTCTGAGCTCTTTATGATCGAGCTGTTCAACTGATGCGTAAAATGCGTCCATATCGACATGAAACCAGACATTTTCCATAGATTAGTCCTCTATCGAAAGCTTTCTGCAGATTAGGCGGTCGAGAAGATAAGATAGCGGATAGCCCGACATTTCAGCGAGAACGGGGAAGATACTGGTCCCGGTGAGTCCCGGGATCGTATTGATTTCATTGAAATAGAGGGTGCCGCTGTCTTTCTGATAGAAAAAATCGATTCTGGCGAAACCCTCTTTCAGAAGACCTTCGGCGATCGTTGTGCATATAGCGTCTATCCTTTCACAGATATCTTCCGGAAGGTGTTCTCTCGTGCTGATGTGATAGGGATGATCACTCAAATATTTCTGCTCATAGGTAAGAAACAGCGATTGTTCGGTATTCGGATTATCTATGATCCTCGGTTCACTTACGATGAGTCCGTCGCCGAAGAAGACTGCGCATTCAACTTCCACCATCTGCTGCACGCACGTTTCAATAAGCACTGAATCGAATGTTGCTACATGATCTTTCAACGCTTTCTGCAGCTGTACTGCGTCGAAATCGGAAAGCACCTGTACTCCTATGGAAGAGCCCTCATCGTCAGGTTTCAGCACGATCGAGCTCCCGAGATCTCTTACGATCTTTTTCCTCAGGTTTTCGCAGAAAACGATGGAATCGACTTTGCAGGTGATCTGGCGTGCAGAGTATGCTAGAGAAGGGACTGTAGGAATACCCCATGAGCGGGCAAGATCTTTGCAGAGGCTTTTGGTCATCCCTATCGCCGAAGCCGAAACAGATGTCCCGATATATGGAACTGATATACTTTTCAGGACCCCCTGGAGAATACCGTCTTCTCCCATCTTTCCGTGAGTGAGAGGAATTGCAAGATCGATTTTCACAATTTGAAGCCCATCTTTTGTGACGATTCCTTTTCCTGGTGAAAGGAGAAGTTCATTCTTTTCATCTTCTTTGATCTCGAAATCTTTTCCGATTTCGGATTGCAGATACCACCTTCCGCATCTGGATATGCCGATGAGGATCGAATCGTAGGGTAAGGCTTTCATTTCTGCATAGACCCTTTTTGCACTCATCAGAGATACCTCGTGCTCACGGGAGGTTCCTCCGAATATCAGGGCACATGTGATAAATCTTTTGTCCTTCATAATGCCATCTTTCCTTCCAGTGCTTTCTGCACACAATCGAATTCATCGTATCTGACACTTTTTCGGCAGTATTCTATACTTTTCTCATGACCTTTTCCCAGCAGGAGGAGGACCTCGCCCGGACTGAGTTCTTCCACGGCGGTTGCTACTGCAGCCGGTCGGTCGGCGATGATACGGACAACAGCACGGGATGCAGACTCTATACCTTCCTGTATCTGATGCAGAATCTGCACGGGGTCTTCACATCGGGGGTCTTCATCGGCAAGATAGATCCGATGGCAGTATCTGCCGGCTATGCGGCCCATCGGTTTTCTTTTGGACGTATCGCGCTCTCCGGCACAGCCGAAAAGAGCTACTATCCGCATCGACGGGAGAGCGGTGCGGATGAATGAGAAAAGAGATTCAAAAGAATTCTCCGTATGGGCGAAATCGATGATGACAGGAGCATTTTCGAGTCTGTCAATCAGGTGAAATCTTCCGGCAACAGGTTTGTTTACAGCCTTTTCGATGTCCATTTCTCCCACAGAGACCTGCCCGAGAGATTCGGCCATCGATACAGCCGCTAGAAGATTGAGAGTGTATACAGGCGGTGCAAACGAGAAGTTCATGATCGCCTTCATGCCTTTTGTCCGCATTCTCAGACGGCGGCTTTCTATGTCCACCGCAATAGTCTCAGCGTATGAGCAAGAGGATGTATCTGATTCATCCATCGCAAACGTCCTTATCCTGTCGGGAGGAAATGATCGTATCACGGGATGGCCCTTGTAGCTAAAATCGCCGCTGATCACCAGTGGAGCTTCAGGTTTCAGCTGACGGACGACATTGAGTTTATCGTTGACATAATGTTCCACCGTCTGATGGAAATCGAGATGCTCGCTTGTAATGTTGGTGATGACAGCACCCGAGAATCTGAGCGAGGCGGTTCTGGATGTTTTATGACTGAGCGCGTGGCTGGTAGTCTCCAGAACGACCATATCCACATTATTCTCATAGCATCTGTGCAGAAAGGGATAAAGATATTCGACTTCGGGAGTCGACTGTCTGAAGGGACTGTCTCTGTGTCCAGATCCGTCATCCATACTGATGGTCGAAAGAAGGGCACATCTGACATTCGATGCTTTGAGTATCCTGTAGAGGAATTCACAGGTCGTAGATTTTCCGTCCGTCCCTGTTACCGCAATGATGTGCCGTGGATACGGTCCATACAGCTCATGAGCAAGCCGGGAAGCTACAGCCGCCGGCTGCGGGTTCTGGATATATGTCGTATCATCTCTGTAGGATGAGAGAGTCTCACTGTGAACGATCACACAAGAGCCGTTATGTATCGCCTCATCTATGAACAGATGTCCGTCGATGTGCAGACCGTTTTGTGCTACGAATATGGATTGTTCCGTGCAGCGTCTGGAGTCGAAGGTGATCGATCCTACCTGCCGGTCGGGATTTCCCACGATTCTTGACGATTCAAAGAGCTTGTCATTTGCCCATAACGCTGATAATCTTTTCATAGCGGAACGACCTTCATTTTCAGAATGTACCATCGATCAAAAAGTGTTACAAGAGAGCATCCAGATCGGTCGCAAGGAGCGGTTTTGAACGATTTCGAATATGAGACTGACCAGATCATCTCGATCATCAAGAACAAGAGAGCTGTGGGCAAAACCCTCCGTAGCATACTCTTCGATATCGCAAGTTCCCGCAGTAATCTGTCGCTTCTCGATCCTTTCTGCGGTTCCGGATCTGTTTCCCGTCTGGGACGTTCGATGGGCTTCGATGTGCTCGCCAATGACATTGAGCCTTTTCTGTACATCCCAAATTATGTCTATCTGTATATGGTGAGAGAGGACCTCTCTTCCATGTTTCCCTCGATGGGAGGTATCGACGCATACTACTCATTTCTCAATCTTCACGGAATGTATGCCGCCTCGACGGGAAACTGTCAGGGCCGGGCTCTGATTTCCAACCACTATGCACCGTCCGATTCCATACGTACCCGGCCGGGGAAGGAGCGTATCTATTTTTCGCGTGAGAACGCTCTATTCATCGATGCGGTGAGAGACGAGGTCGAAACATCCTGGATGGAAGGAAAGATCAGCGCTGCAGAGAAGGCCGTTGTTCTCTGTTCGCTCCTGTATCAGTGTTCTTTGCGAGCAAATACGAGCGGTACATTCACTTCCTACCATAAACACCTGTACAAAGATGGAGTGCCCATTCGTTCGAGGATCACCGATATGATGGAGCTGACTATTCCCGTACTGTTGGATGATGACGGAAAGCGTGCTCAAGTAAGTCAGGAAGATGCGTTGAGATTCGTCAAAGGGAAATCTGCCGATATCGCTTTTATCGATCCTCCGTCGTCGGCACAACAGTATGGCAGTGCATACCATCTGCTCAATTCAGTTGTCCTGTGGGATGACTTCGTCCCTTCACATAAGGTCGATTCTGACGGGAACCTAGCTGACAAAAGCGGTATACGCAATGACTGGAAGAACACTCATTCGCCTTTCTGTTCTCTCAAACACAGTTATAAGGCGATGTATTCACTTCTGCAGCAGATAGACTGCGGTCAGCTCATTCTCAGCTACCCGAGCAACGGAATATTGAGCACAGAGCAGATATATGAACTGCTTTCCTACCGTCATGGTGAAATACAGTGTGTCGCACTTCCGAAAAAGAGGGGAGGTGGGCGATCTTCGATTGATAAGACAGTCGGTGTAGACCAGCTGTTCATCACAGGCAAAGTCCCCTCCTTGTCTTTCCTGCTTCCTGAAGGATTGGAAAGGATGGAGCTGGTATCCTCCATAGAGTCGCATAAGAACTCGATATTCCATCCCATCGAGGAAGAATTCGAACATTTTTCTTTCATTGAGAAGATCATGATCGATACTTCTCCCGATTACAGCCAGTTTGTGCACTGCAGCCTGTCAGAGCTGAAAAAGATCTCGGATACGTTTTCATCCCATGCTGCAGAAAGTTCCGTACAGTCTCTGAGACTCCTTCTCAAAGTCTACGGTTCTTCATTTGACAGTCTAAGCTCGAAATCTAGATTGAAGATGGAAAAAAGGATGATCAGCATCATTCGTGCGATATTCAATTACGAAAGAACTTCCTGGAGTGATACTGTGGACCTGATCACTTCATTTGAACGGGAATACACAAACATATGGAAACATAGACAGACCTGTTTTTCAGTAGCAGCCCATTACCGGGACCGCATGAAGGTGCATGGTCATTCGGGAGAAAATCAATTATGATCAGAGCGAAAGGAGCACCGATGATTCGTTTTACATTCAAATCTCTCATCATCATCAGTTCTTTTCTGATTGCAGGTTTTACCGCTGGCGGATCAGACTCGAGTTCGCTCAGGTATACAGCCATGGGTGGAGCGGGAATCGCTCTCTATGATTCTCCTCATGCCTTCAAGATCAATCCGGCCTCACTCTTCGTTCAGGAGCCGGCACTGTTCAGCGTGGATATGACAGGCTCTGAATCGATAGTTCCCTCCTCCCTGGGTGAAGATGATCCCCTGTGGTCGATGCAAAACCCTTCGACACTTCTCGAATTCGTCTTTTCCACCAGATACAGCGCCCTGTGTGTAGGCTTCGGTTTCGATCTGACCGATCGTGAGGTGAACAGTACCGGCGACGGTCTGATCTTCGATGCCTACAACAATTCTCATATTCAGTTCAATGTCGCCTACGGATTCGGATCATTCTCGTTCGGGATGTATGCACGGGGAGGGTCTCAGATGCAGCGGCTCGGGATCGAGATAGATGCCTCTACTGCGCTGGTAGATTACATCTCTCAGGTCTATCTTAACAGATATTATCCCAGTAACGAAGATCAGCAGTTCTCCTCGGGAATCGGTATTCTCGTCGCTTATCCGTATATCTCCCTCGCTGTGCTTACCGATTCGTTTTTCGTCGTAGATTACGATACCAATGAGGTAAGTATCGATATCGTCGATCTTCTTGAAGATACGTCGGTCGGATTGGCATTCTCGACGAATGCCTATGACGAAGACAACAACCTCAATCCCGTTGTTTTTACCTCGGCATTCGATATCTGCGATATCGCGGATGAGACCTACCGGTCGATCCGTTTCGGGCTGGAAGTGAAATTTCAGTTTCTGAAAGATCTGAATATTGCACTTCAGACAGGATATAGGGAGACCAGAGCAACTCCGCTTTCTCTGATCGGTATAGAAGGAGACGGCGATGCGAGTGTGGGTATCTCTTCTCAGATAAACAACTTGTTTTTTAATTCCGTTTTTGTTCTCCCGCTATCATGGTTAAGCTCCGGTGAATCGACAGATTCGGCGGCAATCGAGCTTTCTCTTCATTACAACCTGTAAAGAACTGCACAAAGACCTGACGCTTGACATTCTGTTTTCAGCTTACTATAGTCTACACATATTGATATGATGTTGAAGGAGACTTTTCATGGCAAAGGCACATAGAGGAGCAGGAATCAGAAGCGAGTACGCTCAGGGACGGGGAACTTGTCCTGTCTGTAACAGAACCGCGATCAAGGTGATGTACGAACAAGAGGTGGACGGAAACAAAGTCCAGGTTTGCAAGCAGTGCAATGCTAAGCTGCAGCATGCGAAATAGAAAAAAACTTTAGTTCCATACTACGTGACTGCCACAACGGCAGTCAATTTTTTACCAAAATGAACGAGGATGATAAAGATGGAGAGTGAGAGCCGATGACGGTATTCATGGTGGGTATCAAGGGAACTGGAATGACCTCTCTGGCCCTGTATCTGTCGAGAAACGAAGATGTGGTCTACGGGTGGGACACCGATGAGGTCTTTCCAACCGATGAACTTCTACAGCGACACTCGATCAGCTGCAGCAGTTCAACGCAGCTGTTTTCATTCACTCGTTCCATAGACATTCTTATTCATTCAAGTGCCTACGATGAGACTCACCCTCTCATCCGGGAAGCTGGACAGAACGGGATCCCGATATATTCCTATCATGAGTATCTCGGCCGGCTGACAGAGAAATGTGACAGCTACGGAATTGCCGGAACACACGGCAAGACGACCGCATGCGGATGCATCGACACGCTTCTTACTGTGAAACACATCCCTCATAGTGCGATCTACGGATCGTCTCTGATCGGACAGCCAGAGGAAAGCAGTATCTTTTCTCCCGATAAGTTCATTCTCGAATCGTGTGAATACAAGAAACATTTCCTATCGTACAGACTAAAGGGTCTTCTCATAACGAACATCGAATGGGAGCATGTCGATTATTATGAAGATTTTGAAGCTGTCATCTCAGCCTTCATACAAAGAGTTGAAATGCTCCCTATTTCGTCATTCGTTGTTATAAATAATGATGATACCGGAGCGAAAAAGATAATCCGGTGGATCAGAGAGACCAGAGATGACCTGACTCTTCTTACCTACGGGAAAGAGGAAAAGAGCGACATCGTCTACTCATATCCCTATCATGACGACCTGAACCGGTTCGAAATAGTGAACACCGGCCGGATATTCCCGGTCTCACTTACAGGAGACCATTTCGTGAGTGATATTGTCGCTTCTGCAATCTTTAGCCAGCTCATCTGTAACGGTCATGTGCCGGATATGAATCAGCTCGATGCTTTTTTTGGTTCAGTCTCACGTTTCAAAGGTTGTTCGGGACGCCTCGAGAGGATCGATCATCCGCAATTCATTCTGTATAGAGACTATGCCCATCACCCCTCAGAGATCGCATCGTCTCTTGCTTCCCTGAGGGCTCTTTATCCGCAGAAGAGATTCCACATCATCTTCATCCCGCATACGATAGGAAGAACTGTGGCGCTGTTTGACAGATTCGTCGAAGTTCTCACAGGGTATGATTCAGTTTTCATTCTGCCTGTTGCCGCTTCTGCACGATTTCGCGATTCTCATGAGGTGTCGGTGAGGGAATCCGAGCGTCTTGCCGCAGCTGTCAAAGGAAAAGCGGCATATTCTGAAGAGCATCTGCAGAATATGCTGAAGACCATATTGCACCAAAATGATGTGTGCGTTACCATGGGGGCAGGTAACACACTCCCCATCATAGAATCAATAATGAAGATCAAAGGACACAAGTGATGATAAGCATGACAGGATATGCCTCGAAAGAGGTGTCGAATGAACAGTTCACGTTATATCTGGAATTAAAATCGTACAACAACCGTTACACGGAGATCAAACATAACATTCCCGGTTTCTTATCGTGTTTCGAAATGGAAATGGACAGACGAATAAAGAAGAGTGTGAAAAGAGGATCGGTCGAACTGTCGATCCGTCTGAAGCAACTGTCCAATAATATTTCGTTGTCGGTCGATACCGAAGCGATTGAGAAATATGCCGACGCGTACGAGACTATCGCAAAGAGAGCACAGGTTCCCTTTACCGTCGGTCTGCAGGACTATATCAACTCGGAGGGAATCATCAACTATATTCACGGTAGCGATGCCGAACCATATGAAGAATCGGTCTTCTCCACCCTTGATGAGGTCCTTGAACAGTTCAACCGTTCGAGAGAAAAAGAGGGAAAAGCTCTTGAATCTCATATCCGGTCGCTTCTTGATTCGATGAGCACATCGCTTCAAAGTATCGGAGCATACAGCGGCACGATTGAAAGCAGATTGAAAGAGACTCTTCTCAAGAAGATCGAGGATGTGATGGGTTCGCGGGAATATGATGAGAACCGATACCTTCAGGAGGTCGCTCTGCTGCTTGTCAAATATTCGATCCAGGAGGAGCTCATCCGTTTAGAAACCCATCTCGGTGCCTTTAAACAGATGGTGAAAGAGAGCGGTCCTGTAGGGAAACGGCTTGATTTTCTCTGTCAGGAAATGAACAGAGAGATCAATACAATAGGAAGCAAAAGCATGATCGTCGAGGTGAATCATCTTGTCGTATCGATGAAAGACGACCTGGAAAACATCAGAGAACAAATCAGAAACATTGAATAAGGAAACACTAGATGAGAATAGCTATTTCAGGAAAAAGCGGGTGCGGAAACACGACGGTAAGTACCCTGGTCGCAGACAGGATGAACTATCCTCTGATAAATTTTACGTTCCGCTCGCTTGCTGAGGAACGGGGCGTCGATTTCTGGGAATTCTGCCGTCAGGCGGAGATGGATGACCAGATTGATATAGAACTCGATACCCGTCAGGTGAGTATGGCTATGGAACAGGAAGACTGTGTCCTTGGTTCAAGGCTTGCAATCTGGATGCTCAAAGAAGCCGATCTCAAAGTGTATCTGACTGCAAGTATCGAAGAGCGGGCGATGAGGATCCATAAAAGAGAGGGCGGTTCATTCACACAGCGGCTGAAAGAAACTACCCGGAGAGATGCGAATGATACGGCCCGGTACAAAAGAATCTACAACATCGACAACAGTGATCCTTCGATTGCGGATCTGGTCATCGATACCGACACCCTCGAGCCTCAGCAGATCGCAGATATGATCATCGAAAAGATCAGACAGATGAAACCGGGTGTCTAGAGGCTGCTTCACATTTAATCAGATTTCGGGTATAATACCGTTTTGCAAAAAGATTCCGGGAATTGAAGAAAACAATGCACCCGCTTCTATGCAAACAAAGTGGATTTGTGTATAATCCACCACGTGCACCATGTGCACCACGTATAAGGAGATTACTTTGAGCATTCCAATAGATGTATTAGTAGATAAAGAAGACAATGTGTATGAAATGACCTGTGTGGCCATTAGTTTATCAAATGTACTTTCTGCTGATGGTGATAAGGAAATTGAGAGTAATAACAACAAAGTCGTATCAACGGTCCTTGAGAAAGTATTGACTGAAGATGTTGAATATTCAAACCTCGAAAAGGAATAATGCTCAGCCGCTGATTTTTCTTTTCGGCCCAACCGGTGTTGGAAAGACTGCTTTGCTTGAAAAGCTCTTTCATACCACCTGTTCCATCATCAATGCAGATTCAAAACAGATTTACAGATATCTCGACATCGGCTCTGCCAAACCGGAAGAGTCGTTGCTTGCGCTTATACCCCACCATCTGGTCAATATCAAAGATCCATGGGAACCGTTCAGCGTCGGAGAGTTTGTTCATCTTGCTGATGAAGCTATGGAACAGATCGAAAACAGCGGCCGTATCCCTATAGTATGCGGAGGTACCGCATACTACTTCAAACACTTCTACTATGGTCTGCCCCGCAGCCCGAAAAGCAGTAGCGAAATCAGAGAGCTCATTGCCCGCAAAGTGGAGAAGAATGGGAACGAATGGGCTTATGGCGAACTATCGCGCATAGATGCTCAATCTGCGCAGAAGATCCATCCCAGAGATATGTACAGAGTCACCCGGGCTCTCGAAGTCTACGAGGCAACGGGTAAACCTCTTTCAGCTTTCTCAGTCCCCACCACGGTGAGAAACGGTATGAATCCGCTCATTATAGGTCTTACCAGGCCCAAGGAAGAGCTGGACAGGCGTATCGAGTCGAGAGTAGAGCAGATGATGAAAATGGGGCTGATGAAGGAGATCGAATCTTTACTTGAAATGGGAGCGACCGGCAGCTGGCCCGGTATGCAGGGGATAGGATACAGGGAGTATTTCACTCTTACCGAAGAGAACGGGTTCTCTCCTTCGGCACTGAAGGATCTGATCATCAGAAACTCGAAAAAGTATGCCAAACGGCAGATGACCTTCTTCCGTTCTCTCCCAAATGTCCGATGGGTATATCCCGAAGATCTGGAAACGATCGAAACCCTTGTGGAGGAACACCTTAAATAGATCTACGGTTCGAGAACGAATTCCCTGACATTTTCGATACGCCCTGGTGTAATAGCCTCGATAAGCAGATAGCCTTTCGTATCTGTGAAGTCGAACCGGAGGGTTCTTCTGAGGATCTTTACCATCGTAACCAGATCCTCCGGATCATCTTCATTCTGGTTTACTTGCGATGTCCAGTATTCGAATTCCGCATCATAGGTATCTTCATCCACCTTCCGGATCACAAGATCATCGGTTCCGTAGATGATCGCGCTGTCCAGCAGAAGATCTTCACCGCCTTCCAGATATTGTTCGGGCGTGATGACAGAATCTATACCTTCATAGGCCTCCCTCATCCTGCTGCTGACGAAGAGAGTGGAAACCTCGGTTTCGAAGGGGTTGGTCGCATCGGATGTAAGACTCGCATTCATCTTCTGGATATCGAGTTCATTCTGTGAACGGAAGAATTCCTCGATGATCTGCTTCTCGTCCATCTGTGAGGTGTAGGGCGGTTCGTTCGCTTTCACGATGATCTGCACCACCGAAAAAAGGAGAATGACGGCGGCAGTCGCAGCTGCGGTGACGGCGAACCCTTTTTTTCTCCAGAATATTCTTCTGTTTGCCTTTTCGGTCAGGTGCCCGAGATATGCAGCAAGATCGCTGTTCGTCCGAGCCGCCTCGGTCAGACCGGGATCATCATCGCTGACATTCCAGTCGATCTTCTCAAGCTGCATATCGAACCAGGAGAGATTCTCGCTGCCGCTGTAGGCTCCCGAGAACTCTTCTCTCATTTTTGCCTGCGAGTACCCGAGCACCTCATCGATTAATTTACAGCTTTCACTGTCCACAGATGTGAAGCCCAGAGAGAGGGGGACATGTTTCCATTTCACTTCTCTCGTCTCTTTCATCGCGTACGGAGCACTACGGGCGGCACTGAGATAGAGCAGCTGAAACATCTGGTGGGTAAGAGCGAACGGAGCAAGCAGATCGGGTTTTATGTATCGGTGGAGATGTTCCTCTCTGTCTTCTTCTGATGCACTGTAGAGAATGAGATTCGAAACCTTTTCAGGCAGAAGGAGAACTCCGGATCCTTTTATGAAGAAGATTCGCCATGTCGGGATGATCCCGTTAGTGAAGGCAAGGAACTTTGAAGGGACTTTCTGAAGAGCTGCAGAGAGGTAACTCAGATATGTCTTGGCCTGTGAACGCAGTGAATAGGCCAGTTCGGTGACGCACTCAAGGGGCATATAAGGATAGAATATGTAGCGCCTGCCGTCGATGTCCTGAATCTTGCTATAGTATATCTCACTGAGTTCGCCGTCTTTGTACACATATCCTTTCTCCTGCTCTCCGGTAAGAAGGTGGCGGGGCATTTCATGAGAAACTTCACCTATGCAGATCGCACTGTATTGCTGTGATGAAATGACTTTAGTTTCTACACTGATAGTTCTCATACTAATTCCTCCCCCTCTTTGTGCAGTTCGAAAAGACGGGCTATCCGTTTTTCATCCCGTTCTATCGTATAGTTTTTCTCGTTGGAGGGAAGTACCGTACCTTTCTTCCCTCCCTTCACCCGTTTCAGATATTTAACCTGAGTAAAATAGGTGTCGGCCTTTGCAAGGTTCTTCGCTTTCGAAAATAGTAGAGCAAGATTTCCGGCATCCAGAATCGTTTCCAGGTCTATGCTCTTGTTTCTTACAGCCTTTATGAACACATACCCTCCCGGATAGTCTCTCGTATGCATCCAGTAGTCATTCCCTTTGGTGAAACGGCGAAGCAGCTCGTCATTCTCATTGACATTCCTTCCGACGAGAATATCGAATCTGCCGTTGAAGAAGTGAAGGCCCGGTGCATGCGCATACATCCGCTTCATCGAACTCTCTTTCTTTTCATCTCCGTTTGCAAGTTTTCTCAGTTCTCCTAAAGAGAGTACAAAAAGCTCTTCATCATCTTTTTCGGTTTCCTTCAGAGCGAGTATCTTTCTGTTTACCTCATCTGCAGAAGTCTCCAGATATTCTCTTCTGGCCTTATGTTTATGATATTTCTGATAATACAGCTGGATGTTCTCACCGGGTGACAGCTTTCTCTGAAGATCCAGTTCGATCTCATCGCCTTCGAAGGATGTGAGGCGGATCGAGGCTGCTCCTTTCGAAATCAGGTGGATATTGGATGAAAGAAGGTCTGCAGCCTTCTTATACTCCGATCCGTCGCTGAAGGATGATCTTTCCCGATCTATCTTCTCTTTCTCCTTGAGCAGACGGGACAGCTGCTGCTCATAGCGTGAATGTATCTTTTGTATAAGAAGATCCTTCTCGTCATAGTGCTCGGTTAGATATGTCGATTCTATGAACTCATTGTAGGTCGAATGAGTCGTATTCTCCCGTGGGGGGAACTCTTTCGAAGGCTTCCTGTCAGGTGGTAGTATCAGCTGCTCCTTCGATATCTCGTGCTGGTTCGGTCTGCGGTACATGAGATCCTGAATGATAAACTTCTCATCGCATACGATGACGTTCGCCTTGCTCCCGCTGTACAGTCGGATGATGAGCACATAGGTTGTCATCTGTCTTCTGATATTCATGATGAGCAGTCTGTCCTGACCTTTCTGTACACACGATTCAATGATCCCCCCTTCGATGTGGGAGCGCAGATACTGGTTGAACCGCTGAGTCTTGCCTTTTCTCATCTCTTTGTTGACGTATTTTTTGCCGCTTATTCTGTGAATACGGGATCGGGCGGTTCCTATTTCGACGTAGAGCTGCCAGAAATGGGCTTCTCTGTGATACAGTTCGAAGATAAGCGTATGATAGTTGAGCTGATAGATCTTCTGGATTCTGCTTCCTGCCAAAGGAAGTTCCTCGACTATCAGAGATATCTCTTTCCAGTTCAGGGACATGCGACCTCCCTCTGATCGCTCTGTCTTCTGTATGCAAGGAGGATCTCACCTCCAAGGTAAAAGGATCCTGTGCAGAGAATCGGAACGGTTTTTCCGCTCAGATCGAAGGCGAGCGACAGAGCATCATCGCTTTCACTTTCCAGATAGAGCCTGGTAGAGGATTTCTGTCTGTCGATTTCTTTCTGGAAAAGATTGAAAAGCGCTTCAATGTTACTTTTCTTAAAGGTGCCGGGACGGCAGATGATGATATGTGAGAAAAGCGGAATGATCAGTCTGGCCATATGAATATGGTCCTTGTCTTCAATCGCTCCGAATATCACGATCCGCTCTTTCTGATCGTACCACCGGGTGAACGTATTTAGCAGGTGTCTCATGCTCTCACTCGTGTGAGCCCCGTCGATCACAAGGGGCGGAAAAGTGTTCACCAGCTGCATCCGTCCGGGCAGGACGGTCTTCTCGATAGCCTTTTCGCTGATTCCTTTTTCATAGAGTCCGAGAACCTTCAACGCAAGCAGGGCAAGGGCACTGTTTTCACCCTGAACTTCACCTCTCATCGCCAGCGTCAGCTGAGTCGTATTTCCATCGATCCATGAGATTTTCACTACTTCACCGGCGTCCTCGGTATCAGAGCATATCGATTCCACTGCGGCTTCTATATCATACAGGCGGGAACTTTGCGTTTGAGCCTCCTGTGTGAGTACTTTTCTGGCCTCATCTTTCTGTCTGGAAATACAAACAGGCACACCTTCTTTGATGATCTTAGATTTTTCATAGGCGATCTTGCTGATGCTGTTTCCCAGTATTGCGGTGTGTTCAAGCTCTATGGGAGTGATGACGGATAGATCGGGGATGATGATGTTTGTAGCATCGAGTCTTCCTCCCAGACCGGTTTCGATCACCGCCCAATCGCATCGGGTTTCCTTGAACAGCAGAAATGCAAACGCTGTATACACTTCGAAGGTCGTCACCCGGCTTGTTCCCAGATCATCTTTGAAGACGAAGTCGTTTATTCTTTCGTGCAGATTGTTCGCCGTTCTTATCAAGTCATGGTCATCGAAGAACGTTCCTCCTAAAGTGAATCGTTCCCGGTAATCGACAAGGTGAGGGGACATGTACAGTCCGGTTTTATAACCGCCGGCGGTGAGGGCACCGGCAATGAACGATGCTGTAGAGCCCTTTCCCTTCGACCCGGCAAGATGAATTTTTCTGTAGGCGAGCTGCGGGTTTCCGAGGTGATCGAGCAATGCCTTCATCCTGTCGAGACGGTACTCTCTCACCGTATATCCGCCGGTTTTCTTTTCGAGGTTCGTAAGAGAATCAGCGTATGTGCAAAATTGGTCGAATGTCGAATAATACATGCAGATACTGTAGTATAGGGGGGTGGTTTGGTCAACATTCCGGTGGTAAATCATCCTCTGATATAACATATATTACACATTGACAAGAAGTGACATATTGTACAAATACTCTTGAGTTTTCCACGATAAGCTTTTATAGTTAAGGCATATCATCTGCAATATGGTGATAGTTCTTTTCAAGGAGAATCGGATGGCAAAGAATAATTCAGTTAAACCCTGGGATTTCTTATCCCAATACAAGGGGAAGTTTTTTGAAGGAGAGTGGCCGACGCTGGTCGAAATGTTCAATATCACCTGCGAGCGTCACCCTGAAAACAGATGTTTCACATCGTTCGCTCCTCAAAAGCTCGAATTGACCTATAAGGAAGCACAATCGTATATCATTCAGGTCGCAGACTATCTAGCAAGTCAGGGAGTTACCAAGGGTGTGAATGTTGCTGTCACCGGAAAGAACAGTCCCGAGTGGGCGATTGCCTATCTTGCTGTATTATACAGCGGAGCAACGGTCGTTCCTATTGATTATCAGCTGACAGACCGTGAGATCGAGAATCTTCTCGGATTCGCAGGTGTCACCCACCTGTTCATCGACAAAGAGAGAATGAACAAGATCGACCCTGAGAACAAGTTGAAGATCACCGAGAGAATCTCATTGGAAAGCACCGGGGACGACACATATATTCTCAATAAAAAGGCCGAAGGTGATGTTACCCGTGCAGTGGCCGGTGAACATGATATCGCGGCGATTCTGTTCACCAGCGGTACCACAGGGACTCCGAAAGGTGTGATGTTGTCGCATTCGAACCTGGTAAGTGACTGCTACCTCGCGCAGAACAATCTTTCGATCTATCCGACCGATATCTTCTATGCCCTGCTCCCGATCCACCACTCATATACGATGCTTGCCGTATTCATCGAAGCTATCTCGGTCGGTGCGGAGATAATATTCGGAAAGAAACTCATCGTGAGTCAGATACTCAAAGAACTGAAGATGGGAAAAGTGACGATGTTCCTAGCTGTACCTATGCTGTTCAACAAGATGCTCAAGGGACTTCTCAACGGGATCAGGGAGAAGGGAATCATTCTATACGGCCTGATCAGAGTTCTTATGAGCCTCAGCGGACTGATCAAGAAGATCTTCAAGGTAAACCCCGGGCATAAGATGTTCAACTCGATTCTTGCGAAACTCTCGATGGAGAATATCAGAATCTGTATCAGCGGAGGAGGGCCTCTTCCTTCTAGTACTTTCAAACTGTTCAACCAGCTGGGGATCGATTTCGTTCAGGGGTACGGATTGACTGAAACCAGTCCTATCGTCGCATTGAATCCCACAGACGCATATGTCGAAACTTCGGTTGGAAAGATCCTTCCGCAAACCGAAATGAAGATTCTTGATCCCGATTCCAGAAATATCGGGGAAATCCTTGTGAGAGGACCGATGGTCATGCAGGGGTATTACAAGAATCAGGAGGCGACTGATGAGATACTTTCAAAGGACGGCTGGCTGAGAACCGGCGATGCAGGATATATCGACAATCAGAACTACGTCTATCTTACGGGACGGAAAAAATCGCTGATCGTCACAGCAGGCGGAAAGAACGTCTTCCCTGAAGAGATTGAGGATATGTTCCAGCTGTACGACGAGATCGATCAGATCTGTGTCCTCGGATACCTTATCGACCCGAAAAACAAAAGTGAAGGTATCCGCGTGATCATCCGCCCGACGCAGGCTTTCTACGATGAAGCCGCCAAAAACGAGAAGGATGAGAATGCTGTCTGGGATCATCTTCACACCCATATGCAGAAAGTTGTGGATGAAGTGAACAAGGATATGCTTCCGTACAAGAGAATCACCCGATTGACGATTGCAAAAGAGCCACTGGAGATGACTTCTACCAAAAAGATTAAGCGTCATATAGTTGCTAAGCAGTATGAGAACTTGTAATATAGGGTAGTATGAATAGTTCAACAAGAAATCACTTGAGAAAAGTGGCACATAGCCTATCTCCGATCGTGATGGTCGGAAAAAACGGCATTAATGAAAAGGTTACCCTGGCTCTTGATGAGGCTCTGGCCTCTCATGAACTGGTCAAGGTAAGATTCCAGGATTACAAGGATGAGACGAAGGAACTGGCTCAGCAGTTATGTGACAGCGTCAAAGCATCTTTAGTGGGAACAGTAGGGCACGTGGCGATCATCTTCCGGCAGAACACGGATCCGAAAGACCGAATCGTTCATATCCCGCTGGCGACGACCGACTGATATGACCGGACAATTTTCGCTGTTACAGGTACCGAAGGTGGAATTCGGCGCCGGTTCATTGAAAAAGCTCTCTCTTTACCTCGGTGAAGGGAGAGTTCTGTTTGTCCTCGGGCGTACGATAAGCAGGAATCCCGGTGTTGTCTCAATACTCAAAAGTCTTGAAGAGACCGGCCGCAGTATTGAAACTGCAATTATCTCGGGAGAACCCGGTGTCTCTGTCATAGATGAGATTTCTTCCCGTTTTTACGGGCAGGGGATCGGTTGCGTCGTTGGTATCGGAGGCGGCAGCGTCCTCGACACTGCGAAGGCTCTCTCTGTCATGCTCCATCATAAGGAAAGAAGAGAAGATCCTGCCTTATCGGTCAAAGCATTTCTTGAAGGTGTAGGAAGTGAGACTGCACCGCCGGGAAGGCTTCCTTTAGCGCTGATACCGTCGACCGCAGGAACAGGAAGTGAGACTACCAAGAATGCGGTGATCAGTCAGGTCGGTCCGGACGGTTTCAAGAAGTCGCTCAGACATGATACCTATCTGCCCGATGTCGCGATCATCGATCCTTCACTGCATCTGGATCTTCCCCTTGAACAGACCGCAGCGAGCGCACTTGATGCTCTTACTCAGCTGATGGAATCATATGTATCGGTGAAATCAACGATTTTTACTGATTCACTGCTGCTGCCTGCGATTCATAGCACCGGTAAGGCTCTCGATGCTCTCCTTGATACAGGTGAGCTTGATAATCTCGCCTTCCGCAGCGATCTTTCTTACGGGGCTTTCATCTCCGGAATAGGGTTAGCACATGCGGGACTGACCTACGTGCACGGCCTTTCAGGACCGATGGGAGCTGTTCACCATATCCCTCACGGAGTTGCCTGTGCTCTGCTTATCGCAAAGATCAACAGAGCAATGGTTGAATCGGCAGGATCTCAACCGGAGGGACAGCGCTATCTGTCGAAGATGTCCGCCATCGCACAAGGATGGGGAGTCCGGGGTCCGCAGGGAGCTGTCAGGTTCCTCGAGGAGCTTGAGAAAAAAGCCCGTCTGAAAAGAGTCAGGGATTACGGATTCACCGATGAACAGCTCATTGAGCTTTCTCATCTGAATTGTAAACGCAATTCACCTGTTACCATACCCCGCGGGAGACTGGAAGAGATTCTTCTTTCTCTCTGACGAAAAAAAGGCGATACTGAACCGTATCGCCCTTTTTTGATGCAGCGGTCTTATTTATGTTCCAGCTGCAGTGTCCTTGTGGTCAGATCACAGACCTCCGTCGGACCGTAGTACTGGATAGCACCCGGGAAGACGAAAGAAGTTTCGACGGCCCATGTTTCTCTCTGCTCTTTGAAGTACCGGAAAGGAGCCCCGTCAAGATCGACCAGAGCCTTTTTGATTACAGGTTTCATCTCACCGTGGCGTTCTTCCATATTCATCATCATCGTGATAGGAATTCCTCCTGCAGTCCACTGGTCGGCAGGTGCTGTCAGATTCCCTACACTCGAGATGTAGCCGCTGAAATTGTTGGCGAGAAGAAGGTAGGCATTATATCCCAGAGAATAACAATAGTCTGCATCGAAATTGGACGGGAAAGCACATCTTCCTTCATATCCGAAGAAATGGTTGAGTCCGGTGAACTTGCCGGTGTATTTTCCTGTTTTGGCCATCTGGTCCAGTTCGGTAGAGACCATCTGAATCAGCATCTTCTCGGTCTCGATCCGTGAGACCTGAACATTCCCGTGAGGATCTCTGTCCATCAGAAGCTGTTTCTGGATATCTACCGGAAGAGAAACGAAGACTTCACGTTTCGCTTCATCAAGATGGGAGGTTACGAAGTCAAACTGTTCTTCCCAGCTATTTAACGCATTGTAGGATGCCTCTTCTTTGGCCAGGAGCGTATTGATGTCGCTGATGAGAGTCTTGACTTCAGGAATGAATTCCACAAGGCCTTCCGGGATGAGAATCACTCCGTAGTTATTTCCTTTTTCGGCCCGGTCTGCGACAGTCTTTGCAATCGATGTGACGATCTCCTTGAGGCTCGTGTTATTCTGTTCGACTTCTTCACTGATCAGACAGATATTCGGCTGAGTCTGTAAGGCACATTCCAACGCGATGTGGGAGGCGCTTCTGCCCATGAGTTTGACGAAGTGCCAGTATTTTTTAGAACTGTTGGCATCTCTCATCAGATTACCGATGAGCTCACTGTAGGTCTTGGTCGCAGTATCGAATCCGAAAGAAACTTCGATGAATTCATTTTTAAGGTCTCCGTCGATCGTCTTGGGACAGCCGACGACAGAAATGCCTGCATGTGTCTTGAGAAAATACTCGGCGAGGACTGCCGCATTCGTGTTGGAATCGTCACCGCCGATGATTACCAGGGATGTGATACCATGTTTTTTGCAGACTTCAGCACAGGTTTCGAACTGCTGTTCGGTCTCGAGTTTGGTCCGGCCGCTTCCGATGATATCGAAGCCTCCGGTATTTCTGTACTCGTCTATGAAGGAGTCGGTCATTTCGATCGTCTTGTCATCAAGTATTCCTGACGGACCTCCGAGAAATCCGATGAGCTTGCTCTCTTTGTTGGCATTTTTGAGTGCATCGTAAAGTCCGCTGATGACGTTATGTCCGCCGGGAGCCTGTCCGCCACTTAAGATCACACCGATATTGATCGGTTCGTGGGTGACCTCTACGTCACTCACAGCGAAACTGACTTGAGGTAATCCGTAGGTGTTGGGAAACAATTCTCTGATCTTCTGTGCATCTGTTGCTGCCGAGGTCGCTTCACCTTCAACAGATTTGAGAGAACGTATGGGATTTCTCAATATCTTTGGTAGTTTCGGATTGTATTCATATCTTGCTTTCTGAAGTGGTGATAAATCCATTTTTATATCTCCTTAGGATCGAATTTGTCTCCCATAATAGATTATTTTCTGTTTATAATGCAAGTAGAAGGGCTGGTGGAAAGGGGGAATCATGAGAACCGAAACACATCTGAATTATGATTGGAAGTATATCGAAGACGACGATGATCGTTATAGTCTTCCGTCTTTCGACGACAGCTTATGGGAGAATGTGGATCTGCCTCATACGATGCGTCTTCTTCCGTTTCATTTCGTGAACGATGATGATACATGCCTTACCGGATGGTACCGGAAACACATACCATCCTCGATGATAGAGGAAGACAGGATGAACATCCTCCGCTTCGAGGGTGTCGCGATGCGCGGTGAAGTCTACCTCAACGGTAAAAAAGCCTGTGTTCATGACGGGGGATTCACTCCGTTTACCGTCGAAATACCAGAGCAGCTTCGTTCAGAGGGCGATTTTTTCGTTGTAGCCGTACGATGTGATTCCCGCCAACAGCTTCCGATCGCTCCGTACGGACATGTGATCGACTATCTGATCCCGGGAGGAATGTACCGGGAAGTATCGTTTCTGTCACTGAGTCGTCCGCATATAGACGATGTATTCACCTATTCGAAGAGTGCTGACCGCCCCGGCTTCCGAAAGGTTCATTCCCACATATCACTACAGAATGTGAAAGGTCCGTCTTTTTCTGTAGAGCAGTCGATCATCGATGAGGAAGGAACTGTCGTATACACCGGTCAATTCACTGCGGAAAATGAAAAGACGGTATGCACCTACTTCGCGGGTGAAGTAAAGATGTGGGATTGTGACAATCCGGTATTGTACATAGTCAGGACGCGATTGCTGAAAAGAGGTGTCGAGATAGACAGGTATGAACATGATATGGGCTTCAGAGATGCCTTTTTCACACCCGAAGGTTTCTTTCTCAACGGAAAGAAGATCGTTCTGAAGGGGTTGAACAGACATCAGCTCTATCCGTACGCGGGATTTGCCATGCCGGCGAGTCAGCAGAGAAAAGATGCTGAATTTCTGAAGAATACTCTTCATGTCAATATCGTCAGAACTTCACACTACCCCCAAAGTCCCCATTTTCTGAAACGCTGCGATCAGCTGGGACTTCTGGTGTTCACCGAACTTCCCGGCTGGCAGCACATAAGTGATGACAGACAGTGGCGTGAAAATCTTAACCTGCAGCTCAAAGAGATGATCATCCGGGACAGAAACCATCCGTCGGTGATCCTTTGGGGTGTGAGAGTCAATGAATCGAAAGACTGTGACGAGCTGTATCTGAAGACGAATGAGACAGCGAGATTCTTTGATGAATCGCGGCAGACCGGCGGTGTGAGGAACATTGCCGGTTCCCGTCTGCTTGAGGATGTATATACCTACAACGATTTTTCCCAGCCCGGACTGAAGAAAGCCAGACGCGTCACCGGGAGGAAGAACTGTGCATATCTGGTGACCGAGCATACAGGACATATGTATCCTGTCCGTTTCGAGGAAAATGGATTCAAACACAATATTCTTGCTCTTTATCATGCGAAGAAGCTGCAGGCTCTGTATGACTCGAAACATATCAGCGGAGCGATCGGCTGGTGCATGAGCGATTACTATACTCACCGTCAATTCGGAGCGGGAGATTCTGTCTGTCATCACGGAGTAAGCGATCAGTTCAGGCTGCTCAAAACTGCCGGATATCTTTACAGTTCGCAGGGAGACAGACCTTTTGTCATGCATCTCGCAGATGATCTGGCGATAGGGAACTATCCTGCCCATGCTCTCAGGGCGCTCCATATTTATACCAACTGTGATTCGGTGAGACTCTTCTGCAATGAAAGGTTCGTAGGTCATTACTTCCCTGAGTACAGGAAATTCCCATCTCTGGTGCATCCTCCTGTCATTATTTCAGACACGGTAGGAGCTCTGGTCAGTGAAGAGAACGGGTTTTCCGAAAGAGAGAAGAGGATCATCAGAAAGATTCTCGTTTCGATGCAGCATCACTCACTGGAACCTTCACTGTCAGATAAGCTTCTGTTCTTTTATCTGATGAAAAAAAGAAATCTTACCTATGAAGATGCGGTATCTCTTGTTGAAAAATACCTGCTTCACTGGGATGAGAATACGCTCATCTGGCGGTTCGAGGGGATATACAAAGGAGAGGTTGTGAAAACCGTGGTTCTCGAACCCTACAGAGAGGGGTCTTTGAGAATAACGACCGAATCGGATGCTCTGGAAGAAAAGGAGACCTATGATGTGAAAAGGATCGTTGTTTCACATGTGGACCAGAACGGACAGATACTGCGTTTGTCCAATGAGCCGGTCTCGATAGAAATCTCCCCTGAAATATCCCTCATCGGAGATGATATGATCTCTTTGAGAGGTGGGCAGGGAGCCTTCTATGTGCGAAGCAACCGCAAAGAAGGTCTGGCTCGCATAACAGTCAGAGGGAGAGACGGATTATGCGCATCGACTGTCATAACGGTCCTCGTTTCTTGACCAAACCTCTTGAGCAATTGTACAGTGAAGAACATGGAAGCTGAAAAAGAAGTATGGGCTGAGCCCAGGTTGTTCATAGATGCCGATTCATGTCCGAAACCTCTGAGAGCGATTATATTGAAATCAGTCGTGAAGAGGAATATCAGAACAGTGTTCGTCGCAGACAGGTCGCTGCCTGATGTCGTACAGGTCGAAAAAAGCAGTCCCCTGGCCACGATGGTAGTGGTGGAAAAAGGGGATGACAGCGCGGATGATATGCTGGTAACACTCGCTGAAGGGAACGAGGGTGCTCTGGCTGTGACCAGAGACGTCATTCTCGCAGACCGTCTGGCATCTCTGGGTCTGACCGTTCTGGATGACCGCGGCGGTGTCTATACGAAAGAGAATGTCAAAGAGAGACTTTCGGTAAGAAACATGATGAGTTCTCTTAGAGACTGCAATATCTACGTGGAAAAGACCAAGCCGATGAGTGCGAAAGAAATCCAGCTGTTTGCGAACGCATTCGACAGAGAACTCACCAGAGTTCTGCAGCGAAAGACGGTCTGAAGCAGAATCAAAAGACCGTGGGTATCTTCTATGTGGAAAATGCAACGGTATTAGTCACAGGAAAAGATCGGCACCTTCTCGAGACCTTCAGATACTGGGTTCTCTCGCAGTTCCCAAACATCGGCGATGTGATCATTTCTGATCTCTTTGATCGAATAAAGATCGGGGAATTCTCGCTTGTGATCCACCTTGTGTTCACTGAACAGCAGCTTTTTTCGATAGGCCGCAGTTTCCACTATCGTCATCTGATCGTATATCATGACTCACTATTCGAACTGTTCAGAACGGTTCAGGCTGTCTGCTCCCCCTTGAGCAGTTGCATGAACGTGCTCGATTCTCTCCTGAATGAAAGACCTCTAGTGGAAGACGCCAAACCTGCCGCATCTTTCACCAGAAGGGAACAGGAGGTGCTGGAACTGTTTACAAGAGGAATGAGTGTGAAAGAAGTCGCTTATGCTCTCAATATCTCACCGTACACTGTCGCATCTCATCAGCGAAATCTCTATCTTAAAACGAATTCACATACTCTGCAGCAGCTGATATTATTCACACTGCTGCATCGCAGGAATAAGGACTCTTAGAATTCAGCCTGTTTAGCTGCCCTCGGATAGGGGATCACATCTCTGATGTTCTGCATCCCGGTGATGTACTGGATCGCTCTGTCGAAACCGAGGCCGAAGCCGGCATGTTTGACGGAACCGAAACGTCTGAGATCTAGATACCACCAGTAATCTTCGGGGTTGAGAGACAGATCGACCATTCTCTTTTCGAGAACATCAAGTCTGCTTTCTCTTTCGCTTCCACCGATGATCTCTCCGAGACGGGGAACAAGCACATCCATAGCTCTGACCGTCTTCTCGTCGTCGTTCATCTTCATATAGAACGCTTTTATCTCCTTCGGATAATCAGTGACGATAACAGGTCCCTTGCAGACCTGTTCGGTAAGGTAGCGTTCATGTTCCGTCTGAAGATCTACGCCCCAGGAGACGGGGAAGTCGAACTTGCCGTTGTTTGCGGACAGTTCTTTTATCGCATCAGTGTAGGTCATGTGAGTGAAAGGTGTCTCTACTACCTGCTGCAGAACATCGGCTATACCCTTTTCAATGAAACGGGAGAAGAACTGCATATCTGAGGGGCAGTTGGTCAGCACCTGATTGAACACATATTTGAGAAACTCTTCTGCGATATCCATATCGCCTTCGAGATCGCAGAAGGCCATCTCTGGTTCGATCATCCAGAATTCACTCAGGTGTCTTTTCGTGTTGGAATTCTCCGCTCTGAAGGTGGGTCCGAATGTGTAGATATTCTTAAGCGCCATTGCATAGGTTTCGCCTTCGAGTTGTCCGCTGACTGTAAGGGATGCCTTCTTGCCGAAAAAATCCTGCTGGTAATCGATTTGACCATCACTGCTTTTAGGGAGATTGAGCATATCGAGGGTAGTGACCTGGAACATCTGGCCTGCACCCTCTGCATCACTGGTACTGATGATCGGGGTGTGTACGTAGTAGAATCCTTTATCATGGAAATAGGAGTGTACAGCATAGGATACTTCGCTTCTTATGCGGGCAACGGCTCCGATAGTATTTGTTCTCGCCCTCAGGTGAGCGATCTCTCTCAGATATTCGAGGGTATGTCTTTTTTTCTGAAGAGGGTAGGAATCGACCGGAGATGATCCGTGTACCGTTATCGCATCACATGATAGTTCTACAGCCTGATTGCCTCCCGGGCTCTGAACAAGAATGCCCTCAGCACTGACTGCAGATCCGGTGGTGACATCCTCGAGGGTTTTTGCAGAAGCAAAAGAGGTCAGATCTATAACAGCCTGCAGGGAGGCCAGAGAAGATCCGTCATTGATTTCCAGGAAACAGACAGTCTTACTCATTCTCTTCGTTCTGATCCATCCTTCGACGACCAGTCGTTCATCACTCGGTTTCTGCTTTAAAATATGAGATATACGATGTTTCATGAAAAGACTCCTTCGATTGCAAAACTATTTCATGGTTTGACACATTTTGTCAACTCTTGACCCTTTAATTCATGAATGCTGTAGCTGTAACCGGTTTACTCGAATGTCCCATTATGAGTATATTAGTAGAGAGGGGATGCCATGCTGCAGATAATTGGAACAAAGAAAAACATACTGACTAAGAAAGCTCTGCGTTACTGCGCGGAACGTTCTATTGAACACCAGTTCGTAGACCTGCATCAAAGAGATCTCTCTGAAGGAGAGTGGGCCAAAATATTCGCCCGGATCGACTGTACTGATCTGATCGACACAGATAGTGCTCTCTACAAGAAAGCCGGATACGCCTATCGGGAATTCGATCCCCGGGAGGAACTGGTCGAACATCCCCAGCTTCTTTCGCTTCCTCTGCTGAAACAGAAAGACAGGGTCTATCTGGTAAAAACCGTCAAGGACCTCGATCTTATCGGGGATCTCGTATGATCCGTTATGCCGTATTGGGAAGCGGGTCATCCGGTAATTCCTATATCATCAGTTATAACGGCTGTTCGATACTCTTCGATGCCGGATTCTCTCTTAAACAGTTACGGGAAAGGACACAGCGGTCAGGAATCGATTTTTCCACCGTTCAGGCTCTGTTCATTACCCATCTTCATCCGGATCATGCACGGGGAGCTGGTGTCTTCGCCCGAAAGACTAATGTTCCCGTCTTCTTTCACGACAGTATCGACGATCAGTACAGCCAGTTCGCAGCATTGAAGATCCCGTCTGATTCACACAGTCATTTTTCCCCTGATGCTGCGGTGATTATCAAAGATTTTTCGGTTACAGGCTTTTATACAAGTCACGACAGCCCCCACTGCGTCGGGTTTTTCATAGAGGTGAAGGGACGGGCATTCCTGCTACTTACCGATACGGGTGTTCTCCTTCCCCACATGTATAATTATGGTGAACGAAGTGATGTCCTCTTCCTTGAGGCGAACTATGACAGTTCCATGCTTGAGAGAGGACCGTATCCCTATCCTTTGAAAAGGAGGATCTCCGGTGAATTCGGCCATCTTTCGAACAGTGATGCTATTGGTTTTCTCAACACGATCAGCACACCAAAAGATCAGCATGTCTATTTCTGCCATCTGTCCAAAACCAACAATGATGAGAATATTCTGCTCAGATCCTGTGAGAACGGCTTGACATGGAAAGGTGCCCGGACAATCTGCACCAACGGGGAGATGTATAGTTCTACAATATCAATCGAGGGTAATAGACTATGAAACATGAATTGGAAACATTCACAATCAGACATATATTGGAGCGGTCCGCTGAACGTCATTCTAAACGTCTTGCGTTATCGCTTATCGGAAATGAAAAGGAACGCTATACCTACAAGGAATTGAAAGAGAGTGTCGACAGTATTGCAACATATCTGATCAGACACGGTGTGAAAAAGGGTGACAAGATAGCGATTCTTTCGGAAAGCCAGCCGAAATGGGGCGTCGCTTATCTTTCTATCATCTCGGCGGGAGCTATCGCAGTTCCAATCCTTCCAGATTTCTCTGCGAAGGAGATCGAGACCATCCTGAATCATTCCGAGGCCGCATCTCTATTCGTTTCCTCGAAACTGATCGAGAAGATCGGTAAGACCTCGATAGAATCTTTCGATCTTCTGATGAGGATTGATGACCTGTTTCATATCCCGGCTGTCACTCGGGAGATTCTCACCAGTAAAGGGGAATTTTTGGATGCTCCGGGAAGGGCCATGGAACGGACCAGGGTTCAGGCGAAGGCTCTCGGGAAGATCGAAAGCAAAGAAGGTGACATCGTGTCCATCATCTATACCAGCGGTACGACAGGGAGTTCGAAAGGTGTTGTGCTGACCAACAGAAATCTGTCGAGTAATGCATCCGCATCGGTTTCTCAGTTCTTCAAGATAAAGACAGGGATGAGATTCCTTTCGATCCTGCCGCTTTCGCATTCGTATGAATTCACGATCGGATTTCTACTTCCTCTGGTCACAGGTTGTGAGATCCATTATCTGGGAAAACCGCCTGCAGCGAGCCTGCTGCTGCCGGCTTTGAAGCGTATCCGACCTCATGTGATGCTTTCGGTGCCTCTTCTGATAGAGAAAATATATCGTTCTTCGGTGGTTCCTCAGATAGAAGGAAACAAGAATCTGAAGAGATGGTACAATATCTCTTTTATGAGAAAAGAGATAAATAGGATAATCGGGAGGAAGCTCAAAATCACCTTCGGAAGCAGACTCAGATTTTTCGGAATCGGAGGAGCCGCACTCGATTCACAGGTGGAGAAGTTTCTGAAAGAAGCGAGATTTCCCTATTCCATCGGATACGGACTGACTGAGACTTCACCTCTGCTTGCAGGTTCCGGCCCGAGGCAGACCAAGGTAGGTACTGTCGGGTATGCACTCAAAGGAGTCTCGCTCAAGATAGACAATCCCGACCCGAAGACAAAGGTGGGAGAGATCGTGGCCAAAGGGCCGAATGTCATGGAAGGTTATTACAAGGCCGATGAGCTTACGAAGGAATCCTTCACGGAAGACGGGTATTTCAAAACGGGTGATCTGGGTATAATCGTGAGAAACCGTCTCAGCATCAAAGGACGCAGCAAGACGATGATTCTCGGTCCGGGAGGAGAGAACATCTATCCCGAGATCATCGAAGCACTGATCAATAATCGTCCCTACGTCCAGGAATCTCTGGTCATCGAGAGCGAGGCGGGATTAGGGGCTCTGATCAAGATCGATCTGGAACTGATGGCGGAAAATCTGAAGAAATCGGTGGAAGAAGTCAGAGAAGAGGCCTCACATTATGTGAACAAGGTGAAAGAAGAGGTGAACAAGGAACTCAGTTCCTTCAGCCGAATCAGGGAGACGAAACTTCACAACGAACCGTTCCAAAGGACACCGACATTGAAGATCAAACGATATCTCTATACTCTGACCCACCGGAAAGAGCATCATGATGAAAAAGAACATAAAGATTCACAGGAGTAGATAAGACAGTGATAGATCCCTCTATAGATATTAGAATACAGAAAGTTGAACCGTTGATCTCGCCGAAGAAACTCAGTGAGATGCTCCCTATTTCACCGGAACTGACTTCATCGATCATTTCGATGAGACAGAGTGTGGATAAGGTGATAAGGGGAGAGGATGACCGCCTCCTGGCGATTGTCGGTCCATGTTCGATTCATGATATAGATGCGGCGGTCGAGTATGCAAAGAAGCTGAAGGAACTGGCCGACTCGATCAAAGATCAGATGGTCGTCGTCATGAGGACCTATTTCGAGAAACCGAGAACGGTCGGAGGCTGGAAAGGTCTTATTATCGATCCGAAAATGGATAACTCCTATGATATTACTGAGGGGCTGATACGGGCGAGAAAACTCCTCATCGAAATCACCGGTCTCGGCCTTCCTGTCGGAGCGGAGATGCTCGATCCGATCGTTCCCCAGTATATCGATGAGACGCTCGCCTGGTGTTCCATCGGTGCAAGAACCACAGAAAGTCAGGTCCACAGGACTCTGGCAAGCGGTATGTCGGTCGCTGTAGGGTTCAAAAACAGTACTTCAGGAGATATATCGAATGCAATAAATGCCGTAAAGAGTGCCAAACTCAACGGTGCATTCATCGGTATCGACAAGAACGGCAACAGTGCCATCTACCGGACTACCGGAAATGACTGCGGACATCTGATTCTGCGGGGCGGGGATGACGGACCCAACTATTACGAAGAGGAAGTCGAGGATGCCGCAAAGGCGATGACCGCTATGGGTATCGACCCGTCCATCGTCATCGACTGTTCCCATGCGAATTCCAGAAAGGAATATTCGCGTCAGAAAAGAATCCTCCGTTCCGTAATAGATCAGGTTACTCTCGGACAGAAGGCGATCAAGGGCTTCATGATCGAGAGCAATCTCTTTGAAGGGTGCCAGAAGATAACAGAGGACCGTGGAGATCTGGCATACGGAGTCTCGGTGACAGATCCATGTCTCGGCTGGGATGATACTGAAAAGCTGCTTCTGAGGGCTGCTCAGACGCTTCGTAATCATAAGAATAAAAACAAGGGAGAGTGAGTATTTATGGCAAATATGAACAAAAAAATACTTGTAGCGCTGGCTGAAGGGTTCGAGGAGATAGAGGCTCTCACTCCAGTCGACCTGCTTCGCAGATGCGGTGGAGAAGTCTCCATTGCCGGAGTCGGTTCTACCAACATAACAGGCGGACACGGGATCAAAGTAACCTGTGACATGCTTATCAGTGAAGCCGGTCTCGATTATGACGCAATTATCATTCCCGGTGGCGGTCTGGGTGCAAGGAATCTGAGTGAATCCTGGGAAGTTCATGAGAAAATGCTGATGCTCGTGAACCAGGGAGCTCTTCTCGCATCCATCTGTGCTTCTCCTGCCGTAGTTCTCGGTCCTGCGGGTCTGCTGAACGGCCATCGGGCAGTCTGTTATCCCGGAGCTGAGGTCAACACCCCCGATTTTGAATTCTCCGACGAACCTGTGTGTGTCGACGGGAATCTCATCACGGCCCGTGGTGCAGGATGTGCCGTCGATTTTTCTCTGGCAATCATTGAACACCTGTATGACAAGGAAACAAGTGACCGCATTCGAAGTGCCATCATCGCCTAGAGGGAGAGTGAGATGCATGCAGTCGGGTTCGATAATGAAAAGTATTTGAGAGAACAGCGTGATGCCATATTGCAGAGAATGGAATCTACAGACGGCAAACTATATCTTGAGTGCGGAGGAAAGCTCCTTTATGACTATCACGCATCACGGGTTCTTCCAGGTTTTGACCCGAACGTGAAGATGAGAGTCTTTCAGTCGATCAAAGAAAAACTCGATGTGATCGTATGTATCTATGCCGAAGATATCGAAAGAAGAAAGATGCGTAACGATTTCGGGATCACCTATGATACCGATGTGTTCAAGATGATCGATGATTTTGCGATGTGGGATCTGGATGTGCGGAAGGTTGTGATCACCCGTTTCAAAGGGCAGTGGGGAGCTACACAGTTCATGAACCGCCTGACAAGACGGGGAATAACGGTCTATACCCATGGTGAGACCGACGGATATCCTTCAGATGTCGATACGATCGTCAGTGACAGCGGCTATGGTGCCAATTCATATATCGAGACAGATCGTCCCGTAGTGCTGGTCACAGGACCGGGACCTGGGAGCGGTAAACTGGGAACCTGCCTCAGTCAGCTTTATCATGACTACAGGAAGGGAAAAGCAAGCGGATATGCGAAATTCGAAACATTTCCGATCTGGAACCTGCCGATTGACCATCCAGTGAACAAAGCTTATGAAGCTGCTACCGTCGATATCGGAGATATCAATCAGATAGATCATTTCCATCTGAGTGCATATGGTGAACAGGCGGTCAATTATTCGCGCGATATGGAGGCCTTCCCTCTTCTCAGAAGGATCATGGAGAAAATCACGGGAAAACATTCACTCTATCAGTCTCCGACCGATATGGGAGTGAACAGGGCCGGATTCGGCATCACGGACGACCCTGTCGTGAGAGAAGCCTCCAGACAGGAGATCATACGGCGCTTTTTTATTACAGCGAGCGAATATGCCCAGGGTATCGGAACTGCAGAGGCTCTGTCCAGAATACGGATACTCATGGATTCGATGGACCTCTCTACGCAGATGAGGCCGACTGTTTCAGCTTCCCACGAAGAACTGGAAAGGGCCGGTGCGAAAGGTAAAGGACATGACGGTATTGTCTGTGCCGCTGCCATTGAACTTGGTGACGGAAAAATCGTGACCGGATCGAACTCCGAACTGATGCATGCATCATCCGCACTCATTCTCAATGCGGTGAAGTATCTTGCTCAGATTCCCGACCAGATCGATCTTATTGCAAATTCTACAATCAGTTCTATCAGGCACCTGAAAAGGAATGTTCTCTCAGGTAGAAGAACAAGTCTCGATGTGGAAGAGACTCTAATCTGCCTTGCGATGAGTGCCGCCTCGAATCCGAGTGCAAAATATGCTCTCGATAAGCTCTCGCTGCTGAGAAACTGTGAGGTTCATCTGACGCACATCCCTTCTGCAGGTGATATAAGCGGATTAAGGAAGCTTACACTCCATGTGACCAGCGAACCTGTCTTCCCCAGCAGTTCACTCCTTGCAGAATAGATTCCTCTTTACCTGTAGAACTCTTTGACAGTACAATGAGAACACAAGGAGGACCTTATATGCATACAGTTATTACCATAAGCAGACAGTTCGGTAGCGGTGGCAGAGAGATTGGAAGAGGTCTTGCTGAACATTTCAACATACCCTTTTACGACAGCGTGATCATTACTATGGCAGCTGAGAAGAGCGGTATGAACAAAGAGGTACTCGAGAATCTCGATGAGAAGGCTTCGAACCGGTTTCTTTATACCCTGCCTTCGGGACTTCCGAATCTCGGACAATTGTCAACTCCCGCACTCTATAATATCCCGTTGAGCGATACTCTGTTTCTCACAGAGTATGAGATCATCCAGGACCTCGGGAAAAAAGGCCCCTGTGTTATCGTCGGCAGATGCAGCGACTATATCCTGAAAGATATGGAAGATCATGTATCTCTGTTCATTCATGCATCCGAACAGTACAGGACAAAACGGATTGCCGAATATGAGCAGATCAGCGAAAAGGAAGCTGCTTCAAAGATCTCCAAATATGACAAAGAAAGAAAGCGCTACCACGACTATTATGCTGCAAATACCTGGGGGGATGCTTCATTCTACGATCTGACAATAAATTCGGGACTGCTGGGGATCGAAAAGTGCATCAAGGTGATCTCTTCGTTTGTCTCAGCCATCTAGACAGGGGTGCGTTCAGGGGCCATGGAACCGTTTTTCATTCTCTTTTTGCATTCATACATCCTCTTGTCAGCTTCGGTTATGACATTGACCAGATTGCAGGGATTCGTGAATGAACACCTTTTTGCTCCTACTGATACAGTATAGGGGCCATAGGAGACTCTGAGAGGATGGTCGAGAATAGACTGAGCTATGAGAATGAGCTGTTCTTCGGTGACTCTCGGGATGAACGCGACGAACTCATCTCCTCCTATCCGGTAGACATCGGATCCGTAGGGAACCAGCCTGATGATCTGATAGGCGAAATCTTTCAAGACCTCATCTCCGCATGAGTGACCATATGTATCGTTCATCTTCTTAAGATCGTTGATATCGCACACGATCACACCGATGACATCATAGTATTTCTTGTTCTTCATGATCTGTTCTATCTGGTTGTCATAGGCCATCCGGTTGTTCAGTCCGGTGAGGGAGTCTGTGAGGGCCAGTTCAAGCAGTTTCTGTTCTCTGAACGATGTCTGACGGTGCTGACTGATAACCCGCAGAGTCTGAAACAGCATGATTGAACCGCTGATGCCCATTCCGAGATGAAGAAGGACAGCGTCATCTGGATTCACCTGCAGAAGAAGGAGTAATTCCTCCGCTCCAACTGTCACCAGAAGTACTGCGATCGCATAGATGAAGGTGATCAACTCCCTGTTCCCTTCGAAATAGTCGATGATAAGGACTGTTGTGAGTGAGATGATGTAAAGTCCGAGAGATAATCCTGCGATGCTGATCAGATCGGTATATTCGAACAAGCCGGTCAGCTGCCCCAAACCACCTGCGATATATGCTGTTATGAAACCGTAGGATATGTAGAGAAACCCCTTCGTTTTTCTTCTGATGATCCTGTATGAGTTATTCACGTACTGGACGAGAAAGTAGGGGAGGAGGAACAGTGCTATGATACTGAAATTAAGAGGCATGATAGGATTGGCGACAATGAAGAATTTGCATGAAGTCTGAGTCACCACCCAGGCACCGAGAGCACACTCGATCAACCCGAAATAGAGTATCGAACGATTCACATTCCTTTCAGAGAATCTGAAGGATACTGCGACAGCAGCTGCACCGATGAGCAGGAACATTCCTCCGAAGACCAGGGAAGGCCACTCTCTCAATTCATGTACTATCAGTGTCGATTTTTGTGCAAGAATGGGAACTTCGATAGCGCCGGAGAAGGCATTATCGGAGGTGAAATGGTAGACAAGAGTGAGATGTGCTCCTTCATAACCGTCAGGAAGATCGATGAACTGGGTGTAACCGCCTCCCAGGACGGGTTTTTTCCATCCGCCTGTATGTCCGAAAGAATAGATGATTTGACCATCAAGAAGAACATCCAGAGATGTCATTGAGGTGTGAACCGCAAGACAGTTGATGCCTTCAAGGCCTTCTTCTGGTAATGTGGTCGTTGCTCTGACTTCTTTTCCCTCAACCTTCTGATCAAGCACGACAGGCAGAAGTACGTCACTATCGAATATTTCATCATCGATAGAAACAGACCATCCGGATTCGAGATGAATCATTCTGTCATCGACTACAGGCGGCACCTGAAGCTGAGAATCGAAATATAGAGAGAAGCAGAGCACGATGACGACCATGATGAACCCGACTCTGAGCAGATGCGGAGGATGTTGCCTTCTTACTTTGGGTGTCGGAAGTTTAGTATTTACCATATTATAAATTAATTCATCCTCTTACATTTTATCTGTTAGATGTTGTGTGTTATCATAGCATAACTTCCTGCTGTTATAAAAGAAAAAAATACCGCATCTGAGATGCGGTATTCATATGGAGGTAATTACCTCGGATAAACGAGGACTTTTTCAAGCTCTGGCTTCTTTGCAAGATCCTCTTTCAGTGCGGCGGCTCTGGCCTTATTTACATAATCTTTATGCTGGAATGAATAGGTGAAATTCATATGCACGTCATAGGTTCCCTGCATGAGTGCATATGCATCTTCGGTCATCACCAGTTCTTCATCTGTCGGGATGATGTAGATCCTGACCGGAGATCCGTCAACACTGATATCCAGTTCTCCGTTTCTGCACTGTGCTATCGCATTTTTCTGTTCGTCGAGGTGGATTCCCAGAATCTCAAGGTCCTTCAACGATCCGAGTCTGATATGGGGTGCCATCTCTCCGACTCCTGCCGTGAAAACGACCGCATCGACCCTTCCGAGTTCGGCAGCGTATGCTCCGATGTATTTCTTGATCCGGTGGGTTTCCATGTCTATTGCAAGCTGTGCCTTCTCGTTTCCTTCGGCGGCAGCGGAACGGACATCGCGTCGGTCGCTCATCCCGCAGATTCCCATCAGACCGCTTTTCTTGTTGAGACTGGTATCCATATCGTTGACATTCATACCGGTATTATTGCAGATATAGGGAAGAATGGCAGGATCCAGATCTCCGCTTCTTGTACCCATGACGAGCCCTTCAAGAGGTGTGAGACCCATCGATGTGTCGACACATACTCCGTTTTTGACTGCACAGATCGAAGAACCGTTTCCTATATGGCAGATGATGAGATTCGTATCTTTCGGGTCTTTACCGAGCAGAACAGAAGCTCTCTTTGCTGTATACAGATATGATGTGCCGTGGAATCCGTAACGTCTCACGTTGTGATCCTTATACCATTCATAGGGGACGGCATACATGTATGATTCAGGAGGCATAGTCTGATGCCAAGCGGTATCCATGATGATTGCATGAGGGATATCCGGCATTACAGAAAGCGCGGCTTCGATACCCATGATATTCGCCGGCATGTGAAGCGGTCCGAGCGGGATGAACGCTTTGATCTGTTCGATCACCTCTTTTGTGATGAGCGCCGACTGTTTGAATAATTCTCCGCCATGCAGGACTCTGTGTCCGACAGCACCTATTTCACTCATGTCCGAGATGACACCATGTTCGCTGTCGAGCAGCATTTTGATGATCAATTCGATTGCTTCTTTATGAGTAGGGCATTGTACTTTTTCAGTATATTTTCCGTTCGTTGTCTTCTTGTGTTCAATGATCGAGTACTCCAACCCGATACGTTCGACGACTCCGACAGCTAATACCGCTTTCTCGTTCCAGTCATACACCTGATATTTTGCGGAAGAACTCCCGCAATTCAGTGTGAGAATAATCATGACGACCTCCTGAATTTTGGCTCAAATTGTAATATTTGTTTTAACGGGCTAATTTTTACATGCATAGAATAAAAAATCAATGATTTCGATTCAATCATTTTACTCTCTCCGTATATTTATCATGAGATGGCAGAAAAAGAGGTGGATGATACTGGCCTTTCTCTTCTTTTTATCTGATAGCGCTTATCCGCACGAAATAGATCTCAGCTGTGAAGGCACTAGACTGGATATGGAGGTCGGCAACTCGATTTCTATCGGCAGCGACAGCACAATCTTCTACACTACGGAATCGGTCTTCGATGAAGAGTTCTTATTTCGTTCCAAATTTATGGTAACGTCCCCTGTGCTTTCGGTGGCCGATATCACAGGAGCCAAGGGGATCGAGATGCTCAGCGGAGATATCTATCGGACGCCTTTGAGAGTGAATTTCTCCGGCGGTCCGATGAAATACAGTCCGGGAGGGGCAGACAGGGTGGCACTTGTGCTGAATATGAGATTATCCAGCATTGATCTGTATCCATATATTCTCTTTCGTACGGGGAAAGAGCGCTCCTGTTTTTCCGAAGGGATCGTGGCAGGTGATGATGGTCTGAGCATGGGCTTATCATTTTCGGAAACAGTCAGAGAGAGCACAGTTGATGATCCTGTAGTGTTTTGGGACAGGTTGTTTCCTCAGCAAAGTGCGAATGTGTTTCTGTTCGAAAGAAAGAGACCTTTTCAGTTTCTTACTGTCTCCTATCTGGTGAACGCACATTTTGCTGTGAGGTACGCACCGGCTTTCTCCTCAATTTTCAATATCGTGATCGATGGTGCAGGCGCTCACCGTCTGACGTGTGAGATGACTCAGTTTCCCGTTCTTCGATCCTATTGGGAGAGCACCACGTATGATCTTCTCAAAAGCAGTGCGTACAGACTATATCTGCGATATCGTTATGAAGGGGAGTCTCTCATTTTCAGCGGAACTTACAGGCATATACGTTCGCGTAGAGAGCCTTTCGCCTCGTATTATCAGGAGTATACCGATGAACTTGTCTGCAAAATCAGCACGAACCTCATACATGCAGAAAGTTCAAGAAGGGTGAGAATGGAGCCGACCGGGAAGATCACGTTCAGAGATTCTTTTTCATTGTCCTGTGCATTCTCTCTTTTCGATGTGGATATGCAATTCTCCGTCAGAACCGTCAGCGAAGAGGGCAGTTTCTCATCATTTCAAGCAGATGCGGCCTTCGAATCTGCAGGATTCGCGGTCGGGGTCACCGTGCATGATGATCTGTCGCTGGAGGCTGATCTCTCATACAGCTGTATCGATATCAATTTACCTCTAACGATTAAGATCTCAACGGCAAAGACTATCCGTATCGATGTGGAATTTACCAGCGACCGATGAGCTGCACTTCACGCTCAAGAGAGATCGAAGTCTCTTTCTCGATCTTTTCGCGAACCATCTCCGAAAGGGCATATATGTCCGCACTTGTTGTATCCTGAGAGGACTTCAAAATGAAATTAGCATGATTCGCGCTGACGATCGCTCCGTGGTAGTTCATTTGCTTCAGACCTGTTTTCTCGATGAGTCTTCCCGCTGATTCTCCCGGCGGATTTTTGAACATACAGCCTGCACTGGGCAGATCGAACTGTCCTTTTCTCAACCTGATATTCCGGCTTTCCTCCTTGGCCAGACGGGCTTCGGAGGAATTCTTGTTGGGTATAAGGCGCAGTGCAACTTCGTAGAGGACGCACTCTTTGCCGCTGAAAAAGGATGCTCTGTATTGTCTGTCTGCTTTGAACGGGTAGTATCGGAAAAGATTCCCCCCGTAGTCTACATAATCGACCCATTCCACGAAATCCATGATAGAGACTTCTCTGACTCCGGCATTTCCCCATACCGCGCCTCCTATGGATCCGGGAAGACCTCCCAGCGGTTCGAGACCGCTGAGATTGTGTTCGATGGCAACGTTTATCGCCGTGTCCAGAGGAAGGCCGCTGTGAGCCACGCAGAGCACTCCGCGAATATGATGCCGGTTGAGACCGGTCAGAAGGATGACGAGTCCTTCAACTCCCTTGTCACTGATGAGTACATTCGATCCGCCTGCGAGTATCGTTACAGGAAGATTCCTCTCTTCAGCCCATCTGAGAGCTTCTCTGAGCTCGTCGAGATGGCCCGGTTCAGCAAGATAATCTGCAGCCCCACCGGTGCGGTAGGTTGAATGCATCCTGAGCGGTACGTTGGCTCTGATGATCTGGTCTATATTGATTTTTTCACTTTCATTGCGTATTGTTGTACTCACACAGGAATAATATCTTATTTTCACTCTCCGTTCAATGCTGTGAAAAATCGATAAGATAGAAGGAACAATAATGAATATATCAATCTACAATACTATGGACCGGAAAATCGAACCTTTTATTCCTTTACACGGGAAGAGTGTCGGGATGTATTGCTGTGGCCCTACAGTCTATAATTATGCACATATCGGGAATCTCCGGACATATATCTTCGAAGACCTGCTGCACAGGATCCTCACTTATGCAGGCTACGATCTCAAGCATGTGATGAATGTCACCGATGTCGGACACCTCAGCGATGACGGCGATGAGGGTGAGGACAAGATGGAAAGAAGATCGAGGGAGAGCGGAATGAGCGTCTATGATATCGCTCAGATGTATACTGCAGCCTTTTTCGAAGATACTGATGCTCTCAATATCATCACACCTGACGTTGCATGCAGAGCGACAGAACATATTGATCAGATGATAGCGCTGATAAAACGGCTCGAAGAGAACGGCCATACCTATATCAGCGGAGGGAATGTCTATTTCAGTATCGATACCTTTCCCGAATACGGTCGTCTGGCCAAATTGAATCTGGATCAGCTGCAGTCAGGAGCCAGGATCGAAGTCGATGAGAACAAGAAGAATCCGAAAGATTTCGTACTCTGGTTCACAAAATCAAAATTCGAGAATCATGCGATGATGTGGGATTCTCCCTGGGGTTCCGGTTATCCCGGATGGCATATCGAATGTTCGGCGATGAGCATGCATTATCTCGGTGAATCTTTTGATATTCACTGCGGCGGGATCGACCACGTCAATGTTCATCATACCAATGAGATCGCACAGAGTGAGGCGGCAACAGGAAAGAACTGGGTAAAATACTGGGTGCACGGTGAGTTCCTCATCAATGAAACCGGTAAAATGTCCAAATCCAAAGGAGAGTTCCTCACACTTTCTCTTCTGAAGGAGAAAGGATATGAGCCTCTCGATTACCGTTACTTCTGTCTTGGAGGCCATTACCGTTCCCAGCTTGTCTTCTCCTGGAAATCTCTTGATGCTGCAAAGAACGGAAGAAAGAATCTGATGAAGGCGGTTTCAGGATTGCCTTTCGATACGTCCCGTACCGTAGAGAGTATCACAGATGAGGACTCGCTTTCCTACCTCGAGCAGTTCAAAGACCATATCAGTGTAGATTTGCACATTCCTCAAGCTCTCGCTCTTTTGTGGACATTGGTAAAAGATAGTACAGTTTCAGATGAAGACAAAGCTGTTCTTATCAGAGATATGGACAGGATATTCGCCCTGGATCTCACGGTGAAACAACCTGAAGGGGATGAAAGTGATATTCCTCAGGAGATACACGATCTGGTTGAACAGAGGGTTCAGGCCAAGAAAGATAAGAATTATCCCCTGGCGGATGAGGTTCGTGCTATAGTAGAGAGCAAAGGGTATCTGATTAAGGATACTAAAGATGGACCTATAGTTTCTAAGAAATTGTAACCGTCATGATATGTGAGTTGTTAAGTATATGGAAATAAAAAGTAGCGAGAACGCATCATTTCAGAGAGTGTACAAAGAAGTATTTCCTGTATTGATGAGAGTTGCATACCATGTGACCTATAATCTGGATGTTTCCGAGGACATTGTCCAGGAGTCGTTCATCAGGTTTTATGAGAAGAATATCGATTTTGTTTCGGTTGATGAAGCCAAGTACTGGCTGATCAGGGTTACCAAGAATCTTGCCATCAACGTTGTGAAACGGAAATCGAGGGAGAAGGCGATGGTCGATAAGATCAAGAAAGTACCTAAGACTCCCGTTCAGAATGGTGAAGATGCTCTCATGAACACGGAGACAAGAGAGATGGTTCGTTCGGCTGTGGAGAAGCTGCCCGAGAAACTCAAGTCGGTTCTCATACTGAAAGAGTATGCGGATCTGAACTACAAGCAGATCGGAGTCATTCTTCATATTTCAGAGAGTAATGTAAAGGTCAGGGTGCACCGAGCCAGAAAGATGATGGAAACGATGCTTGACCGGGGAGAAATGCATGTGTCTTGATGATCAGATTTTGAATACATATCTTGACGGAGAACTGGTTGAACCATGGAAGACTCAGGTAGAAGAACACCTGAAATACTGTACCGCCTGTTCGTCCCGTTTCAGGCAGCTGCAGGCTGTACATGAGATGGTCTGTTCCTCTCGTCTATCAGACGAGAAAATCGATGCTGCCCAGGAGAAGATCCTTGCCTTCATGGAGAACAAATATCTCCATAAAGAGAAAAAAGTGAAATTTCTTCACCGTGATTTCACGATGAAAACCCCGACGATCATCGGTATCGCTGCTGCGTTCGTTCTGATATTCATCGGTGCATTCACTATCCAGAGTCCCTCTCTCAATGATTCTAATGTCCTTATCCCTCAGGTGGTGGATACCCAGAGCGGAAACGTCACCCAGGTCAGTTCGATAGATTCACTGACGACGGACCAGATATTATCGAATCTTTCGCTCGAAGAGATCCTTTCCTATCTCGATTCAAAAGGTTTCGAAGTCGATCTCAAGGTGAAATCGGTGAATCCGATCGGAGAGTCAACCGACTGAACCGGCTGAAAATATTCTGTAAAGAAGAAAGTGCACAACCGCCGCTGCGGTACGTGCACTTTTTCTTTATACCCCTGATTTGGCGTGTTGTAACAGAGGGTCTATTTTGATACTATCGTCTTATTACCGGGTTTAAGGAGCATCATATGAAATCAGTCGAGTTGGATAAAAGCTATAATCCAAATGATTTTGAGAATAGAATCTATGAACAATGGAAAGAACACAACGTTTTTGGCCCAGCCAAAGAGAACAATGAATCATATACCATAGTGATGCCGCCCCCCAATGTCACAGGAATCCTTCACATGGGACATGCTCTGAACAATGTCCTTCAGGATATCCTTGCCAGATATGCGAGGATGAATCAGAAGGACACTCTGTGGCTTCCCGGAACAGACCATGCCGGGATCGCGACTCAGCATGTCGTCGAGAGAGAACTCAAAAAAAAGGGTAAGACGAGACAGGAGCTCGGAAGAGAGAAGTTCCTGGAAGAGACCTGGAAAGTGAAAGAATATCATCACGGTATCATCACCCGCCAGCTGGAGAAGATCGGTTCCTCCTGTGACTGGAATCGTGAGCGTTTCACTATGGATGAAGGCCTTTCCAAAGCTGTTCGGGAGGCGTTCGTCTCTCTGTACGAGAAGAATCTTATCTACAAAGGCAATTACCTTGTCAACTACTGTACCCACTGCGGTACTGCTCTTGCAGATGATGAGGTCGAATACAAACCGGTAACAGGTGCTTTGTATCAGGTGACCTATCCTTACGAGGATCAGAAAGGAGCGATAACCGTTGCCACCACCAGACCGGAGACGATGTTCGGCGATGCGGCAGTTGCCGTGAATCCTGATGACGACAGGTACAAAGATCTTGTCGGTAAAAATGTGATCCTGCCTCTGGCTGATAAACCCATCCCCATAATAGCTGATTCCTATGTCGATATGGAATTCGGCACAGGAATGGTGAAAATCACCCCGGCGCACGATCCCAACGACTGGGCGATCGGCCAGCGCCATGATCTTCCGGTGATCAATATCCTGAATGCCGACGGCACACTGAATGAGAATGTACCCGAAAAATATCGGGGACTCGACGTCGAGACCGCCCGGTCTCTTGTCGTCAAAGATCTGAGCGATCAGGAATATCTCATCGACCAGAAACCTCATAACCATGAGGTCGGTCACTGCTACCGATGCTCCACCGTGATCGAACCGTTTGTAAGCGAACAGTGGTTCGTCTCGATGAAGTCGATGGCAGACAAGGCTCTGAAAGCGTGGGAGGATGGCGAGATCCACTTCTATGCAAAGAGATGGGAGAATACCTACAGCCACTGGCTCAGAAACATCAGAGACTGGTGTATAAGCAGGCAGCTGTGGTGGGGTCACCGTATTCCTGTCTGGTATTGTGACGATTGCGGGCATATGATGGTGGAACGCGAGGATCCGAGCGAGTGTTCAGCCTGCCATTCAAAGCATATCAGGCAGGAGGAGGATGTTCTCGATACATGGTTCAGTTCATGGCTGTGGCCGTTCTCGACACTCGGCTGGCCCGAAAAGAGTGTCGATATGGAGCGATTCTTCCCGACCAATACTCTCGTAACCGGATATGACATCATCTTCTTCTGGGTTTCCAGAATGATCATGGCCTCTCTGGAATTCGTCGGTTCGGTTCCCTTCAAAGATATCTATATCACCGGACTTGTACGGGACAAGACAGGGAGGAAGATGAGTAAATCACTGGGAAACGGTATCGATCCTCTCGACGTGGTTGCCCAATACGGTGCCGATTCTATGAAGTTCACCCTTTGTTACCTCGCTGCTCAGGGGCAGGATATCCTCATCGATTTCGATTCTTTCAAGCTGGGTTCCCGATTTGCCAACAAGGTGTGGAACGCCACAAGGTTCCTGCTGATGAATCTTGAAGGGAGAAATCTCGTTGATCTTGGAGATCAGAAGATATCGACGATAGACGGATGGATGTACCATAAGGTGAATACTGCGGCAAAAGGGGTTGAAGAGGCTCTTGCGACCTACAAGTTCAATGAAGCTTCCCAGATCATTTATGATGTATTCTGGAACGATTTCTGTGACTGGTACGTGGAAGCTACCAAATTCGATCTGAAAAACAAAAGTGAGAGCGAAAAGGATGTGACAGTCTCCTTCATGCTTGATATCCTCTCTACTCTCATGCGGCTGATGCATCCGTTCCTTTCGTTCATCACGGAGGAGATTTATCAGAAACTCCCGAATACCGAAGGTATGATCATCACCAGTGAATACCCCCGGTACGACGAGAACAGAGTATATGAAAAGGAGCATCGGATCGTTTCAAATATGCAGGAATTCGTGAAATCGATCAGAGCAGTAAGAAGCGAGCTTCAGATCGGGCCTGAAAGAAAACTGTCGGTCATCTACAGACCAGACGGCGACTCTCCGGCGATCTCATTCATAGAATCTCAGAAAGAGCTGATCTCATCGTTTATCAACGCATCATCTCTGACAGTAGACACGGAAAAGTCCTGTTCAATAGAGGGCACAGTACCGGTAGCAGGCCCCGGGTTCGAGGCGTTCGTCTTCGTGAAGGATGCGATAGATGTCGAAAGCGAGATCCGACGGGTTGAACTCGAGATCGCCAAGAGTGAACAGCTGCTGAAAAAGAGCGAGATGAAATTGAATAATGAGAAATTCATTCAAAATGCAAAAGAAGAGGCGATAGAGAAAGAGAAGGCAAAACATGAAGAGTTTACCGAAAAGATCGAGAAAGGAAAGAAACACCTGGATCTTCTCAAGCTCCTGTAAAACCAAAAAACCAGATGCTAAACAGCATCTGGTTTTTTACTGTAAGATGAGAAGAACTACATGTTCTTTTCTTCTTGAATCTCTTTTCTTCTTTCTTTAGCCAATTTGCCAAGTTCTCCGAGAGCCTTTCTTGCGCGTGCTGCAGATGCCTTGATTCCTTTTTCGGTAAATTTTTGGTTTTCTGCGATGTATGCTTCGAATTGAGCCACAATTTGTTCGTGTACACTCATGTGCGAGCCTCCTTGATAGAATTTTTTTAATAATAGCATATTTAGACCGTAAGGGAAGAGATTAGGTGTTAAAAGGTTTGAAATTTTTTAAAAAAAAGCCTTTTTACCTAATTTTACAGCTGTTTTCTGATGATATAGCCCTCAGATATCACAACAGATGTCTCTAAATAGATTTCCATCTGATGATTTCCCTCATCAATCTCATTACCGGCAGCATCCCACAGAGTGAATGAATCGTCTGCGACCGAGAGAATATCTGGACCTATGAACTCTATCATAGTCCCTTTTACGATCTTATTCTTCAGCGAGATCCTGTAGCGGGTGGGGGAGACTTTCTCTTCGACTGTCCCTATCAGAAGATAATTTTGGATGTAGCTGATGTCAGTCGGCTTTTCGATATTCTCTTTCGAGAAGAAGAAACCGGTTGAATATTCTCTGTGACTCACTCTGTGAAGTTCATCGATATATCGTTGCGCCTCATCTTTGTCGTATCCTTTCTCAAGTACATCGATCGCCTTTCTGTATGCCCTGGTGACTGTCGCGACATAGTAGAGGGATTTCATCCTTCCTTCGATCTTCAGAGAATCCACGCCGGAATCTTTCAGTTCCTGCAGATGATCGATCATACACAGGTCTTTCGAACTCATGATAGTTGAATAGCCGTCTTTTTCTATCACAGGGAAGTATTCGCCGGGGCGACTCTCCTCTTCGAGCACATACGGAGTGCTCGCGACTTCTCTCTTTTCAAGCGTCCGGTATTTCCATCGGCACGTATGCGAACAGTCTCCTTCGTTGGCGCTCCTGCCTGTGAGAAATGCACTGAGAAAGCATCTTCCTGAATAGGCCATGCACATTGCCCCGTGCACGAAGGCTTCAATTTCCATATCGGGATGAGTATCCTTTATCCGTCTGATATCATCCAGTGAGGCTTCCCTGCCCAATATGATCCTGGAGAATCCGAGATCTTTATAGGCAGCGATCGCACCGCTGTTGAGACAGTTTGCCTGAGTTGAGAGATGAAGTGACGCCTTGTCACCGAAAGCTTCCCTCAGGGCCCTTGCCGGGCCCAGGTCACTGACGATGAACGCATCGAACGGATAATCTTTCAATTCTTCAAGAGAAGAGGCGAACGAGCGGTAATCCTCTTCATGGAAGAAGCGGTTTACGGCTCCGTATAGTTTTTTATCACCTTTGAGCTGCTTCAGTCTGTCAGCCGTTCCCTCTTCGACACCGTCTGCGCGGGCTCTTAAAGAGAATTCCTTAACACCGATATAGGCGGCATCTGCCCCATACGCGTAGGCATAGGACAGTTTTTCGATTGAGCCTGCAGGACTTAATAATTCCATCTTCTATCCTTTAGCTGGAGAATGCGTGTTCAAGAACTTCGTCGAAGGTCGAAACCGGGTAGAATGTGATTCCCTGTGTGATCTCATCATCCAGTTCATCAAGATCCCTTTGATTGTGTTTAGGTATGATGATTGTCTTTATATTGTTCCTTCTTGCCGCCAGAACCTTTTCCTTCAGTCCTCCAATGGGCATCACCTTCCCGATCAGATCCATCTCTCCGGTCATCGCGAGGTGGTCATTGATCACTTTATCTGATATGAGTGAGAAGAATGTGGTTGCCATAGTTATACCTGCCGAGGGGCCGTCTTTCGGAGTAGCTCCTTCGGGTACATGGAGATGGACCGCATGAGTGTTGAACCATTCGGGATCGAGGTCATGCTTTGCAGCGATCGATTTCAGATGTGTGAAGGCGATATTAGCAGATTCCTGCATCACCTCTCCCAGCTTTCCTGTCAGTTTCAGTTCACCCTTACCGGGATAGCCTACTGCTTCAATGATGAGAGTATCTCCGCCCATACTCGTATAGGCAAGTCCGATTGCCATTCCCGGACGGTCGGCCTTTTTGATCTCATCTTCTCTGAATATCGGTTTGCCGAGGTATTCTATCATCTTCTTTTCAGTGATTTTCACAGGCGGAGTCACTTTCTCTTCAAGCAGTTCACGTGCAACTTTCCGGTGGATCTTGTCGAGTGATTTCTCGTAGTTCCTAACCCCGGCTTCTCTTGCATAGGAGTTTGCAATCTCTGTGAGGATCTTATTCGAATAGGAGATCTCTTTTCTCAGAAGTCCGTGTTTTTTCAGACTCTTGGGAACAAGATACTTTTTCCCGATCGCAAGCTTTTCACTGGTGGTGTAGCCTGCGAGATGGATGATCTCCATCCTGTCGAGAAGAGGTCTCGGAATGGTATCAAGGGTGTTGGCGGTAACGATGAACAGAATCTGGGAAACATCGAATGGCAGATCGAGATAATGATCTCTGAAAGCGAAGTTCTGTTCGCTGTCGAGCACTTCGAGAAGAGCCGAAGCGGGGTCCCCCTGATACGAAGCTCCCATCTTATCGATCTCATCGATCAAAAACACGGGGTTTTTCTTCTTGACAGTCTTCAGTCCCTGGATGATCTTTCCGGGCATGGCACCGATATAGGTCCTTCTGTGTCCTTTGATTTCGGCTTCGTCTCTCATTCCGCCGACGCTGAAACGATAATATTCCTTTTTGAGTGCAGTGGCGATCGATCTTCCGACCGAGGTCTTTCCGACTCCGGGAGGACCTACCAGACATATGATAGACCCTTTGGTATCATTCTTCTTCTTGCGGACAGCCAGATACTCCAGTATCCGGTTCTTTACATCCTTGAGGCCGTAATGATCCTTCTCGAGCACCTTGCGTGCCGACTCGAGAGAAAAGCTTTCAGGTTCACTGTCTTTCCACGGAAGAGCGGCAATCGTCTCGAGATAGGTCCTTGTGATCGAATATTCAGGAGAGTTGGGATCCAGAGACTGGAACTTGTCGAGTTCATTGTTGACGCTCTCTTTGACCTCTCCTTCGAGTTCCAGCGCTTCAATTTTTTTTGCGATCTTCTGATAAGTTGCTGTTCTCGGATCACTGGTGAGTCCGAGTTCCTGCTGTATATGCTTGAGCTCCTCGCGCAGAAAATACTCGCGCTGATTCTTTTCAAGTTTGCTGTTGACTCTCGACTGGATCTGCTCCTGCATCTGCAGAACCTGCTGTTCCTTCTTGATATGTACCAGAACTCTCTCCATCCTCCTGCGGACGTTGAGGGTCTCCAGGATTCTCTGCTGCTGACGCCGATCGATATTGATGATCGAGGCGATGAAATCAGCCATTTTTCCCGGCTGATCGATATTCACCATATTGAGTCTCATCTCTTCGGTGAAAAGAGGGTTCCCTCTCGAAAGCTTTTTCGTTTCGGTAATCAGCTGGCGGGTCCATGCCTTGAGTTCGGTGGGATTGTCCGCGATGTCCTCAAGGTATTCAACATCACTGACGATATATTTTCCGTTGGAGTGGAACTCTTTGACCTGAAAACGTTTCATTGTTGAGATGAAGATGTTCAGGCCTCCGTCGGGAAGTTTGATCTTTTTGATAATCTTGGCAATGGTACCTACTCTGAAAAGGTTGTCGGCATCGTAATTAGCCTTCTGTTCATCTTTGACCAGAAGCAACCCAAGATCGCCTCCGTGATTCAGTGCCTGATTGACAATTTCTATATCCTCTTTACTCTCTACTACTAAAGGGGTGAACAATCCGGGAAAAATAGGATTGCCGACGAGAGGGAGTATAAATAAATTGCGGGGGAGCGTCTGCTCAACGGGCATTAATTCTTGATCTGCCATTCAATTTCCTCCACATAAACATATATGATTTAATAATACGTAGATAATGTAATAAAAGATAGCGGTTACGTGTAGTCCCTCAGCTAAGAAAAGTATCGGCCGAGTGCATTGTCGATTTTGTCTGCTATCATGACGGCACCTCTCTTGTTCGGGTGAATCCCGTCGATACTGAGAAACAGAGACCTTTCGGTGCTGAGCTTTTCAGACCTTTCCGGGTCGCCGTCAATATACGATGCATCCTTTTCGAGCTGAACAGGACTTTCCGGCAGGTACGAACCCGTCTTCACGGTTGAATCTATCAGCGAAGAAAGATCGATGATAGAAGCATCACATGCCTGTGCTATCTTTCGTATCGATTCGTTGACTGACCCGACATAGCTGTACACCAGAGGGCTCTCGATCATCACATTGCACAAAAAGATGTGGTTGAGCTTCCGGTTCTCCCGCAAAGATGTGAGAGAATCGATCAGTTCGTCCTCATCCAGGACATGATCCTGACGTATTCCCCGCCGAGCGAGAAATGAGGTCCAGCCGTTTTCGTAGCTAGACAGGTAATCGTAGAGTACATCATTCGCTCCTCCCTGGATGACGAGGGTGCTCCCGAAAGGGATCTTTTTTACAAAAGCGTAGGAAAGAATCTGCTTCAATGTGGCACCATCATATCCGCGGATTACAGCCTTGTTTTTCAGAAAATCACTGTAGGCTATTCCGTAGTGTCCTCTTGATATACTGTCTCCGAAAATATAGATATCATCCATTCGTCTGTGCCAGAGGCTCTCCTTCTTTTTTCAGCCAGTATACACCAAGGTAGCATAAGGGTGTGTCGATCAGTGCGAACAGGACCTTGAAGGCCCAGTACGGAAGGATAAGAGAGAAAATGAACGGTACGGTGAACTTATCGCTGACGTGGTAGAAAGCGGCGAACATGAATATCGTGGTGTCGAAGAACTGACTGATGATGGTGCTTACATTGTTTCGTATCCACAGATGTTTCCTGTTAGTAAGCCGTTTGAACAATGAGAATATTGCCACATCGATATGCTGGGCGATGTAGAAAGATATAATAGAGGCTGCCGTCATCCGCATGCTCGAGTAGAAGATCGCTTCATAGGCATCCTGAAATCCCCATGTGGAGTTTGCCGGCAGGATGATGCAGAAGAACATCATCAGAAACATGAACAGCAGCATCGCTGTCGAGATATTTACGACCAGAGCTGAAGTTTTTCTGCCGTATACTTCACCGATGATATCAGTCACAAGAAACAGGACCGGCATGAAGAAGACTCCTACTGAAGCTCTTACCGATCCAAGGGTTGTGATCTTGGAGCCCAATGTATTCACCAGTACCATCGATGTGATATACAAGGCGAACAGGATCATTAGTTTTTTGTCTCTTTTTGTCAAAATGCACCTTCCTCAAAATCATTTTCGACACAATACCCCATTCGTACCTATAGTGTAAAGCAAAGTGCGTCCTTTACCAGTGTATGGAGACCGTTCCGGTGGCGATCCTTTCATGTGTGAGCACTTTCCGCACGGCTTCGAACGAACGTTCACAGTCTTCGAACGCTGCGATGCTGTAAATGGAGGGGTTGAGAAAAAGCAGATCGTAGGGATTGTGGAGAGATACGGCCATCGTAGGTATTCCCGTTGCCCCGAGAGCATTCGCCATCGACAGCTGTGTCTCGAACAGATGTCCGTCCTTGATGGCGATGACGATCGAGCTGTTGTCGCTCACTTCCTCCATCAGCCGGTGCAGCTCATCGTTATCAATAGATTCGGAGAATTCGAAATACTCACCTCCGATGTGATCGTACATCCACTTCGCGAATGAATTCGATCCCGTATTTCTTCCAAGGAATATCGGAAAGGACCCCAGTTCAAACGGCAGGTCCTCATTGTTCTGGATGACCGTGATCGACCGTTCCACCATGGCCGAGACTATCAAAGGTGCAGATTCATTGGGCTTCTCGAAGTCCTTTCTCTCTTTCAGCTGTTTTTTGAGAGTTGCAATTCGTCTTCGACTTTCAAGATGCGTCTCATGAGGAATGTAGGAACTTTCGATTGCCTCTGCGATGGAAGAATGGATCTTTTCGAGATGGTCATGACGGTGGGAGAGAATCAGGAAATCACATCCTGTCTTTAGACTCTCGACGGCAACCGTCTCGATAGGGAAGCTGTCACTTATGTTGGGCAGATCGATAACAGGAGAGAAGAGGACCGAGCTGTATCCCAGCGTTTCACGTAGAAGGTTCTGAACCAGCGGGACAGACATGGAGGAGATTGTCTTCTCTTCATCGAAGGCACTGTAATAGGCCGGGGCACACATGAGTGCACTTCCTCCGTTCTCGATGATCTTCACAAACGGAACAAGTTCACACTCCATCAGTTCATCGAGTGTCTTGTCATTCTGTTCTACGGTATGGTTCTCGTCACTGTATAATTGTCCTGCGCCGGGAAACGCATAACAGACAGGAAGAATCCCGCCGTCGATATATCCTCTGGTCATGGAGGATGCGAAGCGGCTCACGGTTTCGGGTGTGTCGCCGAAACTGAACAGTCCGAGTTCCCTGTTGCGTCTGTCCGTGTTGATATTCAAAGATGGGCCGATGATCGCATCGATACCGACCTGTTTAAGCTGAGCTGAAAAGATGGCAGCTGCCGTATAGGCGCTGCTTTCATCCTGGATCGCCTGAAGAGCGAGAGGAGAAGGGGGAACTGTCATGAAAGGACTCAATACCTGTGCGCACGATTCATCATACTGCAGAAAAAGAAGTGCGGGGGTATTAAGATTCTGTTCGATATTCTCACGCAAGGAGCTGCACAGCTGTGTCAGCTGCTGACGGCCGGTGATGTTGCGGCAGCTTATGAGAATGTTCGGAACTCTGAAATGTGTTATCGCTTCACTGCAATGCCGATCAATAACCGGTCCTTCAAAAGAGATGACAAGTTGCTGTCCTATAGAGTCTTCAAATGATAACTCCGTATCCATGAAAGTCGCTCCTTGTATTGACGTTACCAGAGAAAAAGTATTTTTTCTAGTGGATGAAATATGTGTTGCATTTTGTTGCATACTTGTTATACTGTATTCATCTGATCCAATCTTGGATAAAAAAACAAGTTCACACAGTGGAGAGACGTATGGATAAAAGCAAATTGATCGTCATCGCAATCGGAGGGAATTCTCTTATCGAGGACAGTAAACATATCAGTGTTTCAAGCCAGTATGAGGCTGCCAGAAAGACCGCTTCCCACATTGTCAAACTCGTCGATGCAGGACATCGTGTCGTGATCGCACACGGCAATGGACCTCAGGTGGGTTTTATTCTCCTTCGTGCAGAATATTCCAAAAACATCCTGCATACCGTTCCTCTTGACTCGTGTGTAGCCGATACGCAGGGAGCCATCGGGTATCAGCTGCAGCGTGCTCTGATGAATGAATTCACAAGAAAAGGAATGACACGTCAGGTGGCCACGATCGTCACTCAGGTCGAAGTCGACCGGAATGATCCTTCATTTCACAATCCTACGAAACCGATAGGATCGTTTATGAGCGAACAGGATGCTTTATCCCATAGAGAAAAAGACGGATGGGACATCGTAGAGGATGCAGGTCGGGGCTTCAGAAGGGTCGTGCCTTCACCGAAACCTCTTTCTATCGTAGAACTTGGAACCGTGAGGACTCTTGTAGACAACGATGTGATCGTGATTGCGGCAGGAGGCGGAGGCATTCCCGTGGTGAAGGACGACAAGGGTCTGTTCGAAGGAAGAGAGGCTGTCATCGACAAGGATCTTGCTGCAGCTCTTATGGCAAAGCAGCTGAATGCGGATGTGTTCGTGATCTCGACAGCTGTCGAGAAAGTGAGTCTGAATTACGGAAAGGCAGACCAGGTGGACCTTGATACTGTGACAGTCGGCGAATGTGAACGTTATATCGCCGAAGGACATTTTGCACCTGGAAGCATGCTCCCGAAAGTTCAGGCCATGGTCGATTTCGTTTCCGAGACCGGGAACGTAGGGCTTATCACCAATCCTGAAAACATATATGAGTCTCTCTATCTTCCCGATAAAGGGACGAAAGTGGTGCTCTGAGGTAGTCACTCTTTTCAGATTACCATGTCTTATCGCTGATAGTCCGCTCTTTTGTTTTATATGCATGTTTGAAGAATGTGGAATTGACCAGATAAAGAGGAGCCATAACTGCCATGATATGTGCATTATGCTGGTACAGTGATTCGGGGAAGATACCTTTTGCTACAAGAAGAAGGACGATCAGGGAGGTTGATACCGTATTGATCTTCCTGAATCGTGTATCATCATCTTTACGTCTTATCACGTAACGTATGAAGACCAATAGCGAAAGAAGTACAAGCGGAGAGATGATCAGGATGTTCTCATTTCCGTATGTGACATCATGATTGCTGACGGTCATCATGAACAGCAGGATCAGCGAATACAGAGACGCGGTGAGAAGCCAGATGATATTTGCTGTCGAATGGATATGAGAAAAAAGTTTCTTCACCGATGAGAAACGGGAAGTCTGTGACACGATATAGGCTGTATGGATGAGAGATGCAAGACAGACTGCGAAGAATATCATCAGCGTATCGGCGCGTCGTGAATTTTCCTCTGTCCCCGGCCGTAGATCCTTCGGCTCTTCATTGATGACCGCCGATTCCTTTGCCAGAGCTCTGTGCTCTCCATTTTTGTCGGTATATGTGAAATCAAGTATTACTTCCTCCATGATCTCGGGGAGAAACATAGCTTCCCAGTAGGTAATAGGCCGGTCGATCATTCCGCTCTGCAGAAAATCCAAAGTCCAGTAGATGAAAGGGGAGGATGCCGTTCTGGTTGCAACGATCTCTCTGAGAGTGAGAGGATACGGCATGCCGGAAGCATACTCTTTCAACTGTCCTCCCGTGGCGGCGTCGAGAATGTCACGTATACGTGTCGCACAGTTTTCCCAGTAATGATGATACAGATAGGTTGAATGAGCTTTGTCGGTCGTTCTATTGAGATGTTCGAGAATCTCGAGTGTCACATCCTGAGGGAAATCCAGAGTGATTGTTCTCACATCTCTTTGCTCATCTTCCGCCAGAGCGAAACGTGCCGGGCTCGAAGTACCCCAGGCCTGATACCAGAGTCTTCCCAATGCGAAGGATTGGTAGAAACCTTCATCAAAGCTGAATATTCCGAAATCGTACATGACGGATCTTCCGCTTTTGATGTCGTTGATTATCAGGCCTGAATGGCCGAACCAGGTGTACAGCGGATCTCCCCGTCCGATCGTAGACAGCTCAACAGTATATCGTTCATCCGACGAATCGGTGAGAACATTGTTTTCGAGAAGGTTTTCGCCCTCAAGCATGGCCCGGGAGCTGTTGGGGTCCTCTATCGCATAGGACGGCATCATCGAGGCGGCCGGAAGGTTGAGAGATAAGAAAATGAGAGATATGACGACTGCCGGGATGAGAGCTTTCTGTTTCATTGGTTTATCATATCATAAAAGACCTCTTTGGTTGACAGAGTTTTCACATCAAAGTACTCTTAATTTCATGCCAGATGGAGAAAGAGTGCAGTGGAGCGCAATGTAGAGAGCGATGTCATCGTCCTGACCAGCAGAAAATGGGGATCCCTTCACAGGCGTGTGACGATGTTGTCGAAAGAACTCGGAGTCTTTGACGCGATAGTGTACGGAGCCCAGAAGGGAAAACTCTCGGGAGCGTGTGAATCTTTCACCCGGGGAAAAGCCTATCTGTATTACCAGAGTGTCCGGAAAGAATATTCACTTAAGGATATGGCGATAGAATCCTCATCAGAGATCCTCAGAGGCGATCTGGTTCGACTATACAGTGCTCATGCGATGGTGGAGATCGTTATGAAAATGCACGGAGGTGATTACGAGAAGCTGTTCGACCTTCTCGAATCATCGCTGGCTTTTGTAGATGAGAGGTCGTTCGACCCCACGCTGGTTCTTATCCAGTTTATGTGGAGTGTAATATCCGTGACGGGATTTGAAAGCGATCTTCATATCTGCCCTGTGTGCGGTCATCAGTATGAAGAGAGTGAGATCGTCTCATTCAATCCTTCGCTTCACTCCATCTGCTGCAGTACTTGTTCGCCGAGGCTCCCCGAGTTTTCACGACTTTATCTGCATCCCGGCATGAGAAGGTATTTTCTATTTACATCTTCCCTGCCTGCGATCGAGGCTGTAAAGGTGGAGGTGAGTGAAAAGGCAAAACGGAGAATACTCCATTATCTGATTGACTATATCCACAATATTTTGGGATATTCATTGAAGAGTCTTCAAGATGATTCTCTGATAATCTGAAGATTCTGAAAAAGAGGTATGAATGAAGCAATGGAAGAAAGAATCGATATCGGTGGACTCGGTCCGCTCACTGCATGAGAATTTCGGTGTCGACTATATAAGTGCTACCTTACTCGCAAGAAGGGGTGTAGACGATAAAAAATCTTTGAAATATTATCTGGAATCCGACCTCTCGTACCTTCATAATCCCTTCCTTTTCGATGAAATGGAAGATTTTGTGATGAGAGTAGCACAGGCTAAGGAGGAAGGTGAGAAGGTAAGGGTCTTCGGCGACAGAGATGTCGACGGAATCACGAGTACAGCCCTTCTTGTGGAATTTCTCGGCAGTATGGGTATCGAGGTATCACACCGTCTTCCTAAAGGGGATGAGCCGTATGGACTTACAGTGCCGGGTATCGATGAGGCGCTGCAGGATGATGTCACTTTGATTATCACAGTCGACTGCGGTATCTCGAATATTGAAGAGGTGGAATATGCACAGTCCAAAGGTATAGATGTGCTGATCACCGATCACCATATCGCCGGAGATATCGTTCCCGATGCGATTGCGATCATCGATCCGAAGATTGAAGAGTGCAGCTATCCTTTCACTCATCTTGCAGGATGCGGTGTCGTGGCAAAGGTGATATGGGCCGTCTCTTTCGCTATGAGTGATTTTTTTCAGCAGGAGATCTTTCTTTTTCATGCATATCCGGGCAATACTGAGAAAGGAAAGGAGACGGTGATCATCGAAGCTGTGAAGATGAGAAACCTTCTTGAGATCGAAAGGATGGTCGAAGAAGTCGTTCCCGGGATTCTCGATGTTCATCAAAGCAGGATCATTTCGTTCCTTAACAGCAATCTACCGATTTTTGCACTCGATGTGGAAACAGAGAGGCGCCTGATTACCAGAGCTTTCGGCACGAAGATCGATATTCATATCGGAGAACTGAGACAACTTCTTTCAGCGACGATCCCTCAAATCGGTTCTCACAGTCTGTTCAGTCTCCACAGGATGAGCAAGAGTGTCAAATATTCTCAGCGTATGAGTGAACTGGATGTACTCTTCTCCCTCTTTGTCACCCATGTTACCCGTTCGATCCCATATCTGAGAGATAAGTATGAATACATTTTCGATCTGGTTGCTTTGGGGACCATCGGAGATCTGATGCCGATGAAAGATGAGAACAGGATCATGGTGAAACGGGGCCTGGCTCTTCTGAACAGTCACACGAGATCTTCATTGATTCCTCTGATGACAGCACAGAAACTGATGGGAAAACAGATAAGCACAACAGATGTAAGCTGGCAGATAACACCGATCATCAATGCATCGGGGCGGATGGGGACACCCGAGGTGGCGTTGGAACTTTTGCTGTCTACAAAACAGGATCACGCTCAGACCTGCAGCGAACAGCTTCTGCGCCTCAACAAGGAACGTCAGAAGATGGGGGAGGACTCATGGAACAGCCTGTTGCCCAAGGCAAAGAATAAGTATGAAGAGTTCGAACAGAAATTTCTGGTCGTGGAAGATAAGAACGTGAACAGAGGTCTTACCGGGATCATGGCATCCCGTCTTCTGCGGCAGTTCGGTGTCCCTTCGATGGTGATCGCCCATATAGACGAGAACCGCCTGACAGGTTCCATGAGGTCTCCCACCTATTTCAACATCAGAGAATTTCTCTCTCTTTTCGAAGATCTTTTCATCGATTACGGCGGTCACCGCTGTGCCGGAGGTTTCAGCATTGAAAAGAAGAACCTTCCGGTTCTCCATGAAAGATTGTCCTCGGCGATCGAGGCAATGCAGAGGGAGACCGATGAAGAGGATACGGTTACGATAGATCTGGAGCTTCCTCCTAAATATCTCACTCCCGAGATCATCAGTCTCGTCGAACTGTTCGAACCCTACGGAGAGGGAAATCCTCCGATCCAGTTTCTGATCAGTAAGACGACTATCGAAGAGATCAGGTATCTGCAGAACAGCAGAAGCAACGGTGTGAATCATGTGAAACTGACGATCAGATACGGCGAGTACCGCTGGCCGGCGATCTTCTGGAACGGTTCTCAGATCATCTCCGAGAGCTTTCAGGAGGGGGATGAAGTTGATATAGTCTTCCGTATGGGGAGAAACTATTTCAGAAACAATGAAACTCTCCAGCTTACAGTGATAGATATAAGAAAATATAAGACTCCGATAGAACAGATCATCAGGTAGCTGGTCAGCGAGTCATGACAAAAGGTGAAATAATGAAAAAACTTACAGTTGGTCAATTTACTGATTCTCTTTTTCCTATAATAGACGGGGTGGGATATGTTGCGCAGAATTATTCTTACTGGATCAATGAGAAATACGGAACAGCATATGTGATAGGGCCTGAGGCTCCGAAATATGTCGAGACCGATCCTCAGATTATCAGATTTCCTACGATACCGATCCCGGGATTCGCACCGTACCGGTGCGGCGTTCCCCAATTGGGTGAATTCCGTAGAAGACTGGATGCGATAGATTTCGACATCGTTCATGTCCAATCGCCTTTCATCAGCGCTTCCGAAGCGAAGCGGGTGGCCAAAAGGACCGGTGTTCCGATCGTCGCGACCTTCCAATCGAAGTACAGAGATGATTTCAGCCGGATGTTCAATTCGAAGATGATTGTCAACGGGGCCATCAAAAATATCGTCAGATTCTACAATAAAGTGGATGAGGTGTGGTCACCCAACGAGGGGACTGCCGCAACTTTACACGAGTACGGTTACGAAAAGGATGTGAAGATCATTCCAAACGGTACTGATATGAGACCGCTGACAGACACCGAGCGTACCGAAAGGCGGGCCGTGATACGGAGGAAGCACCATCTGAAAGATGATGATTTCGTTCTTATGTATGTCGGTCAGCACCGGTTTGAGAAGAATCTGAAACTGGTAATCGATTCTCTGCATTCGCTCGGTCAGAAAGGATGTGATGTTCGAGCCATCTTTATCGGTACCGGTCCTGACGAACAGGAACTGAAAGAACTTGTACAGAGCTACAATCTTGACCGGAAGGTCATCTTCGCCGGGGTCGTAAAAGACAGAAACCTGCTTCAATCCTATTTTTCATGTGCAGATTCTCTGGTGTTCCCTTCCTTGTACGATATGTCCTCTCTGACGATGAAGGAGGCTGCATCCTGCTCGGTTCCCACAATCGTGGTGGAAGGTTCTACTACTTCGGATGGAATTATCGATGAGAAGAATGGATTTCTCATACAAAACAATATCGAATCTCTCGTTTCCAAAGTCATGTACATGCATCAGAATCGCCAGATGGTGAAATCAGCGGGTCAAGGGGCTCTCCAGAGCGTCTATCTTTCATGGGATGCGATCGTAGATGACGTGTATAAAGGATATATTGATCTGATCGAAAGGAAAACAGGGAAAACCTGCAGTAAATGACTGATTCTCTTGACAAAAAGAGTAACTTTATAGATGATAAAGAGAATTTTTTCCCGAAACACGGGAAGGGGGTGATTACTATAGCTTACGTAAGAGTAGATGACAACGAACCTCTCGAGAAATCGATCAAGAAGTTCAAACGTATGGTCGAGAAAGAGGGCATCATTCGCGAATGGAAAAAGCGTGAATACTTTGAGAAGCCTTCAACGATCGAGAATCGTAAGAAGAAAGCTTTACAGCGAAAACAAATGAAAAAAGTACGTAAGATGCACTCCATGAAGAGTTATTAATATTACCTCTGTACATGAGACGTCTTGACCGTCGGTTGTACGACCGACGGTTATTTTTTATTCAAAAAGTGTAGGTCACAATATGCCAGTTAAGATATCTGAATCATTACCAGCAAGAAAGATCCTGGAAAAAGAGAACATCTTCGTGATGACAGAAAAACGTGCGCTCAGTCAGGATATCCGTCCTCTGAGGCTGCTGATTCTTAATCTGATGCCGCTTAAATCGAGTACCGAAACCAGCCTGCTGAGAAGACTGTCGAATACACCTCTGCAGATCGAAGTCGAATTTCTCAGGACGGCAACTTACACTTCCAAACATTCTCCGGCCGAATATCTCGATGAGTTCTACATCACACACGACATAGCCAGAAAGCGTTCCTATGACGGTCTGATCATAACCGGAGCTCCGATAGAGATGCTTGAATTCGAGAACGTCGATTACTGGGATGAGCTGTGTGATATCATGGAATGGGCTAATGAGCATGTCTATTCAACTCTTTTCTTATGCTGGGGAGCTCAGGCCGGAATGTACTATCACTATGGAATACGTAAGTATCCGCTTGCCGAGAAGATGTTCGGTATCTATTCCCACAATGTATCGAAAAAGAACACCCCGCTGCTCAGAGGATTTGATGATTCATTCAATGCACCGCATTCGCGGCATACCGAGGTAAGACGCAAAGATGTCAGAAAGATCAAAGATCTCGAGATCTTGAGTGAATCCGAACAGGCCGGTCTTTTCATCGTTGCAAGCAAAGACAAGCGCAAAGTGTTCGTGTTCGGCCATCCTGAATATGAGAAGTACACCCTTGATGCCGAATACAAAAGAGATAGGGCGAAAGGTCTCGATATAAAGATCCCGAAGAACTATTATGTGAACGATGATCCCGACGGCCCCGTCAATGTCTCATGGTATTCTCATGCACAGCTGTTATATACTAACTGGCTCAATTACTATGTCTATCAGACAACTCCTTTCGATCTGGAATCACTGTCGATTTCAGCAAGATAATATCCTGAATCGGCCGATTATTTCCTGATTGGTATATTAGATCGATATTCTCGTATATTTTTATGAAAAATTTACAATCTGCTAAATTTAGCATTTAATATTTGACAAAAAACGCATTTATGCAGTAAAGTATGGTATCAAATTCTATATGAGGAGTACAGAGAATGTTGCTACTAATTTCCGATGCTTTCGATCCATCCCTGAAAGATCTTCTCAGCACTTTTGGAGAAGTGACTGAAGATAAGGGACGAGTCAGTGAAGCTGATGTGGTTCTGGTAAGAAGTAAGACAAAATGTACGAAAGAGTACATTGATTCGGCAAAGAATTTAAAACTGATAATCCGTGGTGGGGTTGGAATCGATAACATCGACTCAGCTTATGCCGCCTCAAAGGGGATCATTGTCAGAAACACTCCGAAGTCATCGGCAATTGCTGTTGCTGAGCTGGCATTCGCTCTGATGCTGAGTGTCCCGACCAATCTGATTGCCATGCACAACGGTATGAAAGAAGGGCAGTGGCTCAAGAAGATGAAGAGAACTGAGCTGTACGGCAAGACACTCGCTCTGTTCGGCATCGGAAATATTGCCTCCATGGTGGCAGTGCGAGCACAGGCCTTCGGCATGAATGTCATCGCATATGACAAATACGTCACTGAATCTGCTGTAGCAACGATGGTGCCGACACTTGAAGATGCTGTAAGAGAAGCCGATTACATTTCTATGCACCTGCCTCTCACAGATGAGACAAGGGGAGTCTTCAACGAAAAACTCATCGGAGCATGCACAAAGAAACCTGTCGTGATCAATACAGGAAGAGGCCCGTGCGTAGATGCAGATGCCATGAAGAAGGCTCTGGAAGAGGGAAGTATCAGCTGGTATGCAACAGATGTCTATCCGAGTGATCCTCCAAGTCCCGATTATCCTCTCCTTGCATCCGACAGAGTTACGCTGACTCCCCATGTCGGAGCAAACAGTGTGGAAAACCTTTTACGTATCGGAGATGAGGCGACGGCCATCATCAAAGAACTTATTGATGGAGGAAAGATATGAACCGGAAGAAAAACTTTTTTGCAGGACCCTCTGTTTTGCCTGTAGAGGTTCTGCAGCAGCTTCATGAGGATCTGCTCGATTACAAAGGCTACGGCCTGAGTATGATCGAAGCAAGTCATCGCGGACAGCCGTTTGAAACGATGTACCAGGAAACACTGTCATTGGTCCGCTCGCTCATGAACGTTCCCGAAGATTATGAGATCTTCTTTCTAGGCGGCGGTGCGACACTTCAGTTCTCGATGATACCGATGAACTTCCTGAAAAATGGCACAGTAGCCGATTACATAAAAAGCGGAACATGGTCGAACAAGGCCGCCGCTGATGCGGCGAAAGTGGGAGATGTGAATCTCTATTATGACGGAACCGATAACGGTTTCTCTTCTCTGCCCGATCCTTCGGCTGTCAAACCTTCCGAAAACTCATCATATCTGTATCTGTGTTCCAACGAGACCATAGGCGGTATTGAATGGCAGAGCTGGCCTGAAACAGGTGATGTCCCTCTCATTGCAGATATGTCCAGTGATCTGCTGAGCCGTCCGGTACCTGTCGAGAAATTCTCGATGATCTACGGCGGTGTCCAGAAGAATCTGGGACCTGCAGGAGCAACTCTGGTCATTCTGAAGAAGGATATGCTCGAAAGACAGAATCCTAACCTCACGGCCTATCTTGACTATTCACTGCATGCGAAAGGCGGCGGATTATACAATACTCCTCCTGTATTCAGCATCTGGGCTGTGAAACTGGTTCTCGAATGGATCCAGAAGAACGGCGGAGCAGAAGGAATGGATAAACGGGCCGCATTGAAATCAAGTCTCATCTACGATGTTATCGATGGAAGTGACGGGTTCTACCGTTCTCCGGTCGATAAGAATGTCCGTTCCAGGATGAATGTAGTGTTCAGAATGGGAAGTGAGGAATTGGAGAAGAAATTCCTGGCGGAAGCAGGCGAGAACGGGATGTTGGGGCTGAAAGGTCACCGGAGCGTCGGAGGGTTGAGAGCCAGTATCTATAACTCTCTCCCTGTCGAAGATGTTCAGGCTCTGGCCGACATGATGAAAGAATTTCAAAGAGTGAACGGATAATGAAAAAGATTGATGACACGAATAAAGCAATAATCAGGCAGCTCACCGATGGGAGAAAAGCCTTCAGCGCAATCGCAGAAGAGCTGTCCATCACGGAAAACACGGTGAGAGCGAGAGTGAACAAACTCATCGATGAAGGAATCCTTCATATTTCAGGCCTGATCAACCCCGAATACCTTCCCGGAGTCCAGGTCATCGTGATGGGTGTGAAACTCAAAACGTTGGATCTGGGGCGGAAGGCGGAGGAGTTCTCCCGACTGAGGGGGGTTGTCTCTGCAGTTGTCGTCACAGGCCGCTATGATCTGATCGTTCAGGTCCTTCTCAGCGAGGATGAAGATCTGTCGCTGCTGGATTTCTTCAAGAAAGAGCTTTCAAAGGTATCAGAGATACTGGAAGTGGAAACATTTGTCGTGTATCAGTCACATAATTATCATTTGCCTTTTATTCTATAACTGAAAAAGTTTCAGATTTCGTCCCCCCGACTAAGAAAAATACTTAGGATGGGGGGATATTTTTTAGTAAAATTTGTGAGAAACCTTAGAATATTGAAAAATATTGCTCTAGAACGCAAAATATCGATATGGAAGTATCGTATAAATAAATTTTGACAGATTTTTCTTGACAAGCTTGGATTATCCCATCATACTAGCCCTATGGTTCAATATACAAACGGTAGTTCAAATAATGATACACCTTACCCGATTGCGACTACTGTCGTGAAGGCTTTGACGATAATTGAATATATCGCCTCTCACCAGCCGGTTCAGCCGGTGAAGATGGTCAGAGACCTTCAGCTCACCCGTGCGAACCTTCATCGTCTTCTTGCCACACTCGTACGAACGGGATATGTAGAGAAGACATCGAGCGGTTATCAGCTGTCTTTGAAGCTGTTTCAGCTCGGATCGACGGTTCCTGTGAAAGTACAGCTGCGGGAACTTGCCCGCTCTCACATGCATGATCTTGAACGCATCGCACGGGAGAACATCTATCTTACTGTTTTGTATAATGATCAGGTCATAGCTATCGAAGAGGTGAAAAGCGCACATACCGTGATTCTCAATCCTGATGTCATATACACATATCCGGTGAATTCATGCGCATCCGGCAAGATGCTGATTTCCAGTCTTTCGGCTGAGAATCTCGATGCGTACATTGAAAATCTCGATATGATCGCGAAGACAGAACATACGGTTACCGATAAAGCCGAATTTAAAAGACAGGTTCTCGAGGCAAGGGAAAACGGATATGCGATCGAACTGCTCGAATTCGGAAATCACCTTAACAGCATCGCGGCTCCTATCTGCGACAGAGAAGGGGAAGTGATAGCCACCATCGGTATATCGGGGCCTTCAATGAGACTGACGGAAGCAAGGATCATGGAATTGATCGAGCCGCTGAAGAACAGCGCTGCTCTCATCACAGAAAAACTTATAAATAAACATAATAAAGCGCCACTGTGGTAAATCACAGGTGGGAAAGGAGATGTATAATGGATAATGAAAAAATGTTCGAACAGATGTCGATGGAAGGGGCTCCCAAGATCGTTACAGTACCTCCGGGACCTGCATCAAAAGAGATTCTGCAGTATCAGGCTGATAATGAAAGCAGCGCTGTTTCTTATTCGAAAGGTATGCCGATGGCAATTGCAAAAGCTAAAGGTGCAACGATCGAAGATGTAGACGGTAATATCTATATTGATATGTTCGCTGGTGCCGGGGTAATGGCTTTAGGTCATGGTCATGACGAAGTCCTCAAAGCAGCTCATGCACAGATCGACAAAGTTACCCATACTCTAGATATCCCTTCACCGACCAGAGTGGAGATGGTGAAAGCCCTCAGACGTATCCTTCCGAAGGAGCTTTCCAGAGTGTTCTTCGGCGGACCTACCGGTTCCGATGCTGTCGAGCAGGCTATCAAACTTGCCAAGTACAACACAAAGAGAAACGGAATCATTGCTTTCGAAGGTGCTTATCACGGGATGACGGGAGTTGCGCTTGCTCTTACGACAGATTCAGGCCACAGAGACGGAATAGGTGAGCTGGTCCCGGGTGTCCAATTCATCCCGTATCCGTATACCTACAGAAACCCGTTCGGCTGTCCTGACGAAGACCTTGATCTGCAGTGTGCCGATTATCTCGAAAGAATTCTTGAGGATTCCCACTCCGGCACATCGCTTCCAGCAGCAGTCATTCTCGAATCCGTCCAGGGCGAAGGCGGAACTATCATTCCTTCACCCAGATTCATGCAGAGAGTGAGAGAGATTACGAAAAAACACGGAATCATCATGATCTGTGATGAGATTCAGGCCGGATTGGGAAGAACCGGAAAGATGTTCGCTTTCGAACATGCCGGAATCGTTCCAGATATCATCACTATGAGTAAAGCGCTCGGTGGTGTCGGATTCCCGATCTCTGCTATTGCTTATAGAGAAGAATTGAACACGTGGCCTGCAGGTAAGACCATCGGAACTTTCCGGGGAAACATGATTGCTTTCGCTGCTGGTGCTGCTGCGCTTAACTGGATGAAAGATAATAAGATTCCAGAAAGAACATTAGCTCTTGGTGAAAAAGCAATGGTCCGTTTCAAAGAGATCGAAGCAAAATATGATATCGTAGGTGAAGCAAGAGGTCTCGGCCTCATGATAGCTCTTGAAATGGTTACCGATTCAAAGAGTAAAACTCCTGCAGAAGCTCTTGCGAAGAAAGTGAGAAAGTATGCTCATCAAAGGGGCGTTATGATCGAAGTCGGCGGACATCACAACAATGTCGCTCGTCTATTACCACCATTAGTAATATCGGAAGAGTACTTGATGAAAGGTATCGATATTATCGAGAGTGTTGTTAAAGATCTTCAAGATGGTAAACTTGACTAAACGTTTGGAGGAAAGATAAATGGCTAAAACATATACAGTTGCAGTAGTAGGTGCATGTGGTGTCGTCGGGACCGAAATGATCTCGACGCTTGAGAGAAGAAAATTCCCTGTAGGGACTCTGGTCCCTCTCGATATCGCTTCACAAGCCGGAAAGGAAGTTGCCTTCAACGGTAAGTCATGGACAGTCAAGGAAGCGAAAGAGGGAGCGTTCAAGGGCGTCGATATCGCCATATTCTCGGCTGGCGGTGATGCGAGTGCGGTTCTCGCACCCATCGCGGTGAAAGAGGGTGCTATCGTTGTTGATAACAGCAGCCAGTGGAGAATGGATCCCGATTGTCCGTTAGTGATTCCCGAGGTGAATCCTCAGGATCTCGACTGGCATAAGGGGATCATTGCGAATCCTAACTGTTCCACAATCCAGATGCTGGTGGTTCTCAAACCTCTGCATGATGCAGCCAAAATCAAAAGAGTCGTCGTATCCACCTATCAGGCAGTCTCCGGTTCAGGAAAAAGAGCCATCGACGGACTCAAGGCCGAAGCTTCAGAATATCTTGCAGAAGGTAAAGTCTCTGCTCCGAAAGCTTACGGTCAGCAGATTGCTTTCAATGCAATTCCTCATATTGATGTATTCCAGGAAGGCGGATATACGAAAGAAGAGTATAAAATGGTAAATGAAACCAAAAAAATGCTCGACGAAAATATTGATGTTTCTCCAACATGTGTAAGAATTCCCGTCTGGTATGGCCATTCTGAATCTCTAAATATAGAGACAGAAAAGAAATTGAGTAGAAAAGAGGTGATGGATTTATTATCAACGGCTCCTTCAATAAAGGTTATTGATGAAGTTGAAAAAGAGGTTTATCCTACGCCCTTAATGAGTAACAATGAAGATCTTACCATGGTGGGCAGGATCAGAGAGGATTTCACGATTGATAATGGTATCAACCTCTGGGTTGTTTCCAACAATATCAGAAAGGGTGCCGCCCTCAATGCGGTACAGATTGCAGAAACGCTGATTGAAAGGAACCTTGTCTAAGATGAAAGATATCACCTCATACGTAACGGAATTGACAGATGAACTGATAGAACTGCGCCGGGATTTTCACCGGCACCCGGAATTGGGATTCGAGGAGTATAGAACTTCGAAGGTAATTGAAGAGTATCTGCAATCATTGGGACTGAAAACTGAAAAAGTCGCCAAAACCGGTGTCGTTGCGTTACTTCGGGGTGAGAAATCCTCAGAAGGGCCGGTATTGCTCATGCGATCAGATATCGATGCCCTTCCTGTTCAGGAAGAGACTCAATTACCATTCAGCAGCGAGAATGCTAATGTCATGCATGCCTGCGGGCACGATGCCCACATCGCCATGATGCTTGTCGCTGCAAAGATTCTTTCTCAACATACAGCTTCTTTTGCCGGTTCGATTAAATTCGTCTTTCAGCCGAACGAAGAAGTTGCAGGGGCTCAAGTGATGATTGATGAAGGGGTACTGGAGAATCCTCACGTGGATGCCGCAATGGGCGTTCACATCTGGTCTCCACTGCCTTCCGGTACCATAGGGATAAAATCGGGTGCAGTCACCTCGTCCATGGATGTGTTCAAAGTGACGATCCAGGGGAGAGGAGGACATACCGGTTACCCTGACAGCGCTGTTGATCCTGTGATATGTGCTTCTCAGATAATCTCGCAGGTACAGACGATTCAGACTCGATTTGTTTCTCCAATGAAACCGATCGCTTTGATGTTCGGTCGTGTTGCGGGCGGAACGAAGAATAATATAATTCCAGACACCGTAGAGCTCGAAGGTACGATACGATACCTGTTCTCTACGAAACCTGGAGCTCAGGATAATCCTACAGACAAGTTCGTCGAGATGGTGAATTCCATCTGCCAAACTTACGGCTGTAGTGCCGCCTTCGAAATCAATCACGAAAATGATGCTGTAGTGAACGATCCTATCATGACCAAATTAGGCTATGGTGCAGCCGCACAGGTAGTTGGTAAGGACAATGTAGCCGAACATTGTTCGATGGCATGTGAGGATTTTGCCGCATTCGCGGACTGTGTCCCCTCCATCTTTGCGTTCATCGGAACCGCAAGAAATGAAGCGAACAGCATCTATCCCCACCACAATCCGAAGTTTACGATCGATGAGGCAACCTTACCGACTGGTGTCTCATATCTTGTGACCGGTGCTTTGGATTATCTTAACGGAGGGTGCGAATGATTTAGAAGATGATGGCCGTAAGTGAAAGGAGGTCCACTGCGGCTATTGTGTAGTTTTTAAATGCACAGTAATGGGTACTGTGCAAAACTCGATAGGAGGAAAGTATGAAAAATCGAATCGTAATTATGGCGTTAATCTTTGCGTTGTTAATTTCGAGTGCATCGGTATTTGCTCAGGGCGAGGGAGAAGCATCCCAGACCTATGAAGTGCGAATGCCGACCGCAGAAGCCGAAGGCGACTTCATGACCGTATGGGCAAAAAACTTTGCCGATTACATGAGTGATGAGTCTGACGGTCGTTGGAATATTCAGGTATTCCCTTATGGAACACTGGGGGAAAACGACAATATTCCTGAACTGGCTCAGATGGGTGTCGTTGAGTTTGTATTCGCTGACTACGGTTGGCTCAGTGGATTCGTACCACAGACAAACACTCTGGCTCTCCACTACATCTGGCCGAAAGACAACCTTCCCGAAATACTCGAATGGGTAAACAAAAACGGGAAATTCATGGCTCTCATGGAAGAAAAATACCGTGAAAACGATCTCGTTCCACTCGGTATCTTCTACGAAGGCTGGCAGTGGCTCACCAGCAAGCAGCCTATCGATGATCTGTCCGACCTTGTCGGTCTGAAGACCCGTATCATGGCTTCGAACATGCTGGCAAAAGACTATTCCGCTTACGGAATCGACCCGACACCGATGGCGTACGGTGAAATCTACAGCGGATTGCAGACCGGGCTTATCGATGCTCAGAGTCAGCCGATGTTTGCAAACTATTCAATGGGCTTCTACGAAGTGTCCGACTATTTCGTACAGCTTTGGGCAGAACCTTTCCTGGGTATTCCTTGTGTGAACAAATCTTTCTTTGACTCTCTCTCTGAAGAAGATCAGGCGATGATCCGCGGTTACTGGCAGGATGTTGTAGCTGAATCAGCAGTATGGATCCAGGCAAAGAACGACGAGATGAAAGAAGAGATTGCTCAGAAACGACCTGAGATCTCCTTCAAAGAACTCACTGAAGATGAGATTGCCACCCTCAGAGGTCTGGCAGAAACCAAAGTTTATCCTGAATTCCCGTCAATCGGCGGCGAAGATTCAGCGATGATGCTTGAAGTTCTGAAGCAGGATGTTGCCGACGCACAGGCTGCATTAGGGTTGTAGAAGATCTATATAGACGGGCTCAAGAAGATTCTTCTTGAGCCCTCTATGATAGAAAGGTAAAATTTTATGAGTGAAAATAACACTACAAAAAACACTTCCCGGGGCGATCGATGGAAGCGAATCGGCAGGACCGCATCACTGATAGTTGACAAATTTGAAGTTTGGGTTCTACTGATTAGCACTGCTGGACTTGCCGTGTTGCTCATCGCGAATGTTATCGCAAGAAACGTCTATCGTTCCATTCACTTTGCTGAGGAGATCGCCAAACTCTTCATCATTCTGATTACGTTCATAGGAACATCATATGCAGCCAGAAAGGCACGTCATATCAGAATGGGAGCTCTTCTGGAGGCTCTTCCAGTAAAGGTCGAAAAAGTTCTGATTCTAATCATTTCTGCAGTAAGTGCGGCAGTCATGTTCTATCTGGCTGTTATCGCTTTCAATTATATGGTGGATCTTCAAAGTCGGGGAACATTGACACCTTCATTGAGAGCACCATACTGGCTGTTCATCATTCCGGCGCCGATCGGTCTGTTTCTGGCCGCTTTCCAGTTTGCCCGGACTTTCATCAAGAACATAGTTGAAAAAGAAGTCTGGTTATCTCCCGAACAGCAGGATGAATACGAAGACGAGGAGATCATGCTTGAGAACGCTATGGCAAGCATCGACCTCGATAAGATAGAATTAAAGGAGACCGAGTAATATGGGTATCATGGGATTAATCATGGTTGCGATGCTGATGCTTGGGTTCCCCTTCGTCATCGTCCTTTTAGGTCCGTTGCTTGCATATCTTGGGATCACCATGCCCAACATGAATATGCAGGTTGTCATCCAGCAGGTGATCAACGGATTCGTACCTCCCTCATTGGTGTGTGTACCGATGTTCATTCTGGCAGCAAACATCATGACAAGCGGAAAGGCTGCTGCACGGCTTGTGGAGATGATCAGAGTCTATGTGGGACATATTCCCGGAGGTCTGGCCATCACGACGAATGCCAGCTGTACCCTCTTCGGAGCTGTTTCGGGTTCGACTCAGGCTACAGTATCAGCAATCGGCGGAACGATGAGACCGATGCTTCTGAAAGCAGGATATTCATCATCATTCAGTCTCGGGCTGATCATCAATGCGAGTGATATCGCTCTGCTGATCCCGCCGAGTATCGGATTCATCGTTTACGGTGTTGTTACCAGCACATCCATCGGTAAACTGTTCCTTGCAGGTATAGGGCCGGGGATCCTGATCTTTTTGCTGTTTTCGATATTTGTCTTCTTCTATTCCAAGATCAAAAAGATCGCCATCATGGAGAAGGCATCGAAGGCTGAACGGCATAAAGCATTTAAAGACGGCTATCTTGTTCTCGGCTTCCCGATCATCGTCGTCGGGGGAATCTATGCAGGAATTTTCTCTCCTACAGAAGCTGCTGCAGCAGGTGTAGCATATGCTCTTATTCTGGAAGGACTGATTTACCGGACACTGACTTTCGAGAAGCTGAAAAAGGCTATTTTGGATGCCGGTATCGTCACAGGTGTCGTGTTCATCCTCGTCGGTGCAGGTCAGGTGTTCAGCTGGCTCATCAGCTTCCTGCGGATACCTCAGGCTATCATGCCGGGAATCATCGGAACCGATCCGACCCAGCTTCAGCTTATCATCGTTGTGGTTATCGCATACTTCATCGCATGCATGTTCGTTGACCCGATCGTCGCCATCTACGTTCTGTCTCCGATTTTCCAGCCGTACGTCGTCATGACAGGAATCGATCCTGTATTCCTCGGAACACTGATCGTCCTTCAGGCTGCAGTCGGTTCGGCAACACCACCGTTCGGATGTGATATCTTCACCGCTCAGCTGATCTTCAGACGGCCGTACCTGGAGGTAATTCGGAAAACTCCTCCGTTCGTCCTGATTCTTATCTTCTCGACGGTTTTACTGATCATTTTCCCGCAGATAGCAACATTCCTTCCGAATGCCGCAGGATTGTAGAGCACGATCAGGACATAAATAAGCAGTATCTAAGGGGATGCAAAGATGATTTATACAGTCAACAGATCGAGTGTAAGTTATGGGGAAACAATCGGAATCCTTTTGTTGGAAAACTTTGTTCCGTTCATTCCCGGCGATACGGCAAACGCAACAACCTACCGCTATCCGGTCCGTTTTCAACGGGTTCCCGGATTGTCGGTGGAGCGGATATTCAACCATGATCTGAGCATGTATCAGATTTTGAAGGAAAAAGCTGTATCTCTGTACGAGGAAGGGGTGAAAGCGATTACCGGCGACTGCGGCTTCATGGCGGTATACCAGAAACAGCTGGCTGCCGACATGGATATCCCGGTCTTTCTATCGAGTCTGCTTCAGATTCCTTTCATGCTCTCAATCATCGGAGGAACAGACTCAATCTCAATCATCACGGCAAACTCCCGTTCGCTGACATCAGATCTTCTCGAAAATCTTGATGTCACAGAGAAGATGCGCAGTCGGATCCATATCGTGGGGCTGGAGGACTGCCGGGAATTCGTGGAGGCCGTGTTCGAGGAAAAAGGGACTCTTGACAGCGAGAAAGTTGAGAAGTGTGTGGTTGAACACTCTCTCACAGCAGTCAGGGACTGCCCTTCCACGAAAGCTATTTTATTGGAGTGTAGTTTGTTACCCCCGTATGCACATCGTGTCGCTGAGGCAACAGGGCTACCGGTATTTGATTATATCACCATGATTGACTATGTGCACGACGCTCTCATCAAACGTCGTTATACAGGCCACATGTAATATCACAAGGAGGAAAAAATGTCTTTATTCAAGAAAGAAGAGTATCTCAGCAGAATCGAAAAGACCAAGACTCTGATGAGTGAAAGAGGAATCGAACTGCTGATGGTCTCCCATCCGGCGAACCTGAACTACCTGACCGGATATGACGGTTGGAGTTTCTATGTCCATCAATGTGTTCTAGTCGCTCTCGACAGAGAGGAACCTGTCTGGATAGGGCGGGGAATGGATGCAAACGGGGCAAGATTGACAAGCTTTTTATCAAATGAGAGTATTTTCGAGTACGCTGACAACTACGTACAGTCGACAGAGAGACATCCGATGCATTTCGTTGCCGATATCATCAGAAAATTCCATTGGGAAAAGAAGAGTATCGGTGTCGAGATGGATCAGTTCTATTTCACTCACCGCTCTTACGTGGAACTCGAGAAATCTCTTCCTCAGGCATCCTTTGTCGATGCGAATGCCCTTGTCAACTGGGTTCGCGTTGTAAAAAGTGAAGCAGAACTGGAACTGATGGGAATTGCCGGCCAGATCGCAGTGAATGTGATGAACGCTGCAAAGACTCATATCAGACCCGGTGTGAGAGAATGTGATGCGGCCTCGGAGATCGTGAAAGCCCAATATGCCGGAACTTCGACTCACGGTGGGGATTATCCAGCGATCGTTCCTCTGATGATGGCCGGAGAAGCAACGAAAACTCCCCACCTGACTTGGTCCGACAAACCCTTCAAGAAAGACGAGGCTGTTCTTCTGGAACTGAGCGGAGTCTATAAGCACTACCATGCTCCTATTGCGAGAACGATCTACCTGGGAACGAATCCTCCTCAGCTGATGACAGACACTGCAAAGGTCGTCATCGAAGGACTTGCAAAGACTCTTGAATGGATAAAACCCGGAGTGACTGCCGAAGCTGTCGAAGCAAAATGGAGAGAGGCTATCAGTCATTCCAAGGTGGTGAAGGAATCCCGTCTCGGTTATTCCATCGGAGTGAACTATCCGCCAGACTGGGGCGAACATACCATCAGTCTCCGTCCCGGTGACAAAACAATCCTCAAACCCAATATGGCACTCCATCTGATACCCGGGATCTGGTACGATGATGTAGGGTTCGAAATCGACGCTTCGATCTACATGACGGAAACAGGATATAAGGCATTGTACGATTATCCTATCGATATCATCTATAACGATAAGTAGGTGAAAAATGATCAATAGCAGTGTTTCTATAAGCGATGTGTTCAGTGCGGCAAGACGTATCTATCCTATCGCGAAAGTAACGCCTCTGATCTCATCTTCGGCTTTGAGCAGACAATTCAAAGCCGAATCTCTTCATTTTAAAGCCGAGATGATGCAGGAGACAGGATCATTCAAAATAAGAGGAGCCGCGAACAGGATCCTCTCTTTGGCAGATGATGAAAAGAAAAGAGGTGTAATCACCTTCTCGACGGGTAATCACGGACGTGCTGTAGCCTATGTCTCTCATACCTGTCAGATACCGGCGACAGTCTGTGTCTCTAAGAGAGTGCCTTCATATCGGGTGAAATCGATCGAAGCTCTGGGAGGAAATGTCGTTCAGAAAGGAGAAGGGCAGGATGATGCGGAAAAAGAGTATGAAAAACTGAGGGATGAGAAGAATCTCATTCCTGTAGTTCCTTTCGATGATCCATTTGTCGCGGCAGGTCAGGGTACCATCTCGCTGGAAATTTATAACCAGCTTCCACAGATCGATACTCTCATCGTCCCTCTCAGCGGAGGAGGTCTTCTGGGAGGGATGGCCATGGCCATCAAATCGATAAAACCGTCAGTCAGAGTGATAGGTGTTTCGATTGCCCGATCTCCGGCAATGCTTGAAAGTGTGAAGGCTCAGAAAGTCGTGCAGGTGGAAGAGAAGGACACTCTCGCAGACTCTCTTCTCGGTGGTATAGGATTCGATAACAGATATACGCTCGATTTGGTGTCCCGGTATGTAGATGAACATGTCGTTGTCGATGAAGAAGAGATCGCCGAAGCGATGCGCTATCTGTTCTATAATCACGGGATAGTGGTCGAAGGTGCCTCAGCGACGTCTCTTGCCGCCATTCAGAAGGGTCTTATCGATATCGAAGGATGCAATGCCGTGATGCCGCTGACTGGAAGGAACGTGGATTTCGAGAAATATTTTTCAGTGATTCATAACAGATAAAGGAGATAACCGTATGAAATTGGATCCGATTATTATATTGAATGAAAAGGAATTGCGAGAAAATGTCCATCTCGATCACTCTCTCATAGATGAGATCGAAAAGGGGTTTATCGCATTATCGAACAAGGAAGCTACTGTTCCTCCTATTATGATGCTTCCGGTTCCCAAGAAGGATGGAGAAGTTGATATCAAAAGCGCTTTCGTCCATACGATGGAATCGATGGCAGTCAAAATAGCTTCCGGATTCTTCAAGAATCCCGATATAGGACTGCCTTCACAAAGCGGTCAGATGCTCGTAATTTCAACCGAGACAGGAATGCTTCAGGCTGTATTGCTCGACAACGGTTATCTTACACAGATAAGAACTGCGGCAGCAGGAGCGATCGCCGCAAAATTTATGGCAAAGAAAGAGGTAAGCGCTGTCGGTGTGTTCGGATGCGGAGTTCAATCACGTTATCAGATGGAGGCTCTTTCCCTCGTTCGCAGGTTCGATAAGATCGTTATGTTCTCAATCGATACACCTGAACGAAAAAAGGCATTTGTCGACGAGATGAAAGAGAGACTCAATGTAGAAGTCGTCATCGCCGAATCGGGCGAACAGCTCGTCAGTGAATGTGACATAGTCGTTACCACTACACCGAGCAGGAAGGCTTACTTTTCTCCGAAGTGGCTCCATCGAGGATTGCATATCACGTCGATGGGCTCTGATGCGGAGGACAAACAGGAACTGTATGCCGACGTCTTTGAGAATGTTGACGTGATAGCCTGTGATCTTATATCTCAAAGTACCCGTCTCGGCGAGTTGAGAGCCCCGAAAGAGGCCGGATACCTCAAAGACCTTTCCTGCGTGAGAGAGATCGGTGATATCATCTCGGGAAGGAAGAAGGGCAGAGAGACCGATGATCAGATCACCGTTTGTGATCTCACCGGAGTAGGTGTACAGGATACGATGGTGGCTATGATGGCATATCTCATCGCAAAAGACAAACACATAGGAATAGAGATTCCCAGGTAGGAGCCGTACAATGAAACATATACCGTTTGGTGAAAAGGAATATGCCAGAAGAGTCGATCTCGTGAAAGAGAGGATGGACCACAGGGGTATCGAGGTTCTGCTCGTACTCGATCCGTCACATATGAACTACCTTACCGGTTTTGACGGATGGTCTTTCTACGTTCACCAGGGATTGGTGATCTCTCTCAAAGATGAATATCCTTCGTGGTTCGGAAGAGCTCAGGATTCAAATGCCGCGAGAATGACAACATATCTGCCTGAAGATCATATATACGGGTATAAGGATGAATACGTCCAGTCAAGATATATCCATACGATGGAATTCGTGGCCGGTATGATCAAGGGAAAGGGAAAGACCCTGGCGATCGAGATGGACGGATACTGGTGCAATCCGAAGATGTACTCTGTGCTTCATAGAGAACTTCCCTCGATGAACATCGTAGACAGTGAGAATCTGGTCGGCTGGGTCAAGACGATCAAAAGTGAACAGGAAATCGCCTATATAAGAGAGGCGGGGAAGATAACCGTCCGGGCGATGGATATCGCATTGGAAAACATCAGAGAGGGTGTGGCCGAGAGAGAGGTCGCGGCGTTGGTGAGTGCTCAACAGATAAGGGGAACCGATACATACGGTGGAGATTCTCCCGCAATATTCCCCATCATACCGAGTGCCGAAAGGACATCAAGCGCCCATCTGACCTACAGCCCCGATCGTTCTTATCAGAAAGGAGATGTCGTTCTTCTGGAGCTGGGCTCAGCGCGTTACCATTATCATGCTCCATTGTCAAGAACTGTGTTTATCGGAGATCCTCCGAAGGATCTGCAGCATGTTTCTTCGGTTGTCGTAAACGGACTTCAGAAGACTCTTGAAGAAATCGGTCCGGGGATGACGGCACAGGAGGTCGAATCTGTCTGGAGAAGTCAGCTTGCCGGAACCGGAGTCGAAAAACCTTCACGCGTAGGATATTCCTTCGGCCTGGCTTTCGTCCCTGATTGGGGTGAACATACCGTATCTTTGAGACCCGGAGATATGACCGTATTGAAAGAGGGGATGACCATCCATTTTATGCCCGGAATCTGGCTCGATACGTACGGTTTCGAGTGCAGTGAACCGTTCGTTGTCACTTCGTCGGGATGTGAGAAACTGATAGAGTATCCGCAGAGATTGTTTACCCTGTAATTCATTTTAGAGAGGGAGTCGATGACTCCCTCTTCCTTTTACGTGCTGGGTAAACAGGCGATATCCAAGAATATTGGAAAACAATATATATTCATTCATGATTTTTATTGTATAATGACAGTCGATCAGAAGCGCAAAGCGAAGTTCACCCATTGAACAACAGATTCGCATGATAAGAACGGAGGATGATATATGAGCAAAATTTCTACAACATATATGGGACTTGAGTTGAAGAATCCTATTATAGTCGGCAGTTCGCCTTTGACTTCGACTCTTGAAGGTCTGAAGAAATGTGAAGATGCGGGAGCCGGAGCTGTAGTCGTAAAGTCTATATTCGAGGAACAGATCGATCAGGATTCTGCGAAGATGATCAAAGAGAGCAGCGAATACCTCACACATGCAGACGGTGCCGCCTTTGTTGAGGAAGTTTCCAGAAACTATTATATAGACAATTATCTGACCCTTATCGAGAAGGCTACCGATGCACTGGATATACCTGTGATCGCGAGTGTGAACTGCAGATCATTGGGAAGCTGGACTGATTATGTCGACAGATTCTCGAACATAGGAGCTGATGCACTGGAGATCAATCAGTACATCCTCCCGTCCGACATGGCGGATGATTCAGCCCGGATTGAAAGCGAATATCTGCAGCTCGTATCCGCAGTACGGGAAAAAACATCGCTTCCACTTTCTCTGAAACTGGGAAACTCTTTTTCATCTTTCGCACACATGATCAAACGTTTCGATGATATGAATGTCGATGGATTCGTAATGTTCAACAGATTCTATCAGCCTGATATAGACATCGCGAAGCTGAGCCTCAAACCGAGCGTCAATTTCAGTAATCCGGATGATTACGGTCTCGCCCTTCAATGGACCGCGCTGCTTTCCGCATACCTTGAAGCCGATATATGTGCTTCCAACGGAGTACATGATGGAGAAGCTCTCATCAAGCTTCTGCTGTCGGGAGCAAAGGCAGTTCAGGTTGTGACAGCGATCCTTAAAGGCGGTCTTTCGGTGATAGGGGAGATGAATTCCACTCTGGAAAAATGGATGGATGAGAAAGGATTCGATTCTTTTGTGGATTTCAGAGGAAAACTTGCCCATAAGCGGCTTGACAACCCTGCCGTCTGGGAACGTTCACAATATATGAAATCTCTCAATGTGGAGTTTTAAAAGTCATGAATACTGAATTGTATCGGGATATAGCACCCTATGAGGGGCAGGATGTGCTGGATGCTGTCGGCAGAATAAAGGCATATCCGAAATTTCTCTCAAATATGGCTGAAGTCCTCTATTCGGGCAATATCATCAAGACGAAATGGAAGAGTCATCAGATGAAGGAAATGATCCCTCCTCTGCTGGACCAGGTTTCCTCTTATGATGATTTTCAACGACTGATAACTGCAGGAGTGTTCCTTCCTACTATAGAACGCAATTCAATGAGAAAATTCACCTTTTCCGGACAGCATCATCTGGACCGTCATACTCCGTATCTGTTCATCAGCAATCACAGGGATATCGTCCTCGATTGTGCCTTATTGGATTATGCTCTGATCAAATCGAATATGCCTATCTGTGAAATGGCCATCGGTGATAACCTTCTTGTGAATCAGTTCACGACCGATATGTTCAAGCTTAACGGGGGAATTACCGTGAAAAGAAACCTCCCTCTGCGCGAGCAGTACAGCGAATCTCTAAGGCTTTCGCGGTATTTCGTAGAATCGATCAAAGAGGAAAAGAAATCGATCTGGGTCGCCCAGAAGAGCGGAAGATCAAAAGACGGGATCGATAAGACGAACCCCGCGATTATCAAGATGCTCTATCTCAGCTATAAATCTTCGGGAATTTCTTTTAGCGATCTGATCAAGGCTGTGAATATCGTTCCCGTGGCGATCTCCTACCAGTATGACCCCAATGATATCAACAAAGGCCGTGAAGAGGTCTCTAAAAAACTGCATGGAACCTACAAAAAGAAGAAATATGAGGATCTGGTGAATATGCTCAGAGGGCTCAGACGGTATAAGGGAGATGTCCATATCCACTTCGGCAAGGTTCTCAAGGGAGATTATGATAATGCTGCTCAAGTGGCTGAAGAGATCGACCGGCAGATCTATATAGGTTACCATCTTCATGACACGAACTATTATGCCTACGATCTGCTCCAGGGCCCTACGAGGTTCACTGAAAAATACGAATCGCTGAATACGAAACACTTCTTGTCGAGATACAAGGGATTGACTGATGAATTGAGGAATCTTGTTCTGCGAAGTTATGCGAACCCTGTTGTCATGCAGTTAGAGGCGTTGGGGATGTGATGAAACACACAGTGAAAATTTTTACCTTGGTTTTCATTGTGCTCATGCTGTCGTTTACTTCCTGTGAACAGGAGTCTGTCTATCTTGAGGATATCACGGTATATGATGTGAAAGTCCTCACAATGATTGCCGATACCGCAGTTCATCAAACCGGTATCGCGCTTCTGGTCCCTTCTGATGATTTTGAACTTGAGCAAACCTATTCAGTATCTCTGACAGGTCCTCAGAATGATCTTCGGTGGGAAAAGATGCTCAAGCCTGTGAAGGCAGATAAGAGAATCGGTCTGTTTTTCAACGATATTCTCATGCCTCCTTACCGGAGTTTTCCTTCAGGTCTCTATACGGTCGAGGTCTTCAAGGATGATGCTTCATTTATTGAAACCTCGATCGAATATAAAAGAAAAGAGAGAGACGAGAAACTGTCAGACATCAATCCCCGATGGATCATCGAGGATAATAAAACCTTCTTTGTCTTTGACATGGAAGGAAACCATACCTGCTCTGTCACATTTTATGATGGTCAGGGCAATGAACTTGCCCAGATGAAGACGCGGGAGAACCTGACTGAAGTCGCATCCATGTCGCCCGAAGAGGTAAGAAAGATCCTGATCGTCGCCAATGATGATTCCTCATCTACTGTCGATGTATACCGTTACATCATTTCAGACTAGACGACCGACAGCGCTGTACAGATCCTCCCGGGTTATTTCAACTACGAAGTTTCTTCCGTGGGGACATACAGGATATTCAAGTTCGAATACTTTTTTGATCAGCTCTTCAGCACTTGAAGGATCGATGGGATCTCCCGCCTTTATCGCTTTCTTACATGCCGCAGTGGAAAACAGAGTTTTTTGAAGGTCATCGATATTATTTCCTTCGTAGTTCTGAATTGCCTGTACGACTTCATTTTCCATCGATTTATAATGTGGGATCATCGCAGTGATTGCCCATTGGAGATCTCCTGTACGTTCAAGGCGAATACCGAACTGTTCATACCAGATGCTGTGATCAGAAAGGAAGTGATCTATGCTCCGTTCAACTTCAAATTCATACGGGATCATAAGAGGCTGGGAACCTTCGATGATCTTCATGGAATCGTAGAGGATTCTTTCATGGGCAGCATGCTGGTCTATCAGATAGAGAGATTCTTCCTTTTCTACGATCAGGAAGACTTTGAACAGCTGTCCGATATATCTGAATCGGAAGGTATCTACCTCACGCTGAATGCTGACGGGTTCAGCTTCTTCTTTCTGAAATAATTCTTTGGCTTTCTCGAACCAGTCGGGGGATGGTCGTTCTGATACCTTAGCATCAGGTCTTATATCACTAAACAACTGGGGTGACTGCCGGGGCAGGTCGAATGGCGAGGCGAATGATGATTGATGATAGCTCTGCAGGTTTTCCTTGACCATTAAGACAACTTCATGATGTATTTCAGCCTTATTGCGTAATTTCACCTCTCTCTTAGCCGGGTGAATGTTGAAATCGACAAGTTTAGGATCGTCCTGAATGAAAAGATAGCAGTAGGGGAATCCTCCTCCCGGAAGAAAAGGGTCATATCCATAGGTTATCGCCTGTACCATTGAATATTCATCTACGATTCGGTTGTTTACATAGATTTTGATCTGTGACCGGTCTGTTCTGTACGTAGATTCCCTGGAAGCCACAGCATACAGTGAAAATGATTTACCCTGGAGTCTCATCTCTATCATTTCCGATGGAACTATGGATCTATCATTCTTGAGAATATCGAGGATTCTCTGTTTTGATGTTGCAGGCGGAAGGTGCAGTGTCTCTTTTCCATTGTGAAACATGGAAAAAGAGATATGGGGAAATGCTGCAGCCTTTTCAATCATCGCAACTTTGCACATTCGTGCCTCACTGGAAGGTTGTTTAAGAAACATCCTTCGTGCAGGGATATGTGCAAACAACTGTTTCACGGTAATTACAGTTCCCTTTGCAGGTCCACCGGGTTTTATTTCCTCAATCTTTCCATTATCGACTACAACAGTGGATCCGAGTGATCCTGAAGAAGTACTGCTGATGGACAAGGTTGCTCCGGCGGCGATGCTGTATAGTGCTTCTCCTCTGAATCCCATGGTAGCAAGATGCTGAAGATCCTCGAGGGAGGAGACTTTACTTGTCGCATGAGATTGTGCACAGAGAGGAAGGTCTTCTTCTCTGATTCCGATACCGTCATCGACAACTATGATCTTCTCGATACCTCCATCGGTAAGTTCAACGGTGATCGATGAGCTGTGTGCATCGATCGAATTGTCGATGAGTTCCCGTACGATGGATGCAGGACGGTCTATTACTTCCCCTGCGGCGATACGCTGAGCGACAAGAGGATCGAGAATCTGTATTCTTTTAGCTTCTTCCATGTCTCTATTGTACCAAAAAACAAGGGCTCCAACCAGTGAAGCCCTTGCGAATCGTGATGTTGATGAATCAGAAGATTCTGATGTTAGCTCCGATTGAGAGGTAGGGGGAGATATCGGTGTAAGTGGTCCCATTATAGGTACCATCCGAGGTCTGAACAGCATAGGTTCCAATCGATGCATTGAGATCGACAGGACCCTGACTGATCGTTGCCCCGGCCCTAATGACACTTTCAGGAGCTATGGCGAAAGTGAGTAATCTGTTGAGCAGATCATCAGATGATCCTAAGAAAGTCTGAGCCGCATCGATGAGACCCGTTCTCGCATATGTCGCCGACAGTGTGACCCAGTCAAGGTCGACCGATCCCTGAAGCTGGATCAGATCCTCGTCTTCGATCAAAGAGAAGGAGGTAGTCATAGGTACCGAATACATAGCGTTCAGCTTGAATGCATCACCTTCATAACCAAGTGAAGCAGAAGCTGTGTAGGTCCTTCCATCACTTGTTGTTGGATCGGCCCAGGCAGCATCAAAGTCTGCCAGGATAGATGCTCTGTCTCTGGAGAACAGAGAATTGAACATATTATTGGAAACGGCTCCTTCCTGCATCGACACTTCGACTCCGGCAGAGAATCTGTCTACCTGTGACGAGAAGCCTGCGTGGAACATATAGTTGTTGAATCTCGCCAGGAACGAAGAGACTGAAGAGTTATAGAACATCTGGCTGAATCCGTCTGTTGTATCGTATCCGACAAGAGTCGTGAATCCGCCGTAGACACTGAGTTTGTTTGTTTCCTTATCGATGATAGGCAGCACACCTTCTATTGTCGGAAGGATATCGAACTGTTTCTCCGAGCTGCTCAGTTTTGCACTGACGACTCCTGAGAGGTTCAATTCGGCTCCATAGTTCTCGAACGGAGAGATGCCGATATTCATCGCACCGAGCTGCCATGTCGTAAGATCGTTTACATACATTTCCAGATCAACATATTTCGTATCAATAGAGCTTTCAAGAGCCAGTTTACTCTGAAGTTCGCTGTCAACAAGAGAATCCATCGAAGAGATCAGTGGTCCCATTGAATAGGTGTTCTCCCGGGAGAGTTCGAAGAAGTTTTCGCTGGAAGTATCCCCGATGGTAACGTGATCGATCAGCGATGCGATATCTGTCACGATATCGAATGTCTTACCCAACGTCGAACTGTAACCGGAGGAGAAGCTGTACGGGGAAGAGAGTGAATGATAATAGAGAGAAGGAGTTTCCGGGGCTACTGTCAGATGAGGACCGATTCCAACCGAGAAGTTTTCATCGGAAACAGTCAGCGTAGGGTCGATTGAGATATAGTTATCATCACTGCCGCTTACGAAGCCTCTGGTGTAGGAAGTGCCGAGATCAAATGAGACATCCAGAGAATCTGCACTCTCGTATTCTACCGGTTCGATGAACTCAACGTTTTTGCCAAGATCCAGTGTAGTTCCGATTGTAGCTCTCGATGTTCCGTCAGTCAGGAATGAAAGGTCTGCGTATAAGGTGAAGATTCCTTCAGTGTAGCTTACAGACACATACGGGTAGGCTAGAGTGTCTTCTGTAAGAAGCGTGAGTGTGTCTGAAAGAAGTCCTTCGAACCCGTCGGAGAAGTCGAGGATATCGCTGAAGGCACTGATGAAGCCAACCCGTTCGATACCGATCTCTCCGGTATAACCGTTGCCGGAATAGCTCATCGATATTGAAGCTATATCACCCGTGACTGATGAATCGCTGTCGAGCGGAACGATTCCCGTGAAATCGTCGGTGACTGGAACCTGGTAGCTTGCATTGAAGCTGACTTTATCCCCTGTATAGGTACCGGATGCCAGGAATGTGAAGTATAATCCTGTATCTTCCAGCATCCTTGTCCCGGAGAAAGCCGTGGAGTTGAGTGACCCGAAGGCTACCATCGGATCATCATAGTTCTCGGCGGATGCCAGGAATGTCAGATCCCAATTAAGGGTTCCGATATTCAATCCCCCGGTTATCTGGAAGTTGCTGAACTGATCCAGAAGTGTAGCTCCTGTAGAATCATACAGGGGAGTGATACTGAACGGAGCGATATCGAAGGTAGTCGTAAGTCCCGAGAATAACGTTACCTGCAATGTTCTGGTGTCTTTGAGAGCCCACTCGAAATCGATGGTAGGATACGCTGTGATATCATCGAGCGTTCTGCTTGCATTGATCACCGATCCGAGAGAAAGGGTGAAAGATGGAAGAATCTCGTAACCGACATTGACTCCTCCGTTCTGGAATCCTGAAGAGGCTATGTCAGTGAGGTACATATCATCTACGAATGCTTCGAGGGATAATTTCCCCAGCCTGGCTTTTGCATACAGTCCCAGATTCTCTTCGTAAGGACCGCTGGCGACAGCAAGGTCATTCACGATATATCCGTTATTGTAGGTGATGGGTGAACTATCATCCATCACAACGTAGAAGTTGTCGTTTTCGTCCCCGACATAGAAGTAATCGACAAATCTGAGAATGCCTCTTAATGTATTGACGGTTCCTGATCCTATCGTCAGGTTGTTCACATCACTCGAAAGCGGAGCGAACAGGGAACCGCTTGTCAGGTAGAAGGCCTGAAGGCCCAATCGTGTATTCGCGATCTGGATGTAGGGGTTGATGGAAATACCTGTCTTGATCGATTCATTCGAGAGTACATTATCCTTCGTCGCTACAAATGACGTTTTAATTCCGTAGTCTAAGATGAGAGGAGGCTTTTCACTGCTTGTCGTGATCTTCGTTTCGGAAGTTTTTACTTCAAATTCGGCAACCTGCTTCTCCTGCTCTTTTTCGGGAGCTTCAGCCACCTGCTTTACAGGTTCCTTCACCGCAGCAGCGGGTGACGCAGAGATTTCGACAGTTTTTTCCGCAACCTCTTCAACCTTGTCAATTGCAGCATAAGATTTTCTCAGGGAACTGATATAGGTGCTGACTATCGGATCATCACTTACTTTATCGATATTGAAAGCCTGAGCGAGAGCGGACTGTTCAGGGTTATTGATATCATCATCTGTGACAGTCACAGCATAGATGCCGTCAAGTTCTCCATTGATAACCTTCAGCTCGACAATCCCGATACTCGAAAGTTTTTCTCCAGCATTCACGATGTAGGTATCATCTACTCTTCTTCCACCGTCTTGTGCATCTGCCTCGGTACCGGCAATAATCAGGTCGAGACCTTTGATGTTTTCAGCTATATAGTCGATCGTGATATCGAGGGAGGAAGGGAGATTTCCAAGAAGAACCACAGCATCAGACCTGTCTTTGAGAGCGTCGACCAGAGCCTGTCCATCCTCTTTGAATGATGATGAATAGAAGATCGTATCTTCGACTGAAGTCTCGGGAGCACTGATGCCGATAACTGCAACCTTGAATCCTTCAAGATCATAGATCTTGTAACCGTCAAAAAGATTATTTCCTTCCGCATCAAAAACATTTGCGGCAAGAACATCCAGATATTCGTTCTCTCTGGCTTCACGTGCCTGTTCTACCAGAGTGTCGATACCAAATGCATACTCTGCGGTTCCCGGTGCGATTGCATCATATTGAAGGAGCTGCAGCAGGGTGGATATGCTCTTTCCTGAGTTGAAGTCGGAGAGGGCGGTTCCTGCTACACTGTTTCCAGCATCAAGAATCAGATTTCTATCTGAAACTTCTTTTCCCCATTTTATAAGTGTGGAGAGTTTGGCAAACGATATCCCGCTTTCTTCAATAGCACCCATCATGTCGTTGGTATGCACTATGTACACACTGAATTCCTTATCCTGTTTGCGCTCAGATGCCGAAGTCATCTTGGCCGTAGTTTCAGCTGTTTTCACGGGTTCGGGTTCAACGGCCTTCACGGGTTCGGGTTCAACAGCCTTCACAGGTTCGGGTTCAACGGCCTTCACAGGTTCGGGTTCAACAGCCTTCACAGGTTCGGGTTCAACGGCCTTCACAGGTTCGGGTTCAACAGCCTTCACAGGTTCGGGTTCAACAGCCTTCACAGGTTCGGGTTCGACGGCCTCGGTTTTTTTTGCTGATTCATAGGCGGTAGAGGGTGTGAGGATCGTTATTCCGTCCTGAACAGAAGCACTTGGAAGCAGACTGGAAACGGAGCGTTCTTGCGCGATTGATAAAGAGTTATATGTCTGCTTTGAGATAGGTTTCTGGCTAAGGAAAGGGTCTGCCAGATCAAGATAATGGAATGGAGAGAGTGTCGTCCTGTCACGGGTGATAGTGTTGGTCACATCAACCGAACTCCCTAGGGAAAATATGAGTTCGGAAATATCTGAAGAGACAAACAATTCAGTCGAACCGGTTGCAGAGTAGATTCCTACCGGGGTATTGACCGTCAGCTTCTGAGCGGATTGGGAGTCCATCAGAAATGATGCACTTCCTGCTACCAGATAGAATTTCAGATGCTTCTTGTTGTTGGATACCACAGATAAGATTGATTCTCTTTGCAAAACTATGGTGATATCGCTGCTCTCGATAGTCACCGGATCCATCCCGGAAAGTACGACCCACCCGTCATCAAGGGCGAGGGGTGATTCTGTCGATTCAACATAAACACCTTTTTCATTGAATTGAAGCACATCGGATTCGGTTGCTCCCACTACATGCAGATAAGTCAAATTGCCTGAGGGTGAAAGGGCAAATGCGGGCAATGTGACTGTAAGTAAAACCATTGCCACTACGACTGCTATAACATTCCGTTTTGTCTTATTCTTTATCATATTTCTAATTTACTCCAATTACTGTATATCCGCAACTATCTTGTACTTTTATATCACAAGTCTTCCACCATATTACTCTCTTTTGATGCGATAATCAAACATATGCGCCTTATAAAAATGTTCCCGGGCATCCCTGTCCAGAGCCACCATGTCTTTGACGATGGGTTTGATCTTTGACCGGATGTTAGTCTGATCGTAAGGACACACCGGTTTAACACAGGGGAATTTGAATTCGTTTGCGATTGACCTTATCGTCTGTTCATGAACTTCGATCATCGGGCGGATCACATGCAGTTTTCCTTTGAAGAATTCCTGCACCGGCAGCATCGTTGAGAACACTCCCCGCTTGGTAAGGTTCATGATGGTCGTTTCGACCAGATCATCCAGATGGTGGCCTGTGGCTATGAGCGAGTAATCATGTTTGTCGGCATATTCAAACATGATCCGTCTTCTGTTTCTTGAACAGAGATAGCAGTTGAATTCGCCTTTAAAACTCTCTGGATACTGATATTCATGAAAAATCGTGAAAGGGATAGAGAAGGTTTCGAAAAACTCGTGAAGTCTTTCTTCCCAGATTTCTCCGATCGGATGCTCGATCCAATCAATCATGACAGCTTCCAGATGATAGGAGACAGGGAGCCAGCGCAGCCGTATTGCAAGAGCCGCTGCGAGTGCCAGAGAGTCTTTGCCTCCCGAGACACTCAAAAGAACCCTGTCGTTCTCTTTTATCATCTCATGTCTGTTGATTGCCTTCCCGGTCTTTTTGATGAATCTCATCACTCGGGGAGGGATATCCCCTTTCACAAATTGCGCATAGTGGTGTTCTTTATTTGATATATTCATAAAATAGTTTCCAATATGAATTGTGTTTTTTCTGCTGATACAAAAGATGGCGCAAAGACCCTGAAGGTGCGAAGAGCCGATGTGAAGGATTCCATCGCATTTTTCGAGAAGAGCCTGTTCTCAACCTCAAAGGAAGAGAGCTTACGACCTGCATCATCTCTGATGGAGAGTTTAGTCTCAAAAGAAACCCTTTCCGGCAGGTCAAGAATGACATGATGTCTTTGCAGCTGAGGATATTCATCCATAAGCCTTTCCCACAGGTTCTGTTCTATCTCATCCCTTTTTTCGAACCGGCGGGAGCATTCTGCATGGACAGAATCGGTTTCCTTGAACGGAAGGATTGCCTTCTCTTCAAGAAGAGAGCCGTTATGGACCATATCGAACAGATCTTTGCTCTCACCATCTTCACAATTTCTCATCATATAGGAGAAGCTTTCATCATCTAGATTTATGAAATCTTCCATTGTGAATAAATTTCTTGACAATCCGACCAGGACCCCTTTCTTTATCATCGCTGTTGCGCTACGAGTCCTCTTATGCCAGTAGACATACTTATACATCAGATATTTTGAGAACAGAAGATGTTCTACAGCCCCCATAGCCTCTTTGGGTATGCATAGGGTGTTGTTCTCGTCGAAATGCATGTTTCTGATGATATAAGAACTGTCCTGGATACCATAGGGTACTCCGCAGTAGAGTGCGTCGCGGGAAAGATAGTCGAGTTTGTCGGGATCGAGCGTTCCGCTGAGCAGTGCTCTATATATAAGGATTTCCCGGTCATCACAATTTCTGGAATCATCGAGAATCTGGCACACAGAAGATACATCTGCCCCGATGTTTTCAAGGATAGAAAGGATTTCTGCATCGCTTTCAATGATTTTCGCTCCAATCTGTTCGTGAGAAGGGCTGATGATATCTTTCAAAACATGAGCATACGGGAAATGACCGATATCATGAAGCATCGCCGCGCTGAGAAACGCAAGAATACCATTCATCGTAAAAGGAAGTTCCTTGTCTTGGGGGAATCTGGAGAGGATAGAAAGTATGATCTGTCTGCTCATATGAAATACCCCGAGAGAATGTTCATATCTGCTGTGAGTCGCTCCCGGATAGGTCAGGTAGGCCGGTCCGAGCTGCCTGACTCTGTGAAGAGAGATCATTACACGACTTTTTGACAGTTCCCTGAATCCTTCAGACATCGAGATGTCTTTATGAAGAGGATCTCTGACCGTATGAATGAAATCTCTGGTAAGGGAACTGATAAGCTGAGTTTGTCTGTCTGTCAGGCTTCCGTATTTCTTGTCGTTCATCGCAAATCATCCTACAAAATGTTCTATGGTATGTCTACCAATTGTTTGACACTATCTGCAAATTGGTATACATCATAGGATATGATAAGAGCAGCGCTGGTCCTATTACTCTCAATCTCTCTTCCCCTCGGTGCGGCTGTAATCGATGGATTTCTTCTTGATGAGCCCTTTTCGGGGGTCCTTCCCCAATATTCCACGGGAGAAAGATATACCGACTTGTTCACACATTCTGATCCATTTATCGAGACTGTCTTAAGAGCAAACGGACAGCCGTATTCGGTCGAATGGATTGACTCGTTCGTCAGTGAACACAACAGAGATGCACTCTTGAGTGTGAAAGAAGATGAATTGAAACTCTTTGCATCAGCCCCGCTGGTCGGTCTGGTCGTGTTCGACGGAGAGAAACAGGTGAGAATCAATGTCGATATGCTTGATGATTCACACAGGACTATCCGTCTTATGATGATATGGGAAAAAGATGAGGCGGAGAGCTACAGGATAGATACTCTCGCAATCGCGGGTTCTCCATGATATTTTCATCATTGTACTTGACACAAATACCGTTTGACCGATATAGTGTCGCCTGTTGAACACAACAAAATTGGCGGCGTAGCTCAGATGGTAGAGCAAACGGCTCATATCCGTTCGGTCAGGGGTCCGAGTCCCTTCGCCGCTAATCGAATGCTCCTTTTCTTTATTGAATGGGAGCATTTTTTCATTCTCTTCTTGATAATATCAGGATACAAGGGTACTCTACTTCCATGATCGGATTTTTTATTAAGAAAGCTTTTTTTGACGGTTGGGATAACCTCATTTCTCTGGTTGTTCTTAATCTCGGATATCTTGTGGTCTTAGGGGCTCTGTACGGTGTTGTGGAACTGTTTTCAGTTTCCGTCGGTCTGGCTTTATTTGCCGCAATCGTCGCTATGGCACTGAACTCGCTGTATGTTGCTGCAGTCAATTATCAGACGCAATCGCTGGTAAACGGCAGGAGAGAGGGTTTCGCTCATTTCAAAGAAGGTTTTGCGGCGATGTTCTCGCACGCTATGGTTCACCTTCTTGTAAGTGTCGTACTGGTGACTGTTTCGATTTTCGTCATTCCTTTTTATCTCTCCTACGGCAACCTGTTTACCCTGGTTCTTGCGATAGTCCTATTCTGGGTAGTGATTATCGGGGTATTTGCCATGTTCTATTATTATCCCATATCGATTCAGATGCCTCAGGACGGTCCTTTCAAAAGTCTGAAGAAATCGCTCATCATAGTAGCAGATAATATCGGCTTCACGATTTTCTTTGCTCTTTACCAGATTTTTCTTTCCATCCTTTCCGTATTCTTCGCTACTATCATGCCGGGAGTCGCCGGTCTGCAGAATGCGAAATGTGTTGCTGTATCTCTTCTGATGCTGAAATACGATTATCTGGAGAATAATCCCGACTCTCAGAGAAAGAATATTCCGTGGGATGAGCTTCTGTTCGATGAGAGAGAGAAGGTCGGTCATCGCTCTCTTAGGTCTCTTATATTCCCGTGGAAGGACTGATATATGGCAAAAGAGATCGAATGTAAGATACGACTTGATCATGAACAGTTTCAGACTGTGAAATCTGTTCTGGAACGAAGGTGTTCCGGTGAACCGGAAAAGATCCACAAAAAAGATGTGTATTTTTCCTCTTCTTTTAAGGGTGAAGCACTTTTCAGGGTAAGAGAAGAGGGAGGACGATCTATTCTCACCCGTAAATCGAAAGAACAGCGCAGTGACGGCTTCGAGGTGAACGATGAGATAGAGATAACCGTAGAGGGGCAGCATTCATCGATATTATCCTTCTTTACCTCATTGGGGTATGTTGCTACTATTACGAAAGAGAAAAAAGGATGGCGATGGAGTCTTTCTGGTATTACTGTAGAACTGATGAATGTAACTCATCTTGGATACTTCATAGAGTTGGAAAGGATTGCCGATGACAGTTCCTCCGCGGATACTGTCAATGAGGCGATCACATCGATAGAAAGACTCAAAGTAGACCTCGGCCTTTCTGGTCTGGATGTCGAACCTCGTTACTATATTGAAATGTTGGAAGAATTGGAGAGATAACGTATGGAATGGAGAGCATCACACATTCTGGTGAAAGACCGCCAGCTGGCACAGCACATTCTCAAGAAACTGAAAGAAGGGGCCGATTTCGCCTCTCTGGCCAGGCAGTATTCGACATGTCCGAGCAAGAGCAAAGGGGGAGACCTTGGATGGTTCTCCTCGGGGCAGATGGTCCGCCCGTTCGAAGATGCAGTGAAAAGACTTTCAACCGGGGCGGTTTCTCCGATCGTGTCGACACAGTTCGGCCTTCACATCATAAAGAAGACCGGTGTAAGATAATTCTAGAAAGACTTCCAAAGCGGGGAGATTATCATTCTGTCATGTTTCTCATCACTGACGATCGATAGTCTTGCCTTGTAGACGTTCTCTATCGTATTGCGCTGCAATACAGTCTCCGGCTTGCCGTGTGAGATGATTATACCGTCATCGAGCAGCATTACCTCATCACTGAAATATGAGACGGCATTCAGGTCGTGCAGTACGCATATGATGGTCTTTCCCTTTTCGTCCACTAGAGTTCTGAGCAGCGAGAGAATCTCCACCTGATGGTGGATATCGAGATGGCTCACCGGTTCGTCCAGCACGATCACATTGGACTGCTGTGCAAGCGACCGTGCGATGAGCATTCTCTGATATTCTCCTCCGCTGAGTTCAGTGGCACTGCGGGTACGTAAATCGGAAAGACCCAGAGCATCTATAGATTCATCGATTATTCTGATATCTTCGGGAGATAGAGGGGAAAAACGGTCAGTGTACGAATATCGCGACATCGCAACACATTCAAAAAGACTGAATTCATACTCGATACGACTCTGCTGCGGGACATAGGAGATAAGTCGGGCGAGCTGCTTCTGATTGTAATGAATAACATCACCATCGGGATAGTAGATTGACTGACCCGGAACAGGAAGCAGCCGCATAAGCAGTTTGAGAAGGGTTGTCTTGCCGGAGCCGTTGGGTCCTATGACCGAAAGGAACTTTCCCTTCTTTATATGGGCCGACACATGATTGAACAACGGTTTCTGGTGATACGACCAGGTAAGATCTTTCACGAAGATGATATCATCTTGATCCATGGTATTCGATTTCATGTCCCTATCTCCGTTTTTTATTGTTGACAAGAAGGATAATGAATAAAGGAGCGCCGAACAGAGATGTAATCACCCCCACCGGCAGTTCGGAAGGTGAGATTGCAATTCTCGAAATGGTATCTGAGGCGATCACCATCACGGCTCCGCCGATGATGGATACAGGAAGGAGATTCCGATGCCTCGGTCCTACGAGAATCCTCATGATATGGGGAACCATCAATCCCACAAACCCGATGATTCCGAAAAAGGCCACGGTGACTGAAGTTGAGACGGTGCACAGTATAAGAAGAATAATTCTGACACTCCGGATATTCATTCCGATCGAAACTGCAGTGAAGTTGTCAAGCAGCAGCAGATCAAGTTCCTTGATGAAGGCGAATATCGGAATGATACCGATAAGACTAGAAATGCTTAGAATTATCACCTTCGTCCAGGAGGAGTTCGAGAAACTCCCCATCGTCCACTGCATGATATTCTGCAGCTGAGCTCTGTTCAGATAGAGGAACAATGTCATCAGGGCGGAAAGGAGAAAATTCAGAGCTATTCCGGTGAGTAACAGTGTGGTAGGTGATCTTCTGATACCGTTTGAAAGGACGAAGATGAGCATACTTGTTCCCAGAGATCCTGCGAAGGCGACAATAGGGACCGTCCACACTCCTGCAGCGGCAGTCACGATCCCGATATAGGAAGCGAAAGCAACCGAGAATGCTGCACCACTGGAAATGCCCAGAACGAACGGATCACTCATGGGGTTCTTGAAAATCGCCTGATAAACCATCCCGCTCACTGCCAGCGCCGCTCCCGTGACGGCTCCTGCAAGAATTCTCGGGAAGCGGAGGTTCCAGATAATATTATGGGATGTCGATTTGATCCCTGCGCTGACAGTCTCAGGTCCTGACAAAAGGATTCTGACCGTCTGATCAACAGGTATGTTCGCAGGTCCGACGCTCAAAGCAATCAGAGAAAGACCTATGAACAGCAGAATCAATATGATCATCAAAGGATAGTAGTGGGGAGAATGGTTCACCTACAGCTCCGGATGGATGACACGGCTGAGAAGGTTGACAGCATGTGCACTTCTTGGACCCTGCCGGTTGAGAATATCTCCATCTACATAGTAGATCGAGTCATTTATCACTGCACTGAGCGACTGATATGCTTCATAACTTATAAATGCATCTTTTGTCTGCTCGAATGTCGCTCCCCATGTTGGAGGAAGGATGATGATCTGCGGGTCCTGCTCCAGAAGTTCTTCGAGGCTGAAAGTCCAGTTTGAAGCATCCCGGGCGACATTTATACCTCCTGCCAGTTCAATCATCTCATGAAGGAAAGTATCCCCTGTGGCTGTGAAATCTCCCCATTGACCGAAACCGGCAACATAATAGACCGTCTTTTTCTGAAACCGAGAGATCCGTTCGGTTACCTTGTCTATCTCCTCTTTCATTCCGTCTATAAGCTGAGAAGCCTCTTGTGTCCTGTCGATAAGAATCCCTACATCTTCTATCAGGGAGTAGGTCCCCTCCATAGATTGAGATTCGTTTATATATGCGACTTTGATTCCAGCGTTCTCGATCGCCTCGATCGTCTGATTCTGTCCCAGAGTGCTCACCAGCACGATATCGGGCTCAAGAGATATGATCTTCTCGAGACTCGGACTCATCAGATCACCGACTGAAGGTACGGCGGTAACCTCTTCAGGATAATTGCAATAATCGGTCCTTCCAACAAGAAGAGAGCTTCCGTCGAGAGCAAAGATCGTTTCACTGATATTCGGGCTGAGAGAGACGATCCGGTCAGGCGGAGAATCGAGTGAGATGGTGACTTCACGTGAATCTGTATAGGCGAGATATGCGTCCTCATTGATTTCCTGTACCGGTTGAGCGGACAGTCCGGCAATAATAAATAGACTGATGATCGATAGTATAATTGATTTCTTCATGTCCAAAGACTCCTGAATAGAATTTGTCTGGGCATGATTTGTCATACCCGACCTATGCACCGTAGGTCCAATCAAACGATTGAAAGGTTCAGACATGGCAGGTTTCCTGGCTTCACGGGATATTCGAATGACACCTTCTCGAATTTCTTCAATGGTTGCGTTTACGCAGTCATCCTTTACCGGGATTACAGTGGCGGGACCGCATAGGATTTGCACCTATTTCCCTTCACCATATCTAAGAGTATTCTACTTAATTGTATGAATCAAAGTCAACAATATCTTCTAATGATGAAGAAACTTATTAGAATATCAATGAAAAAGATGATATAATCTTTCCAGTGAGGTCCTTATGGATAATTCAACCGATTTTGAAAAACTGTGCGACCTGTGCATCCATTCCGAGAATACCGGATTGATCGAACAGGAGCTGGTTCGAATACGAGATGTCAATGAATGTGACTGCTGCGGACATACTCCACTGTATTATGCAATAACGCGGAATCTTTCTCCCGAAATTCTCGAAGTCCTGCTTAAGGCCGGCAGTTCTGTTACCTTCACTTCATTATGCGACGCTGTGATTCACAATAGAAATCCTCTTGTAGCAATACGTCTTTTTGATATTCTCAAACCTTTGAGAAGGGATTACCTTGACTATCTGTTTCTGTTGAGTGCAGCTTCGTGCACGGATGATGTACTCATCAGATTCTTTATCGACAACGGCGCCCGTCGCGATGCCACGATAGGGATAGACCTGTATCCCGACTACGATTTTGACGATCGGTATGAAGACGATACAGTCCCGCCGGTTCTCGTGGCTCAGAATGCGCTGGTGCTGGCTCTGTATGAGAACCCTTCTCCTAAGGAAATGATCGGGTATCTACTGGCGAACAAAGTAGACCCTGATTTCACCGATAGTGAAGGACACAGTGTCCTCTACCATGCGCTGGAGGATATCGAGATAGTACGATTGCTCGTTGAATCCGGTGCACGACTGGATCAGACAGATAATCTTGGGAAGACTCCTTTGATGATCGCATGTGAAGGAGAGAATAAGGAAGTCGCTCTCTATCTTATAGAGCATGATGAGGATCTGGATAAAATGAGCTGGGAATCAAAAACCGCTCTGCACTATGCTCTTTCATGTCATCTGATGAGTAACTATGAAGTGGTCGCTTCTCTGATTGCTCACGGTGCCGATATCGAGGTTCGTGACGGGGAAGGGCATACACCTGTGGAGGTTGCCAAAATCCATTACGCTCATTCGGCGGTAATCTCTCTTCTGCAGAAAGCTCTCAGCGAAAAACGGGTGATTTGTTGACTATATTCAAGAATTCCTCCTATTATATCGTATGCAGAATGAAATCGTAATATATACAGATGGAGGATGCTCGGGCAACCCGGGACCCGGAGGATGGGCCTTCGTCGTCCAGGACGGAAATGGAAAGAGTATCACAAACAGTGGCGGGGAAGCTTTCACAACCAACAACAAGATGGAGCTCACGGCGGTGATAGAAGCTCTCAGATATATCATCGAAAAATACGGAGACACGGCGAAGGTTCGTGTTTTCACGGATTCACAGTATGTGAAACAGGGGATTACCTCCTGGATCCACAACTGGAAGAAAAACGGTTGGAAGACAGCTTCGAAATCTCCCGTCAAAAATAAGGAACTGTGGCAGGCTCTCGATTCGCTGAGAGAAGACCTTCAGATAGAATGGGGATGGGTGAAAGGTCATTCAGGGGTAGAGCTGAATGAATTATGTGATACATTGGTTGGAAAGGAGATGCAAAAATATCAAAAATAACTTGATAAAAAAAGTGACAGAACTTTCAATATCTTGTGTTGACACTTTTACGTCATCTTGGTAATATCCAACACGTTCGTCACGGGCCGCTAGCTCAGCTGGTAGAGCAACGCCCTTTTAAGGCGTGGGTCACAGGTTCGAATCCTGTGCGGCTCATATTGAAGATGTCCTCATTGCAGGGCATCTTTTTTTACGGTTTCTGGCAGTAAGGACACAGATGAGTGGTTCTGCCTCCAACGGATGTTGCAATGATGACAGACTTGCACCTGCGGCATAGTTCTCCTTTTCTCTGAAATACCTGAAGACTGTGCTGATAATTCCCACGCCCGCCGCCACTTTGAAAATTCCCGTCCGTGTCTCCCAGACTTGTCCCTCTTGCTTTGATGCCTTCGTTGAGGATCCTTCTCATAGAAAAGAATATTGAATCAGTTTCGGCGCGTGTGAGAGTGTCTGTCTTTCTTCCGGGATGGATCTTAGCAGCAAAGAGTATTTCGTCAGTATAGATGTTCCCAAGTCCGCAGACAACCTTCTGATCGAGAAGAAAGGGTTTAATCATCCTGCTGTGGGATCTGCAAATAGAATGAAAGTTTAAAGAAGTGAGGCGATCGTCCAGCGCATCAGGACCAAGCTTTCTCTGAAGTTGTCCGAGAGAGGATTCTACCGTGATCCTTCCGAATTTTCTCTGATCGTGAAATGCTGCGATGAAACCGTCTGTAGTAAGCAGAACTCTGTCATGGATATCCGCCGGACTGGAAGGTTCTCTGATGAAAAAAGATCCACTCATTCTGAAATGGATCGTGAAGAAAAACTGCCGGTCAAAGCTGAAAATCAGGTATTTCCCCATTCGTTCGATGTGTGTCACCCGCAGGTCTTTCAGGGTATGACAATGAGGATTAGAAAGCGAAGAAGGGTTGTATACGGTGACTGATCGTATCACGGGGTGTTCTTTGAATAAGGGAATCAGATCTCTCTTTATTGTCTCTACCTCAGGCAGTTCGGGCATATCAGCGATCCTCCGGTTCTTTAGAATCGATCAAAACAGTAATGAATTACTTGAAAACTATTTTTTTCATGAAAAATATCGACAAAAATTGGTAACCCACTTGACGTTTTTTTATCAGCATGGTACAAGTCTACACGCTTCAAGTCTCCATCGTCTAGTGGTTAGGACATCGGGTTTTCATCCCGGCAACGGGGGTTCAATTCCCCCTGGAGATGATAAAAAATAATTTTTCTGTAAGAGATCGCCAAATATTATCCAACGATGATATTTGGTTCTTTTTTTGTTCAGATTCAGCTTTGCCTGCAGGTTAAATAAGAGATTCAGACCGCCATCGTTGTTTCCTAATACGCACAAGTTGTTGTGAAAAGTCATATGATAGTCTACAATCTAGATGTTTGCCCCGGGCATAACACCTATATTATATAAAAGAGGCGTAAATACTAATGAGTACTATCGTATTGCATGCAACGGATCTGGATGGGTATCTTCAGAAACAGGATATATCACATCTGGACGAGATTCAGACCATTTATGATGAGGCTATAGACCTTTTCAAGAAATTCGAAGCATCCCGGTATAGCGATGATGAGGCGATGAGAAACGAGATGACCGGTGTTTTCGAGCGGATAGGCCGCTATCTCAAGACAGTAGTTGCTCAGGAGGAAAGGATCCATGTTTATTCCTTCGAAACACCGAAAGAGCAGCACGGGGCAGCTTCCAGACTGATTGCAAAACTGAGAGACCCGAAAACCAGTCAGTCCGAATTCCTTTATTATGTACAGCGTGCATATGAACTTTTGTTCGCCCATGTCTATGCAGATAAAGCGCTCCCTTCAAAAAGGAGCATCGTCACGAAGACACCTGTGACCGTACCCTTTAACAACTATGCCATCCACAAGATTCCCAACGTCGATCAGTTGATTCAGAATTCCGTGATGTGCGTCATGCTCCGGGGGGCACTGCTTCCGTCGATGATTATTTCGAAGGAGATACAGGAATATTCTTCAGATAACATGATCACACCCTTTGCCCTTTTCAGAATCCGTCGGGACGATACAAAAAAAGAGAAGAATATGGATTATCTTCTCGATCTCGACCGTTCGTTCTTCGATCTTTCGGAGCTAGAGGGGAAAGATCTGATCTTCGCCGATCCTATGAATGCTACCGGAGGTTCGTTGGTCACGATCGTCAAGTATCTGGAATCTCAGGGAATCAAACCGAAGTCGATACGCTTCATCACCGTGATCTCCGCTCTCAAAGGAGCATTGAGAGTGGTGCGTGCGATCGAAAACGCACACGTATATACTTTGTGGATGGATCCTATTCTGAACGAGAAAGCTTATATCCTTCCTGGATTGGGCGATGCGGGTGATAGACTCAACGGTACAGACCTTCCCGAGAACCCGCGGAATATGATACAGCTCATGGCGGATTATGGAACGACGATCACTAATCTGTATAGAGATCAGGTCAAAGAGATCGAATCCACCGTCCTGGGAAGAAACGGAAAATAGAAAAGAAGTGATATGAGGAAGATTATTCATGCAGGATCGCTCATCATACTGGCCTGCTTTCTGTTCGGCCTTCTCTCTGGCTGTGTGACATCGCCTCATGATGTCCGTGACCGTATGACCGACCGGATTCTCGATTCAATAGAAGACGGACGGTATACTGCAGCTGCACAGGAAGCTCTAGTTTATCTGGCGGACTTTCCCGAAGATATCGAGTTTCTCAGTCTGCTCCTGCACAGTTATATACTGAATGAAGATCTTGAAGAAGCTGCCGAGACTGCGGGAAAGCTCGCGGTTGTGGATGAGGATAACAGTCTGCAATGGAACAAACTCTATTGCAGACTGCTTGCCGATTCAGGGCAGACGCAATCTGCAATACATTCATATGAGCGTTTACTGGAAGATAATCCTGACGACAAAGAGATCAGCTTTTCTCTGATGACATTATTTATTGATTCAGATATGTATCAGGATGCGCTCGATATCGCGACCGGTCTTTATATGCAGAATGTGAAAGACAAAGATGTGATTGAGAAGATCATTGAGATAGGCGAGGGCGGGAACTACGATTGGGTTGACAGTTACAAAGCCGTTCTCAATTACCTTTGAAAGAAGGCGGCAGACAATCTGTCAGCCGCCGCTGATGGGTGTGCTAATTATTTTTTAAGAACAGCAAGAACGAGTTCAAGCACTTTTTCAGGAGCCGATGATGCGTCGACTGTTTTGAGAAGCCCTTTTTCACTGTAGTATGCAATCAGAGGTTCTGTCTGTTTCTTATAGACTTCCAATCTGTTAAGGATTGCATCTTCTTTATCATCATCTCTCTGTATGAGCTGCTCTCCGGTCTCATCGTCAATACCTTCGACTTTCGGCGGATTGTACAGGATATGATAGGTGCGTCCGGTACTCTTGCAGACTCTCCTGCCGGACAAACGTTTGACAACGCTTTCGGTCTCAAGGTCGAAATTGACGACCGCATCGATATCAGCCATCGACTGCAGTGCATCCGCCTGGAATATTGTCCGGGGGAAACCGTCAAGGATGTATCCATTCTCGGTATCATTTTCAGCCAGACGTTCCCTGACCATTTCGATGGTGACTTCGTCCGGTACCAGATTCCCTGACGCAAGAATTTCCTTTACTTTCTTTCCGAGTTCTGTTTCGTTCTTTATTGCAGAGCGAAAGAGGTCACCGGTAGAGATGTGAGGGATTGACAGCTCCTCTTTCATTGCCGTCGCGATTGTCCCTTTACCAGCTCCGGGAGGGCCTAAAAAAACAAGATTCATGATGGTTCCTCTCTTAACCTATGATTTAATAAGATAGGCTAAGGGTATCAATTATCATAGATTTTGTCGATTACACATTTTTTTTATTTATTTTTCAAAACCTACTAGACGTATTTCGATAAAACAGGTAGTATCCGACTCGGTTCAAACGTAAAGAGTGTGTGAGACACACTGACTACTAAGAACGATCAAAAAAATAGTGAAAAATGGTAAAATTTGCTATTGACACTGAGTTCTTGATATTGTATCTTAGGCGAGCACGCTAAAACAGTGCACGGCGATTGAGCCGCTGAACGAGTGGTTTTAAAACCTCTTAGTTCATTAGATTATTGACATTAATAAGCGAAGGAAAGAGAGAAGAAATGCAAGTTTTTGCATTGATATCATAACGATGTCAAGTGTAAGGGCTTCCAAGTCAATTCAAAACGAATAGAAGTAAAAAGCTAACGTTTGGCTGTCGAAAGGCAGCGCGAGATGACAGGGGAAGACTTAAAGTTGAATAAACTCCGGCATTTATGTCGGAACTTATATAACGGA